>NZ_QTWS01000023.1 GCF_003461245.1 Blautia sp. AF19-10LB
AATTTGCGTGTCTAACTCATCACTGAAAGTAACGAGAATGCGACACGCAGTTATTCAAGGCATTTTCCTTCTATTTCAAGAAATTACTTATTACGTTTCTTTTCTTTTTTCCCATGTCAGTCTTTTTGAGGATAAAAAACTGTAGCAGACAACCTGCTGCTGTCAGTATAATTCCGAGGCCCAGAGTCACCGGTAAACTTGTCAGCCCCAGGGAACTGTATATCTCTTCATAATCTAAGGCGAATACACCCAGCATGAATCTGCCCCATGTTACTGCAAGCAGTGAACTCGGCAACACTGAAGAATACTCTTTTGCACGAAATGTGGCAACTGCTGCGATTATCGAAGCCAGAAGTGTTATCACAAACACTATCATGTTCCATCTGCTAAAGCCAGAATCTGACAATAAAATCATCAACAAAATATTAACATTCATCAGCAGAAATGTATTAATTACATCTCCCAGATTTCTTGCCTTTACATATATTATTACCAGTATAATCAAGATTATTACCGTAAGTACCGCTTCTATCCCGCCAGAACTCCCGCCATCGCCATCTTCATCCATCGAAAAGCTATACAAAAACCAAAAAATCGGCATCGGCAAAGATAAAAACCATATTAAGTAGTAAACCTTCTTCCAGTAAGAGCCTGCAGCCCAGCACAATATCATGGCTGCCAGCCCCAGAATCCCTAATACCATTTTTCCGCCTCCATTCTTTTTGATGCCTCAGTATAGCATTTTCTTTTTACATATTTGTTCTTTTTTATCTTCCGGTGCTGTACTTCACGATCAGCAGCTCCACACTCAGCACATCCTGCAGTCTGCCCGTCTTCACTGCTTCCTCCGAATCCACAAAATCCACTTCCGCCTGTTCAAGCTCCTCCGTACTGTACGCCCGTGCACAGGTCAGCAGATTCCGTGCCGCAAACGACGGCACACCAAGTCTTGATGCGATCTCACTCTGCGCCGCACCCTCTCCTGACATCTTCTTCGCCAGCGTCATCTGGCGGAACTGCTTTGACAGAAGGAACAGAATCCTCATCGGCGGCTCCCTGAGGGTCAGGAGGTCATTGTAGAGATCCAGCGCTTTCCTCTGGTTCTTCTCCGTAACTGCACGGACCATCTCAAAAATCTTATTCTCCGTCCGTGTCGTACATATCTCCTCAATATCCTCTGCCGTAACCACATCACGTCCCATCGTAAACATGATCAGCTTCTCCAGCTCATTCCGGATATTTCCCATGTCCGTCCCTGTCTTCGTCAGAAGAAACTCCATATCACGTGTCGTGATCTTTCGTCCCTCACGTCCGAGGATTCCTGCCGCCCATCTCATCAGAGTTTTTTCATCCTGTTTTGCGAACTCCACGATTCGCCCTTCAGCCTTGACTGCCTTGTACATACGGCTTCGTTTATCCACTTCTTCTTCCACAAAAACCATCCGCACATAATCCGGCAATGTCTTTATATAATCAGCAAGTTCATCACACTTGTTCTTAAAAAAACCAGAGTTTTCCACAAGAATCACCCTGTAATCCGCAAAAAAAGGCATCGTTTCACAGAGATCGATCATCTCCCTCACTTCGATTCCCTTTCCCTCATATTTGCTGAAATTCATTGTATCGTCATCCGGGTTCAGAGCTTTTATCAGTTTATCCTTGTACTGGATCTTCAGATAGGCTTCATCCCCGCACAAAAGATACACTCGCCTGAAATTCCCTGTCTTGATATCTTCCTGTAAATTTTTCACAAAAAAATCCTCCTGAAAATTGTCCCTGTTCTTTCCTCATAAACAGAAAAAATAAGATTCCCGTTCTCTTCTCTGCCATTACAACTCAGTTTTCCAGCCGGATACAGATCCATAGAACTGTTGAAACGATACAGCTGCAGCGCATGATTTTCTCTGATTCCTTTCGGCTCAATAACAATCGTATAAACAGTTTCCCCATCCGGCACAATTGGGTCAAATGTAAAATCAAGCTGAGTTTCTGCAATCTGCTGTGCACTCAGAAATGCTTCTGCCAGTTTCTTCCCTTCTTCATCCTGAATCAGCATCTGACACCCACCGTCCGGTACTGCACCATTTTTGAGATAGCCCTGTACCAGAATGTGATCAAACGCCGATGAAGCCACAAATGTCTGCGTAACCCTGTCACCAGAAACAATATCCTGAAGATTCTGTCCCACCCGGTAAATATTCCGGACAGAAAACTCTCTCCACTCCGTTTCTTCCACAAACAACGGTCTGTACAGCAAAATCGCCAGCATCACAGCCAGGATTGCAGTTACTGCTCCCCAGCCTCTTTTTCGGATCAAAACCGGCACAATATGTTCTGTTTTCAGTTCCCCATTCTGCAGCAAACGGCATCCATCTGCGGCAAGAAAAAGCAGTATTCCCACCATTCCAATACTGTAACGGTTCTGTGCCTCCCACATCAGATAGAAAAGAATATTTCCAAGCAGCACAAGCCTCAATAGCATTCCTGTGCCCATCCTTCCACTTATCATAGATGCAGCCGTTCCTGCCAGCGTCAGAAACAGAAGCATCACATAAAAAATCTGCGCCCAGTATAGAAACAGATCATTTTTTTCTCCACAAATATATTGAAAAGCTCTGGAATCTTTCAATGGATAAAGCCATTCCGACTGAAACCCGCAGGAACCATCCTGCCAGACAGTCAGCATTTTTTCTCCCGCAAGAGAAATTGTACCTTTTACACCCAGATTTCTGATTCTTTTCCCTGCTTCCTGCAGATCTGCTTTTGTCTTTGCTTCTTCTCCGGGGATCCGGGCTGTAAATTCTACATCTTTCTTTTTGTAAGTTCCATCTCCTCCAACTCCCATCATTACAAAATGAGCCGGTGGAAATGCTTTATCGGAACTGTCAAAATCTGCATAATGATTTCGAAGCATGCCTGTCCCGGCCCAAGTCAGACCACATATCACCAGAAAAGGAATCAGACATGCAGCCAGTCTGCACCGATTCCAGCCTTTCACACAGACTGCCATGATCAGAAACGCAATCAGAAGGATTCCCTCTGTTATCCGGATTCTCATTCCGACCGCAGTAAAAATCCCCGTACATGCCGCATAGATTATCTGACTTCGTAAATTCACCGCTTTCCACGTCTTCCATCCGAAATAAATTCCCGCACTCAGAAACGGAAGCAGGCATACAGTTGTATAATGCCACGGAATCCATATATAAATAATCGGATCAAAAAGACTCAGAACCGACACAAGAAATCCCCGATGGATATCCTCAGTTTCACATGCCAGTTTCCACATGAACAGCAGCGCAAGATCAATGCTTACTAGTCCCAGAAGATGAGAAGGCCAGTATAAACCGGATACTCCCAGTTTTCCCGCAGCTTTGAGAACCCAGTACAGCAAAATCGTAACCGGATGATTATGTGGATAACGCTGAAAATACGAATCATAAAAATCCGGTGAAATATGTCCATCCGTCTGCATATACCAGGCTTCATCCAGAACCAGAAGGTTATCATACCCTACCCAGTAACGCACATAATACAGATACAGGAACTGTAATACCAGAATCAGGAGGAAAACAATGGCAGTTGCCTTCATAAGTGTATGTTTTTTCCATGAGCGGCACCAGTCTGCCAATTTCACAAACAACAGCAGCAGAAATATACTTCCTGCCAGGATCAGTGGAAACACCGTTCTGTTTTTCAGTATGTTTTTTGCCTGGGGAATGGTACACAATGCATGAAAAAACACCCACCCAAGACACCCCAAAAGCAGGAATGATGTCAGATACAAAACCGTCTTTCGCATACGCTCCATGTCTTCCACCTCCTTCTGATTTATTTTCCTGTTTATCATACTACAAAACATCTGTAGATTCTACGCTGTTTTTTCGTTACAAAAAGTTTTCATACGTATAGAATGCCCATCTGTATAAACCGTGATCGCCCCGTTTTTCATCGTATATTCCGTCCGGATCCCGTTCTCTTCAAGACGTGCCGTCGTTTCCGGTGACGGATGCCCATACGTATTGGATTCCGAGCAGGAGATCACCGCAAGTTCCGGCTTTATCTTATCCAGAAATTCCTGACAGGTAGAATACCGTGACCCATGATGCCCTACTTTAAGAAAATTCACATCATCAAGTTTCGGAAGCAGCTTTTTCTCCGTCTCCGCTCCGATATCACCAGTAAAAAGCCCCCGGAATTTCCCGTACCGTAGTTCCATCACAATCCCTTCTTCATTTACATCCGTCCCCTTCGCACCTGTCTCTGGCGACAGGATTTCCAGAGAGCCATCCCCAAACCGCAGTTTCTGCCCCTGATGAAGCCTTAGCACAGAAATCCCGCACCTCTTCGCCTGCTCCTCCAGTTCATAATAGACCTCCTCCGGTGCCTTCCAGTCCGGGAGGAGCAGATTTTTTATACGCAGTGTTGTGAGATGTTTTTCCTTCAACGTCAGCAGTTCCTGTACGCCACTGATATGATCAAGGTCCGTATGTGAGATCAGTATGGCATCCACCACCGAAATCCCCTGATTTTTCAGATATGGAAGGATCTGATACGACGCAACCTTTTTCTTACTGCTGCTTCCACCATCCACCATGACCGTTTTGCCGCCCGGAAGCTGTATCACGATCCCGTCCCCCTGTCCGATATCCAGACAGGTGATCGAAATCAGATTTTTCTGTCGGAATCCCAGAATAAAAATGCTCACACAGACAACAGCAACACAAATTCCTCTCGACAGGACTCTCCACACACGGTACGCTCCTTTTTCCTTCAGGAACAAAGCGATCTGTATCCCGCCAAACAGAAGGACATAATACACCACGCACTGCCATATCTCCGGCGCGCCGCCGATCCATGTACAAAACGGAACGGCCCCTGCCAGCACGCAAAGTTTCTCGTAAAGCATCAGCAGGATTTTTCCCGGAATCAGACAGATCCCGGCAGCGGAAATACTCATAAATCCAACAGCCACACAACACAATCCGCAGATCAGCACCACACTTACCGTAGGAAGCACGGCCAGATTCAAAACGATTCCCAGAACTGATACCTCACCATACATCCGAAGAAGCACCGGCAGCGTTGTAAGCTGCACGGCAAAGGATGACAGAAGTGTTTTGACCCACGCACGCTCACTGCCCACCAGACGGTTCAGGGCAGGTGCCACGATCCCCAGACCTGTCACTGCCCCGAATGAAAGCAGGAAGCTGCTGCTGTACAGGTACGCCGGTGTATCGAGCAGCAAAAGTATCGCAGACACAGCCAGTGCAGTCAGAAAATCATAGCTTCTCCCCAGAATCCGCGCTCCGACTGCCAGCACAAACATGCAGACAGCGCGCATTGCGGACACACTGCTTCCTGTCAGCATCCCATACTGAAGGATCACACTCAGTGAAAGAAATCCTGCCCATCCATTGCCAAATGAAAGCTTCTTGAGTAACGAAAACAGTCCCATTCCGAGTACGCTGATGTGTAGTCCGGAAATAGCCAGGATATGCACCATCCCCGCCATCTGATACTGCAGCCTCACCTCCTCATCCAGACCGCTTTTTTCTCCCAGCAGCATCGCCTGGTAGATTCCCGCATCCTCTCCCGCTGTTTCCTGCAGGATTTCGCCGATTCGCCCCCGAAGTTCTGTCAGGAACTGTCCATACTTTGAATAATTCCTGCCTTTTTTCTGTATAATTCCATTTTTCAGGAAATAATAAATTCCCTGGCAGGCATAGTACTGCTGCGAATCAAATTCGCCTGGATTTCTGGGTGCAGAAACCCGCTCCAGCTCACCACCGACCTGGATAACCATACCTGTTTTCAAATTTTCTTTTGCATTTTTCTCCAAAAACACTCTTATATTTCTGATGGGAATTCGCTCTGACTGACAGAGCAGAAAGACTTGTTTAAGATAGACAGAAAGAGAATATTCCGTGTCCTGGCACCGCTGTACTTCCCCGCAGATCACAGCCGATGGATGTGACTCTATATATTCCCGGACCTCACGCGGCAGCGGATTCCCTCTTATAACAGGAATCCCTGCCAGGTCCAGAATACACAGACACAACATCAGGAACACGCACGCACAACACACTGGTCTTTTACGCATTCCCTGTCCTTTCTGTATAGAAATGCCTTATGATTCCTCGTCCTCATCCGGAATTACAAGGTCTTTGTTTTTTTCATAAAATTTGTAGAGCGGCAGATTCTTCTGGAAGTTTCCTCCACTGTTTCCTTCAATGGAAATCTGTACCTTATCCGCCTCACAGGAATCCACAATGGAATTCACCACCGAATAAACAGAAATATTTTCTGCCACATCCAATGCTGCATCCTGGAACTCACTGTTCAGGTCAAGATAACAGATTCTGTCTGCCGTAATCACATTGATCGCCATAGTATTCTCTGGAATCGTTGCATAATGTCCGTCCTCCAAAGGTCCCTTGGCAAGCTGTTCCAGAACAACACGCTCTTTTGGGAGCGTCCTTCTGTAACAAACATTTCTTGTTTCTTTCAGAAGTCTCTTGCCGCTCTTGTCTGCAAAATACAAGGTAAACGTATCGTATCGATAGTTGTCCTCATTTTTCTTTGATACTTCCACAAATGTACTGTCCGTCATATCCCCGATCTCCTGGTTTCTGGAGTCTTTAAGCGGCTGACCTGCCACTGTAAAACGGATCTTTGCAATATCCGGTATCTGCAGAAATGTCTGGACAATTCCATCTCTGGTAAGAACTTCCCTTACCTTGCTCATTTCTGAATATTCTTTGCTGAAATCTATGATCAGCAGATTATCCTGCAGATCATAAGAACTTACAGAAACATTTTCCGGAAGAAGACTGATTCCGTCTTCCGGTACTTCTCCGTTCCCTAATTTCTGTAACAGAGCTTTTACCATGTATTCTTTTGTTTCTTCTTTTGGCTCATAGGGTTCACTCTTGAGCGCAGTCTCATTTGTATTGAGATAATAAAAATTATATTTACTGTCTTCTTTCTTTGACTGTATGGTTTCTATGCTGCATCCTGCAAACAAGGTACAGACCATCAGCGCCAGAAGAAGCACTTTTGATATTCTCTTCATCCGGCACCTCCTACGGAATATATGACAGTGGGACACGAACGGAAAAAGTAGTTCCTTCCCCTTCTTTGCTGAATACCTTGATCACTCCATGATGCATGCCGATCGTACTTCTCGTGATCGCAAGGCCAAGTCCTGTTCCTCCGATCTCTCTGGAATGAGACTTATCCACCCTGTAAAATCTCTCAAAGATACGGCTCAGAGAATCCTCCGGAATACCCATTCCAGAATCAGCAACTGTCACATAGAAGAACTTGTGATCCGCATCCAGCGACACTCTTACCCATCCGTCGTCTACATTGTACTTGATCGCATTTTCTACCAGGTTACTGATCGCAGATGTAAATTTCAGCTCGTCCACATCTGCCTCCACCGGGCGGAAACTGTCAAGGATCAGATCGATGTTTCTCTTGTCCGCGATCGGACGCAGGCGCTTCAGGATATCCTCCAGCAGCTGGTTGATCGACATATGCTGGATCTGAAGATCTGCGTTTTTCTTATCCATCTTGACCAGCGTCAGAAGGTCAGTGATGATCCTGTTCTCACGGTCGATCTCCGCTGTGATGTCACGCATAAACTCCTGATACAGATCCTCCGGGACACCCTGCTGTCCTACCAGGGAATCTGCGAGGACTTTCATGGAAGTCATCGGAGTCTTGAGTTCATGAGAGACATTTGATACAAACTCCGATCGTGACTCATCCAGAACTTTCATTCTGGCAAGCATCTTGTTAAAGGCATCTGTGATAAGTTCTGTCTCTGTATAGTCCGGCACACTGATCTCGTCCTGCTGATAGCCATCTGTCAGATCTTCAATTGCCTTGGTAACTCTCGCAAGCGGTTTTACCAGGACAGTCGACAGGATATACGCCAGGAACAGCGATAATACAATAATAATACAGATGATCAGGATTCCTTTCTGCTCCAGATCTCCTGCTATGGCAGCGATCTCACTTTCGGAAATATTCACCAGCATGGCTCCCTGAACCTGAGACACATCTGCACTTTTGACCGGAACTACCAGTTCGATCATCTGTCCGATCTTTTTAAACTCGTCAGAATCACCATTCTTAAAACAGCGTATCACCTTGGACGAAACAAGAGTTCTACCCTCTTCCACATGATAGGTATCTCTGACTATCTTGAAATCTCTGTCAACCACAAGGATTCTGCCGCCATAGACATTAGACAATAACTCCAGCTTGCTGTTGACAGCCTCGGAGCTGGAGTCATTGAGATAATTTTCCTTGATGATCTGGTCGCAGAGAATCGCGCATTCTGTGCGTACTGCACTCACACTTACTTCCACTGCCTGATTTTCGTAATAGTGTATCATCAGTTGTGTCACGATAATTCCCGGCACGATTCCCAGAATAATAAGGATAATAAAGATACGAAAACGCAGACTTTTAAAAAATTTTGTCTTTTTTTTCGTTACCATGGGTTATGCCTGGAAATAGTATCCTACGCCCCATTTGGTGTGTACATACTTCGGCTCACTGGGATTCGCCTCAATTTTTTCACGAAGACGGCGGATATGTACATCGACAGTACGGACATCACCCGGATATTCATATCCCCATACGATATTCAGAAGATTCTCACGGCTGTAAACCTTGTTCGGGTTGAATACCAGAAGTTCCAGCACATCAAATTCCTTCGCTGTCAGATTGATCTCTCTGTCTGCAATAAATACACGACGGCTCTCGCAGTCCAGCTTAAGGTCACCTGCCTGGATTGTCTTTGCTTTTTCTTTCTCTTCATGTTCAGAACGGGCACGACGCATAATGGCTTTGATACGTGCCTTGACCTCAAGGATGTTGAACGGTTTGGTGATATAATCATCTGCACCGTAGTCCAGTCCCAGGATCTTGTCCATGTCTTCGCCTTTGGCAGTAAGCATAACGATCGGCACATTGGAAAATTCCCGGATCTGCTGGCATACTTCCAGCCCGTCCATCTTCGGCAGCATCAGGTCCAGAAGGATAATGTCGTATTTATTCTCCTTCGCCTTCTCCACCGCTTCTTCTCCATCGTAAGCACAGTCCACTTCCATTCCGTCCTGTTCCAGATTAAAGCGGATTCCTTTTACGATCAGTTTTTCGTCATCTACTACTAAAACTTTTCTGCTCATTCCATTCTCCTTATTTTACTGCAATCTTATCCTTTATCATTGAAAAGGTACTTTCTTTGATTCCGGGGACCTGCATGATCTCCTCGATGCTGGAAAAACCTCCGTGTTCCTCCCTGTATGCAAGGATCGCCTGTGCCTTGGAATCTCCGATGCCTGACAGTGTCTTGAGCGTCTCGGCATCTGCTGTATTCAGATTGACAATTCCATCTTCTGTACCCATGCTTTCTCCCGTTCCTGTAGTCTCAGGTACCGCCGGAACAAAACTGCCCTCCTCTGCTTCCTGAACAGTCGGTACATAAACCTGCTGTCCGTCACTGAGTGGCTGTGCCTGATTGACAGAAATTCCGGAAGCCTCTTCCGTCATTCCTCCCGCTGCCTCGATCGCCTGAAAAACACGGCTGTCCGGATCCATCTCATAGACTCCCGGCTGATTCACAGCGCCACAGACATCCACAAAAATTTCCTGCGGTTCAGGTGTCACTGACGGAATTTCGTCAGTCATCTCTCTTTCCTCCTGCTCTGTTTCTTCTACAGTATCAGAAGTATCTTCCTGGCTTTCAAGCAATATCTCATCACTTCTCGCGCCACATCCCGCACAGAAAATCCCTGTAAAAAGCGCGATCGACAAAAGCACTGTACAGTATTTTCTTATTGATTTTGTGATAATACCGGTTCACTCCCTTCTATATTAAGGCAGTCTCCCCCGGTATATACTTGACCATGTCTTATTTTACCCAATTCCCCTGTGTTTTACAATAGGAAACTTCTATTCTTCCAGGATTACCCTTATTTCTGCCATTTAAAGATCACGATCCCGGCGATCGCGATCAGCATTCCCAGGACTTTTCTCCACTCAAAAGGCTCTTTATCCACGCCAAAAAGCCCCATCAGTTCGATCAGATATGCAACGATCAGCTGCGAGAGCACGATCAGCATGGCTGCTTTTGCAGGACCGAGTGCGCCCATGCTCTGGATCACGGTGATCGTGATAAATGCTCCGATCACGCCTCCAAGAAGTGTGTATTTATTCTCCACCTGCCATAACGCAGAAACGCTCTGCCGCCCTGTAAAAAGCCACGCGGCAACGCAGACTGCAAAAGCCGAGAGCTGCACCCAGCCCGTCGATACCCACAGGCTGCTCTGTTTCGTCACTTCCGTATTAAAAACTCCCTGAATACTCATCAATGCACCTGAGATCAGTGCTGCAAGAAATCCCCACATAGTAATATCCCTCCGCAATATGCAATGCAATAAAAAGAGACTGGTTTATCAATTCCAGTCTCTTTATCCTGTTTAATATCAGCATATACGGATCTCGGTATTTTTATACACTTTAATATCTGCTGTTATTTTTCACTGTTTCTGAACTCTTCGTCCTTTTTCTGTGCTCTTTTTTTCTTGATCCACTGAAATCCCTGATAGAGCAGCATTCCTACAATGTAGATAACAATGACTGCACCGAACATATACATCGTGGATCCTGTTGAATTTCCCATACAGCACCTCCTATTTCAGACGTTTTTTAGAAGACTGCGCAGTACTTTTGTTGAAAGCAGCCCCGCTGCATCCGCCGCAGCTTCCACAGTTGCCGCTGCATCCACTGCAGCCCATGTGTTTACCTTCTTTGGCATTTTTTACATTTTTGTAGATTATGTATGCACAATATCCAAGGATCAAAGCCATGATAATAATATTTGCCAGCATTTCACTCATCCTCTCTTTAAATACTGCCAGTCATATAAAGTGAAAACAGAGGCCGGACACATCAACTGCATCCAGCCCCTTTATTATTTCATAATTTCTTATGCCTGTACAGAACGTTTGGAATAAACTTTCTGATCTTTGTATGGATCTGGTCTGAACAGCAGGAACAGCATTGCGATAAGTACTACGAATCCTACTACAGTACCGATACCAAATGCTCCACCAGTTACGAAAGAACCGATCTGATAGAAGCAGAGGCAAACGATGTAAGCGAATACGTTCTGGAAGAGAATTGCGAACCAGAACCATTTCTTGTCGTTCATTTCTTTTGCCATTGTTGCGATAGCTGCAAGGCAAGGAGAATCAAGAAGGTTGAACATCAGGAAGGAGAAAGCTGCGATTCCTGTCGGGAACCAGCTTGCAACACCTGCTGCAACGTTTACTGCATCTTCTGTATCACCAGCTACGTTAGCCAGGACACCCATTGTAGATACGATAGCTTCTTTTGCTGTGAAACCGGAGATAGAAGCTGCTACCGGCTGCCACTCGCCAAATCCAAGTGGTGCGAAGATCGGAGCGATCACACCGCCGATTGCTGCCATAAGGCTGTCTGCGCTGTCTTCTACCATACCGAATCCACCATCTGTGAATCCAAATCCACCAAGGAACCACATTACTACACAAGCAAGGAACAGGATTGTACCAGCTTTGATGATGAAGCCTTTCAGTCTTTCCCATACGTGAAGGAGAACTGTCTTAGCCTGCGGAATATGATACTGCGGAAGCTCCATTACGAACGGAGCCGGTTTACCGGAGAACGGTTTTGTTTTCTTAAGAATGATCGCTGCTACAAGTACAGCTACGATTCCGATAAAGTACATCAGAGGAGCGATAAAGGAGCTCTCTGCATATCCTGCGGTCTCACCAGCAATTACACCACCCATAAGAGCGATAACCGGAAGTTTTGCACCACAAGGAATAAATGTTGCTGTCATGATAGTAAGACGTCTGTCATTATCCTGCTCGATGGTCTTGGAAGCCATGATTCCAGGGATACCGCATCCAGAAGAAATAAGGAGCGGAATGAAGCTCTTACCGGAAAGTCCGAAGTGACGGAATACACGGTCCATAACAAATGCGATACGTACCATGTAACCACAGTCTTCAAGGATGGACAGGAACAGGAACAGGATTGCCATCTGAGGAACGAATCCAAGTACTGCACCAAGACCACCGATGATACCGTCAACTACAAGTCCCATTACCATATCGCCAGCGCCGATGCTGCCGAGGATATTGCTTGCGAAGTCCTGAATAGCTACTACGAATACATCATTTGTCCAGTCTGTTACGAATGTACCAACTGTTGTTACAGATACATAATATACTAACCACATGATCGCGATGAAGATCGGGATACCAAGGATACGGTTGGTAACGATACGGTCGATCTTATCGGATACGGTAAGTTTGTCTTTACCTTTCTTAACAGTTGTGTTTACGATCTTCTGGATGAAAGTATATCTCTCATCTGTTACGATACTTTCCATATCATCGTCATGTTTCTTTTCGATCGCCTGACGTTTGCTGTCTACAGTAGACTGTGCAGAAGCGGAAAGTTTGATGGATTCCTTTACTTTCTCATCGTTTTCAAGGAATTTGATCGCATACCATCTCTTCTTGTCTTCTGTGATAGATTCCGGAAGGACATCCTTCACATCAGCGATAGCTGCTTCCATTTCTTTGGAGAAGACTTCTTTTGGAAGATCAGCGCTGCTCTTCTTTGCTGTTTTGATTGCTTCGTCGATCAGTTTGTCAAGACCTTCGCCCTTCAGTGCGGATGTCTCAACGATCGGGCAGTCAAGCAGCATGGAAAGACGCTTAACATCGATCTTGATTCCTCTTTTTTCAAGAAGGTCTGCCATGTTCAGCGCGATGACAACCGGAACACCGGTCTCAACAAGCTGAGTGGTCAGATACAGGTTACGCTCGATGTTTGTTGCATCGACAAGATCGATGATAACATCTGGGTTCTCTTTCAGGACATAGTCACGGCTGACTACTTCTTCCAGAGTGTATGGTGACATGGAATAGATACCAGGAAGGTCAGTTACGATAACATCCTCGCCTTTTCCTCTTTTGCCTTTTAATTTACCTTCTTTTTTCTCTACAGTAACTCCCGGCCAGTTTCCTACATACTGGTTAGCGCCCGTTAATGCGTTGAACATTGTTGTTTTACCACAGTTCGGGTTGCCGGCAAGTGCAATCTTAATTGCCATTTTTTCTTACCTCCTTAATCCCTCTTTGTTGCAGCCATAAGGCCGCTCAACAAAACTTTAATTCTTATGTACAGAACATGATTCATTGCTGGGAACAGCAATCCTTATTTTACCTGTACGCACTGAGCATCGTTCTTTCTTACGGATAACTCATAGCCTCTTACAGTGATCTCAACAGGATCTCCAAGCGGAGCGACTTTTCTGATGTAGATTTCGCTTCCTTTGGTGATTCCCATATCCATAATGCGTCGTTTGTAAGCGCCGTCTCCCTCAATCTTAGTTACAACAACGGTACTTCCGACTTTTGCCTCACCTAAAGTCATTGTTCTGTCTCCTTTCCTCTTGTTGATTTATTATATATACTTGACGCCCCTGACGAAGTGCTCCATTGCTTCGCAATTCCACACTTCTGCAGACATTCGGAATCCGCTGATTTTCTTCGAAAATCGCTACTTCCTCATGTTTGGCGGGTTTCAAATTCATCCGCTAATGTATGCAAGCATACAACGTAGCTGCAATTTTAAACCCTGGGGCTGTCAGATCATAATATGCTTTGCCATATCTGAGTTGACTGCTACACGGGCATCTTTGACGTTAACGATTACATTGCCGCCGATCGCAGACACTACTGAAATCTCTGTACCTGTTACAAATCCAAGGTTTGCGAGAAATCTTCTTGTTTCTTCATTTCCACCGATCTTGAGAATTGTATTTACTTCGCCGATTCCGGCCATTGTAAGTGGCATCATGGTATCTACTCTTCTTTCTCTAATGATAATTTTTTTCGTTTAAAAAGACCGCAGTCACAGACCACTTCCTTTTTCTACTAAGTTAGTATATTCTAACGTTGGTAAGCTGTCAAGTACTTTTTTTCGTTCTATATAACCTGCATTCGTTAATCATAACTATAATTTGCATCATAAAACTTTTATTTGTCACAAGTGACTCTTGTTTGTTATGTACAATATTCGTTCGTTTTGCATAACTATTGTGCAAATTTGTATAAAAAAATTCCTGCCTTTCCGGGCAGGAGTCTCTGTTTGTGCCAAAATATGCAATTATAAAAAACATTGGATTTTTGCGGTTTTCTCTGCATTCATCTTGTTCCGGACGCGAAAATATGATATGATATCAATAATACAAAGCAATACGAGATTATGCAAACAAACGCATGATTTCTTTCAGCAGAATTGGGGTGTAAGAATGCATACAAACGAATCCGCCGAAAACTATCTGGAAACGATTCTTATCTTAAGCAAATCCCATCCGGTCGTTCGCTCCGTAGATGTTGCCTCTGAACTTGGATTCAAGAAATCCAGCGTCAGCGTTGCCATGAAGAAGCTTCGTGAGACCGATCAGATCACCGTATCACCTGAGGGATACCTTTACCTGACCGAATCAGGACGTGCAACCGCAGAGAAAATTTACGAGCGTCATCTCTTTCTTTCTGAGTGGCTTGAGAAACTGGGTGTTGACCCGGTTGTTGCAGCAAGTGATGCCTGCAAGATCGAGCACGTGATCAGTACCGAGAGCTTTGCCGCGATCAAGAAACACATTGATCTTAACAGTATGGAATAATATATTTCTATCAGATATCAGATTTGTACAGTAGTTTCAAAAGGCAGGAGCCTGGCAGTTACGCCAGGCTCTTTTCTAATTTCTCGATCATTTCATCGATATTTTCTTTTGTGATAACAAGCGGAGGTACAAGACGGAGTACGTCGCTTCCTGCTGAGATCACAAGAAGCCCGTTCTCAAGTGCCTTTGTCACAACACTTCCCACAGTCGCTCCTTCGATCACCAGTCCCTGCATGAAACCTTTTCCACGACGTGCTGCGACGATCGGGTATTTTTCCACAAGTGTGTCGAGTTTTTCCTCTAAATATGGGGTTAATTCCTGTACATGTGCCAGGATACCGGCCTGCTCAAAGATATCAAACACCTTGCTGACAGCTGCACATACAAACGGGTTTCCACCATAAGTTGTGCCATGATCTCCCGGTACGAGAGATGCTGCTGCAGCTTTTTCCCCGAGGACAAATGCCCCGACCGGGACACCGCAGCCAAGTGCTTTGGCACAGGTCATCACATCCGGTTTGACACCGTAGGACTGCCATGCGAAGTAATATCCGGTACGTCCCATACCGCACTGGATCTCGTCAAAGATCAGGATAATATCATTTTCGTCACAGAGTGCGCGAAGTCCCTCAAGGAATTCCTTCTGTGCCGGATAGATGCCGCCCTCTCCCTGTACGACCTCTGTGATGATCGCGCAGGTCTTGTCTGTGATCTGTGCTTTGACGCTCTCAAGATCATTGAAATCCGCAAATTTAACACCGCCGATCAGTGGTTCGAACGGCTCTCTGTAATGCTCTGTTCCTGTGACAGAAAGAGCTCCCATGCTTCTTCCGTGGAAAGAATGGTTCATTGCGATGATCTCATATTTCTGTGCTTCTTTGCCATATTTGGTATAGGCGTATTTACGTGCAGCTTTGAGTGCACCCTCGATTGCCTCTGTTCCACTGTTTGTGAAGAACGCTTTGGCAAGTCCGCTGGCTTTGACCAGTTTTTCTCCTGCTTCGCTCATCGGCTCATTGTAATAAAGATTGGAAATATGAGTCAGCTTGTCGATCTGTGCTTTTAAAGCCTCGTCATATCCCGGATAATGATATCCCAGTGCATTTACTGCGATCCCGGCAGCAAAGTCGAGATATTTTTTGCCCTCTGTATCATAGAGATAGCATCCTTCCCCATGGTCAAACATGACCGGGAAACGATTATATGTATGCAGAATACTTTCTTCTGCATGATTCATCTGTTCATTCATGCTCATTGTAATATTTCTCCCCGTCTTCTCTTAAAATAGCAGTACCGATACCTTTGTTTGTAAAAATCTCCAGAAGGAGGCTGTGCGGAATACGTCCGTCCAGGATATGTACTCTGTTTACGCCTTCCTCGATCGCATCGATGCAGTTCTGCAGTTTCGGAATCATTCCACCGCCTACATAACCGTCGCTGATCAGTTTTTCTGCTTCGTGTACATGTAACTCGGAGATCAGAGAACTCGGATCATCTTTGTCCTTGTATACACCCTCAATATCAGAAAGGAATACAAGTTTTTCTGCATGGACAGCCTCTGCGATCGCACATGCTGCATCATCTGCATTAATATTATAAGAATCAAAGTTTGTGTCAAATCCGATCGGAAATACGATCGGAAGGAAGTCTTTTTCGAGAAGATCCTGCAGAACCTTCGGATTGACTTTCTCGATATCGCCTACATATCCGATATCTTCGCCCTTGGAAAGTTTCTTGTGGCACTGGAGAAGTCCACCGTCCTTGCCGCTGATACCAACAGCCTGTACACCGAGGGATTCCACCAGTGTAACCAGTTCTTTGTTGACTTTTGCGAGAACCATCTCTGCGATCTCCATAGTGTCTTTGTCTGTTACGCGGAGACCGTTTACAAAACGTGGTTCCATGCCGACTTTGTTGACCCAGCGGCTGATTTCCTTACCGCCTCCGTGAACGATGATCGGTTTGAAACCGATCAGTTTCAGAAGTACAACGTCCTTGATGACATTTGCTTTGAGTTCTTCGTCCAGCATGGCACTTCCGCCGTACTTTACTACTACGATCTTACGATTAAAACGCTGTATATAAGGAAGAGCCTCGATAAGAGTTTCTGCCTTGTCCAGATATTTCTGATTTACCATTTTTTCATTTCTCCTCGATTTTAAATTTTTTATGAACGATAATCCGCATTGATCTTGACATAATCATAGGTAAGGTCACATCCCCATGCGGTTGCGGTGCAGTCGCCCATCTTGATGTCTGCGATCGCAGTTACCGCTTCTTCGGAAAGGATCTTTGTCGCTTCTTCTTCGCTGTAATCTACAGCCACACCGTTTTCGATGATCTGGATCTTACCTGCCTTGCTCTCAAAGTAGAGGTCTACTTTTTCCGGATCAAACTGTGCACCTGAGTAGCCCATCGCACAGAGGATCCTTCCCCAGTTTGCATCATGTCCGTAGATCGCTGCTTTTGTAAGGGAGGAAGTAACAACGGATTTACTCAAAGTCACTGCCTGTTCCTTGCTCTCTGCACCGATGATCTTTACTTCAAACAGTGCAGTCGCACCCTCACCGTCGCCTGCAATCTTCTTGGCAAGTGTGGTGTTGATGTAATTCAGTGCCTCGCAGAATTTCTGATAGTCTTCGTTTTTCTCATTGATCTCCGGGTTCTCTGCCATTCCGTTTGCCAGCAGGAGAACAGTATCGTTTGTGGAGGTATCGCCGTCAACAGATACCATATTATAAGTATCTTTGACATCCTGGCTCAGAGCTTCCTGGAGAAGCTGCTTGGAAATGCATACGTCTGTTGTGACAAAACCAAGCATCGTGCACATGTTCGGATGGATCATTCCGGATCCCTTGCACATGCCGCCGATTGTAACTGTCTTGCCGCCGATCTCGATTTCTACGGCAACTTCTTTCTCTACGGTATCCGTTGTCATGATTGCTTTGGCTGCTTCGTTTCCGGCTTCCAGAGTTCCCTTGAGCTTCGGAGCCATTGCCTTGACACCGTCGGAAAGTTTCTCGATCGGAAGCTGCATGCCGATAACGCCCGTAGATGCGACCAGTACGCTGTTTTCATCTACGTTCAGAGTCTCTGCTGCTGCTTTTGCTGTTGCCCGGCAGTAGCTGAATCCCTCTTCTCCTGTACACGCATTGGCGATACCGCTGTTGCAGACGATCACCTGTGCACTTGGATGTTTATAAACGATCTCCTGGTCCCATTTGACCGGAGCTGCCTTTACGATATTTGTGGTAAAAGTTCCTGCTGCCACGCATGGTTTCTCGCTGTAGACCATTGCCATGTCAGTTCTTCCCTGATATTTGATCCCTGCTGCTGTGGATGCCGCCTGGAATCCTTTTGCCGCTGTAACTCCACCTGTAATAACCTTCATAATCTATACTCCTCCTTGGTACAAAAATCTCCGTTTTTATTTACGGAAGCATTGGAATCTGATGAAGTCCTTCTGCCTCGTCGAATCCGAACATCAGGTTCATGTTCTGTACAGCCTGTCCTGCTGCACCTTTTACAAGGTTGTCGATCGCGCCCATCATGATAACACGTTTGGTCCTCGGGTCGATCTTGAAGTTGACATCTACATAGTTGCTGCCTTCGACGCATTTAGTCTGCGGGCATACGTCTTTGTCAAGGACACGGATGAATGTTTCATCTGCATAATATTTATCGTAAGCTGCTCTTACTTCTTCATAGGAAACTTCTTTCTTGAGAGAAGCGTATGCAGTTACTAGGATTCCTCTGTTCATCGGGATCAGGTGAGGTGTGAAGTTGATCATCACTTCCTGTCCGCATGCATAACCAAGCTGGTCCTCGATCTCCGGTGTATGGCGGTGAGTTGCTACGCCGTATGCTTTGATATTCTCATTTACTTCGCAGTAAAGGTTCGGAACTTTTGCTCCTCTTCCTGCTCCTGAAGTGCCGGATTTTGCATCGATGATGATAGTGTTCGGATCGATCAGGCCTTCTTTGAGAAGCGGGTAGATGGATAAAGTGGAACAGGTCGGATAGCATCCCGGGTTCGCGATCAGTCTTGCTTTCTTGATGTCCTCACGGTTGATCTCGCACAGTCCGTAAACTGCCTCGTCGATAAACTGCGGTGATTTGTGCTCGATGCCGTACCATTTCTCATATTTCTTTACATCTTTGATACGGAAATCTGCACTCAGGTCGATGACCTTTGCTTTGGAAAGGATCTCTTCATTAACAAGAGATGCACAAAGCCCCTGCGGTGTTGCGGTAAAGATCACATCTACTTCGTCTGCAAGTGCAGCCATATTGTCGTCCATACACTTCGCATCTACCAGTTTAAAAAAGTTCTGGTATACATCTGCATATTTCTGATCGATATAGCTTCTTGAGCCGTACCATGCAACTTCTACTTCTTTATGTCCAAGGAGCAGTCTTGCCAGTTCATTTCCTGCATAACCGGTTGCTCCGATGATTCCTGCTTTGATCATTTCTCATTCCTCCTAGAATCACAAATTAGCAGTTACATAATGTGCAACTGCTTAAAACTGTTGTAATTATACCATTACTGCTCATATATTCGCAGTAATTGGTCAAAATCCATTCCAAATTGCCTGCGGCAATGGGATTTTGCCCCGTATGTCTCAGGATTTTGCCATATCTGGCAAAACACTTCGCGGGACATTCTCCGTATAAACTGTATTGATTATACATCTATACTGCATAATATGCAATACAAAATTTTACCATTTTCGCATCCGCATTCCGCGATTTTATGTATTTTTATATGTTATTTCCTATTTAATGATGCATTTTTATGCAAAAATTTCTTTTATTTTTTTGCATATTGGTATTGCATATTTATAAAAATTGTTGTATATTAACTCTTGTCGAAACACGACAGGGCTTAAGATTCACTGCTTTATCATACAATCACACTAAAGCGCAGGAATCTTTACCTTTTATAATATCAAATATTCATGTATCTGCCAAGTGCAGGACATTAAATTTTCAGGAGGAATACATTATGAAAGAAAAAGTTGTACTTGCATACTCAGGTGGTCTTGATACCACAGCACTGATCCCGTGGCTGAAAGAAACATTTGATTACGAAGTTGTCTGCTGCTGTGTAAACTGCGGACAGGGAAACGAACTGGATGGTCTGGATGAGAGAGCGAAACTTTCCGGAGCTTCCAAATTATACATCGAAGACATCGTTGATGATTTCAGCGACAACTACATCATGCCATGCGTACAGGCAGGCGCTGTATACGAACACAAATATCTGCTCGGAACTTCCATGGCCCGTCCGGCGATCGCCAAGAAACTCGTTGAGATCGCACGTAAAGAAAACGCTGTTGCTATCTGCCACGGTGCTACCGGTAAAGGTAACGACCAGATCCGTTTCGAACTTGGTATCAAAGCACTTGCTCCGGACATCAAGATCATCGCTCCTTGGAGAATGACAGATGTATGGACCATGCAGTCCCGTGATGATGAGCTCGCATTCTGCCAGGCTCATGGAATCAACCTTCCATTCGATGCAAGCCACAGCTACAGCCGTGACCGTAACTTATGGCATATCAGCCATGAAGGACTTGAACTCGAAGATCCTTCCCAGGCTCCGAACTATGACGACATGCTCGTTTTAAGTGTAACTCCTGAAAAAGCACCAGATAAAGAAACAGAAGTAACCATGACATTTGAGGAAGGTGTTCCGAAGACTCTCAACGGCAAAGCAATGAAAGTTTCCGAGATCATCACAGAGCTCAACCGTCTTGGCGGCGAGAACGGTATCGGTATCGTTGATATCGTAGAAAACCGTGTTGTTGGTATGAAATCCCGTGGTGTATATGAGACTCCTGGCGGAACTATCCTGATGGCAGCTCATGAGCAGCTCGAGGAACTGATCCTTGACCGTGACACCATGGAAGCCAAGAAAAAGATCGGCAGCCAGTTCGCTCAGGTCGTATACGAAGGAAAATGGTTCACACCACTCCGCGAGGCACTCCAGGCATTCGTAGAGTCCACTCAGAAATATGTAACCGGTGAAGTTAAATTCAAACTTTACAAAGGAAACATCATCAAAGCTGGTACAACTTCTCCATACAGCCTGTACAACGAATCTCTTGCATCCTTCACAACAGGTGACATGTATGACCACCACGATGCAGACGGATTCATCACTCTGTTCGGTCTTCCGCTCAAAGTTCGTGCAATGAAATTACTGGAAGTTGAAAAGAACAAAAACAACAAATAATCATAGCTTTTATTTTCCGGCGGTCTGTTTTCAGACTGCCGGATTTTTTATACCAAATTTTATGCAATTTTTTTGTACAATATTATACATAGAAGTTTTCATTTTATATTTGACAGAAAACACTTCCTATTTTATAATAATTTCATAAACAATAGTGTAAAACTTATATAGGTCCATAATTGGTTGGACGTCTCTACCAACTACCGTAATAGTTGCCTATAAGTGTTACTGTTTACTTTGTTTACAGTAACTTTTCGGGCAAAATATCCGGTATTTTTTTTGCCCGGAAGGTTCCAGACCAAAAAGGAGGTAGCTTATATGAAACCAACCACTTTTGCCATCAGAGGAACGGTATGTTTCAGCACAGACTCACAGAACCTGACCTGCCTTGAGAATGCATTTATCGTCTGTCAGGACGGACGTACTGTCGGTGTTTTCCCGGAGCTTCCGGCTCAGTTTGAAGGAATTCCTGTTGAAGATGTGGGCGATCAGCTTATCATTCCGGGAATGAACGATCTCCACCTTCACGCTCCGCAGTATGCATTTCACGGCATGTATATGGATCTGGAACTGCTGGAATGGCTGAATCAGGTTACTTTCCCGGAGGAAGCCCGCTATGCAGATCTCAGTTACGCCGAGAAAGCCTATTCTATCTTTGCAGAGGATCTGCGCCAGAGTGCCACGACACGTGCTTCCATCTTTGCAACCCTGCATGTAGAGGCAACCGAACTTCTGATGGATCTCATGGAAAAAACAGGTCTCAAAACCTATATCGGAAAGGTCAATATGGACCGCAATGGAACCGCTGACCTTCAGGAAAAAAGCGCTGTTGTTTCTGCGGGAGATACTGTCCGCTGGCTCACTGACACTGCCGGAAAATATGAGAACGTCAAGCCGATTCTCACACCACGTTTCACCCCTTCCTGCACAGATGAGCTTATGAATGCGCTGGCAGAACTCCAGAGTACTTACCGTCTTCCGGTACAGTCGCATCTTTCCGAGAACCAGAGTGAAATTGCCTGGGTACACGAACTGTGCCCTAATACTTCTTTTTATGGAGAGGCATACGATCAGTTTGGTCTTTTTGGCAGTCCTGACTGCCCTGCGATCATGGCACACTGTGTCTACAGTTCAGATGCTGAGATCGCCCTTATGAAAAATCGGGGAGTTTTTGTCGCCCACTGTCCTCAGTCCAACACGAATCTTTCTTCCGGCATCGCCCCCGTACGGCGTTATCTCGAAGAAGATCTTCACATCGGACTTGGCACGGATATTGCGGGTGGTCATTCCCTGTCCATGCTCCGCGCGATCGCCGATGCCATTCAGGTATCCAAGCTTCGATGGAGGCTTGTGGATGATTCCCTGAAGCCGCTTTCCCTGGAAGAAGCTTTCTATATGGCAACCATGGGCGGTGGAGCTTTCTTTGGAAAGGTCGGAACTTTTTTGGAAGACTATGAGTTTGATGCTCTGATCCTGGATGATCGGGGTCTCCGTCATCCTCAGCCACTGGCGGCACGTGAAAGACTTGAGAGACTGATCTATCTTTCGGATGACAGATGCATCACCGGAAAATATGTTTCCGGAAACAAAATCTTTTAGTGCACAGGCTGTGCACCATACGAAGGGGGTACTTATATGAATCTCGACAAACTTTTCCACCTCAAAGAAAACCACACAGACGTCAAAACTGAGGTCATGGCAGGAATCACAACCTTTATGACAATGGCCTATATCCTGGCTGTCAACCCGAATATCCTGTCTGCATCCGGCATGGACCGCGGATCTGTCTTTACAGCAACCGCACTGTCCGCATTTATCGCAAGCTGTCTGATGGCACTTCTGTCCAACTATCCATTCGTTCTTGCTCCTGGAATGGGTCTGAACGCATACTTTACCTACACCGTAGTCCTTGGTATGGGATATTCCTGGCAGCAGGCACTTGCAGCAGTATTTGCAGAGGGTATCATCTTTATCCTGCTTTCCCTCACCAATGTTCGTGAAGCGATCTTCAACTCCATTCCGATGAACCTGAAACACGCCGTATCTGTAGGTATCGGCCTCTTTATCGCATTTATCGGACTCCAGAACGCCAAGATCGTTGTTGGAAATGACTCTACACTGGTAAGCATCTTTTCCTTCAAATCCTCTGTTGCAGAAGGAACTTTTTCCTCACAGGGCATCACTGTTCTCCTTGCGCTGATCGGTATCCTGGTTACAGCCATCCTTCTTGCCAAGGACGTTAAAGGCAGCATCCTCTGGGGCATCCTGATCACCTGGGTTCTCGGGATCATCTGTCAGCTTACACATCTGTATGTACCGAATGCTGACCTCGGATATTACAGCCTGCTTCCTGATTTTTCAAGCGGAATCTCTGTGCCAAGCATGGCTCCGACCTTTATGAAGATGGATTTTTCCATTGTATTTTCACTGGATTTCGTAGTCATCATGTTTGCATTCCTGTTTGTAGATATGTTTGATACTCTTGGAACCCTGATCGGTGTGGCTTCCAAAGCTGACATGCTCGATAAGGACGGCAAGCTTCCGAATATCAAAGGTGCCCTGCTCTCTGACGCTGTCGGAACAACTGTAGGTGCTATGTGCGGTACTTCCACTGTTACCACCTTTGTCGAAAGTGCCTCCGGTGTTGCAGAAGGCGGACGTACAGGACTCACCTCCATAGTAGCAGGTATCCTGTTTGCACTTTCTCTTCTGCTTTCCCCGATCTTCCTGGCAATTCCTTCCTTTGCGACAGCACCGGCTCTGATCGTCGTAGGTTACCTGATGCTGACCTCTGTCACTAAGATTGATTTCAGTGACATGACAGAAGCGATCCCGTGCTTTATCGCGATCATCGCAATGCCATTCATGTACAGTATTTCCGAAGGTATCTCCATGGGAGTTATCTCCTACGTAGTGATCAACCTGATCACCGGCAAAGCCAAAGAAAAGAAGATCAGTGCATTGATGTACGTTCTCGCCGTATTATTTGTACTGAAATATATCTTCATCTAAATAGTTATAATTATTCATAAGGGCTCTGCACATGCGGAGCTCTTATTTTTTTATTTTCACTCTTTATCAATGCATAGTTATGCAGTATACTAGTGATACCAGGGTTTCAAACGGATATGACTTTCATGCTTGCATGAAAGGGCATATCCATTTGAAACCCGCCAAATATGAGGAAGTAGTGATTTACGCAGTAAATCTACGGATTCCGAATATTTGCAGAATCGCGGAAGATGCAGAGCATCGGAGTGATTCGTAAGTATCTTACACTACGAGGAGAAATATTATGAAAAAAGAATCTGTTCCGGTCAGGAATTCGCTTTTGCTTTTGCTGACCGCCACCATCTGGGGTGTGGCTTTTGTCGCACAGAGCGTCAGCATGGACTATATTGGAGGCTTTACCTTCAATGCCGTTCGAAATATCATCGGTGCGATCGCACTGCTGCCTGTCATCTGGGGACTTGGTAAGACCAGATCTGCCAGTGAGCAGACACCTTCTGACCGCAAAACTCTGATCACCGGCGGTATCTGCTGCGGTATCCTGCTCTGCCTTGCAAGCAACTTCCAGCAATTCGGTATCAAATACACCACCGTCGGCAAAGCCGGATTCATCACCGCCTGCTACATCATCATCGTTCCGGTCATCGGTATCTTCCTTAAGAAAAAATGCAGCCCGTTTATCTGGATCGCCGTAATCCTTTCCTTATGCGGTCTGTACCTTCTCTGCCTGACACCGGGCGAGGGATTTGCCATTGGCAAGGGAGAGCTGCTCGTGCTGATCTGTGCAGTACTTTTTTCCCTGCATATCCTGGTGATCGACCATTTCTCACCTCTGGTAGACGGCGTAAAAATGTCCTGCATCCAGTTCCTGGTCTGCGGTATCCTCTCCGGGCTCCCTGCCTTGCTCTTTGAAAGTCCGGATCTCGCAGGCATCCTTGCAGCCAAAGTTCCGATCCTCTATGCCGGAGTTATGTCCTGCGGAGTTGCCTACACCCTGCAGATCGTCGGTCAGAAAGGCATGAACCCGACCGTAGCCTCCCTGATCCTCAGCCTGGAATCCTGCATTTCCGTGCTCGCCGGCTGGCTGATCCTTGGACAAAACTTAAGCGGCCGTGAGATTTTTGGCTGTGTGCTGATGTTCGGTGCGATCATCCTTGCACAGCTCCCGCAGAAAAATCCTGCCGCATAAATAATCTCACCGTTATTTCCACGCAACAAAAAAGGTCATCACTTTCAGAAAACTCTGATCGTGATGACCTTCTGTATTTCGTTATTGTATTTCATATACTGTCAGATCTCGCCCTTGGCTGTCAGATGCTCCTTGATCTTCTCGAAGCTCTCGTCGCTGACATCATGCTCCATCTTGCAGGCATCTGCCCTTGCAACCTCCGGTGAAACACCAAGTCCCTCAAGCATCTTGGTCAAAACAGTATGTCTCTCATAAATCCTGTGTGCGATCTCTGAACCCTTGTCCATCAATGTGACTGTGCCATAACGGTCCATTGCGATATAACCGTCTTCTCTTAATAATTTCATTGCATGGCTTACGCTCGGTTTGGAAACTCCCAGCATAGATGCAATGTCAACAGAGCGCACCCCGCCGCCTTTTTTGGATAAAACCAGAATCGCTTCCAGATAATCCTCCGCTGATTCTCTAATCTGCATAAAAATACCTCCCATATGTTGTTTATAGTATCATAAAAATCGACATATTTCAACAGTTATGGGCGTTATCGCGGCGATTGTTTTTCTCAACTAACTGTGCGCATCTAGGGGAAAACTTTTTTATTTATCGTCACCGGTCAGGCGGAGGATATCGCGGATCTCATCTACTTTCATGTCAAGAATGATCGCAAGCTCATCAATGCTGAAAGCATTCTTATCATCTTCATCGTCATTCAGTTCGCGGACTGCACTTTCAAGCTTCTCTACACGGGCTACCAGGCTGTCGTCTGCGAATTTTCTCTGGGTCTGTTCTTCCAGAACTGCGATGATCCCTTTACGGACTTCATTCATGAGCCATTTTTCATCTCTGACTTCGTTTCCGGCGCTTCCAAGCGCCTGGATCAGTGCCAGATTTGCCTCCTGGATCAGATCTGCAAGAAAAATCTCCTCTGCATTCATGTCTGCTGCCATCTTCGCTGTTTCTTTCATATAATAAGAAGTAAGGGACTGCAGCGCATCCTGATCTCCGTTTGCAAGTGCGGCAAAAGCCTGGGCAGTATCTATGGAAAGTTCCGGAAGTTCTTCAAGATAATTCCTGAGGTAAGTTTCTTCTTCCGGGGTCAGCGGGATTATCTTTCGTTCCGGCTCTTTGGTTTCCTCTGTGGCACTGTCTTCCATTCCTTCGATCTGGATTCCCTGGGAGGTTAAATATTTGAGTACTCCAAGGAGCTGTGTCTTGTCGAGTTCCATTCCTGCGAAGGTATCGCGGATCTGGATCGTGGTAAGGGAATTGCCATTTGCTTTGGCGATGGTCTGTATTTCTTTTAATTTGTTCTGAAATTCCTGTACGTTCATTTTAGGTCTCCTTCTATAAAATTAAGTATGGATTGTGTAAAAACATGGTTGATGTTTTGTTTTTTCTGAAATTATTTTTTGTTGTATCATTGTATCATATTTTATCATTTTCTTGTGATTTTTCCAACCAGAAGCGTATTTAACGTAATTTTTTTGCCCGGAAACCCGCATAAAATAAGACTTTGCGGCATTTTTAAAATTTTTTTCAATTTTTTTCAAAAAAGTTGTTGACATTTGGATATGCCTAATATATAATATGTCTTGCGTTGAGCGACATAGCAAAAACGCAAACAACTAAATACCGTTAACGGGGTGTGGCTCAGCTTGGCTAGAGCGCCTGGTTTGGGACCAGGAGGCCGCAGGTTCGAATCCTGTCACCCCGATGCTGTAAACAACTTTTACCGTTTCAGCGAATTGCGGGTGTAGTTCAATGGTAGAACACCAGCCTTCCAAGCTGGATACGTGGGTTCGATTCCCATCACCCGCTTCTCTGTAAGCGAAGCAGAGAAATGTGTCTGTAGCTCAGCTGGATAGAGCAACGGCCTTCTAAGCCGTGGGTCGGGGGTTCGAATCCCTTCAGGCACGCTGTGGTGGGTATAGCGCAGTTGGTTAGCGCGCCAGATTGTGGCTCTGGAGGCCCAGGGTTCGAATCCCTGTATCCACCCTTTCGCCTTTGGGCTATCGCCAAGCGGTAAGGCACAGCACTTTGACTGCTGCATTCGCTGGTTCGAATCCAGCTAGCCCAGTCTTATATTATGGGATATTAGCTCAGTTGGTAGAGCACTTGACTTTTAATCAAGTTGTCCGGGGTTCGAATCCCCGATGTCTCACTTGAAACACTATCGTTTAGATAGTGTTTTTTATTATTTTATTAGGAAGTTTGGATGCTATCCTATCCTGCGGATATGGCGGAATTGGCAGACGCGCCAGATTTAGGTTCTGGTGTTGAACGACGTGCAGGTTCAAGTCCTGTTATCCGCATTTTTTATAAGGCTTGGAAGCCTTATGATCCAGTTTCCCACTGCGTGGGGATATTTCGCAAAGGGACTTCGCCAGTCCCTCTGCACACCCTGGGCTTTTTTGGAAGCATGAGCCTTGGGGTTTCAGATTTGTAATGTGTAGAAGAAAGACCGGATTCCTGGTTGCCGTGTGGGCAAGGGGAATCTGGTCTTTTTTCAGATTGTTGGTGGCGAAAGCCCATAAATAAGAGGTGCGTTGCGGTCTTATTTATGGGCTTTCTTTTGTACAGTTTTGTTTAGCTTATTAAATAATTGTTATAGGTGTTTTAGTTCGGCGGTTAGGTGACCGGTTTGGTCTAGGTTTACGATGGCGTAGCTTGGCCGCCGGCCTCTTTGGCGGGGGTAGGTCAGGCTTCCGGGATTTAGGGCTAGGACACCGTCTATGGTTTCCAAAAGGGGTTTGTGGGTGTGGCCGAAGAAGACGGCGTTACAGCCGCGGTCTTTGGCTTCGTCGATGACACCTGTGATATCCATGGAAACGCCGTAGTAGTGGCCGTGGGTGACGAAGATCCGGTTGTTGCCTGCTTCTACTATTTCTTCTCTTGGAAGGTCTGAGAAGAAGTCGTTGTTTCCTGAAACGATATGGCAGGGGCACTCGGTGAGGGCTTCTATGAAGATTTCTCTGCCTTCTACGTCACCGCAGTGGATCAGCATGTCGAAGGGAGCTTCCTGCATGACTGCCTGTTCGAAGTTTTCGTCTCTGCCGTGGGTGTCGCTGACTACGAGGATTTTCATCGGAGTGCGTCCTTGATGGCGCGCAGAGCCTTCCCTCTGTGGCTGATCTTGTTTTTTTCTTCCATGGAGAGTTCTGCTGAGGTGCAGCCGTACTCCGGGAGATAAAAGATCGGGTCGTAGCCGAAGCCGTTGGCTCCGCTTTCTTCGTAGCCGATCCTGCCCTCCATTGCCTCTCTTACGGTCTTGACGCTTCCATCAGGAAAAGCCGCTGCGATCGCACAGACGAATCTGGCGGTTCTTTTTTCATCCGGGACTCCTTCGAGGCGTTCGATCAGTTTGGCGTTCTTGATATGATAGGAGGTATCCTCTCCCATATATCGCGCAGAATAGATTCCCGGCTCTTTGTTGAGATAGTCGATCTCCAGACCAGAATCGTCTGCAAGAACGATCTCTCCTGTCAGGTCGCGGATCGCTTTTGCCTTGATCTGGGCGTTTTCTTCGAATGTTTTTCCATCTTCTACGATGTCGGCGTGAATTCCGGCATCTTTTAAGGAAAGAAGTTCGATGTCAAGATCTCCGAGGATCTCACGTATCTCTTTCATCTTGCCTTCATTTCCTGTTGCAAAAATCACTTTTTTCATGAATCTTTTCTCCTCTTCGGCGGCTTCGGACCAAGGAACTGATAGTAGTAAGTCTTCAGCATACCATTATAGATCTTACGGTTTTTGTCCGCTTTTTTGCCAATATCGTTTTCTGTATGATCGTAGGATGTGATCAGGTACATGGACCACTTGTCCAGACGGCTGAAACTCTCTCCGATCTCTCTGTAAAGTGCCGGAAGGGCTTCTTTTTCTTCCAGACGCTCGCCATATGGCGGGTTCGTGATGATAAATCCATACGGCTTCGGATGGCTCAGATCCCTGACTGCTCTCTGCTGGAAATGGATCAGCTTGTCCACTCCTGCCATCTTTGCATTGGAACGTGCTGCCTTGAGGGCTTCCGGATCGATATCGTAACCCTGGATGTCTGTCTCAATATCGAGATTTACACGGTCCTGCGCTTCTTCCAGAGCATCATACCAGCATTTACGTGGAACCAGATGCTTCCAGTCTTCTGCAAGGAAAGAACGGTTCATTCCCGGTGCCATGTCTGCTGCCATCATCGCAGCCTCGATCGGGAAAGTTCCACTTCCGCAGAAAGGATCGACAAGGATCCTGTCTTTGTTCCACGGAGTCAACATGATCAGCGCGGAAGCCAGTGTCTCTGTGATCGGCGCCTTGACGGTCATCTGACGGTATCCTCGTTTGTGCAGGGAGACGCCGGAAGTGTCGATCCCAATTGTTGCCACATCCTTCATAAAAGCAACACGAATCGGGAAACTTGCTCCATCTTCCGGGAACCAGGAGATCCCATAGACGCTCTTGAGTCGTTCTACGATCGCCTTTTTCATGATCGACTGGATATCAGACGGGCTGAACAGAGCACTTTTTACGGAGTTTGCCTTTGCCACCCAGAATTTACCATCCTTCGGGATATATTCTTCCCACGGGATCGCCTTGGTCTTCTCAAACAGTTCGTCAAAAGTCACTGCCTTGAACTCTCCTGTCTTGAGAAGGATACGCTCTGTGGTGCGGAGGAACATGTTTGCCTGTGCGATGCCCTCTGCATCTGCCAGAAAAGTAACTTTTCCGTCTTCTACTTTGCTGATCTCATATCCCAGATCCAGGATCTCACGTTTCAGAACCGCTTCCATACCAAAGTGACAGGGTGCGATCAGTTCCATATATTTCATGCAAGCCTCATTTCCTTGATGATATTTCCATCAAAATCTTTAATTGTGAATACTTTGTCTTCCAGTACTGCGTAGGTCGGCGGATTTCCTTCCTTCGGAATGGAAACAGAACCCGGATTCAGAAGGATGTAGCCCTCTCTCTGCTCTGCCTTGAGCACATGTGTATGTCCGTGGATCAGGATGTCCCCTTCACGGAACGGCGGAAGGTTGTTTTCGTTATAGACATGTCCATGTGTGGCATAAAAAGTCAGCCCGTCGATCGCCAGAATGCAGTAATCTGCCATCACCGGGAAATTCAGTACCATCTGGTCTACTTCTGCCTCACAGTTGCCTCGAACTGCATAGATCTCATTTTTCATTTCGTTGAGCATTGCGATCACTTCCTTCGGAGCATATTCCTTCGGAAGATCGTTTCTTGGTCCGTGATAGAGCAGGTCGCCCAGCAGAACCAGACGCTCTGCGCCCTCTTCTCTGTATGCTTCCAGCATTTTACGGCAGTAAAAGGCGGAACCATGTACATCTGATGCAAACATATATTTCATAGCAAGTTTCTCCTATCAGTTTTTTTCCAGTATATCATTCTTTTATTCTACTGTGAATTACCCATTGTCTAAAGCCAATGGGCTTCCTGCTTCATCGTCCTCGTAACCTACTAACTCCACAGGCGTTAATTCGGGCAATTCCTGCCCTATTATTTGATTTTCTTATGCTGTTTTTCTTAATCCCTCTGCCAATATATTCTTTGCAGCATTAATATCTCTGTCATGCTTCGTCCCGCAAACAGGACATATCCATTCCCTTACTGACAGATCTTTCGTCTCTGTATTTTGATATCCACATGCAGAGCACAACTGGCTGCTTGCATAAAATGTATCTGTTTTTACATATTCCCTTCCATTCCACTTTGCCTTATATTCTAACTGCCTTGTCAGCTCATACCACGATACATCACTTATAGATTTTGCCAGATGATGATTTTTTACCATATTTTTTATCTGTAGATCTTCTGAAACTATCACTTGGTTTTCGCTGATGAGCTCATGTGAGATCTTGTGCAGATAATCTTTTCTGGTATTTGTTATCTTCTCATGGCATAACGCTATCTTTTTCCTGATCTTATAGTAATTTTGGCTTCTCTTTTCTTTATGTGCTAACTGCCTTTGCAATTTTATCAGTTTCTTCTCATGTTTCCTGATAATTTGGGGATTTATGTATTTCTTTCCAGCAGAAGTAATACATAAATCTTTAATTCCCAAGTCTAAACCTATACTATGACTGGTATGCTGCAGTTCCTCATGTTCCGTTTCCACCAATAATGATACATAGTACTTTCCACTTGGTACCTGAGATACGGCTGCTGACTTTATCTGCCCGCTAAAGTTTCTATGCAGCTTTGCTTTTACTTCCTTTAGTTTAGGCAGTTTTACTTTATTTCTCTCAAAATCTGCTGCTATATTGCCATTTGTAAAATTTGTTGTGTATGATCTGTGACTGTCATGTTTGCTCTTAAACTTCGGATAACCTGCATGTTCTTTGAAAAATTTCTGATATGCAGAATCCATATTATAAATGGCATTCGTCAGTGCAAATTTATCTACTTCCTTCAGCCATTCATTTTCTTTCTTTAATTCTCTGTTACAGTAATTATTGCAGTCTGTTTTGCTGACAGACTTTTTCTCTTTTTCGTACATTTCTTTCCGATATGCCAATGTACGGTTATAGACAAAACGGCAGCAGCCAAATGTTTTTGCTATCTGTACTCTCTGCTCCATATTAGGATATATTCTATATTTATATGCTTTTAACATTTACTGCCACCTTCTTTCTCATCCCTGACCATCGATATATTTTTTAGCATTTCTTCTGATACATTTCCTACACTACATACAAAATACCCATCTGTCCAAAATGTATGTTCTTTCCAAAAATGTTTGCGCAGATAATCCGGATATCTCTTCCAAATATAATATGTTGTATAACTTTTCATCAGATCCACAATCTTCCTGACAGACATTGTCGGTTATGTTTCTATCATATAATGGATATGATCTTTATCCGTTTCCATATATTTGATAATAACTTTGTGCCTTTGGCATATCTCAAGTATATAACATTTTTTTACTTTTGGCTACCTTAACCCACCGTCTAAAGCCAGTGGGATTGCGGTAGCCTTATTTCAAAAGATCCTCTGGCTAAGCTCTTTCCATAGTCAGAGGATTCCTGTTTATCCGGAAAACGTGCGATTTCTTCCCCTGTATGCCCCAAATCCTCCTATAACGGATCTTGTTCTGTATCCCCGCCGCACATAATCACGTGCCGCAGCCATACTTGCCCCGCCCCTGTCGCAGTAAAAGATAAGAAGTTTTTCTTTCGGAAGCGGCGGACTTTCGCTTAATTCTTCATAAGGAATGTTTACCGCTCCTCTGATATGGCTCTTTCGGTAACTCTCCGGTTCCCGGAGATCTATGATCAGTGTGTCCGGACGGTCCACATAATAATCCAGCATTTTTGCAGAAATGGTTTCGATAGGAAACATATGATTCTTCCTTTTTTATTTATATTATATGTAGGATCCTGCTTTCCGGAACCTCCCGCTGTCCATCCCTGGCACCACATAACGCAGAACAGGCTCCGCCTATCTGGCGAAGCCTGCTCTTTATTTTTTACATAAGAAGAAGGGAGAAAATTTGCCTGAAGTTTTCGCTTTAGTATCTGTCGGAATAGTCATCCTGTTCTTTATTATATGCGTTAGATGTCTTATTGCGGGACGCATTTTTTGAAGAATTTCTGGAAGCATTTTTGCTGCTGTCCTGGCTGCCCATCGCATTTTTTGAAGTTGCTTTGTCAGTGCTGTAGTTGCTTGTTTTGTTCTCATTTTCATAATTTTTTGCCATTTGAAAATTCCTCCTGTAGTTCATGTTACTGTGAACAGTAACAATCTTTATTTCTTATTACATCAGGTAGTATGTCTTCCTAAGGCAAAAATTATGCAGGTTTTGCAGCAAAATTTATTATATAAAAGGAAATCCCCGGTAGGGGAGCTACCAGGGATTTCCAGGGGAGTATAAATAATTAAATAAGGGGTTATGTAAAAAAAATTTTTGAAGGGTAAATTCTTTTTACAAGTACGATTATAATATAATCCAGCCAAAAAAGCAATAACTTTCGTGAAATCTGCCCTGTTATTCGCCCCGAGGAAGGCTTTTTATATTAATCCCTGTTCATGTTTATTTATTCGTGATAAAATATAAAAACACTGTATATAAACAGTCCATTGATAACTATAAATTTTTTTACAGGGTAAAATATTATGGCAGATTCAAACAATTCATTCAAAAATAAAGTGATACGCAAGCTCAAAAGCGGTACCTGGTATCCTTTTTATAATACCTTTTATGAAAAGGTGCCGATCGACCGCCGTGAGATCCTCCTTGCTTCCAGAAGCGGGATTTCCCTGGAAAGCAATATTCTTGCGATCTTTACAGAACTTTCCCGTCCGGAATACCGCAAATTCCGAAAAGTCCTGGCAGTTCAGAAGAGCTCCCGTGAACAGATTGAGAAAAAACTCGCTCATTATCACATTTCCGTGGATAAGATTGTTCATATGAGCACCCCGGACTACTATTACCATCTGGCAAAGGCCGGCTACCTCATCAACGACACCACCTTCCCGGGACGTTATATCAAGAAAAAAGGCCAGGTTTATCTCAACGTCTGGCACGGTACCCCGCTCAAACGCATGGGACAGGACAACGAGGAAGAACGCTATGACATGGGAAATATCATGCGAAATCTCCTGATGTCCGACTATCTCGTTTTTCCTAATTTATATATGGAAGAAAAAATGTCCGGAGCTTTTAACCTCAAAGAACTTTATCGGGGAACGATTCTCCGCGAGGGCTATCCGCGAAATTCTATTTTCTTCGACCAGGAACACGGCAGGCTCCTCAAGGAAGTCCTGGGCTACCAGGGATGTCAGCTCAGCGTCTATATGCCGACCTTCCGCGGACGTACCGATGATGTAGAAGGCGATACCTACGTAGAGCAGGTACGCAGTTATCTTGAGGTAATTGATAAGGGCATGCAGGACGATCAGATTCTTCTTCTCAAGCTGCATCCACTTGTGCAGAAAGGGCTCGATCTCGACAATTACAGGCACATCCGCCCGTTCCCGTCAGAACTTGACACCTACGATGTACTGAATGCCTGCGACGTACTGATCACAGATTATTCCAGCGTCATGTACGACTTTGCAAATACTGGTCGTAAGATCATCCTCTTTGCCTATGACCTTGAGGATTATATGGGACACCGTGGCATGTACGAAGACATCCGCTCCTACCCGTTCCCGATCGCAGTAACACCGGAGGAAGTCCTGTCTGAACTTCAGGAACCGGGCGGCGGTGCTGACAGAGAATTTCTTGACAAATACTGTACCTTTGACCGACAGAAAGCGACACGCAATATCTGCCGCCACGTACTTCTCGGCAAATATCTGTGTCAGGAACACAAAATGCCGGTCACAACGAAGAAAAAAGTCCTTCTCTACGCCGGCAGCCTCAAGCCAAACGGGATCACGACCGCATACTTCAGCATGCTCCGCCATCTCGATACGGATGCCTGCGACTATTATATTTCCTACCGTTCCCCGTCCCTCAAGGAGCATCCGGAACGGCTTAATGGAATGCCGGAGGGATACCATTACTACCCTCTCGCCACAGAAATGAACCTCGATGTCCTCACCGCTGTGGCACAGATCCTGTATCTGAAATGGGGGATCACTTCTTTTGGCATCCGGAAACGGCTTGAGAAAGCATACCGCCGGGAATGGCAGAAACATTTCGGAAACGCAGCCTTTGACCAGGTCGTTCACTATGACGGCTACGAGAATTACATGATCGCACTCTTTGAACAGGCTCCCTGCACCAGAACGATCTGGGTGCATAACGACATGGAACGTGAGATCCAGGCCAAGGGAAATCCAAGCCTGCCACTTCTTCGTCATGCCTATGCCACTTATGACCATGTTGTGCCAGTCGGCGAGGATATCCGTCCTGCCGTGGAGCGCATCGGTGGACGCACAGACAATATACAGGTGATCGCCAACTACATGGATGTCGAAAATATCCGCTCCAGAGCAGAACTTCCACTGACCTTTGACCCGGAAACCCAGTCCAATGTCTCTCTTAGGAAACTCCAGAAAATCCTGGACTGCTCCGGTACGAAATTTATCAACATCGGAAGATACGCCCCGGAGAAAGGTCAGGAACGCCTGATCCGTGCCTTTGACACCTTCTGGCACAGCCATCCAAAGACATGGCTTATCATCATTGGCGGAATGGGTGACCTGTACGAAAGCCTTCGCCGTCTTGCCAGAAGCCTGGAATCCGGACGGCACATCGTACTTCTTAAATCCATGAGTAATCCGATGCCAGTACTGAAACGCTGCGACTTTTTTATCCTCTCCTCTTTCTATGAGGGACAGGTTCTGGTCGTCCCGGAGGCAGATGTGCTCGGACTTCCTGTCGCAGCCTGTGATGTCAATGGAGCCAGATCTTTCCTCAAAGAATACGGCGGCACACTTCTGCCTGACAGTGAAGAAGGTGTGCTTCAGGGCATGGAAATGTATGCTTCCGGCAAGATTCATCCACTTCATGTCGACTACGAGACAAGAAATCAGCAGATCATCCAGAAATGTGAGAAACTTTTCCAGGAGTAAGCTGCTGATCCACTTTTATACTACAGGAACGGAGAAAACATCATGAAATCTTATCACCATAAATTTGTATCTGACCACCCGCTTGAATCAACACCTATGGCTGAAATCGACGGTTTTCCGGTACGGCCGGGTATTTTTGACCTGAATGGAGCTACCCCGCTTCAGAACGGCGTGAACTTTACCATTCACACCTGCGGAGGAACTTCCTGCGAACTCCTTCTCTTCCACCGTGCACAGGAGGAGCCTTTTGCCGTTCTTCCTTTCCCTGAGGCTTACAAGATCGGCGATGTCTATTCCATGATCGTATATGGACTGAACATTGACGAATTCGAGTACGCTTACCGCGTGGACGGACCATACTGTCCGGAAAAAGGACTCTTATTCGACAAAAACAATGTTCTTCTCGACCCTTACGCCAAGGCTGTTGCCGGTCAGAGGACCTGGGGGATCCGCTGGGACCATACCTACCATGCACGAGTGGTCAAGGACACCTTCGACTGGGGCGATGTTCCGCAGTCCAAGAAGGAGCTCTGCGACCTTATCATCTACGAACTGCATGTAAGAAACTTCACACACCATCCTTCTTCCGGGGTTCAGCATCGAGGCACTTTTGCCGGACTGATGGAAAAGATCCCCTATCTCAAGGAACTCGGTATCAATGCGGTCGAGCTGATGCCGATCTTTGAGTTCGATGAGACCATGAACGCAAGGACGGTCGACGGAACACAGTTACTCGAATGCTGGGGCTACAATACTGTGAGCTTTTTTGCTCCGAACAGCAGCTACTCTTCTGCCAACGAGCACAACAGAGAAGGTACAGAGCTCAAGACACTGATCCGTGAACTTCATGCAAACGGGATTGAAGTCATCCTCGACGTTGTATTCAACCATACCGCAGAGGGCAACGAGAAGGGACCTTCCTTCAGTTTCAAGGGATTCGACAATAACATTTACTACATGCTGACGCCGGACGGAAATTACTACAATTTCAGCGGCTGTGGAAACACTCTGAACTGCAACCATCCTGTCGTTCAGCAGCTGATTCTGGAATGCCTGCGTTACTGGACCATCAATTACCGTGTTGACGGCTTCCGCTTCGACCTCGCCAGCATCCTTGGACGAAATGAAGACGGTTCTCCGATGAACAATCCGCCGCTTCTGCGTACCCTCGCTGATGACCCGATCTTAAGCAATGTCAAGCTGATCGCGGAAGCATGGGATGCGGGCGGTCTTTATCAGGTTGGAAGTTTCCCGGCGAGCGGACGATGGGCTGAATGGAACGGCCGTTACCGTGACTCTCTGCGAAGCTTCCTTAAAGGCGACTGCTGGCAGGCGTGGGATGCCGCCTGGAGCATTTCCGGTTCCGGTGACCTTTATGGTGGTTTCTATGGAAATAACAAGAGCAATTACGCCGGTTACAATTCCTGCGTCAATTTCCTTACCTGTCATGACGGATTTACACTTTATGACCTCTATGCTTACAATGATAAGCACAATGAGGCAAACGGATGGGACAATGCGGACGGTGCCAATGATAACCGAAGCTGGAACTGCGGTGCCGAGGGCGAAACCGATGATCCGGAAGTTCTCGCACTCCGCTACCGCATGATCCGCAACGCCTGTGCAGTCCTGATGTGCAGCCGTGGAACGCCGATGTTCCTCTCCGGCGATGAATTTGGAAATACCAAATACGGAAACAACAACAGCTACTGTCAGGACAGCAGGATCTCCTGGCTCGACTGGCGCATGCTTGACAAAAACCGCGATCTCTTTGAATTCTTCAAATTTATGATCGCATTCCGCAAGCAGCACACAGTTATCCACAAGAAGCTCCCGGATTCCGTCTGTGGCATGGACCCTATCCACACTCACAACATCAACGCAGACGAAGTGGATATCCCGAGAGATGCCCGCACCTTCTGCGTAAGCTTCACCGGCTATGACAAAGAAAAAGGCAGGGACGACCTCGTTTACGTGGCAGTCAACACCTACTGGGAGGATGTAACGATCACCCTTCCAAGTCTCAAAGGACACGGTGCATGGCACTTAAGCGTCAACACTTACGGCGACGAAAACGGCCGTTACTGCTACCCGGACGGCGAAGACCCGCGCATCGACCACAGCTTCATCATGCGCCCGAGAACGGTTGCGGTATTTACCGGAAAGGATTTTTAAGTTTCTGTTTGTGCACATAACAGATACAAAAACGAGCTGGCATTCTACACGACATGTCAGCTCGTTCGCTTTATCTGGTTATTTATTTCTTAATCTGTCCATAATAAGCATTTGCACCATGTTTGCGGTAATAATGCTTATCCTGTAATTCCTGTGGTGCCGGTTTTACCTGTGGGTTAATCTGTTCGCAGCGGCATGCCATCTTGGCTACTTCTTCAAGAACAACTGCGTTGTGGACTGCTTCATGGGCATCCTTGCCCCAGGTGAATGGTCCGTGGTTCTTGCAGAGGACTGCAGGTACTGCTTCGTAGTCGCTGTTTTTGAAATATTCTGCGATCAGGACGCCGGTGTTTTTCTCATAAGCTTCATCAATCTCTTCTTTTGTCAGGTTGCGTACACATGGAACTTCACCGTAGATGTAGTCTGCATGAGTGGTTCCGTAGCATGGAATGGATCTTCCTGCCTGTGCCCAGCTTGTTGCCCACGGAGAATGGGTATGTACGATTCCTCCGATATTCGGGAATTCATTATAGAGAACGACATGTGTTGCTGTATCGGAAGATGGATTATATTCACCCTCTACTTTGTTTCCCTGAAGGTCTACAACTACCATATCTTCCGGTCTGAGCTTATCATAATCTACCCCGCTCGGTTTGATGACAAACAATCCCTTTTCACGGTCAATGCCGCTGACATTTCCCCAGGTGAATGTGACCAGTCCGTATTTCGGAAGATCCATATTGGCTTTGTATACTTCTTCTTTTAATTTCTCAAGCATTATTTTCTCTCCTTTGCACAAAACGTAAGCCGTTGTTTCCAGCAGCTTACGTTTTATCTTTTTATTCTTACCAGATCTTGGACTCTACTGCTGCCCGTTCGATCGGCAGGCCTTTGAGATATCTGTCCATAAACTTATTGAATCCTTCTACACCTTCCGGTTTCGGATCGAGGGTGCTTCCTTCATTTCCGGCAAATACACGGTTGTCCAGGAATTCATCCAGAGTCTCTCCGTCTTTCTTATCAACAAGATAAGCAGCCAGAAGTGCGATTCCCCATGCACCGCCCTCACCTGCGGTTGACATAACAGATACCGGTGCATTCACTGCGTCCGCAAGGATCTGCTGTCCGACGCCTTTGGTCTTGAACAGTCCGCCGTGTCCTAAGAGTCTGTCGATCTTGACATGCTCCTGGTCGATCAGGATGTTTAAGCCCACGCGCATTGCTCCAAGGCAGGTGTAAAGATTGGTCCTCATAAAGTTTGCAAGTGTGAATTTACTTTCAGGAGAACGAACGAATAACGGACGTCCTTCTTCGAATCCTGTCATATGCTCTCCGGAGAAATAGCAGTAGGACAGAAGTCCGCCGCAGTCCGGATCACCTTCCAGTGCTTTGTTGTAAAGGGTTCCGAACAGTTTGTTCATATCCACTTCCATTCCCATTGCTTCTGCAAATTCCTTAAATACATTTACCCATGCATTCAGGTCAGAAGTACAGTTGTTGGAATGTGCCATGGCAACAGCATCACCGGCCGGTGTAGTTACCATATCGATCTCTTTGTATGGTTTGGAAAGTGCCTTTTCCAGAACGATCATTGCAAACACGGAAGTACCTGCGGATACGTTTCCTGTGCGCTGTTTTACGCTGTTGGTAGCTACCATACCGGTTCCTGCGTCACCTTCCGGCGGGCACATCGGGATTCCGGCTTTGAGCCTGCCTGACGGATCAAGGAACTTCGCGCCCTCTTCTGTCAGGGTTCCGGCATCCTGTCCTGCGACCAGGACTTCCGGCATGATGTCACGGAGTTTCCACTGGAATCCGTAAGGCTCTACCAGTTTGTCAAATTTCTCAACCATTTCCTGGTTGTAATCTTTTGTCTCAGAATCAACAGGGAACATTCCTGCTGCATCACCGATACCAAGAACACGTTTTCCTGTCAGCATACGGTGTACATAAGCTTCCAGTGTGCACATGTAGTCGATATCCTTCACATGCTCTTCTCCGTTCAGGATCGCCTGATACAGATGTGCGATGCTCCATCTCTGCGGGATATTGTACTGGAAAAGCTCCAGAAGTTTCTCAGAAGCTTCTCCTGTGATATTGTTTCTCCAGGTACGGAACGGAACCAGAAGCTTTCCACCTTTATCAAATGGCATATATCCATGCATCATGGCACTGATTCCAAGTGCACCGACACTTGTCAGCTCTACTCCATATTTCTCCTGAACATCCTTTACCAGATCGCTGTAGCTTCCCTGCAGACCGTTTCTGATATCATCCAGAGAGTAGGTCCATACTCCATTTTCATAACGGTTCTCCCACTCATAGCTTCCGGATGCAATCGGATTATATTTGTCATCTACCAGAACCGCTTTGATCCTGGTAGATCCGAACTCTATTCCAAGTGCTGTTTTGTTATTTAAAATAGCTGTCTTTGCTTCGTTTACACTCATTGTAAATCCTCCCGACTTTTGTGTTTACCACATCCGCCTTACTTTCTGAATGCGAGTTCATTCCATCTCAGCTCATTCTTGAAGTTGCGGATGGTTGTGTCTTTGTCAATGTAGACAGCTTCGATTCCCATTGCTGCTGCCCAGTCACCCATCTGTTCAGCAGTCAGGTCATAAGAAAATGCAGTATGATGAGCGCCGCCTGCGAGGATCCATGCCTCTGCTCCTGTTGCCAGATCCGGCTGTGGAGTCCAGAATGCGCTTCCTACCGGAAGTTTCGGCATCGGTTTCTCTGTCTTCTTGCACTCAACATCATTGATGATCAGACGGAATCTGTCGCCAAGATCCACCAGAGAAGTTGCGATCGCCGGGCCTGTCTTGGATGTAAATACAAGTCTTGCCGGGTCTTCTCTGTCACCCATGGAAAGCGGGCATACCTTGATGCCGATCTTGCCATCAGCGATGGTCGGGCAGACTTCCAGCATATGTGACTGAAGAATGCCTTCCTTACCTGGAACAAGATTGTATGTATAATCTTCCATGAAAGAAGTTCCCTTCGCATCCTTCACGTCTGCAGTCATGATCTTCATCAGACGTACCATTGCTGCTGTCTTCCAGTCACCTTCTGCGCCGAATCCATATCCCTTCTCCATAAGGCGCTGCATTGCCAGTCCCGGAAGCTGCTGTAAGCCGCCAAGATCACCGAAATGAGTAACAACTGCCTGGTAATTCTTTTCTTCCAGAAATCTCTCAAATCCGATCTCAATTGCTGCCTGTACTGCTACATGACGTTTGAATTCTTCCGGGTCTCTGCCCTCAAGAAGAATATCATATTTATTATAATATTCTTCAACCAAAACATCAATATCGCCTTTGGAAACATCCTTCACATAATCGCATACTTCATTGACCGGATAAGCGTCAACTTCCCATCCGAATTTGATCTGTGCCTCTACTTTATCGCCCTCGGTAACAGCTACGTTTCTCATGTTATCAGCGACACGGCATACACGGATATGGCTGCTCTCCATGATTCCGACTGCGGTACGCATCCAGGATGCCAGTCTCTCCTGTACTTTCTTGTCAGCCCAGTGTCCGACGATGACTTTTCTCTCGATTCCCATACGGGTAACGATATGTCCATACTCTCTTCCACCATGAGCAGACTGGTTCTCATTCATGAAATCCATGTCGATCGTGTCATATGGGATTTCTTCATTAAACTGTGTGTGCAGATGGCACAGCGGTTTTCTGTATTCTTTCAGACCAAGGATCCAGGATTTTGCCGGTGAGAAGGTATGCATCCATGTGATAACACCAGCGCATTCGTCGTCGTCATTTGCCTCGTTGAATGTTTTACGGATCAGTTCGTTTGTGATCAGTGTCGGTTTCCATACCAATTCGAATGGAAGAACGCCGGATTTGTTCAGTTCTTCTACGATGATCCTGGAGTGCTCTGCTACTTTTCTTAAGCACTCATCTCCGTAAAGATCCTGTGAACCTGTGCAAAACCAGAATTTGTAATTTTTACCTGTGATCATGCTTCAAAAACCTCCATATATTTTTTCTTATATCTTATTATTAACCTGTTATTTTTTCTTCTTAGCAGATGCCAGTACAGACTGGATCACGATGAAGAAGCAGAGCAGTGCGGAAAGTACGATTCGTACCCACCAGCTTGATAAAGTACCCTGTGCAGTGATCAGACTGGAGATCGTTCCTTTGATCAGTACACCAAACATGGAACCGATCGGAGTTCCAACACCACCGGAAAGAAGTGTTCCACCGATAACGGCTGAGGAGATCGCATCCATCTCAAGACCTTTTGCCTGCTCTACGAAGCCTGCACAGCTGTTGAGGCAGAAAAGGAATCCGCCAAGTCCTGCAAGAAAGCCATCCAGTACATAAGCACGGAACATTGTTTTCTTGACATCAAGTCCCATCATCAGGGCACTCTGTCTGTTTCCACCGATCGCATACAGTTTACGTCCGAATTTGAAATATTTCAGAAGCACTGCGATAATGAGAACTACGATGATTGCGATCACTACTGTCGGCGGGATGTACGCCGGGATAAATTTACCTTTTTTGTTTGTAGAACCAAATGGCATGTAGAAACGGTAGTTTGCCCATTTCAGGAATACTTCGTTTTTGATGGAGATCATGTCTGTACTGATGATCGCTGTCATACCACGTCCGAAGAACATGCCGGCAAGTGTTACGATAAATGGCTGGATTCCCATGTAAGTTACCAGAAATCCCTGTACGATACCAAAAGCAAGGCCGATCAGAAGTGCAGCAAGGACTGCTACATATGCACTCACGCCTTTGTTTTCCATAAGGTCTGCCATTACCATGCAGACAAGAGCTGTTACAGAACCAACGGAGATATCAATACCACCGGTGATCATAACGATCGTCAGACCACAGGAAATAACGAGAAGACCTGCATTGGATACAAAAAGATTCAGAAACATCTGTGGTTTTGCAAAACCTTTATCTGCAAAAATCACCATACCTGCTGCATACATTACAAAGAACAGGACGATCGTGATCAGCAGCAGAAATCCGGTACTTGTCATTTTCTTTTTCTGTTTCATTATTTCTGACCTCCCTCTGCTGCAACGGAAACTTTTTTGCTTCTGTGGCTTTCTACAAATTTCTTGAATACATCACTCTGTAAGGTAACGATGATGATAACGACGATTGCTTTGTAAACAGGAAGCTGATCGGCTTTTACATTCATTGCATACAGAGTTGTTGTCAGTGCCTGAATGGTATAAGCTCCGATCACGGAACCGATCAGGCTGAATTTACCACCACCGAGGAAGTTGCCGCCAAGTGCAACTGCAAGGATGGCATCCATCTCAAGGTTCAGACCGATGTTATTTGCATCTGCGGAATAGATACGGCTGGATGCTACCAGTCCGGCGATTCCGGCAAGGACACCACAGATCACATAGGTCAGGAACTTGATCATGGTAGAATTAAGGCCTACCAGTCGTGCTGCTTTTCCATTGATACCTACACTCTCAATATAAAGTCCAAGAGCTGTTTTCTTAAGGATAATTGCTACGATCACTACTGTTACGATTGCAAAGAGTACCGGAGTCGGAACCGGTGATTTACCGATATATCCACCTGCCATCTGGAAAGATTCCACACGGATGTAGGTGATCTGACCATTTGTGACAAGCTGTGCAATACCACGGCCTGCTGTATAAAGGATCAGGGTTGCAACCATCGGCTGAATGTTAAGCTTCGCTACCAGAAGTCCATTGAATGCACCGCACAGTGCTGATGCAAGAAGTGCTGCGATAACTGCAAGAACAAGTGAATTCTGATATGCTGTTACAGAAGATGCACCGCCGGATAAGATCTGGCAGCAAACTGCTGCAGCAACTGCCATGACTGCACCGACACTGATATCCTGTCCACCGGATGCCGCTGTGACAAGTGTCATGCCGACTGCAAGGATTACCAGCTCAGATGCACGGTTGATAACGTCGATAACATATCCATAAAGGACACCATTTCGAATTGTGATATTAAAGAAGTCCGGAGTCTTGATCACATTGATCAGAAGAACTGCGATCAGACACACGATAGGAAGAAAAAGTCTCGCGCTTGTGATCTTTTTTAATTTGCTGTTACTCATTTCTCGTCACCTCCTGCAATCGCTTTCATGATGTTAGCCTGTGAAAGCTCGCTCTCTTCCAGTTCTCCAACTTTTTCGCCATCTCGAAGGACTGCCATTCTTGAACAGGTACGGAGCATTTCTTCTACTTCTGAGGAAATGAAAGTTACTGCCATTCCCTGGTCTGCCAGATCCAGAACGATCTTCTGGATCTCTGTCTTGGTACCGATATCAATGCCTCGTGTCGGCTCATCCAGGATCAGGTATTCCGGATTTGTCAGAAGCCAGCGGCCAAGGATAACTTTCTGCTGATTACCACCGGAAAGACTCTTGATAGGAGTCTCGCGGCTCGCTGTTTTGATCTGGAGCATTTCGATGTATTTGTCTGCTGCTTCTTCCATTTCTTTACGGCTTAACGGATGGAACATACCTTTCTTCGCCTGAAGTGCGATGATGATATTTTCTCTTACAGAAAGATCTGCGATGATTCCTTCTGCCTTACGGTCTTCTGGAAGATATGCCATACCAAGTTTCATGGCATCCAGAGGACTGCCTATCTTTGCTTCTTTTCCATTTACTTTGAGTGTACCGCTGTCGGCTTTGTCCGCACCGTAGATGGAACGAACCAGTTCGGAACGTCCAGAACCAAGAAGTCCGGTAAGTCCGATAACCTCACCTTTGTTGATCTTGAGATCAAACGGCTTGATCGTTCCTTTATGTCCAAGTCCGCTCGCCTCGATTACCGGTGTATCTGAGAAGGCTTTCTTATCTTTGTGATCGCCCTTGATATCTGCCAGGTCATCAAAATCTTTACCCATCATCTTCGCAACCAGCATAACTCGTGGAAGATCCTTTGTTTCATATTCGCCTACCAGTTCACCGTTTCGAAGGACTGTGATCCTGTCACAGACTGCATATACCTGCTCCAGAAAATGTGTTACAAAGACGATTCCTACGCCTTCCTCACGGAGTCGGCGCATCAGAACGAACAGTTTCTCAACTTCTTCATCATCCAGAGAGGAAGTCGGCTCGTCCAGAATCAGAACCTTACATTTCATATCAACCGCACGTGCGATCGCGATCATCTGCTGAATCGCCACCGAACACTCGTCCAGCATCTGAGTTGGCGGAACATTGATGTTCAGGCTTTCCAGAAGCTTCGCAGAACGTGCATTCATTTCTTTCCAGTTAATCATTCCCAGCTTATTGCGAGGCTCACGGCCGATAAACAGATTTTCTGCCACCGTCAGGTTCGGACAGAGGTTTACTTCCTGATACACGGTACTGATGCCATTGGCCTGTGCCTCCTGTGGAGAGTGATTGATAATTTCTTTATTTTCACCATTCATATGAATGGAACCGCTTTCGAATTCATGTACACCGGTCAGAACTTTGATCAGTGTTGATTTTCCGGCTCCGTTTTCTCCCATCAGTGCATGGATCTCACCTTTTCGAAGTGTAAAATCCACATGGGAAAGAGCACGGACACCGGTGAAATTTTTACTTATGTCACGCATTTCCAAAACAATATTCTGTTCCATTTTCTTTCCTCCATTCCCTTATTTTTCCTTGATTTTCCCTGTTTTTGAGCGCAAAAGGGGCGTGGCCCATAAAATCCATCTCATCTGGATCCTGTTCCACGCCCCGGGCTCATTTCTTATAATCCGTTTCAGTTGGAAATTTCAGTTTACTGATAATTAATATGCACGTCCGTCGATGATTTCCTGAGTGATCGGAGTAATGTCATAATCTGTTCCATCGATAGTAACCTTTGTTACGGTATCGTCTGCTGCGAATGCAACTTCATCTACATATGCCTGTTTGTCAACATCTTCGCCTGCTTCCAGTTTCTGGATGATCTCTTCTACACGCGGTCCGTGAAGTGGGTTACACTCTGTATCGCATGTGATCTCTCCGGAAAGTGTCTGGGTAAGACCTGCGTTTGTTGTATCGAAGGACATTACAAGAATCTGTCCTTCTTCGCCGCCTACTTCATATCCTGCTGCTTTGATCGCATCGATTGCACCAAATGCTTCGTTATCATTCTCACAGTATACAACATCGATATCATCACCGCTCTGTTTCAGGATAGATTCCATAACTTCCTGTCCTTTTGCCTGTGTAAATTCACCAGACTGCTGAGCAAGTGTTGTCCAGTTGTCATGAGCTTCTACAGCTTCGTCAAATCCTTCGGTACGTCCGATCTGAGCAGATGCTCCGATGGTTCCCTGGATATCAACAAGGTTGATCTCTTCGTCGCCACGACCTTTGGCTTCCAGATATGCATCCAGCCATGCCATTGCTTTCTGACCTTCCAGTTTGAAGTTTGATCCTACCCATGCGGTGTAGAGGCTGTCGTCAGATACATCTACCATACGGTCAACGATGATAACCGGGATTCCTGCGTCTTTTGCTTCCTGAAGTACTGTGTCCCAACCTGTCTCAGTTACAGGTGCAAGTACGATATAGTCAACTTCCTGCTGGATAAAGTTACGGATCGCTGTCAGCTGATTTTCCTGTTTCTGCTGCGCATCGTCAAAGATCAGCTCATATCCGTTCTCTTCTGAGAAAGTGGATTTCATGGACTCTGTGTTTGCAGTACGCCAGTCAGATTCTGCACCTACCTGTGAAAAACCAACTGTGATCGTGTCGCCGCCATCATCCGCTGCCATAACGTTCACTGCAGAAAGTCCTGCTAACATAGATACTGCTAAGAGTGCGGTCACCATTTTTTTCTTCATTTTGTAATCCTCCCTTTACATTTGTTTTTCGCGTTTTTTAAGATGGTTTTATTATAGCAATTTCAGAAAAAAACTCCATGGATTATTTTCGGAAAAAAGGGTACTCTTTTATTCGTTTTTATACAACGATATCCCGGAAGTTGATTTTTTTACGATTTTGGTTGAATATTTTTTCCAAGGCGTATTTCTACAGTAGTTCCCTTGCCTTCTTCGGAGAAAATCTTCATTCCATAACCCGGTCCGTAGTACAGTGCGATTCGTTCCGCAACCGCCGCAAGACCAAATCCGGCACGTTCCCCGGTCCGGATCGCCTCCTGTACTTCATGAAGGCGCTCCGGTGTCATTCCCTGACCGTTGTCGCTGACCGTAAGGACAAGTGCATCCTCTTCTTCCCTTCCTTCGATCAGGATTTTGCCTTTGCCGCGGCGGTTCTTGATCCCGTGATAAAGTGCATTCTCAGCCAGCGGCTGGATGGAAAGCTTCGGAACCGGGATCCCGCTGAGTTCTTTTGGTATATTGATCTCAAATTCCAGGATATCCCGGTAGCGGTACTGCTGGATCTCCAGATAACTCAATGTATGACGTTCTTCTTCCGAGAGCGGGATGATATCGTTTCCTTTGGAAAGTGAAGTACGGAAAAAAATAGAAAGGCTGGAGATCATCTCCACCGCATCGTCTGTCATCCCGCCCTCGATCAGCCAGACAATCGTGTCCAGGGTATTGTACAGAAAGTGCGGATTTACCTGTGCCTGGATCAGCTGTAATTCTGTCAGGTGCTGCATTTCTTTTTCCTGACGGACATTTTCCAGAAGAGCACTGATCTTGCGTGCCATCTTGTTGATTCCCTCATCCAGTTCCTCAATCTCCTCTATTTCAGCCTCGATCGGGATCATGTCGAATTTGCCTCTGCCGACTTTTTTGACCTTATCAAGCATAATATTTACCGGATGGATGATCCCATCTGTCAGACGGAAGGAACGCCGCATAAGAATCCCAAGTGTCGCGATCAGAAGCACCGCCATCCCGGAGATCAGGAGCTTCACTCTATGTGTCAGGCTTTTTTCTACTTGTACAAGATACATGGATTCATTATAGATATAATTCTGCATCTCCTGCATGATCAGACCTGTGATGATACGGATGTTACTGTCCATGAATTCCATCCGCTTGTCATATTCCTTGATCTCTACAAGCTGGAGCATTCTCTGCCTGAGATTCTCCAGGTACGAATCAAGGCTGTTCAGGGATTTAACCCCATTATTATTATAAGTATTCCTTCGCAGTTTCTGCATGATCTCCTGCGCATCTTCCACCTGCTCAAGAACATCCTCCAGATCGCTGCTCTCCTTGGAACCGATCGCGATATAGTACATTTCCAGATCCAGATCATCCTTAAAACGGAGATTGAATTCACTGCTGACCGCCAGGTTCTCCGAAAGCTTATTGTACTGTCCTGTATACTGCCAGAAAATAAAAAGCAGAATGATCATCAGACACGCCATTGGGATCATAGTACTGAAAAGGACTTTTCGCATACGTTCTTCCAGTTCCATCCGCTTCTTTGTACCTGACCTCATGCCTTATCCTCCCGCGCTTTACGGTAGTCGCTTGGTGTCATTCCCTGTGTCTTTTTGAACAGGTAGCTGAAATAGTGTGCATCTTTGTAACCAATCTCACCCGCGATCTCACTGGATCGCATGCTCGTGCACCGCAGGTATTCCTTGGCTTTGTTCATGCGCAGATTCGTGAGATATTCGATGAATGTCTGACCCATGTTCTGGCTGAACAGGGCACTGAAATGGTTCGCGCTGACATTTGCAGCGTTTGCCGCTTTATTCAGGGACATATCCTCTTCCATATAGTGACTGTCGATAAAATCAACCGCTGTCTTCAGAATGCTGCGGTTTTTGTTTCCGGAATTCTGATCGCGGAGCGCGATCGCCTGGGAGATTATTTTTTTCGCATAGGCAATCGCATTCTCCAGGCTTTTACTGCTTTCTGAAAGCACATCTTCTGTGTCTTCCTGCTCCAGAGTTCTGGTGTCACATCCGATCTCCTTGAGGAAAGACATAACAGAAAAGCGAACATTCAACGTCACATAGTTACGAAAAACAAGTGACTCCAGCGGTTCCTGCCCGATCGCATAAAAATAATCCTTTACAAAGTTTTCTGTTTCTTCCAGAAGTCCGTTGCTCAGGAATTTCTGCAGGATCACAGGATTCAGTGCATTGACATCTACTTTCTGGAGATAGGTGCTGTCATCCTCTGTTACATTCTTTTTCTCCATGGATGCCATCTCATCATAGTACAGGATATTTTCATCATACAGATATCTCTGTGAAAAAGCTCTCGATGCGCTGTAATAGCTTTTCTGGATCTGGCTTAAGCGCTCCACCGGCTCGCCGGCCGCAACAAACCACTGTCTTTTTTGTTCTTTGCGGTCAAGGATCCTCTGGATCTCGCTCACACAGCTTCTGGTATTTTCTCCGATAGTCTCTTTCTGTCCTTTTATCAGGACACCATAGGAAAAAATATTGCAGCGGAACAGCATTGCCGAAGTATTTTCGGAGAAAAATTCCTCCAGCAGTTCCAGCGATTCTGCCTCCCACTCGGAATAACCTTCTCTCTGTCCGGAAAAATCTTCCTCGCAGTTCATCGTAAAGATCAGAACATTGTAGGCTTCTGCCACAATGTCCAGCCCCAGTTTCTCAGACCTTCGATAGATCTCCATCATATCCATAGAACCACTTACAAGTGCCTCAAAGAAATCCCGGCTGCTGTTCTTCTCATATGCCTGCATTTCTCTGTGGAACTTCTCGTAGTATTCTTTCTGCGTCTTTTCATGCTCATAACGGCTTCGGATCTCGGTAAGCCGTTCAATCAGTGCATTCTTTGTGATCGGTTTGAGCAGATAATCCTCCACTCCGATGTTGATCGCCTGTTTCGCATAATTGAAATCATCATAGCCGCTCAGGATCACAACCTTGAGTCCCGGGATTTCTTTCTTTGCCACTTTTGCCAGTGTCAGCCCGTCCATGAACGGCATCTTGATGTCCGTGATCAGAAGATCCGGCTTCTGTCGGAGCAGAAGCGGCAGTGCCATCTCTCCATCCGCAGCCTCGCCAACAAGTTCAAACCCCAGATTCTCCCATGGGATCATCCTCTTGATCGTTTCCCGAACGATCACCTCATCTTCTGCCAGAAAAATCTTTAACATCTCTCCACCCCTTTTTTATGTCTCGTATTGTCAAGTAAATCTTTTGATATATACTATACCAGTTGTGCTATTTTCAGACAAGTTGGATTTTTACCCAAAAAACAGGCAGTAAAACGGAAATTTTATTTTTTCTCCATTTTACTGCCTATCTGTAAATTTGTAAGTTATTGTCTGGGGCGAAAACGCACCAGATAAATAATGATTCCTGCGATCACCATGATCGGAATAAGGATTCCAAGTAATACAAACAGGATGACCAGAACGATCGCTGCGATCAGGATCGCGAGCAGCTTGCCATACCAGGTCGAAAAGTCCAGTTTGAATGACTTCTGTTTCACACGCTCACTGCCGGATTTCTGTTCATAAGCAGAACCTGCGTCCGAATACGGTGCATTCGCCCCCGTCTCTGTATCCAGAAGCGTCCTTGCGATCAGTCTGGGATCTCCCAGTTCTCTCATCACCTCAGACTCACTGTTGCCTGACTGCATCCTCTCTTCAATATAATTGCGATAATACTGGATATGTGTATTGATCTGTCCCTCCGGCATCTGTCCGGAAAGCTGACTACGTAAAATATCAAGAAATTCATTTTTGTCCATAGCATTTCTCCATATACATCGGTAGATATTGTGACCATTTTACCACACATATACTGTCAGGCAAAGATATTGAAGTATTAAATTTTCATAAAACCGCTTATTTAACGATCATACCAGTCTTTCTGTCACTGAACAGTGCAACTTCGATCAGGAAGATCACACCAAGGATCAGCTGCTGAAGCTGTGTCGGCATCATCAGCATGACCAGCCCACTGGAAAGAACTTTGTAAGTCATAACACCAAGTATGATATTGTAGAATTTTACTTTTGCACCACCATTGACAGGCATTCCACCAAGTACCAGAGCGATCATGATCTGTGTCTCAAGCTGGTTTCCTGCTGTGGATGTTACAGATCCAACCTTGATCGCATTTACAAATGCTGCCAGGCCTGTGATGCATCCTGCTGCCATGAAAATAAGAATCTTGGTGCGTTCTACGCGGATACCTGCATATCTCGCTGCAGTCTCTCCTGCACCGATCGCTTTGAGTCTGTATCCAAGACCTGTGTATGTAAAGATAAGATATGCAGCTACAAAGATGATAACTGTGAAGGTCAGCATAAATGGCAGTGTATTGTATTTGGAAATATCACTTACTGCATAAACCGGAGAATTTGTTGTTGCATAAGCGCAGACTCCACGGAACAGATACATGGTACAGATCGTAACGATAAAACTTGTGATCTTTCTCTTTACATTAAAGTATCCATTGATCAGTCCGATCAGACCGCCGGTTACAATTCCACCAAGTGCTGCCAGGACCATGTTGTAATGAGACAGCCAGCATACTACGATGGAAGCCACACCAAGCATGGAGCCCTGTGAAAAGTCAAGACCACCCATGGTCATGACCATAAATACACCGATCGATGAGATCAGAAGCATATAAGACTGGCTGAGGAGCAGTGAAAGGTTTTTCGGCTGAAACAGTCTTCCGTCAGTCAGAACTGCAAATAATACACAGATAATAACAAATCCCGCGATAGGAAGGATCGTACGCACAATGGGACGTTCCAGAAATGGTACTTGTTCAGATGATTTTTTTGTTGTATCCATTTTTTTACCCCCTTAAATCATATTGTCAATCAGATCTGTATCTTTCAGATCCGGAGAGCGGAAAAATTCACCATTGATCTTACCGTCTTTCATGATAAGGATACGGTCAGCCATACCAAGAAGCTCCATGATCTCCTCTGAGATCATTATGATGGATTTTCCATTTTTTCTCATATCGTTCATCATGGCATAGATATCTGCTTTTACCTTGACATCAATACCACGGGTAGGGGAATCAAGGATGATCAGATCTGAATCCTTGCCGACCCAGCGTGCAAGAACAACCTTCTGTTTATTACCACCGGAAAGTGCGGAAACAAACTGGTCAACTCCCGTCATTTTGGTACTCATCTGTTTTGCATATTTATTGGCAAACTCTTTCATTGCCTTACCGCGGAGAAGCCCGTTTGTCTTGAGATCTTCCAGGGATGGCAGACAGATATTGTTTCCGATCGTATCGTTAATGACAAGGGATTCATTATCTCTGTCCTTGGATGCATAGGCAATGCTGTGTTTGATCGCATCCGGAATAGAATTGATCGGAGTACCGTCTCCCAAAGTTACAGTTCCCTGACGGAAATAAGATGCACCAAAAAGTGCTTTTCCTACTTCGTGCATACCGCATTCAGAAAGTCCGCCGATTCCAAGGATCTCTCCCTTGTGAAGTTCCAGGTTCAGATCTTCGATCTGGCCTTTGACAGTAACATTCTTTGCGGAAAGAACAACTTCTTTTGAAATTTCTTCGCCATAATCGGTACGGTAATAGTTATCACCGATCTCACGTCCAACCATAAGGGCCTTCAGTCTGTCCGGTGTCGCTTCCTGTTTGCTGATGGAACCGATCTTTACACCGTCGCGGAGAACACTGATGTTATCAGACTGCTCGATGACTTCTTCCAGATCATGAGAAATAAAGATCACGCAGTTTCCTGTATCACGAACTCTGTGCATTACTTTGAACAGTTCCTCACGGCCTTTCTGTCCAAGTGCTGTCGTTGTCTCATCAACTACCAGAACCTTCGGATTGAAATAAGTTGCCTTTACGATCTCAACCAGCTTTCTGTCCTCGAAGTTATAATCGTCGATAACTTTGGTCGCATCAATGTAGTTGAAGCCATAGCTGTCCAGATATTCCTGTGCCTGTTTGTTCATGGCTGCTGTGTTCTTGATGCCGTGTCTTGTAAATTTATCTTCGTTTCCAAGAAAAATGTTTTCTGCTACGGTCAGACCGGAAAGTGTTCCGATCTCCTGTACGATGATCGCAACTCCCTGATGATTTGCCTCTACCTGGTTTGTAGCTGTGATCTCCTTGCCTTCCAGGATAAATTTACCGGAATCCTTCTGATAGATACCTGTCAGACAGGAAGTAAGTGTGGATTTACCGGAACCATTTTCACCGATCAGTGCATGGATCTCGCCTTTTTCGAAGGTAAAGGAAACGTTGTCCAGGGCATGTGTGATGCCAAAATGTTTATCAATATTTTCTGCTCTTAATAATATCTCACCCATAATCGTCCTCCTATTTCACTACAAGACCTTTGACCGGCTTGGTCGTCAGTGCAACGATCAGAAGCAGGGCAGCTCCGGTAACCACATTCTGGATCGTAGTCGGAGCACCAAGTGCAACAAATCCATTGAACATAAGCTGAATGATCATCTCACCAATTACAATTGCCACTACCGGGTGACCATATTTCTTAAATGCCAGTCCGAAGAAAGTTCCCATCAGAGGAGTAAAGTTACGGCTCATAGAAGAAAGGTTGGAAGCAGATGTCATGGAAGTACCAAAGCTGATCGTCAGGATTGCCTGAAGTCCGAAGAAAAATCCGGCAAGTGTAAATGCCACGATCTTATATTTGGAAACATTTACACCCATGTTCTTTGCAACAACTTCGTTGCTTCCGATCGCATAGGTATAAGTACCGATCTTGGTATATTTCAGAATAAATGCACAGAGACAATATGCGATCAGCGCAAGGATCAGGTTTACCGGATAATCACCAAAAGCTCTGTATTCTGTTGCGAGGATTACATTCTTTCCATTCGTCGCATAAACGCTCAGTGCTTCATAGATCAGTGAAAGCGCACAGGTAACGATCAGGGAAGAAATATGTAATTTGATATAGACGATTCCGTTGATCAGACCGATGATCGTACCGCAGATCAGAGGCGCGATGACAAGACCGGCATAGCCGAATTTCACGCTTGCGTTGCATGCAATAATAGAGGAAAGTACGATATTTGCACCAACACTCATATCAAAAGGTCCCATAACGCAGATAAAATAAAGACCGCAGCCGCCTACTGCATAGATCAGGGCTGATTTCATATAAGTTGCCAGTTTGTCCGGGGAACCGAAGGTAGTTGGAGCAAGTACCTTGAACACTGCCCAGAAAACTACAAGCATAAGTACCAGAATGCCAATTCCATAATACTGGCTTTGTTTGAGTTTTTTCATAACCATTCTCCTATTCATTTCTTCGCCCGCCAGAAGCAGGAGGCCAACACTCCTTACGGTTGGTCTTTTGCTTTTGGCGGGCGCATATTACTGCTTCTTTTTAAATTGCTGCCTCCTGGAAAGAAGGCAGCAGATTTTTGGAGTCGTGTCATTTAGTTGCTGTGACGGGAAATAACGTCGTCGATGGAAAGTGATGTTGCTGCTTTGTTCAGATCATCGAAGCTGTATCCAGCCATCTCAACGATTTCTTCGTCTGTGTACGGATCATCGTCAACGAAGTATTTCTGATAGTTTTCATAGTCGTCTGGAGAAGATACATACAGGTATGGGAATTCGATCTCATATCCGAAGGAACCTTCGTCTTTTGTATAGTTGCCTTTTACTGCATTGTAAGTCATAAGGAATGCAAATAACGGGTCACAGAAATGTCCGCCTGATTCTGCAAACATTCCGCCAGATTCGAGCTGTTCTTTCAGGTCATCAAGGAAGTCTGTGGAAACAACATCGATTTTGCCTGTAAGTCCTTCGTTTGCCAGAGCACCGATGGAACCAACCAGTGGGTCACCGCCGCCGCCTGCAACGATCAGGGCATCCATATCAGGATTGGAGTTGTACAGAGAAAGAGCTGCTGCAGCGCCTTCTTCAGAAGAAGTATTTGCATATACAGGCTCTGTCATAGTTGCCTGATCATCCGGGTTTGCTTCGTTCCATTCATCAACTGCTTTCTTGTATCCTGTCCATCTCTGCTGGAATGTAGCATCACCAACGGTCCATGCTTCCAGTCCGATGTTTCTGTCGCCATTTTCAAGAAGCAGATTTACAAGTGTATATCCGTTTGTAACCTCATCTTCGTGTACTGCACCAAGATAGTATGGGGAATTGCATGCTGTCTGGTATACTTCCGGGCTGTTTTCTTCGGAAATGATACGGAAGAACTGTGTCAGGTAAACCTGGTTTGCTTCGCATGTCTGGATCGCAGAAGTCATTTCTGAATCAGCGGAGTTACAGATCACGATACCGTCGCATCCTGCTGCACAGAGCTGTTCAACAGAAGCTGTAACCTGCTCTGATACATGTCCCTGGTCTACATACATTACGTTTACATCCAGTGCTGCTGCCGCTTTGTCGATGATCTTTTTGCACTGGCTTCCAAGTACGTCTGTGGAACTCCAGATAGAAACACCAATTGTAATGTCATCTCCTGCTGCGTAAGTTGTCACTGCACTTGCTGGTACAGAAGCAACCATTGCTGCTGTTGCTGCGATAGCAACCAATTTTTTCATTCTTTTTTTCATCTTGTAAAAACCCTCCTTAAAATTTTTGAGCCAGAGTATGTTTTTCGTCCGTATCCGGCTTCGTTGTGATTTTATTAAAACATACTCTGGCTTTGTTCAGTTAGGACATATTTGGATTTTTTTGTTGCACATTTTTGACCTATTTGTACATATTATTGCGGTACTCTCTCGGACTTACTCCTACTTTTTTGCGGAAAACACGGCTGAAATAGTTGTAATCATCATAACCGACCAGGAAAGAGATCGTCTCCAGTTTCTTCTCTTCATCCTCCATCAGACGGATCGCCTGTTCCATCCGGACTCTGGTAAGACAGGCAATGATGGTCTCTCCGTAAGTCTGGCTGAACATCCTGGAAAGATAGCTCGCATCCATATGATACGCTGCAGCAAGTGCCGTCAATGTGATATTCTCATGGTAAGAAGTCAGTATATACTGACGGATCTGCTCTACCTGACTTCCCGCAGAATCCGTGCTGTTTTTGTCCGGATTGTTTTCCCACAGGCTGTCCAGCAGGATCCTGAGCGATGCCATAACGGAAGGTGCATCCAGACATTTCATATAATAATCAATGTCATCCATCGCTTCTTCTGCCTGCGCGGTGAGCTCTGGATGCTGTTCCTGTACGTAACGGTAAAGAATTCCCGTGATCCTCCTTACATACTGTTTGACATCAAGGAAGGACCATTCTCCATTGTCACAGTGTTTAAAATCACAGGTTCGAAAGATCAGTTTTGCCGTCTCACTCTTCTGTCCCGTATTCAAAAGATGGTACACTTCTTCTTCAATTCGATGGGACACCGTTTTTCCTACGGACTGACTGCCTTCCTCCTGCGAACATGCCAGAATACAATGACTGTGTGTAAAAGGCCGTGTCACCAGAACGGCAACCATATCTCTGTACATACTTCCAATGTCGTCCAGAGATCCTGTCTGTTCATGAAGGATCACAGAAACAGGGCCATACTCATCCAGCGGAAATTCTTCAAGGATGTTTTCTGCCAGGATCCTGAGTGAGTTGATTCTATAGGAAGTAAAGATAAGAAATTCACTCATTTTATTGCAGTTGTTAAAAATAATGGCCTCGGCATTGCAGCCGGTCAGATTTCTGAGCCTTGTCTTGATGCTTAACGACATCTGCAGATTATCGTATTCAAACTTCTCTGCGATCTCCGCAATATTATAAAATTTCACCAGCAGGGCTGCCACACCGGAAAATTCTTTTGTCGAAGAAACGTGCGGCTGTGCTGTGAACTGTCCGTACAACTTTCCTGACAGCAGTGCAGAATATTCACTGTCCTCCAGAAAAGAGGAGATTTTGTGTTCCTGGATCTGGTTTGTTTCTTTGTGTTTTCGCGCCATCTCTCTTTCTTCCAGGATTCCAAGAGCTTTGGTGAGGATCTTTACAAGTTCCTCTTTTCCTACCGGTTTGAGAATATAGTCCAGTCCCCCTGAGACAAAAACACCTTTTACTTTGTCAAAATCATCGTATCCGCTCACTGCGATCGTAATGATCTCCGGATGTTCTGTCTGAAGCTTCTGCAGAAGTTCCAGACCGCTTAAGAACGGCATATTGATGTCTGTCAGGATAATATCCGGTTTTTCTTCTTCAATACGTTCCAGTACTTCTTCGCCGTCACAGGCAGGATCCAGAAATTCAATAGAATAGTCCTCCCATGAGATCAGACTTCGGAGATTTTCCCTGCTCCAGTACTCATCATCCGCTGCCAGTACTTTATATTTCATCTTTTTCACAATGGGCACCTCCTGTTATATTTTCCCCATTCTCTTCCTCACTGGAAACGATCGGAACTGTGATCGTGACCGTTGTCCCCTCTCCGGCCTGACTTTCGATCCACAGCCCATATTCCGGTCCAAATAACTGTTTCAATCGTGCATTTACATTCAGGATTCCGATGGAAACGCCTGCCTCCACACGTTTCCGGTCATTTTTCTCAAGAAGTATATTCATGGCCTCCGCATCCATTCCTGTACCATTATCTGAGATTGTGACCACAAGATTTTCTCCGATATGCTCGGAGCGGATCAGAAGCTTCTTGTCTTTTCGCCTGGTATTTCTGAGTCCGTGTGTAAGCGCATTCTCCACCACCGGCTGAAGGCAGATCCTTGGAAGTCTGTCCTTCAGTGTTGCATTGTCGATCTGGTATTCATATGCCACCGAAGATCCATTCCGCACGTCCATGACATAAAGATAATTGCGGACATGGTCCATCTCATTCTGAATGGTAGAAAGTTCATCCGTCATGTTCAGGCTGTAGCGGAAAATCGCCGACAGGGAATGACAGATCCCGCTTACGAGAGGACAGTTCTGTGCATTCGCAATCCCACTCATGGTATTTAATGTGTTATACAGAAAGTGCGGATTGATCTGTGCCTGGAACATTTTGAACTCTGTCCTCTCCACCAGCATCTTATTCTGAAGTTCTTCTTCTGCCATCGCCTGGATACGATCCAGCATTTCGTTAAATTCTGTTCCAAGTACTGTCAGTTCTTCTGACCATCCGACCGGACTTACACGCAGAGATGACTCTCCGTTTTTGATACGGACAATGGTATTTCTCATTTCTTCTACCGGTTTGGTCATCCATCTGGACAACATAAATACAAGCAGAACGATCGCGCCGATCATGCCTGCCATAATGATCAGAAGTGTCCGTATCAGCGACTTCTGTGTTGCTGTCAAAAGAGACTGTGATACCAGGACAAATGCTTCCAGATTATAGTCTTCCTGTGAAACCTGTATCAGATAATTTCCATCATATTCCTGTTCAAGCTGATCTGAGTTGTAATAATTTTCGACCACTTTTGCAAGCTGTTTCTGGATTCTTTTCTGTGATACAGAAGCCTGTCCTGTTTTGGCTATCACCTGGTCTCCTACAGGCTGAAGCCACAGACAGACCTGTTCTACATCGACATACTTGGACATGATCGACGTAAATGCAGAACTGTTGATATCACATACCAGATATCCGATATTTTCTCTTTCCTCATCATAATTGTGAAGTTTCAGCACCAGGCGGACCACATTTCGTTTTGCAATGGGATTGTAATAGCCAGAGATCATAAAGTCTGTCCGTTTATCATGCACATAATCATAGAGCCTTTCTGTATTGGAATCATATTCCGTCTGATACAGATCTCTTGGAAAAGAAGACGCATTATATCGGTAGGCGCTGACAACTTTGTCCTGTGTATCGTACAGATACAGGGCAAGAAGCTGATCTTCTTTCGTAAAACGCTTTCTGGCAAAATACCAGCTCCTCCAGTAATAATCCTTGAGGCTGGTTCCTTCTTCTGCCGCTGACCGAAGATCACTGATCAGATCCTGCTCACTGTAGATCGTCAGCATTTCGGTACGTACATTATGAACAAAAGACGCGATGTCTGTCTGCATCTTGTTGAGCGAGATCTCATGATCCGAAATACTCTCCGCCCTGATCTGCCGCCTGAGTGTCTGATGAAACAAAAAAGTCTGCAAAAGAAGTGCAAATACCACACTCGTAATACAGAAGACAAGCAGTGCATTACGCATGGTAAATTTTTTATGATCCATATATGTTTCCTTTTCATACAAAATTAGGTGTGATTTTTCTGAAATTCTTCTATTGTTAATAATTATAAGCATGGCGTTTTTTCAGGTAAATACAGATTCTTATGAATAAAGTTTGTTTTTTTATTTTTGCCCGAAAACAAAATCGGACTTCCAACCAATATCTTTTGTCTGATACTGACTGAAAGTCCGATCCTGTGTTTTTTATTTTTCAGTGTTTATATGCGTAATTCAGAAGTATCCTGGAATCTCTCCAGCGTGCGTTGGAGTTTGGTCCGCCCAGGACAACTGAAATATATGTATTCCCCTTCTGAGACTGGCACAGACCCACGAAACAATGTCCGGCTTTATTGGTATATCCTGTTTTCATGCCGATCACACCCGGCATGTTTCCAAGAAGGGCATTTGTAGTACTTACGGTAAAACGGCGATTTGTATTAAGACTCTTGAAGGAGTAACTTTTGGTGCTGATGATTTTTCTGAATGCAGGTTTCTTAATCGCGTAACGCGCAATTTTAGCAAGGTCAGACACAGTTGTATAATGAGTGTAACCGGCATCAAGACCATTTGGTGTTGCAAAATGCGTGTCAGTACAGCCAAGCTGCGCCGCTTTCTTATTCATAAGACTGACAAATTTACTTTGTGAACCACTGATATGCTCTGCGATTGCTGCCGCGGTATCGTTATGAGAAGGAACCATAAGAGAATAAAGAAGATCCCTCATATAAAATGTTTCGCCTGTTCTGGCGTATAATTTCGTTGGTTCCAGTGCTGTTGCTCTGGCAGAAAATTTCACAGTTTCGTTCATTTTACTGTTCTCAAGAGCAAGGATACAGGTCATGATCTTGGTGGTACTGGCATTTGCATGCCGGAGGTTTTCGTTCTTTGCGTACAAAACTTTTCCTGTATCGGCATTGATAAGAAGTGCACAGTCCGATGCCAGATCATAATACAGACCTGAATGGTTCAGTGAACCATTGCTGTCAAAATAATAAGTAGTCTTGTTGATCGTTCTTTTTCCGGTGTATGCCCTGCCAGCAGAGTCAAAATAATATTTTTTCCCGGAAGGAAGCGTATACCAGCCACTGGTAACAAGAATTCCCTTCTGATTCGCATAATAATAATTCTTATTGTAGCGGAACAGGCGGCTTCTGTACATATATCCCTCTGAACGGGTTCCGAAATAATACTTCCTGCCGTTAATCGTATGCATTCCATACCAGGCTTTTCCTGAACTGTCAAAGTAATAGTTCTTTCCTTTGATCCTCAGATATTTGTTTCTGGCGTAATTTCTCTGGCCATAACGATAATACAGATTATTATTCTTGCTGACAATCTCTCCAGACGAGACCGCCTGCAGCCGTGGAAACGAAGATGCTGCTGATACTGCTGTACTTCCACCAAACAGAGATACAAACAAGACAGCCAGAATTAAAAGCAGTAGATTCTGTTTCTTTTTCATTTGATCCTCTCCTTAATAAATAAATCTGCCAAAATTCTAGCACGAAAATACATTTTTTTCCAGCTTGAATTTTGGCAGATGTTATTTTATTTTTGAAAAACGTTATAACCTCAAAATCTTACAGCGTTTCTTATAGCAGGCAATTCCATATCGCAAAATCTGCTCTATTCCCTCATCATATAATGCTTCTTCATACTGTTTTGATTCGATCTGCTTTAACGCTTTTTCTGCTGCCTTTTGCAGATTTCCATCCTCCGCATATTTCATCTCGATTACAATGCCCATTGCAGTATCGTCTGTCTCAATAAGAATGTCGCTATAGCCTTCTCCTGATTCCCTGTTGGAACGTACTATCCAGTTTTCTTTGATTCCCAGGATCCCAAGGAGAATTCCATGATAAAAATTTTCTTTCATTTCTTTTCGCACAGATGTATCACGGATACTGATCGTCTTTCGAAGATACTCCCCGAAACATTTTTCTGCTGATTCTGTATTTCCATTCTCGAGTGCCTCACAGAATCGATTCAGTAACTCTCCGTCTTTCTTCACATTTTCTCTAAAAAGCTGCATGATCTGCGTTGTAAAAATATTCCGTATCTCCCTGTTCGGTATTGCAAGCCGGAATATATTTCCCTCCGATCTTCCTCTCTGGGTTAGATATCCCGTAGTAAACAGAACACTCCAGATATTATCAATCGTCTGGTACATGTCCTCATAAGTCAGTTCCTGATGCAATTCCTTTATAATACACTCACCAGCGACCAGCCCCTCAATTTCCCTTCTGATTGTTCCACTGTTATCAGATTCTCTGATAAATCTTCGAACTGCTTCATTGCTGCTGGTATTGATCCAGTAATTTTGCGGCTCCGCATTTGGATCTGCCAGAAGTGTTACGCAATAATTCATAACATCCCACGGGCAGTAAACTTCCACATTTCCAAACTGGTATCCATCATACCATTCCTTTACCTGCTGATATTTGTCTGACAGGTGATAATATTCCAGAAGTTTTCTCACTTCCTTGTCTGTAAACCCAAAGTATTCATCAAACCGTACATCCGCAACTGATAAAACTTCAAAATTATTCAGACCTGTAAAAATACTTTCTTTTGATATCCTCATACACCCGGTCAGTACCGCCAGTTTCAGACTTTCATTTGTTTTAAGCACCTGTTCAAACAGCTTGCGGATCAACATTGCCATTTCTTTGTAATATCCATGCTCCGATGCCTTTGACAATGGAACATCATATTCATCGATCAGAAGAACCGTCTGTTTTCCATGATGTTTTTCAAGTAACAGAGATAACGTTTTCAGGCTTCCAGTCAGAGTAACTTCATCCATCTCAAAAGGAATCCTGTCTCCACCTTTTATAAGAAGTCCGTATTGTTCTTTTTCACGATCTGTAAGTTTAGTGCTGTCCATCAGATACTGAAATTTCATGGCTTCATTTCCAATCGTCGCACACAGCATCTCATAAGCATTTCTGTAAGCAAATCCATCCACGCTTTTGAGTGAGATCGAAATAACAGGGAATTTCCCCATGTATTCTTCACAGACCTGTTTATCACGGGATATCTGCAGTTCATTGAATATTCTTTTATCGCCCTGCAGTGAAAAAAAGTTTTTCAGCATACTCATATTCAGAGATTTTCCAAATCGTCTTGGTCGTGTAAACAGTGTTACTTTCCCTCCTGAACGGAGCAATTCACTTATCATCCCTGTTTTATCCACATAGTAATATTGATTTTTGATCATTTCATCAAAAAATTCTATCCCAATGGGAAGTCGTTTTACTGCAAAATCCATTTCTCACACTCCCTGCTTTATGTCTTACACCATTCGCATCAAAGTAGTACATTTATATGTATTATAACAAGAAGGATTTCTGAAAACCAGTCCCAGTCTTAATATATGTTCAATATCTGTTTGAAGAACCTGCACTCTTCATCATTGCATTTATGTGCATCCTCGGATCTTATATTCAGGTGAAAAACATGTCCCAGTTTTTCGGATTTTCCACTGCGGTAATCGTGAAATTCACATGGGATATGCATGCTTTTTAGCTTCTCATACATCAGAGGTGCCTGGTTTCTGAGAAAGTCTTCTTCTGCTGTCATGATGAAAGCTGGTGGGAATTTTTCTGTCACGTGATCATCTGCACAGAGCAGCTGAAGTTCCTGTTTCGTTCCTTTTCCCGGAAGATATTCTTCCATCAGTTTTCCTGTAAGCTCGTCCAGATTTTCCTCTCCCATATGATACTGTCCGCAATTCAGTGCCACTGCACAGATCTGTGAATTTTCTGGTGTGTGGAATTTATAACTTTCGGCATAGTCTGGATTGGTGCAGATATCCAGATAAAGAGACAGGATATGTGCTCCTGCTGAATCACCCACTGCGAAGATTTTTTCTGTATCTAATCCATAAGTTTCTGCGTTTTCCAGAACCCAGGTAAATACGAAATTTGTATCTTCCAGTGATGCCGGAAACTTATATTCCGGTGCCAGGCGATAAGAAAAATTCACTACGGCAAAGCCTCGCTCTGCAAGATCCATGCAGTAGAACTGATACCTTTCTTTGTCACCGTATACCCATCCGCCACCATGGACACTGACGATCACTGGAAGCTTTCCCATAGCATCCTTTGGGCGATATACATCCAGTTTCTGCCATTTAGATTCTGTTCCATATATAATATCATCGTATCTTACAATGTTCTCCGGGGTCTTAAGCCCTGCATCTCTTTTATTATCTCCTTCTGCAAATTCTGCACGTATGATGTCGCTGATCCTTACCATTCTTATGTTCCTTTCCTATATTAAAAAACCGACCTGCATTTTCTACTTCTATTGTAGCGAATACCTGTCGGTTTTTATATCTTTATTTTGTGTTTTTTATTCTTTTATTGCGTTGTCTGTCCCGAAATCCATCACGCTCTTTTTATCATAAACGACTCAAATCTCACATGCTGATCCATCTTGTCACCAATCATGCCGATCACTTTTCCCATGGTAAATGCGGCGAGGATCGTGCCGATTCCGAGTCCGTCCAGATGTCCGAGGATGATGCAGGTCATCAGTGCTGTTATGGTAAGGCAGGTAACGTCATAGCCGATTTTGATCCTGGAATATTTTACCTTCGTGATATCTGCCAGTTCTCTCGGAAACAGGTCTGTCGGGATGATCGGAAGACCGCAGCGGTTGGAAAGTGCAATCCCGATGCACAGGAGCAGGTAGCTGATGATAAAATAAAGTACCCGGTATCCAATGGCTGTCGGCAGAACGCCTATCCACATTTCATGTACATCGAGCATCTCGCTGAATGCAAATCCAACGACAAAGCTGAAAAGATACGGTGCAACAAATTTCTTACGCATGATCATCAGGGATAATACCAGAAGTCCCTGGAAAATGTAGGTCCAGGTTCCAAGGGAGATCTTATTGAATACTTCCGAAAATGCATATGGTACACTGGAAATCGCCGAGATCCCGGAACCGGAATACAGCATCAGCACAACTCCCAGGCTGTTGATCAATACCACCACCAGCAACGCCAGCTCGCCCCGCAGGACCGGTAATTTCTTGTTCTCTTGTGTCTCAATTTCTTCTGTCACTTTATATTTCCTCCATAGGTAATTTATGGCAACTGTTCAGTACCTTCACAGTTACGATTTATGCCTTGTCTATCTTAGCACTCGGGAAATCTTTTTTAAAGAGACAAAATACTGATTTCGTAAAAAATTTGTCGAACGTTTCTCTTTGACAGATGGATGATTAATGTTTATAATATAGAACAAATCTTTCTAATCCGTTTCCGGATAAAATTCCTGTTGTTTGTGCCTTGACAGTTGAATACAGGGTTTACACCCTTATGATTATCACCTATAATAATTATTATAATTATGAAAGGTGGTGCCAATATGGAGGTTAATCATGATATGAGTGATCAGGAATTAAAAACTTTACTTATCGACAAATACACAGATCTGCAGCGTATTAAGAAAGCAAATGGTGATACCGTAAACGAAGAATTAGACTATCAGATCAAAGTTGCAACAGCCAAATTATCATCTTTCGAAGTTAATGTAGAAGACCTTACATTATAAATACCGATCAAGTAACTGTATAACACAAAAGAGTGTAAATCCTGTACTGAATTGTCAGAATCTGCACTCTTTTTATCGTATACGAACATTGATTTTACCGTTTCATCGCCTCGCGGATGCATATTTCTATGTATTCTTCCCCAAGCGCTGTATTCACAGTCAGGTCGAAGTTTGCTGATGCGCCCCAGATACGGCCGGTGTAATAGCGGTAGTTGTCGGCGCGCCATTTATCTTCTTTCTGGATCTTCTGTTTTGCGTCTTTTTCGGACAGATGCAGACGGTCCATGACTCGTTTCATTCTGTTTTCCATTGGTGCGCAGAAGAAAACTCTGAGGCAGTTTTTGTTGTCTCTAAGGGTGTAGTCAGAGCAGCGTCCTACGATCACGCAGTTTCCTTTTGCAGCAAGTTCTCTGACGACCTTTGATTCAGCTTCGTAGATCTTGTCCTTCGGTGCTTCCTCGTCCGGCTGTGCATACATATACATCTGGTTCACCAGGTCATACAGGAAACTGCTGGTCATCATCTCTTCTTTTTTCTGGATAAATTCCGGTGTATATCCTGTCGTTCCGGCAGTCATCTCGATGATCTCCTGATCATAAAAAGCGTAGCCAAGTTTTTCTGCAAGTGCTTTGCCGATATCGTGTCCGCCGCTCCCAAACTGTCTGCCGATCACGATGACATTACGCTGAACTTCATCTGCCGGTTTATCCACAGATACCGCACCGGATTTGCCGGTACTTTCCACATTTTCCCCTGCGAACTCTTCCGGAAACAGAAGCGGTTTGACAAATGCAAGCTTCTTGCCAAGGACTCTGGCAATAAATCCAACCAGAAGTGCCGCAATGATCGTACCTTCACGCACACCATTGAGATGTCCGGTAAATACAAAGGACAGGATTGCCGCGATCACCGCCATGGAAACGTCAAAGCAGATTTTTGTCGTACCAAAGTTGGTTTTCCATGTCAGAACGATCGCGCGGACAAAAGATTCTCCCGGCAGCATAACAACGTCTGCCAGCACTTCCATGTACACACCAAATCCAAGGATCAGACATCCGATCAGAAGATATACAATCTTCATAACATACGCCTGCGGGTTTACCCATGCAAACAGAAGCATGGTAAGATCGATGAAATATCCAAAGATAATAGATACCGGTATCTGCAGAACATGTTCCAGTTTAAAATTTTTACGCAGGATCAGTAACTGCAGTAAGATCAGAAATACGCTGAAAAAAATCGTAAAGTTTCCGAGTGTAAACGGAAAACTTAAGCTTAACACATACGGAATCGATGAGATCGGTGAGGTTCCGAGACTTGCCTTGGTGATCAGGCTGACACCAAGTGAGTTCACGAACAAACCGATCAGAAAGATCACGTATCTTTTTAGTTTGTTCATTTGTTCCTTCCTTCTTTCCCTGTTTCTTCGCATCCTGTCTCAGACAGGTTACTGTAAATTTTATGATAAATCTTCATAAAAACCTCTGCTTCTTCTGGAGAAATATCTTTCCACGCAGCCTCCTCGATCTCCACAAAAGCTTCTTCGACAAGCTTCTGGCTTTTTTTCCCGGATTCTGTCATAAAAATATGAAAAGTCCTTCTGTTTCCATTGAGCATGCGCCGCTCGATCAGGCCTTTCTCTTCCATACGGTTCAAAATTGAAGTCAGCGATCCCGCCTCAATAAAACAGCCCGCCGCGATTTCCTTCTGACTGGCTCCATCATGATCCTTGAGATAATCCAGAACCTTCGGCTGTCCAAGCGTAAGCCCCGAAGCCTTCACCCGCTCCAGAAGCCTCTTCTGGATCAGCATCTGGTTAGCCATTGTCAGATAATGCAATGATGTGTCCATGTTTCACGTTCCTTCCCTGTTTGCGTTTGTTGCAAAATAAAATAGTTATAATTCTAACGTTTAGAATTATAACTATTTTTGTAAAAAGTGTCAATATGACTTTTTTCTTAGATTTCAGCCCTTTCGATCACACAGCTATTTTTCTTGGAATAAAGCAGACATCTGCAAAGCCTTTTCCTGTTGGCAATTCTCTGATAATTGTGTAGTACTCTCTTGCAAAATAAAATGCCAGGTGAATTGTACAACTCAATGAATTTTCGTTATTGTATTGCAGAATTGAGATTTCATTATGCGCACAGTGAATCAACAACTCTATCCTCACACGACTGAAGTCGCGTGCTTCCGGACGCTTTAG
>NZ_QTWS01000024.1:0-1565 GCF_003461245.1 Blautia sp. AF19-10LB
TTCTTCGGAATAGCAGCTTCCCAGTAATAACTGAGAAACAGCAGCAGCTTTCGATTCTCCACAAAGCATCAGTGCTCTGGACATTGCTGCATCAGTCAAATTCTGATTAATGAACAGAAAAATATTGATTGTTCCAGGAGGCAGCATTTCATAATTTCCATCCTCTTCGTAGTAAGAAGCGGGATCGCCGGGATGCATGCCATTGGAGTCAATTCCACCGGTCACAACAGCAGTTACCGTAAGATCCCGGAAGCATACTTCTTCTATAGCACGTAATTCAGTCCAGGCTGCGGTACTTAAGGCAGTAGTGCAGGAGGGGGAAAGACCAAGGGCGTGGACATGTGCAGCTAGATCTTTTTCATAAGTATCTCCAAGCATTTTACATTCATAAGAACCATTCATACAATTGATATTTACAGCATGAGAAAGGTGCCTTGTAAGGCCTCCGTTTAAAGGACTTGTGCTAAGAACTTTGGCTTTTTGTGAAAAAGTGAAGATGGTATTCCCTAATTTTTGCTCGCAGGTAAAAAATGTATTCATTACGTTTCCTTCTTGTGTATGTTTTTTTATTTATTTTATTAATATCTTTTGATTACGTCAATTGAAAGTGTTATCTTCTATATACTTTCGGGCATCAAAGGATATTGACTGGATGAAAGGGGAGGTTGATAGGACATTTAATGAAAATTAGATATAAAAAATGTATGTACAAAAGGTGAGAAATTGTCGCTATAAAACAATACTTTTATTTTCATAATCTAAAGATATCGAAACTGAACAGATTAATGTATATGAAAAAATATGAACTAATCTGTTTTTGTGTTATTATATAAAAATATGAATGCCCAATATCTATAAACAGTATAAGTTTTTAGGTCGTAAATCATTTTTAATTATAAAGGATTTTAATATGATAGATGAAATAACAATGAATGAATTAAGAAAATGAAAGATGAACTTCGTCGGCCAATGATGTTGCTTGTTAAAGCTTAAAAGAAATAAAAATATTATGAAGTAGGCAGTGCATAATTAAAAGAGAACTATAAATTATCGAGAGTTTTAGAAGCTTTTCTACAGGAAAATATAATTTTTACAAATTCTTAAAATTTATACCATAGTATCGTCATAAATATACTGTACATTAATAATTGCAGATGCTAATTAAGGTATCTCATTTTTAGATATTTTTCTTTTTCATATACCGGTACGAAAGTATCGGTCTCCTTCCTTTTTAGGACGTATTATTATAATTTGCACAAATCTTAGCCCATAAGAGAGTGACGCTCTGCATATCCTCGGTAGAGCGTCCTTGTGCGTTTATGAATCTTATTTTTTATAGTATATTTCAATATATGACTCCTTGGAAATTTTCCTGATGAACGTAGAAATGACAGAGAAGTAAAAATGGTAAGCGTACTTGAAAAATGGCAGAATAACAAGATATAGCATTCTATGCGCTGTATTTTATTGACGAATTCAATATATTGTGTTACCATATAAATGGATTATTTTTTATGCATGGTTTGCCACGCAGTAAAGTTTTTTGTTCCGGATATGCTGTTCCG
>NZ_QTWS01000024.1:1575-65763 GCF_003461245.1 Blautia sp. AF19-10LB
TTCCGGATATGCTGTTCCGGGAGCAACATTTAGGCGCAGGCCTTTTATCAATAGGAAGACATCAAAAATCAAAAGAAGATTTTTGGTGTCTTTTTTTGTTGCCCAAAAACGAAATGTGGGGTGTACAAAAAACAGGAAGGGAGGAAATATAAAATAATCCATAAAAGATGAACAGGAAAATCAAAAAAGGAGGCAGAATATGGGACAGGATATATGCATTCGAAAAGATGAAAAACCATTGGGATATGACTGGGAATGTGGACATGAGGAATTATATGTCAGAGTGAATATGTACTACAACGGATCCCTGTATGTCGGATTATGGCAAAAGCAAAAGGAATGTGAGAAAAAGCTGGAATTATTCGGAGATCTTACAATTGGAGTTATGGGATTCCTAAGGCCAGGGCAGGTAATAATCTCGGATTGCGGAGCAAAAGCAAAGGTTGCGTTTATTGAGAAGTATAAACTCGGAAAAGTTGTAGGTAAGAGGAAAATCAATTATGGCAGCTATTATGTCGTAGAGTTTAATCTTGCACGACTTGCACAGCTCGATCCAGAAGGTACGGAAAGATATCTGCTCGAAAATGGTCTTGATCAAAAAGAATTTAAAGCAGATTAGGGTAAAGAGGTACATTTGAAAACCAGGCAATAAAGGTGGTGCGGCATGAAAGACGACGAATATAAAGGATATTACTGTCTGCTGATCGCAATTTTGTGTGATTTGAATGCAGCGGAAGCCAGCACAATGTACGAATACGGACCAGATCATCCGCTTTGCCGGAAAATCCTGAAAAAGAAAGTTCGGAAACCGTCCATAAGAAAGCTCAAGGAAACAGAACAGGCAGCGGCTATGAAAGCTCTTCTTGATCAGGGATACAGCCAGGATGCAGTATCGGAAGCATTTCAGTGTTTTCCATCTACGGTCAGGCGCAGAGTAAGAAAATTAACAGAAAGGAAGGAAACGAATGACAGATCAGAAATTGATTGCAGGAATATTTAATGATTTTTTGGGACTTTATACGGGTAAAATTCAGACCGGTATCCGTCCTTTGATTGAAAAATATAAAAACCATCCCATGCTGATGGGGCTCCTCTCCAATTTGGATGAAGCGGCAAAGATTCAGGCACCAAAAGCCATGAAAGAAATCTATTCTTTCTATAAGGAATATCGTGGCAGGGATCTGGAAGATGCTGACTGGAAGGAACTGACGGAAAAAGCCCGTCAGATCAGTGCAGGATGGGAGGAAAATGAATGGGTTCGCCGTATTGTACTGGAAATGATCAGCCTTTTGGATCCTGATGATGCTGAGAGACGCAGGATTGCATTGGAAGTAGAAAAAGAAATGGAAGCGGCTGAACAGAAAATGAATGCGGCATAAAAAGCAGGCAGAGGCAGGAGATTTTTTCTTCTGCCTCATGTTTTTATCAGGAAAGAAGGAATCGATTATGTTAAATGAGATCATAAAAACTGCAGAAGAATTAAATACAGCAGCATTGTATTACCGCCAGAGCGGGAATATGGATGGTGTGCGGGAACTTGCCAAAGCACATGCAGTTTCCCAAAAACAGACAGAGAAATTTATTCAGGGCAGCCGCTATCGGCTGGTTGATATACCGATTGAGGAAAGAAAGTTTGCGAATGCGTCTGAAAAACTGCGTGCAGAAATGTTTGCCTTAAAGGATGCAGGCTTTGCAGACATCATAGGACAGTATCTTGTAAATCTTGCCAAAACGGATTCTGCTTTAGATGCACAGGTGTTAAAAAAACATAAGATGCTTCAGAGATGTTTGGATTATGTGACGCAAAAAGCCTACAACATTGCACTGGAGGGAGCGAAAAAAAAGGGAGAGAACGGCATTCGGGCCAATACAGGCCTGGCACTCTCCGGCGACCAGGTTTTTCCCTGGGTACTTGAATATTATGCGAAAGATGATGAAAAAGAAATAGCAGAAAAAGAGCAGGAAGAAAAGAAAAAGATTCAAAAGGAATGGGATTCGGTAAATAAGAGAACGAAAACAATACCGAAAAACCAGGGGACAAAGAAAGATTCCGAGGTGCATCCCAAAGAAGCAGCGGAGCAGGAAGAAAAGCATATCAGCAAGAAAAAATCAAAAGATTCCGGGCAGATGTCCTTGTTTGACATGATGCAGCCGAAAGAGAGTTAAAGGAGAAGGATATGATCGCATATAAAGGATTTCAAAAGGATTTGAAATGTCGGGGCTTTCAGTTTCAGGAGTATGGCATAAATGAAACGGAAAAAGCAAACTGTAGACAAAATGGATTTCATTGTGCAGAAAACCCACTGGATTGTCTCTGCTATTATCCGAATTGGAAAAATTCCGTGTATTACATAGTAGATGCATCAGGGGATTTGGATGAAGATGGAAAAGATTCAAAAATCTCCTGCACAAAGATGCGCCTGTTAAAGAAAATTGAATTGAGAAGCCTGTTATTACACGGAGCTGCTTACATGTCGAAATATCCAAACCGGAAATGGAATTCCCATGTTGCAAAAGAAAGCGGGACCAGCTGCAACGGATTTTGCATTGTACGTGGAAAAGACCCCAAAGCCAAAGGACAAAAGGGCGATTTACTGTTACTTTTAAAGGAGCAGCCTGGCAACAGCCAGATCCTGGAAATTGGGGTCATCTGTATCGATGGTCAGAAATATCCGGAGGGAGCATGGATTGATGTGACTGGAAAGCTGGTGGAGTTATGAGAAAAAAGAGATTGATGGAGTTAAAACCATTAAAAGTGATGAACAGACATATCGCCGATGCAAAGAAAACGGAAATATCTTTGAGTACACTGGAGAAACAAAGGGGTGAACCCGGAAAATATCGGATGTATTGTCGGGCAGCAGTAGAAAAAGGAATTTTAAAAGTGTATCTATTTGCCGTAACAGATATTGAGGAGAATATAAACTTTCCAAGGTACCGTCTGTTTATCAGCAGAAAAGAGAGACGGTTTATAACTTATGATGAAAAATTAAAAAAATGGAGAAAGGCACTTCTTGAAAGTATCTTATGGGATGTAAGAACTAATTTGGGCAACATCTATGTAAATGACTGTGATACCAAGGTCATCCAAAAATATTTAAAGACAATGCAGCCTGCAATCCGGGCACTGGAAGAGTTTCAGGCGAATATCCGTAAAGAACAAAGGATACGTCATGATAAAAAACTTACAGATTCATGGGACCAAGTGATGAAAACTGTATCTGGACTGCCTAAGAACTGGATCGGATGGGTTTCAAAATATGGAATTACGGAACACTATATCTTCTACAAGTATCAGAAAAATGGTGCTACAGAAGGATACTGTACATATTGCAAAAAACATGTTCCAATCCGCTCACCCAAATATAACCAGAAAGGACAGTGCAATGTGTGTGGACAACCAATTACTTTTCGTTCTGTGGGAAAGTCTGGAAGATTTTGTACAAAGTGGTACAGAGTCTATCTTATCCAGAGGAGACGCAAGACTTCTGGTTTTGTGCTCCGGATCTTTCATGCCAGAACGTGGTATAAAAAGGGCGGCTATACAGATTGCGAAACTACCTGCCATGAAGAGCAGAGAAGAATCTTCTCTGCAAATGGAAAGGAAATTTCCAATTTCGTTTATGATCTGTTCAAACAACGGGAAATGCGTTGGATTTCGTGTAGAAGTTCTTGGTATTATACTTGCTGTGACAGTCAATATAAAGGAATGGTTTATCCATATACCCTGTCGGATCTGTCCAGGCATGAATTAAAAGAAACAGGTCTGCGTGAGTACGCCCTTGGTCAGAAAAAGATAGATCCTGGAAAATATCTTTACCTGTGGAAAACGTATCCGGTACTGGAACAGATTGTAAAAGCGGGGCTTTTCCAGTTAGTTGATGATGTACTGGACCACAGGGCAGCAGATGCAATAAAAAGAAAAGGCAGAAAACCAACAGAATTCCTGTCCGTAGATAAGAAAGAGTTTCGAAGACTCCGAGATATGAATGGCGGGGTAAAAGAACTTAAATGGCTGCAACTTGAAAAGAGTACAGGAAAAACAATCGGGGATGAAGAAATATGCTGGATGGTAAAAGAAGGATTTGAACCAAACGACCTGAAGTTTGTTCTGGATCAGATGAGCATCTGCCAGATTCGACATTATCTTGTGAAACAATCAGAAAAATCCGGGGATGATATCAGCCATGTGCTGCAGGTGTGGAACGATTATCTTTCTATGGCAAAAAGACTGGGAATGGATATACATGATTCCATTATTTACCGTACCAGAGATCTTCAACTGCGCCATAAAGAGGCGGTTTTGAAGATAGAAGAAATGAAACGCGGAATCCGACGCAGGGAGCTGGAAGAAAAGTATGTCGGATTTCAGAAACATCTCATTGATTTGAAAGAAAAATATGAGTTCAGTGACGGTGAATATCAGGTTATTGCGCCAAAGAGTATCGATGACATCCTATATGAAGGTGATACGCTTCATCACTGTGTAAATAAAACGGATACTTATTTTGACCGGATCGTTTCAAAGGAAAGCTATATCCTATTTTTGCGGGAAAAAGAGAATCCGAAAGTACCGTTTTATACACTGGAAGTTGAACCAGATGGAACTATCCGGCAAAAACGTGCGGAATTTAATCGTCAAAATAAGGACATTGATAAAGTGACTTCTTTTTTAACATTGTGGCAGAAGGAAATTCAGAAACGATTAACCCAAAAAGATCGTAAGAGCACAGAAGAAAGCAGGAAGCTCAGGCAGCAGAACTATCAGGAGATACGTGATAAGCATGTAGTTGTCCATGGCGGAACATTTGCTGGGGAACTTCTGGCTGATCTTTTAGAGAAAGACTTAATGGACCTACCAGTGGAATCGGCAGAAAACGAAGAAAGCCCTACTGAAATAGCGGCGTAAATAAAAGGATAAAGTGGATGCGGCAGGGAGTTCCCCTGCTGCATTTGAGCAGAAAAGAGAAAATGACATTATATGCAGTAGAAAATGAAGGAGAGGACGGAAATGAATAAAAAAGAATTGCGTAACATGAAATTGCTGGAAGCTACGGATGAACTGATAAAACTTGCAAAAGAAGATGTGCCAGTAAGAGATAAAAGATACTATACGGAGCAGCTGATTTATCAGAGAGGGCTATATTTACGTGCAGAAGTAGAAAACAATATTTTAAAAGTAGCATTTTATCTGGCAGAATATCTTTCCACGGACTGTCGGAAACCTGTATATACATTATATATTGATAAAAAGAACGATATTTTTAAAGGGTATGATTACCGGACAAAGAAATGGTCAGAAAGTATGCTGGATAAGACCATTTTCTCAAAATGGTTATATCAGGAAAATTCTTATATGAAAGAGGCGGATACAGCGTTGATCCAAAAGTATCTTGAAAGTGAATATGACGATGCTTTTTATGCACTGTATGTATATCAACGTGAGCAGAGACACCGGAGGCTGGGCATGAAATATGAAAAAATTCTGACAAGCTGGGATCAGTGTATGGATAGACTTCCAAAAATTCCGAAAGACTGGCTGAGATGGCAGAAAAAAGTTGGAATTACCCAGAATTTTATCTTTTATCATTACAGCCGCAGGAAAGATCAGACAGGATATTGTAGTTGGTGTGAAAGCGAAGTTCCAATCAGCCATCCTCACCATAATGCAGTGGGGAATTGCCCAAAATGCAGACATCAGATTCAATATAAAGCATTAGGCCGGGCCAAAAATATAGAAACCCAAAAAGAGACTGCATACCTGCTTCAGACCTGTGGAAATAATGTGTTTGTTTTGAGAGAATTCCAGCTTCAGATGCTCATAGTAAGCAGCTCATATAAAAAACCAGTATATTCTTTCTTTGAGCGCCGGAGAATCCTGTATGATGAAGAATTAAATACGAAAGAATATTATTTCGGCCGTCATCATTGGACAAAAGAAAACCGATGGATCCAGGGTAAATTACAGGTTCCACTGTATCCAGGTTACGGTGGCTATATGACATATGAAAAATATGATATGGGAAATATTTATGGGAAATCACTGTATGGCATTAAAAACAGGACATTCCGTAGGACAGGATTCTACGAATATGCAAAAACCAAAAAGTATTTAGATCCGGTAAGTTTTTTTGAAATGGTTAAAGAAAGACCTTATCTGGAACGGCTCATTAAAGCAGGACTTTATCATCTCGCAGAGGACATTATGGATAATAAAGCACAGATCTATTGTGAAGATTCCGGAGACCTTGGAAAAGCACTGGGAATTGATGGATTCCGCTTAAAAAGGCTGCGTACAAACAATGGGGGAGAGATTTTTCTTCAATGGCTATTACTTGAAAAAGCCCAAAATAAGTTGATCCGTGACGATGTGATTTCGTGGATGTGCCGGGAAAAGCTTAAACCAGCGGATCTTATGTTCATTATGGATCGTATGGCCCCTTTACAGATCAAAAATTATCTGGAAAAGAAGGCAGCAGAAAGTGGGGAATCCGTGAAAGACCTGATCAAAACATGGAAGGATTATCTTAATATGGCAATTCGGGTCGGAGTGAATGTGCAGGATTCTGTTATCTACCGTGCACGAAAGCTCATGCAGAGACATAATGAAATGATAAAAGAGATAGAAGCAAAAGATTTGATTTTAAGAGCCGGAGAGCTAGAAAAGAAGTATCCGGGTCTGAATCGTATATGCAGGGATTTGAAAAAATATGAATATGCGGACAAAGAGTATCAGATCGTTGTGCCGGAAAAAGTGGATGACATTTTGTATGAAGCAAAACTGATGCATCACTGCGTAAATAATACAGAAACCTATTATGAACGAATGAGCCAGCAGGAATCCTATATCCTGTTTTTGAGAAAGGCAGAACAACCAACGGAGGTGTACTATACGCTTGAAGTGGAACCGGATGGGACCATAAGGCAGACACGTACTTTTTATAACCAGCAGAATGAAGATATTGAGCTTGCAAGGGATTTTCTTGTAAAATGGCAGAAACAATTAAAAAAGAAACTGGCAAAAGAAGATTATAAACTGGCTGTAAAAAGTCAGAGTCTCAGGAAAAAAGAGATTGACGAGCTCCGCAGCAAAGGCGTTCGTGTAAACGGTGTTGGGTATTGCAACAAATTACCGCGTCTGCGGATCAACCGATAAAGACACAAAAAGAGTAAAATGAACTCTTGGAGTGTCTTTTTTTGTTTGGCAAAATGTTTTGACATGTATCAGATTCAATCACGATAAAAGGAGGAAAGAAGTTTTTATGCCACGTAAAATCAGATCAAATTACATGGAGAAATTCAAATTTGTGTACAATGGCAGAACTTTTGAAAGTAAGCATAAATGCTGTAATTTTTATGGAATATGTTACCGTAGTGTAATGGCGTATCAGAATCAATATAAATGTAGAACTGAAGAAGCGATTACACATTTTATTGAATTGAAAAAAAGTAAAGAGATCATATTCCGAAATCGAAAATGGGCCAGCATTAAGACTTGTTGTGAATTTTATGATATAAACGAAGATTCTGTCAAGACCGATATGTGGAATCGAAAATGCACACCACAGGAAGCGATTGAACGGGCAATAGAATGGAAAAAGGCACATGAAATCACATATCATGGTGTGAAATACCCATCACTTCCTCAATGCTGTGAAGAATTGGGAATAAATCCTATATCCGTACGTTTGTATATGGAAAAGAATGGAGTTTCTTCTACACGTGCGATTACACATTACATTAAATCTAAAAAGAAAAGAATCTTTGCATTCCGGGGAAAAGAATACAATAGTTTCACGGAATGTTGTCTTGCGTATGGACTGAACCCCAAAATTGTAAGAAGTGCTGCCTATAGAACCAAAAGCTCCTTGCCAGAGACGTTGGAAAAAAATGTTTCTCATATGGAAGGTTGCGTGCCACAGGAATCCACCGGAAATGATGAGAATTCTGGAAACAAGGTAATATCAAAAAAAAGGCGCCGCGCAAAAGAACCATTCTTTTATGAAGGGGAAAAATATGTTTCCCTTGGACAGTGTTGTGAGATATACGGAATTAATGAAACCAGTGTACGGGCCAGAGCATGGCGGATTCATTGCACCTGGGAAGAGGCTGTAAAACATTTTATCGAAAAAAGCAATGCGGATGAACTAAAAAAGATATTTGTATATAAGGGAAAAGAATATCAAAGTGTTGCTGAATGCTGCAGAAAGTATGATGTTCGTGCCGCCAGTGTCCGTAACCGGGCTTCCTCGACTGGATGTAGTATAGAAGAGGCCCTGGATCATTTCATAAAGAAAAAAATAGTGACAAAGAAAAATGAATTTGTATTCCGAAATAAAATCTATGAAACGTTGGAAGAATGCTGTGAGGTTTATGGTGTGAATGCAAACAGCGTATCTTCAAGAAAGTATAAATTAGGGTGCAGCATAGATGAATCGTTGGAACATTTTATTGCAAACAAAGAGATAATCGAAGAAAGGATACAGAAGTTTACATTTAAGGGGACGGAATACCCCAGTCTCCGAGCATGCTGCAAAAAATATGGCATTGAGGATGCGTGTGTAAGGCAGAGAGCCAGAGATAAAAATTGTTCCATAGAAAAATCATTTGAGCATTTTATGACAAGAAAAAGAAAAAAGATGCTGGATAATCCTGAATTTGATTATCATGGAACCCTTTATCCATCGCTTAAGGAATGCTGCGAAAAACTAAAGATAAGTAAAAATAGTGTAGTAAGCAAAAGTCGTCGGAGCGGATGCAGCTTACAGGAAGCGGTAGAATATTATGTAAAAAAGCAGCACAATAAATAAAACAAAATCACAGGGACTCGCAGGAAGTCCGTTTATAGAATCCATAGGAGAGGAGGAACAGCCAATATCATCTGCCTGCAGATATTGGCTGTAATTATATATGATACATAAAAAGAAACAACCGGCAGCAGATAACGATAAGATTCTTATATCAGTTAAGGAAGCCTGTGAACTAACAGGGCTTTCTGAGAAAACAATGCGAACACTTATGAACAATAATACCTTCATGGTACGAATTGGGCGAAGAACCCTGATTGATAAGAAAAAATTTCAGAAATGGATAGATCGGCAGTCTTGAAAGACTTTTGGGGTTGTGTTAAAATTAAGTCCAGTGCCATGCATGATCATCTATTGTTATTAGAAAAAGGATGGTAATGTTATGGGAAAAAATCTAAAAGGAAAAGAAATAGGTAAGGGAATCCGACAAAGAAAAGATGGGCGGTATGAAGCCAGAATCACAATTAAGGGTTCTGGCAAACCGCCTTTTTCTATCTATGGAACAAATCTTCAGCAAGTGAGAAAGCAAAGAAGCATGTATTTAGCGGAGGTTCTCCCAGGTGTTCCAGGCTTTGATTCGAGTATGTCCGTTTCAAAATGGTATGAGAAATGGATGGAACTTTATAAGGTTCGGAATCTTAAAGCAACCACGATAAGAAATTATGAAGATGGTTTTAGAAGAACGGAAGAATACATCGGTTACATGAAACTGGTAGATATCAAACCGGAACATATTCTTGACATGATTAAAAAATTGGAGGATGAAGGATACGCTCCTACATCAATCAAGCAATCATTAAGTGTCGTGCATCAAATGTTTGAGAGGGCAGCAGCCAGTAAAATGATTCCATCGGATCCTACAGCAGAAGTTAAGCTTTCCGTTGAGGCACCGGGAGAAGTGTTGGCAGAACCTACAGAAGAAGCTTTGGATGTAAAAGAGAATTGTCTTAGTACAGACGAAAGCCATCGCTTTTTGGAAACCATTAAAGGAGACCGTTATGAGGAACTTTTCTTGATTTTGATGCATACGGGAATGCGTATAGGCGAAGTACTTGCCTTACAATGGAGAGATGTCAATTTCGATGAAAAATATCTTCGTGTATACAAAACGCTAAACAGAGTCAAATTGTATTATGACAAGCAGGGAAAGAAACTTGCTGAGCCGTATTATGTTACACAGATTACATCACCGAAAAAAAGAAAAGTGTCAGAATAATTCCGCTGCCAGATATTGCAATTGAAGCTTTTTTAAGCTGGAAAGAAAAACAGAATCAGGACAAGAAAGTGTTAGGCAAGAAATGGGGAACTGGAAATGATCTTCTAAAAAAATATCCTGGACTGATATTTACAACATCAACAGGAATGAGTTATCTTCCTGGTAATGCTGAAGATGAATGTGAGCGAATCAAAAATATTGTAAATAAGCAAGAAGCATTAGAGGCTGAAAAAGAAGGTCGAGAAGCAGAAATGTTAGATGTAACTCCACATAGCTTTCGTCATACTTTTGTAACAAGATGTGTACAATCTGGAATGAAACCGGCTACGGTAGGTAAAATCAGCGGTCATTCTACTCAGAAAATGACAGAGTATTATACGCATCTTGAACAGGGGTATGTAAAAGATGAATACAAACGGTATGATGAAAAGTATGGAAAAGAAAGCTGATTTTGCTGATGAAATGAGATTTTAGGAAGAGGTTTAAATATTTGGAAAAAACAAGAAACACTGAAGAAGAAAAAAAAATGGGTCAAAAGTGGGTTAAAGAGGAACATAAAGCATCTACAAGCCGCGTAAATACAGGGTTTCCAATTAACACAGGGAAACTATCACCGATGATGCAGGAATACTGCAAGACAAAGGAAACCTACAAAGACTGTATTTTGTTCTACCGCCTGGGCGATTTTTATGAGATGTTTTTTGAGGATGCGCTGCTGGTGTCCAAGGAGCTGGAGCTGACACTGACCGGTAAGGACTGCGGGCTTGAGGAGCGTGCGCCGATGTGTGGGATTCCGTTTCATGCTGCGGAGACTTATATCAAGCGTCTGATCGAGAAGGGGCATAAGGTGGCAATCTGTGAGCAGGTGGAGGATCCGAAGAAAGCCAAAGGTCTGGTAAAGCGTGAAGTTATCCGTGTTGTCACACCTGGAACGACTTTGGATGCGACTTCTCTGGATGAGTCCAAGAATAACTATCTGATGTCCATTGTATCAATGGAGGATCATTTTGGCTGCGCCATCGCAGATATTACAACCGGTGACTGTTTTCTGACAGAAGTAGACAAGCCTCAGAAACTTCTGGATGAGATCAACAAATTCGTCCCTGCGGAAATCATCTGCAATGACGCTTTTTTTATGAGCGGAATTGATACAGAAGATCTGAAAGACCGCCTTCATATCTGTATTTTCCCGCTGGATAACTGGTATTTTGATGACAGTCTGTGCAAGCGCACACTGAGAGAACACTTCCATGTAAATACACTGGAAGGACTTGGTATTCAGGATTATGACAGCGGCGTGATCGCAGCAGGAGCACTTTTTCAGTATCTGAATGAGACACAGAAGACAGCCTTATCTCATATGGCATCGATCCGTCCGTATTCCGCGGATAAATTTATGCTGATCGACAGTTCCAGCCGCAGAAACCTGGAACTGGTAGAGACACTTCGTGAGAAACAGAAACGAGGATCTCTTCTATGGGTACTTGATAAGACAAAGACCGCAATGGGAGCCAGAACGTTACGAGGATATGTAGAGCAGCCGCTGATCGATGCATCTGAGATCCGTGCCCGTCTGGAGGCAGTGGAAGAACTGACCCAGAGGCCGATGCTGCGCGATGAGATCCGTGAATACCTCAATCCGATCTACGATCTGGAGAGATTGATCAGCCGCATCAGTTATCAGTCCGCAAACCCGAGAGATATGGTGGCGTTTGCTTCTTCACTGGCAATGATCCCGTATATCCGCCAGGTCCTTCAGGAATTTGAGGCTCCGGTCCTTAAGAAAATCTATGAAGATATGGACCCGCTTGAGGATGTCACAGATCTGATCAAACGCGCGATCGTGGATGAACCGCCGCTCGCACAGAAAGACGGAGGCATCATCAGGGAAGGTTATCATGCAGATGTCGACAAATACCGCCGTTCCAGGACCGACGGCAAGAAATGGCTTGCAGAGCTGGAAGCCCGCGAAAAGGAACGTACCGGGATTAAGACACTCAAGATCAAATACAGCCGTGTGTTTGGATATGCCCTTGAGGTAACGAATTCATTCAAAGACCAGGTTCCGGATAATTATGTCCGCAAGCAGACACTGACCAATGCCGAGCGCTATATCACACAGGAACTCAAAGAACTCGAAGATCTGATCCTCGGCGCGGAGGACCGCCTGTATGCGCTGGAATATGAACTGTTTGCAGATGTCAGGGATAAAGTCGGACAGGAGGTTGTCCGTATCCAGCGGACAGCGAAGGCAGTTGCAGCGCTCGATGTTTTTGCCTCTCTTGCCCTTGTTGCTGAGAAAAATAACTTTGTCAAACCGAAGATTAACGAGAGCGGCGTCCTGGATATCAAGGGCGGCCGTCATCCGGTCGTAGAGCAGATGATCGAAAACGATATGTTTATCTCCAATGATACATATCTGGACAATCAGAAAAAACGTGTCTCCATCATCACCGGACCGAATATGGCAGGTAAATCTACCTATATGCGTCAGACGGCCCTCATCGTTCTTATGGCACAGATCGGAAGCTTTGTTCCGGCAGAGAAGGCAAACATCGGAATCGTGGATCGTATCTTTACGAGAGTCGGTGCATCTGATGACCTGGCAAGCGGACAGAGTACTTTTATGGTGGAGATGACAGAGGTTGCCAATATTCTTCGAAATGCGACTTCCAGAAGTCTTTTGATATTGGATGAGATCGGACGTGGAACAAGTACCTTTGACGGACTGGCGATCGCATGGGCGGTGATCGAGCATATCAGCAACACCAAGCTCTGTGGAGCCAAGACACTTTTTGCAACACATTATCATGAGCTGACCGAACTGGAAGGCAAGATCCCGGGAGTCAATAACTACTGTATCGCTGTCAAGGAAAAAGGCGATGACATTGTATTTTTACGTAAGATAGTCAAGGGCGGCGCGGATAAGAGCTATGGTATCCAGGTAGCGAAGCTTGCCGGTGTGCCGGATTCTGTCATCAACCGTGCAAAAGAACTCGTCGAAGAACTCAGCGATGCGGATATCACGGCAGCAGTCAAGGACCTGACCGCACCGAAGAAAAAACAGAAGATCGTCTATGACCAGGTAGATATGGCACAGATGTCACTTTTTGATACCGTGCAGGATAATGATATCGTAGAGGAGATCAAAAACCTGGACATGACGAATCTGACACCGATGGAAGCTATGAATATTTTATATAATTTACAGAACAAGATCAAAAACCGCTGGTAAAAAGGATCTTTGTTTATCCGGAATGGGGAGGTAACTTTGAGAAAAATTGCAGTCTTAGATCAGAATACAATCGACAAGATCGCAGCAGGTGAGGTGGTGGAACGCCCGTCCTCTGTGGTGAAGGAGCTGGTAGAAAATGCAATTGATGCCGGTGCGACAGCCGTTACAGTAGAGATCACTGACGGCGGCAAAAAGCTGATCCGCATCACCGACAACGGATCTGGTATGGAAGAAGACCAGATCCCGCTGGCTTTTCTCCGTCATGCGACCAGCAAGATTGAGAAAGTTGAGGATCTGGAGCACATTGCTTCCCTTGGTTTCCGAGGAGAGGCTCTTTCCAGTATCGCGGCAGTTTCACAGGTGGAACTGATCACCAAGACTCCGTCTGCCATCAGTGGAAACCGTTATGTGATCGAAGGCGGCGTGGAGCATTCGCTGGAAGAACTTGGTGCACCGGAGGGTACGACATTTCTTGTACGGAATCTGTTTTATAATACCCCTGCCCGCAGTAAATTCCTGAAATCAGATACAACAGAGGCGAATTATATCCATACCCTGATGGAACAGCTTGCACTTTCTCATCCGGAGATCTCTTTTAAATACATCCAGAATAAACAGGTCAAGCTGCATACTTCCGGCAACTACAGTGTCAAAGATGTGATCTACAGTGTGTATGGCAGGGATATCGCCAAAGCGCTTCTCGAAGTCGAGCAGGAGAATTCGTTCATGAAGATCTCCGGCTTTGTCGGAAAACCGGAGATCGCGAGGGGAAACCGTTCTTTTGAGAATTATTACATCAATGGTCGTTATGTCAAGAACAATATCATCACCAAAGCCATTGAGAACGCGTACAAAGGCTTTCTGATGCAGCATAAATTCCCGTTCGTTTCTCTGCGTATGGAGATGGAGGGGAATGATCTGGATGTCAATGTCCATCCAGCCAAGAGGGAAGTACGTTTTGCGAGGGAACAGGAAGTTTACGATGCGATCTATGATACGGTGCGAAATGCCCTGACCAGACGCGAGATGATACCGAAGGTCACACTTGGTCAGGAAGAAACTTCCAGGAAAGAAAATGTGGTCAAGTCTTCTGCGGTACCGGAGCCGTTCGAGCAGAAACGCCGGGAGCAGATCTACGGTACACCGATATCCAGACCGCAGCCGGTGCGAGAAAATCCGGCAGCTTATTCGACGATGCACCCGGCAAAAACGGAGGGGATTTTATCAGAAAAAAATCCGTCCCCGGCACTGACACCTTCTGAGGAGAATCTGTTTGCAGGAACACTCAGGAAGAATCAGGAGCTGGATGAGGTGAAGAAGAAAGTCGAGTTGGAGCAGCAGGCAAAAATGGCAGAAACACTATCGAAAAAAACAGCACCAGCCACGACGACCATACCGCAGGCGCAGGAGACACCAGCAATCGTAAAATCAGAAGAATTACAAATACAGGAACTTCCGGTAACAGAAAAATCATCAGACGCTACGAAACCCGTACCGTCAATAGAATCAGAAGCGCAGACAGAACAGACAAGCACAGAGACACCATCTGCTCTAGCAGAACCATCTCCCGCACCACAAAAAGAGCCAGCCCCCAAACAGCTGGAACTCTTCGAAGAAAAGCTCCTTGCTCCGGAATCCCGAAACAGGATTCGGATGATCGGTCAGGTATTTGATACCTACTGGCTGGCAGAATTTGACGATAATTTCTACATCATCGACCAGCATGCAGCCCACGAAAAAGTCTACTATGAACGCCTGGTAAAGAAATTCCGTGAGAATTCCATAGATTCCCAGTACCTGACACCGCCGCTGATCGTTTCCCTTAATATGCAGGAAGAGGAAATCTTAAACGCAAACAAAGATTACTTTGAACAGTTTGGTTTTGAGATTGAGCATTTCGGCGGTCGTGAATACTGCATCAGTGCTGTGCCATCCAATCTTTATGGTCTTACCGAAGAAGAACTTTTCCTTGAGATGCTGGATCATCTGGACAGCGACAACAGCAAAGATGCACTGGATATTTTTGCATCCAGGCTCGCCACGATGGCGTGCAAGGCGGCAGTCAAGGGAAACAACCGCCTTTCGATGGAGGAAGCTGAGAAGCTTTTGGATGAACTTATGACACTTGAAAATCCATACCACTGCCCGCATGGAAGGCCAACCATCATTTCCATGACAAAGACAGAGATGGAGAAAAAATTCAAACGAATCGTATAGGAGTATGTTATGAAAAAGCCATTGATCGTGCTGACAGGTCCTACCGCAGTAGGAAAAACAAGCCTCTCCATCTCCCTTGCAAAAGCAGTGAACGGAGAGATCATCTCGGCAGATTCCATGCAGGTCTATAAAGGAATGGATATCGGCTCTGCAAAGATCCGTAAGGAGGAGATGCAGGGCGTTACGCATTACCTTGTAGATATCCTGGAACCGGAAGAAGAATTTCATATCGTAAAATTTCAGGAACTGGCAAAAGCCGCCCTGGAAGAGATCTATGCCAAAGGCAAGATCCCGATCCTGGTAGGCGGCACCGGATTTTACATTCAGGCAGTGACCAGAGACATTGATTTCACACAGGCAGAACAGGAAACTTCTTACCGGGAGGAACTGGAGCAGTTTGCAAAAGAAAAAGGAGCTGAGTATCTCCACGAGAAACTTCGCGAAGTAGATTCCAAAAGCGCAGAGAACATCCACGCAAACAATGTCAAACGTGTGATCCGCGCGCTGGAATTTTATCATCAGAACGGCACCCCGATCTCAGAACATAATGAAGAACAGAAACAGCAGACGTCACCATATAATCTGGTATATTTTGTCCTGACCGCACCGAGGGAGATCCTGTATGAGAGGATCGACAGGCGTGTGGATCAGATGATGGAGGAGGGACTTCTCGAAGAAGTAAAATCTCTGAGAGAACGCGGATGCCACCGTGGAATGGTCTCCATGCAGGGGCTTGGCTACAAAGAGATCCTTGCCTATCTGGAAGGAGAATATCCTCTTGAAGAAGCAGTGCGTATCCTCAAAAGAGATACGAGACATTTTGCAAAACGCCAGCTCACCTGGTTTCGGAGAGAACAGGATGTGATCTGGGTGGACAAAGAACAGTTCCACTGGAACGAAGCGGAAATCTTGGAATACATGATGAGCGTCCTGAAAGAACAGGACCTTCTTGGATAAACGACGAATACAGAAAGGAATGATAAGAAACCATGAAAGAAATGTATGAACAGCTTGGTATCTCCTCAGAAGTATATGACTTTGGAGTGCAGATCGAGGCATCTTTAAAAGAACGTTTTCAGAAATTTGATGAAGTCGCAGAGTACAATCAGATGAAAGTACTCCTCGCAATGCAGAAAAACAAAGTAAATGCAGACTGTTTCCAGTCTTCCTCAGGATACGGATACGATGATTTCGGCCGTGATACACTGGAAAAAGTATATGCAGATACCTTCCATACAGAGGCCTGCCTGATCCGTTCCCAGATCACCTGCGGAACACATGCACTTGCGATCGCCCTGTTTGGAAATCTCCGTCCGGGAGATGAACTTCTGGCTCCTGCCGGCAAGCCATACGATACTCTGGAAGAAGTCATCGGCATCCGTCCGTCCAGAGGCTCTCTTGCAGAATATGGCGTTACTTACAGACAGGTAGACCTCAAAGAAGACGGAACGTTTGATTACGATGCGATCCGTGCAGCCATCAACGAAAAGACACGCCTGGTAGAGATCCAGCGTTCCAAAGGATATCAGACAAGACCATCTTACTCTGTAAAGCAGATCGGCGAACTGATCGCATTTGTAAAGAGCATCAAACCGGATGTGATCTGTATGGTAGATAACTGCTACGGAGAATTCGTAGACACGATCGAGCCGAGTGATGTCGGAGCAGACATGATCGTCGGTTCCCTGATCAAGAACCCGGGCGGCGGTCTGGCACCGATCGGTGGTTACATCGCAGGAACAAAAGAATGCGTAGAAAACGCTGCTACCCGTATGACCTGTCCGGGACTTGGAATGGAAGTCGGTGCGTCTCTCGGTGTAAACCGTTCTTTCTATCAGGGATTTTTCCTTGCACCGATGGTGACAAAGGGTGCACTCAAAGGAGCAGTTTTTGCAGCAAATATCTATGAGAAGCTTGGTTTCCCGGTCGTACCGAACGGAAGTGAACCGCGTCAGGATATCATCCAGGCGGTAACTCTTGGCACACCGGAAGGTCTGATCGCATTCTGCAAGGGCATCCAGGCAGCAGCACCGGTTGACAGCTATGTAGACCCGGAACCATGGGATATGCCGGGATATGACAGCCAGGTGATCATGGCAGCAGGTGCCTTTGTACAGGGATCTTCGATCGAGCTTTCAGCAGATGGTCCGGTAAAACCACCGTATGCCGTTTATTTCCAAGGTGGACTTACATGGGAACATGCAAAACTTGGTGTCCTGATGTCTCTCCAGAAACTGGTAGAGAAGAATCTGGTCACTCTCCCATCAAAATAAGGAGTCGTTATGGATAAAAAACCACAGGTGATCGTTGTCGGCGGCGGAGCTGCCGGACTGACTGCCGGAATCATGGCTGCCAGAAACGGAGCAGCCGTCACGATTCTCGAACAGAATGAGAAACCGGGCCGTAAGATCTGCGTGACAGGAAACGGCCGCTGCAATCTGACCAATCAGGAGATGTCCTGGGAAAAGTTCCACGGACAAAACCCGGCATTTGTCAGGGACATTCTGTCTCAGTTTTCGCTGGAAGATACTTTGAAATTTTTTGACGAACTGGGAATTGTTGTGACAGACAAAAAAGGCTGGCTTTATCCAAGAGGCGGCCAGGCGAAATATATTCCGGAGCTTTTGCTTCTTAAGGCACGCTCCCTTAAAGTCAAGATCAAAACAAGAGAAAAGGTCCAGAAGATCTACAGAGAACAGGATCTCTGGAAAGTCCAGACAGAAGGGTGGACCTATGAGGGGGCTGCAGTCATTCTCGCGAATGGCTCCAAAGCTTCTTCCGTACAGGGTGCAGATGGAAGCGGATATGTACTTGCCAGGGAACTCGGACATCATATCCTCAAACCGCTTCCTGCGCTGACAGGGCTCAAGGTAAAAGGCAATTTCTTCTCCGCATGGGCAGGTGTGCGCACCGACTGCAAAGTCACTCTGTGGATCGATGGAACGGAAACTGCCAGCGAGACAGGGGAGATCCAGCTGACGGATTATGGGATTTCCGGAATACCGGTCTTTCAGATCAGTGGAATGGCAGCCAGAGCCCTGGAAGAGAAACGCAAAGTATCCGTTACACTGAACTTTTTCCCAGAATATACAGAGAAGAACATTCAAGAACTTCTCACAAAAAGGGAAAAAGAATATCCGGAACTTTCCAGGACAGAACGCCTGCTGGGGCTTTTGCCGGATAAACTGATCAAGGTTATCCTGAAACAGAAAGATCCATACAGAGCAGTGACTGCTTTTCCTCTTGAGCTCAAAGGAACCAGCGGATTTGAACAGGCACAGGTCTGCACAGGCGGTGTAGATACCGGTGAAGTAGATCCGGAGACTTTGGAATCCCGGCTCCATAAAGGGCTGTATTTTGCAGGGGAACTTCTCGACATCGACGGTCCCTGCGGCGGCTATAATCTACAGTGGGCATGGTCGAGCGGAGCAGTGGCAGGCATTCATGCGGCAAAGGAGATAAGATGATAAGGATCACACAGTTAAAACTTCCTATAAACCATACAAAAGAACAGCTGGAAAAGAAGATCGCCCGGACGCTGAAATGTCAGGAGGGCAGCTTCACATACGAGATCATAAGACAGTCCCTGGACGCCAGACACAAGGACGACAAAAAATTCGCCTACACCGTAGATGTCATGGTGCCAAAGGAAAAACAGATTCTGAAAAAAGTTCACAGTAACAATATTATGTCAACAGAAAAGAAAAGATATCATTTCCCGAAACCAGGAAGTACGGAGCTGATTCATCCACCTGTCATCGTCGGAAGCGGACCGGCAGGACTTTTCTGTGCGTGGTATCTGGCAAGGGCAGGATACTGCCCGCTTGTCCTCGAACGGGGAGAAATGGCGTCCAAACGAAAAGAAACGGTAGATCATTTCTGGAAAAACGGTGTTCTCAACCCGGATTCTAATGTGCAGTTCGGCGAGGGCGGAGCAGGAACTTTTTCTGATGGAAAGCTGAACACTCTGGTCAAGGATCCAAACGGACGTAACCATGAAGTCCTGGAACGATTTGTAAAAGCCGGAGCCCCGAAGGAGATCGTCTATCAGCAGAAACCACATCTCGGAACCGATGTACTGATCGGGATCGTAGAAACACTTCGCCATCAGATCGAGGCAATGGGTGGAAGTTTCCGCTTTGAAACGACAATGACGGACCTGATCCTTAAGGATGGCAGACTGGAAGCCGTTGAGGTCAACCACGGAGAAAAGATCCCGGCAGAGGTCTGCGTGCTGGCTCTCGGCCACAGCGCACGGGATACTTTTGAGATGCTGAACCGCCGCGGCGTTTATATGGAACCGAAGTCGTTTGCTGTCGGACTACGTGTGGAGCACCCACAGAGCATGATCAACAAAGACCTCTATGGTGAGGAAGAAAATGAGATCCTGGGGGCGGCGAGCTACAAGGTGACACATACCTGCGAGAATGGCCGTGGCGTGTATTCTTTCTGTATGTGTCCGGGAGGTTATGTCGTAAATGCTTCCTCGGAGCCGGGACGACTTGCCGTTAATGGCATGAGCTATCAGGCGCGTGACAGCAAAAATGCAAACAGTGCCCTGATCGTCACCGTAAACCCAAAAGATTTCCCGGATGAGACACCACTTGGCGGGATCGCATTCCAGAGAGAACTCGAACGAAAAGCGTGGGAACTCGGCGAAGGAAGGATCCCGGTTCAGCTTTTTGGAGATTTCAGGAAAGATCAGGCAAGTACAGAATTAGGGGAAGTCGTTCCTCAGATGAGGGGCGGATTTGTACTTTCCAATGTGCGTTCCATTCTTCCAAAGGCAATCGGGGATTCCATCGAGGAAGGCGTTCTTGCATTCGGTAAGAAACTTCATGGCTTTGACCGTGAAGATGCGCTCTTAAGTGGAATTGAGAGCCGGACTTCTTCTCCTGTAAGGATCACAAGGAGTAAAGAAGGACTCTCTAATATAGAAGGAATCTATCCATGCGGAGAGGGCGCAGGATATGCCGGAGGCATCACTTCTGCTGCGATGGATGGGATCAAGGCGGCAGAGTTCATTTGTGAAAAATTTAGAAATTTCTAGGAGGGAGTGTACATCTCCCTCTTTTTATGCTAAAATGAGTTTTGATTCTTCGGGGGCCTGAACTTATTTAGAGAGCGCAGGTAAGATATATGAATCAAACCATCAAAGATATACCGGAATCCGAACGTCCTTATGAGAAATGCATGCGGGACGGGGAGAGTACACTCAGTGACAGTGAACTTCTGGCAGTGATCCTCCGGTCCGGGACCAGAGGGAAGAATTCGCTGAACCTCGCAAATGAGATCCTGAACCATATGGAACATTCTTCATATCCCGGTCTTTTGGGAATCCTTCACAGTTCCCTTTCAGACCTTAAGAAGATACATGGGATTGGCACTGTCAAGGCGGTGCAGCTTAAATGCATTGGAGAATTGTCAAAGCGAATCTCATGTGCGGCAGCCAGACCAAACTTGAGTTTTCAGAATCCGGATTCGATTGCAGCCTATTATATGGAGCAGCTTCGTCATCAGGAACAGGAAATAATGATCTGTATGATGCTGGATAACCAGAACCATTTACTGAATGATACGATTCTCTCCAAGGGAACAGTCAATGCAACACTGATCACTCCAAGGGAAGTATATCTGGAAGCACTTCGCTATCATGCGGTCAGTCTGATTCTGGTACATAATCACCCGGGTGGCAATCCGGTTCCAAGCCAATGTGACCGCGAAGTCACAGAACGGATTTTCCGGGCAGGAGAGATGCTTGGGATTGGTCTTCTGGATCATATCATTATCGGTGATCACAGGTATGTAAGCTTCAGGGAAGAAGGAATACTCGGAGAATACCTGGAATGAAGGGATTGTTTTATGCTTTTAAGAAAAACATACGGAATAGATCTGGGAAGCAGCACGATTAAAGTCTATTCCTTTTTAAAAAACAAGAGTTACATGGAAAAAAACATGGTAGCATCCAGAGAACGCAGAATCATTGCAGTGGGAAATGAAGCCTATGAGATGTTTGAAAAATCTCCGGTAGACATTGCCGTGAATTCTCCGATGACATTTGGTATGATTGCAAATCTGGAACTCCAGGAGATCGCATTATACAGTATGATGAAAAAAATCGATAAATTTCTGGGAGTTGGATCCGATATGTTTTTTTCAGTTCCACTGGATATGACTGCGATTGAGAAGAGGGCGTATTATTATGTGGCAAATGGACACTGGCTTCATCAGAACCGGGTTTACATGGTAGAAGCTCCGATCGCGGATGCACTTGCAATGGGAGTCCGGATGGAGAAAAATGAAGGCAGTATGGTTGTCAATATTGGTGCACAGAGCACACAGTTTTCTATTCTGACAGACGGAAACATTATCATTTCCAAGAAAGTTCCGATCGGCGGCAGACAGATGAATGAAGCAATCTGTGCAGAGATCCGCAAGCGTTACAACCTGCAGATCGGTACGCGGACCGGGAAACGGCTCAAGATTGCGATGGGCCGTCTGAACGATCAGCGGAAGGAGGCACGCAAGGTAGTTGGAATTGACAGCATCTCCGGTCTTCCACGGGAAGAAGTTATTTCCGGATATGTGGTAAATGCCGGGATTATGGACTGTGTGAATGAGATTGCAGCAGAAATGAAGACGTTTCTGGAGCGAATTCCACCGCAGATTGCCTACCACATTGCCAGAGAGGGGATTTATCTCACCGGAGGAAGTACGCGAATTCCATATATTGATAATTATCTTGCGAGCTATACAGGATTTTCCTTTAACTTATCGCCTTTCTACGAAAAGGCGACAATCTGCGGTCTGGAGAAGATCATCCGTGACCGTGACCTGATGAAATGGGCACAGCCCGTTAAACAACGTAAATTATAATTTTTTAGGGGTATGATACATGAGAAACCTGAAAAAGAAATTTCAATTTCGTATACATTTAAAGAGTAAACATCTGCTGGTGATCATGACATTTTTCTGTGGAAGTGCTGTGGTATCGACACTGGCTTCCGGTGTTACATCGGAGCCGCTGGCAGAGGCAGCAGGAATGATCGTAGTTCCATTTGAAAAAAGTATCAATGGGATCGGAAGCTGGATCGGTGAGATCAACCAGACATTTCAGGATAAGCAGGATCTGATCGATAAGAACCAGGAACTGCAGGATGCTGTTGATACACTTACAGAACAGAATAATATCCTGATCCAGAATCAGTCAGAACTTTCCAGACTTCAGGAACTTTACAATCTGGATGAGGAATATTCCTCATATCCTAAGGTTGCTGCCAGAATCATTTCCAAGGACCCTGGAAACTGGTACGATACCTTTATGATCAATCGCGGAAGTAATGATGGTATCCGTGTGGATAATAATGTGATCGCTGGTAAGGGGCTTGTAGGAATTGTTACAGAAGTAGGACCAAACTGGGCTACCGTCCGTGCGATCATTGATGACAGCAGTAATGTAAGTGCAATGACCGTAGGCACAGATGACACCTGTGTGGTAGAAGGAGAACTTGAACTGATTGATGAGGGGAAACTTCGTTTTTCACAGCTTTATGACAAGGATAATAAAGTTACGGTAGGCGAGAGAGTTGTTACTTCCAATATCAGTGACAAATATGTAGAGGGACTGTTTATCGGTTACGTCAGCGAGATTGAACTGGATACCAACAATCTGACAAAGACCGGTACAATTGTAACACCGGTGGATTTTCAGCATCTTAAGGATGTCTTTGTTATCACGGTAAACAAGCTGGATGCAGTTGATAACAGTGGAGCAGCGGATACTTCTTCTGATGCAGATACCGACCAGGAGGGAGCAGAATAATGAAAAGTAAAATCGTTCTGTTTTTTACGATCATTTTGTCTTTCCTTTTGCAGTCAACACTTCTCCAGAAAATCGCCATTGGCTCGATTACTCCGAATCTTCTGTTGATTCTATGTGTTTCCATGGGGCTGATGCGGGGACGTAAGAGTGGCCTGTGGACGGGATTTTTCAGCGGACTGCTTGTAGACCTGTTTTATGGATCTGTATTTGGATTTTATGCGCTGATTTATATGTATGCGGGATTTTTCAGTGGTTATGCATTCCGTATTTATTATGATGATGATATCAAAGTTCCAATGGCTCTCACTGCAATCATGGATCTGTTCTATAATCTGGCAGTGTATGGACTTCAGTTTTTCCTGAGAGGAAGGCTTGGACTTTTTACATATCTGTACAGGATCATTATTCCGGAAATTTTTTATACAGTGTTTCTGACAATGATCGTTTATAAGTTTTTTTATTATATTAATCATCGCTTCATGAGTGCGACCAGGAAAGAAAGGGAATCTATTTGGGTACTAAAATAAAAAAAATATTCAAAAAAATTCAACTGAAACGAACCTCTGTGCTTTTGCTGGTGTTTATTCTTTTGTCTTTTGTTCTGATACGCCAGCTTTATGAGCTGCAGATCATTCAGGGCGAGGACTATATTGATGAATTCCAGACAAGGACCACCAAGACACGTGTCCTCAAAAGTACCAGAGGTAATATTTATGACAGAAACAATAAACTGATTGCTTCCAATATTTTGTCATATTCTCTGACATTTGAGGATAATGGAAGTTATGATACGACCCGCCAGAAAAACCTGACATTAAATGGTACTGCTTATAAGGTTTTGCAGATCCTTGCTGAGAATGGAGACAGTCTTTCAAATACATTTCATATTAAACTGGATAACAGTGGAAATTATGTGTTTGATATTGATCCTGGATTTACCCTGAATCGATTTAAGGCAGATATTTACGGTCATGCGCTCATTGATGACCTGACCAAAGACGAGGCAGCTGCCAGTGCTGCTGACATGATGGATTATCTTAGTGGTAACAAGGGATTTTCTATCGTCCTTTATGGCGATGAAGCCTATACAGATGCAGAGTTGAAACAGTACGGTCTTCCACAGGAACTTACCAGGCAGGAAGTTCTGGATATTGCAATCATGCGCTATGAACTGAGCACAAACAGTTTCCAGAAATATATGGCGGTTACGATCGCGACAAATGTCAGCGAGAGCACCGTTGCAGCAATCAAGGAAAATCAGAATGAACTTCAGGGAATTGATGTTCTGGAGGATTCCAGCCGCCAGTATGTAGAGGATGAGAGTATGGGACCTCTGCTGGGCTATACTGGTAAGGCATCTTCTGATGAACTTGCAGATCTTAAGAAACAGGATCCGAAATACTCTAATGATGCCGTCATCGGTAAAGCGGGAATTGAACAGTATATGGAAATGGATCTTCAGGGAACGGATGGACAGGAGACGGTTACGGTTGATAACCTTGGTAAAGTCCTCAAAATTGACAGTGGCACAACAATAGAGCCACAGGCTGGAAATGATGTTTATCTCTCTGTAGATTCAGACTGGCAGGCGGCAATTTATCAGATCCTCAAACAGAGGGTTGCCGGTATTCTTCTGAACAAGATCGAGGCAGTTAAGGAGTTTGACTATGAAGCTGAACAGGATGCAAGTAGGATCGTTGTTCCGATCTATGATGTATACAATGCACTGATATCCAACAGTGTGATTGATATTGATAAGTTCAGTAATCAGAATGCTTCCGATACAGAAAAAAATTTATATGCCAAATTTCAACAAAAGCAGCAGGAAGTTTTTGATACAATAACTAACAGGTTGACAATGGACAATCCGCCTGCATATAAGGATGAATCGAAGGAATTTCAGGAATACCTTTCTTATATTTGTGATACCATTCTCAGAGATACACTGGGAGTCATAAAGAAGGATTCCGTAGATACTTCGGATGCGACATACCAGGCATGGACAACAGATCAGAGTATCAGTCTCAAGGATTATCTGAACTATGCCGCAAGCCAGAACTGGATCGATATTTCTGTTATTTCACCAGATGGGGAATATCTGGATTCCAATGAAGTTTATAAGGCACTTACGGATTATATTACAGATTATCTGAAGACAGACACTGGTTTTTCGAAGCTTTTGTACAAGTACATGCTTATGAATGACCAGATTTCCGGACAGGATATCTGCCTGGTACTTTACGAGCAGGGCGTTCTTTCCAAGGATGACTCAAGTTATGAAAGCCTTGCCTCCGGTCAGATGTCTGCTTATGATTTTATGATCAATAAGATTGCCAATCTGGAGATCGAACCGGCACAGCTTGCACTTGCACCGTGTTCTGCATCAGCAGTCATTACAGATGTAAATACCGGAAAAGTTCTTGCATGCGTTTCTTACCCTGGATATGATAATAACAAACTCAGCAATAATATGGATACCAGCTATTATTCAAAACTTGCATTGGATCAATCCAGCCCGTTCTTTAACAAGGCAACGCAGCAGACAACAGCACCTGGTTCTACATTGAAGCTTCTGTCTACGATTACAGGAATGATGGAGGGCATTATTGATGATGGAACTTATTATGAGTGTACAGGTAAATTTGATCTGGTAACACCGGCAATTTACTGCTGGAACCGACAGGGGCATGGATCTCTTGAGATTCGTGGTGCGATTGAGCAGTCCTGCAACTACTTTTTCAATATGATCGGTTTCCTTGCAGGAAAGAATGCAGATGGAGATTTTTCGGAAACATTGAGTCTTTCGAAACTGCAGCAGTATGCATCCGAGATTGGTCTGGATGAAAAAACAGGCATTGAGATTTCAGAAGCATCTCCACATGTTTCTGACAGTAAGGCAGTTCCGTCTTATATTGGACAGGGTAATCATCTGTTCAGTACCAGTCAGCTTGCACGATATGCGACGGCACTGGCAACTTCCGGAACAGTTTATGACCTTTCCCTTCTGGATAAGGTTACAGATTCTCAGGGAAAAATCCTTACAGAATATGCTCCGTCTGTCAAAAATCAGATGACGGATGTTCCGAGCAGCGTATGGGATGATATTCATGATGGTATGCGCAGGGTTGTTGAAACACATGAACAGTTCAATGGACTTGGAGTAACTCTTTCTGGTAAGACAGGTACTGCCGAGCTGGATATTTACCATCCGAACCATGGTCTGTTTATCGGTTATACGACTTCAGCATCAACAGGTGCTCCAGAATATGCGCTTGCTGTCCGAATTGCAAATGGTTACAGTTCAGGAAATGCCTGTTTGACCGCAAATGATATCTTACAGTACATTTATGATCTGGCAGATGAAGATACAATTCTGACGGGCTATGCCTCCAGCGATACCAGCAATACTTCAAATGATTAACAGACACAGGGCATCTGCCCTGTGTCTGAGATCACAGAAGAAAATACCAGAAGTCTGGAACATATCTTTGAGGAGGATACAGAAACATGGGCGAAGTGATAGTAATTACATCCGGTAAGGGTGGCGTAGGCAAGACAACGACAGCTGCCAATATTGGCACAGGTCTGGCAATGCTGGACAAGCGGACAGTTGTTGTCGATACAGATATCGGTCTTCGGAACCTGGATGTGATCCTGGGACTTGAGAACCGTATCGTGTATAATCTTGTGGATGTCATTAATGGAAACTGCCGTCTGAAGCAGGCACTGATCAAGGACAAGAGACATCCGGAACTGTTTCTTCTGCCATCTGCGCAGACGAAGGACAAGTCGGCAGTGTCACCGGAGCAGATGATCAAGCTGACAGAGGAACTCAGGGAAGAGTTTGATTTTGTTCTTCTTGACTGTCCGGCCGGCATTGAGCAGGGATTTCGAAATGCGATCGCCGGGGCAGATAAGGCACTTGTCGTAACAACACCGGAGGTATCTGCAATCCGTGATGCAGACCGTATCATTGGACTTCTTGAAGCGGAAGATATCAGGGATATCCATCTGATCATTAACAGGCTTCGACCCGATATGATCGCACGTGGAGATATGATGTCCGTAGAGGATGTGATCGAGATCCTTGCCGTGGATCTGATCGGTACGATCCTTGATGATGAGCAGATCGTGATCGCAGCAAATCAGGGAGAACCGCTTTCGGGAAGGAATTCTCAGGCAGAGGAGGAATACCGCAATATCTGCCGGAGGCTTCTTGGTGAGGAGGTTCCTTTTGCAGAACTCAGATCAAAAAAAGGAATGTTTCAGCGAATTGGAGATTTTTTCCGTAAATGATCCATAAGCAGAAGGAGGGGATTTGTATGAAAGCATTTTCGCAATTCAGGAACCGCTCCGCTGATTATGCAAGGAACCGGATGAAGCTCCTTCTGGTTTCAGAGCGGATCGACTGTTCTCCGCAGATGATGAAATTGCTGAAAGATGATATGATCCGCACAGTAAAAAAATACGTATCCATAGATGAAGATGGCGTTGTATTCCGGATCAGCCAGGAACCGCCGGTTCTTCATGCGGATATTCCGGTATATAAGAAAAGGGAATAAGATACAAAATGATTAAACAGTATAAGTTACGATTTTATAATTTCAGACTGGTGATCTTTCTTCTTGCGATCAGTGTGATCGGAATCATTCTGGTTGGAAGTGCCAGAGATGACCTGCGGAGTAAGCAGATGATCGGTGTTATCATGGGACTGATCTTCATGGTGATTCTTTCACTGATTGATTATTCCTGGATATCCAATTTCCAGTGGATCATGTATGGCGCGAACATCGCCCTTCTTCTGATCGTTCGTCTGTTTGGTGATTCTGCAAACGGTGCAGCGCGCTGGATTGATTTTGGATTTATTCGTTTCCAGCCGACAGAGTTGTCAAAGATCATCATTATATTGTTTTTTGCCAGGTTTTTTATGGATCACGAAGAAGATCTGAATACGCCGAAAACACTGGCGAAATCCGTTTTATTGCTGGCTGTTCCACTGCTTTTGATCTATGAGCAGCCGGACCTTAAGAATACGCTTATGATGTTGGCTGTGTTCTGCATCCTGATCTATATTGCAGGACTTAGTTACAAGGTCATAGGCGGAACATTCCTGATCCTGATCCCGTTGATCATCATCTTTCTTTTTATTGTTGTTCAGCCAGATCAGAAACTGATCAAGGACTATCAGAGAAATCGAATCATGTCATTCCTTTATCCTGAAAATGATGAGTACAGTGATGATATTCAGCAGCAGAATAACTCCAAGACAGCGATCGCATCAGGAGAACTGATTGGTAAGAAACTGTCCGGAAACGATGAAGTTGCTTCTGTAAATGAAGGAAACTTTGTATCTGAGAACCAGACAGACTTTATTTTTGCAGTTGCAGGCGAAGAATATGGTTTCCTTGGCTGCTGTACGATTATTCTTCTGCTTCTGGCAATCTCGATAGAATGTATCCGGATGGGGCTTCGGGCCAAGGATCTGTCGGGTAAGATCATATGCTGCGGAATGGCGAGTATCGTTTCTTTGCAGAGTTTTCTGAATATCTGTGTTGCGACAGGAATCGCACCAAATACAGGTACACCACTTCCATTTGTAAGTTATGGCCTGACTTCTCTCGTCAGTCTTTATCTTGGAATGGGGCTTGTCCTGAATGTAGGCTTGCAGAGCAGTGCATACAATAAGGAAATTCGCAAAAAGTCAGTAAATCAGAAAGAGGATTACCTATGAAAAAAGAACAGCCACGTGAGCGCAGAAGAGAAGAGATGCAGGAGAGACCAGCAAGACCTCGTAATACTTCCTCATCCGCTGCTTCCACCAGAAAAAAAGCAGCCCGGTCAGCAAGACCGACAGGAAGTGCTTCACACACTCAGCAAATCAAAGGCAAAAGTGCACGTCCTGTCAGTCCGACACAGGCAAGAAGAAATCCAGAAGCACGCCGGAAAAAACGTCCCAGAAGAAATTTCCTTCCGACTATAGTAACGGTGCTTCTTCTGGCAGTCGTATTGTGTGAAGGAGGGTACTTCTTATTGCAGAAGGGACTTTCCTTTGGCAGACAGGTACAGGCATTTGATATTAATCAGGAATTCCAATATCAGAATACACTTAAGGCAACTTCAAGAGCGGCTTCTTTTGCTGCAGACCTCTGTGTGGTAAGCGGTGACCAGAGTCTGGATTCTGTGACACTGGAGGATGGACAGGAGGGACTTCTCCTGGATATCAATGACAAATCGGTAATGTATGCAAAGGGTGCTTATGACAAAGTTTATCCGGCAAGTATCACCAAGATCATGACAGCACTCCTGGTATTTACAAATGGAAACATGGATGACGTAGTCACGATCTCAGAGGAAAATGTAACTCTGGAGGAAGGCTCTCAGCGAGTTGGTTTCCAGGTAGGTGACCAGGTAACGATGGATGAACTGGTGCACTGTCTCCTTGTATATTCAGGAAACGATGCCGCATCTGCGATCGCAACGCATGTCGGCGGTTCAACCGAGAATTTTGTTTCTATGATGAATGCTTATGCCGCACAGCTTGGATGTACAGGAACACATTTCACAAATCCACATGGACTGCAGGATGAGAACCATTATACAACACCATATGACATCTATCTGATGCTTAAAGAAGCACTCAAGTATCCTGAATTTACAGAGATAACACAGATGGGAAGCTATACTGCAAATTATAAATACAGCGATGGCTCTGATGCGAGTGTAGTACTGACAGCAACCGACCATTACCTTACAGGAGAAGCAACAGCACCAAAGGGCGTTACGATCCTTGGAGGTAAGACGGGAACCACCAGCAGTGCAGGAAACTGTCTGGCATTGTTATGTCAGAATGAATATGGTAATCCATTTATATCCATTGTAATGGGAGCTTCCAGTAAGGAACTTCTGTATCAGGAGATGAGTTCCCTTCTGGAGAACATCAATACCGTATAATACATGAATGTATAAAAAGAGACAGCCCGGAGAGTTTATGCAGAATGACAGAGCTCTGGGCTGTTGTTTTTATAAAATAAAAAAGTGTGTTATATAAATTAAAATGTTATAGTATAATAAATACATATAACAAGCCAAACCCCTCTGCGCTCCGCGCATTAATCAACAAAGACAACCAATCATCAGCTATAATTACGGTGCAAGACAGAACGTGTCAAAAAAGCATTTTTTACACAGTTTATCGTATGTATTACATATACGATCTTCTTCTGGATCGTGATCATGCTGATCCCGCTGATCTTCCTGCTGCCGAATTTCTTCTCGAACAAAGTGTTCGCTGTTTTCCTAGCAAAACCGGTAAGCGATATCCTTGCCGCGGCTGTTACCACAATAACCTTTTTTACATTGTTTAACAAAATCCTCAAAAAAGAGGTCAGGTAAATCATTATGAAATCTATTTCCATCTATACCATCACCAGAAACCAGACGCTCGACAATCTTCAGAAACTGGAGCGTCAGTTATCGGGGAGGGGATATTTTCTTCGGATGAGAGAGTGGGAGATGGAGAGCATGAAGGCTCTGACAGAACATCTGGAAGTGCATATTCCTCAGATCTGCTCTCTTCGTTTTTTCTATTCTTTCCAGATTCCAAAGCTTGGAAAGGAATTTGACCTTCTCCAAATCAAAAAAGACCAGATCGTAAATATCGAGTTAAAAAGTGGTGTAGTATCCGATGAGGCGATCTGCAAACAGCTTCTGCAGAACCGATATTATCTGTCTGTGCTTGGAAAGCCGCTCCATTCTTATACTTATATCAGCAACCAGAACCGGCTTGTCAAGCTGACAAAGCATGACCATATCATAGAGGCAGACTGGGAACATCTATGTACAATTCTCCAGAAGGAAAGTCCGGATTATGAGGGAGATATCGAGGATCTTTTTCAGGCAGAACTTTATCTGATCTCCCCGCTTACAGAACCTGCCCGTTTTCTTCGGAAAGAATATTTCCTGACTTCACAGCAGCGTGATATCGAACGGCAGATCCTCAAAAAGATCCGCACAGAACACACCGGCTATTACTGGTTCAACGGACTTCCAGGGACAGGCAAGACCCTGCTGCTCTATGACATTGCCATGAAACTGTCTGTCCGTCAGAGAGTCTGCATGATCCACTGCGGAGAAGCTGCCAGGGATTGGGAGATCCTGCATGAACGCCTGCAGAGGATCGATTTTCTCACCGACAAAGAGCTTGCTAATGAAAGGGAACCAGTCAGCTTTGATTCCTACAGCGCCATCCTGGTAGATGAAGCTCATCTGCTTTCCGCTCCAAAACTTGACATTCTTCTAAATGCAGTTAATCACCAGCCCGTGATCTTTTCCAGTGATTCCGAGGATATGATCTCTCCTGAGGAAATGGACCAGACCACTATTCAGAAGATAGAACGCCTGCCACAGATCCTGACCTTCCATCTGACTAACCGCATCCGCACCAATGCCGAACTTTCCTCCTTCATCCAGAATATGCTCCATCTGCCAAGGAAAAAAAGTTCCAGATACTATCCGCATATCGAAGTAGTCTGCGCCAACAATGAAAGCGAAACGCAAAACCTGCTTGACGGCTACATTCATCAGGGCTACCAGTTCCGCCAGACCTCCACACCCGCAGACCTGAACACCGCCGCGGTCCGCGTCACCGACCGTCTCGTCACCGTTCTGGATGAACGTTATTATTACGACACAGAAGGATATCTTCGTTCATCTTTGCGAAACAACAGTGGCAGTTCCGACGTACGGACCCTTTTTCACCTTCTGAACCAGACAAAGGAAAACCTGTCACTTATCATAGAGAAAAATGAATCTGTGTATGAAATTCTTCTTGAGATTCTGCAGATGCACAGAAAATGATCTATCATTCAGACAAAGAGTGGAGTTTTAAAAGCTTCACTCTTTTTTTGCCTCTTATCCCAATCTTACAAGAATGTAAGTTGCATCCCGCCTCATCCCGCACTATACTGGATTTAATAACACAGAAACCAAAGGAGACAACATGAAACACATATTACTGGTCGAAGATGACTTAAGTATGTTAAATGGCTTATCCTTTGCCATTAAGAAACAGGGCTATGCTCTTGATATCGCCCGCATCAGAGATGAGCAGAAGCAGTTATGGACGGAAGATAAATACGATCTTGTTATTCTGGATGTCAGCCTTCCGGATGGATCTGGTTTTGATATCTGCCAGGAGATCCGGAAGACTTCAACCGTTCCGATCATGCGAGCACTTCCAGTATCTCAGGTATGGGGACTGAGCGGGATCACAAATACTCCGGTGTCCTGTAAACAGGCAGAGATCGACCATGTTACTATCTGCTCTTATGATGACTTTATCATGGGATGTAGCAAAAGCATGATCGTAAACGGTACACTTGCAGATACAAGCGGAAATAAAAACGAGATCATGACCATCTATAATAAAGACAATCCTCTTTGCCGCAGAAGGTGCCACCTATTCTAACAGCCTGCAAAGTGGAAGAAAAACTTGACGAACCTTAAACTTTCCCTTATAGTTGATAATTGATACAAAATTAAAAAATTAATTTAGGGGGAAGTACAAAAACGACATGTTATTTAATTCTTACATATTTATATTTGTTTTTCTTCCACTGACACTTGGTAGCTATTATGGACTGCATAAACTCGGAAAACCAGTCTTTGCAAAGGTTGCATTGATCCTCATGTCTTTCTGGTTTTATGGCTATTTCAATCCAAGTTATCTGTGGATCATGTGCAGCAGTATTGTTGTCAATTATCTGTTGTCTCAGCTTTTGCAGCGCAGATGGGGGGGCACAATATCGAAAGGACAGCTTGCACTTCTGAAAAAGGCACTGCTTGGTATTGGTCTGATATTCAATCTTGGTCTGATATTTTATTTCAAATACTATGATTTCTTCGTAGATAATCTGAATAAAGTTTTTTCCACGGACTTCCAGTTAAAGAATATCGTCCTGCCACTGGGTATCAGCTTTTTTACCTTCCAGCAGGTTTCTTATATGGTTGATTCTTACCGTGGAGAAACCAAGGAATACAATTTTACAGATTACGCATTATTTGTAACCTTTTTCCCGCAGCTGATCGCGGGTCCGATCGTTCTGCATAACGAAGTCCTTCCACAGTTTGAGGACAAAAACAACTGGAAGATCAACTGGGACAATATGGCGCGCGGTTTGTATATGTTCGCAGCCGGTCTTGTCAAAAAAGCTGTGATCGCCGACACCTTAAGCGGATCTGTTTCATGGGGCTACAGCCACCTTGGCAGTGGACTTACATCCATGGATGCGATCCTTACAATGCTTGCCTACACTTTCCAGATTTATTTTGACTTCAGTGGATATTGTGATATGGCAACGGGTCTGGGATATATGTTTAATATCCATATCCCAATGAACTTTAATTCACCATACAAAGCGCTGTCTGTCGTAGATTTCTGGAAACGCTGGCATCTGACACTGACCAGATTCCTGCGAACCTATGTGTACTTTCCGCTTGGCGGAAGCCGTAGGGGAACTGTCCGGACTTATATAAATATCATCATTGTATTCCTTGTCAGTGGTCTCTGGCATGGTGCGAACTGGACCTTTATTTTCTGGGGATTTCTGCATGGAATAGGAAATGCACTTACCAGAATGTTCCGGAAACAGTGGGAGAGCATGCATGTAGTCCTTCAGTGGGCTTTTACTTTTCTGTTTGTAAATATAACATGGATCTTTTTTAGGGCTGATTCTATTTCTCAGGCATTTACATTTATCAAAAGAATCCTGAAATTCCAGAACCTCAATCTCCATGCTACATTTTTACAGACTTTTCAGTTAAAGGAATTCTACTTGATTTACAGTCATATCCCCGTACTCAATAAAATCATGGCTTCCATCCGTGGTTCAGATGCCCTGATTCTGCTTGGCGGAATGTTGTTCCTGTGTCTTAATTTCAAAAACAATCAGGAGATGAATTTCCGTCCAACCACTAAAATGGCGGCAGTGACTGTACTCTGTCTGGTCTGGGGAATTTTTACCCTTTCCGGTGTATCAGAATTTCTCTACTTTAACTTTTAGGGAGCAATACTATGAACAGTAATAAATTTGTAAAAACTGTACTCGTGGGAACGGGCACACTCCTGATCCTCGCAGGTGGCATGACAGCAGTGATCGATCCTTTTTTTCACTATCATAAGCCTCTGAAACAGTTGGAATATCCTCTTGAGCGAGGAAAAGAACGATATCTGAATAACGGTATCATCCAGAATTTTGATTATGATGCTGCAATCACAGGCACTTCTATGATGCAGAATTTCAAGACTTCACAGTTTGATGACCTGTTTGGAACGCATTCTGTCAAGGTAACCCTTACTGGTGATACCTATTGGGCAATCGATGAAGAAATCCGTACTATATTTGACAATAAGTCTGATATTAAATATATTTTCCGCTGTCTGGATTATAATAAGATTTTTGATGACAAGTCCGATTACAATTATGACAATGTTCCAACTTATCTGTATGATAATAATATATGGAACGATGTCCAGTATCTTTTTAACAAAGATATCTTTATAGACAATACGCTTGGTGTTATCAAATACACACTTCATGGCGAAAAAACACCATCCATGAATGAATACAGTTCCTGGGCAGCAGATTATCCCGTCGGAACAGACTACGTACTCCAAACCTACTCTGTTCCAACAAAAATCGAAAAACAGAAGAAGTTTTCAGAGGATGATGCCAAAACTGTCCGTCATAATGTAGAGGCGAATGTTCTTGATATGGTAAAAGCTCATCCGGAAACTACGTTTTATTTCTATACGCCGCCATACAGTGCAGTCTGGTGGTATAAGCTTAAATGCTCCGGAAATCTGGAACGTTATTTTGAAGCAGAAAAGCTGCAGGCAGAACTGCTTATGGAGTATGATAATGTGAAGCTTTTTTCCTTTACGGATCTGTTTGAGCTTACCTGCGATCTTGATAATTACAAAGATGATACTCATTACAGTGAATCGATCAGCGAAAACATCATTAACTGGATTTATGATGACAAGGGACTCATAACTCCTCAAAACTATGAATCACGGATACAGAAAATGCTGAATTACTATCTTGATTACGATTATTCCCGTTCAGGAATCCCTCTGGTACAGGAAAATTGAATCCTTTTCTGTGCCGCACTACAATATTAATGAAAATTTCACAAAAACTTGCAATTCTCTATTGAAATTTGATGCAAAATACACTATAATACAAACATATTAATTATCGTATTTGTTCAAAATTAATATCATATTGTGTCTAAGGAGGAAAACAGGATGGTTGAACTGATTGTAGGAAAGAAAGGCAAGGGCAAAACAAAAGTACTGTTAGACAAAGTGAACGGCGCAATTAAGGATGCAAATGGCAGCATTGTTTACTTAGACAAGAGCACGAAACACATGTATGAACTGAACAACAAGGTTCGTCTGATCGATGTTTCTGTATATCCGATCAAGAACGCCGATGAATTCGTTGGTTTCGTATGCGGAATCATTTCTCAGGACCACGATCTTGAGCAGGTATATCTCGACAGTTTCCTGACAACCGCTAAATTAGAGGGACAGGATGTTTCCAATACTCTGGAACAGCTTATCGCAGTTGGTGAGAAATTCAATGTAAAATTCATCATCAGCATGTCTCTTGACAAGGAAGAAGTTCCGGAAGCATTCCAGGATAAGATCGTGACTGCATTATAATTACGGTTTCATTAAATTTTACATAGGATATGGAGATGAGAAGAACTCTGCTGGCTGGCAGGGTTCTTTTTCTGCGCACCATTTTAGTTACCATAAGTATGATTATGTAATCTAAATAAATATTAAGATAAAACCGTTTGACATCCCCTGGTGAGCGGGTTATAATATGACCGTCAATAAAATTCAATTATACAAAGGCAGGTGAACAGAATGGAGAGTTGTGATTCTCACGGGCGAAGTAGTAACACAGGATCAAAGAGAGCAGCAGTTTGTGAGATGACACGTCACATTCTGTTTTAATTTATATTATTCTATTTTTCTCTTTTTTATCCTGTAAAATCCCTGAACACAATCTAACCAAATAGCGAAACGGAATTCAAATATCCGTTTAACAATGATACCAATTGACATGCTCTGAGAAAGACCATGCCTTGTTTTGGTGTGCTCTTTTTCGGAAACCACGAAAAAGGAGGAAAACAGGATGGAAAAAAGAACACAGGACTACACAAAAGAAATCCTTGAAGTGATCAGAAGCAATATATCTCCGGCAGTCCTTTCCAAGCGTCTGCAGGATTTCCACGAAAACGACATTGCAGATGTTTTGCCGGAGCTTTCTTCTGCAGAACGAAACAAGCTTTACCGGATCTTTGATCTTGATACTTTATCGGATATTCTGGAATACACTGATGAGGAGATGGCAGTCACTTATCTCGAAGAAATGAGCCTCAAGAAAGCTGCTGCGATCCTTTCCCGAACAGAAACAAACATATTAGCTGAAATCCTGCAGCATTTTGACAAAGAAAAAAGAAGACTTCTGATCGAGTTACTGGATGATGAAGCGAGACATGATATCGAGATGATCAATTCTTTCGATGAGGAAGAAATCGGAAGCCGGATGACCACCAACTATATCGTGATCCAGGATCATCTTTCTGTGAAGGAAGCCATGAGTTCCCTGGTATCCCAGGCAGCTCAGAATGACAATATCTCTACCATTTTTGTCGTAAACAGCAATCAGGAATTCTACGGTGCGATCGATCTGAAAGATCTGATCATCGCGCGCCAGGATCATCCGCTCAGTGAACTGATCGTCACTTCCTACCCGTATGTATACGGAACAGCCCTGATCGATGACTGTATGGAAGACCTCAAGGATTATTCCGAAGATTCCATTCCGGTCCTTGATAACGATAACCGCCTGATCGGTGTTATTACATCTGCAAACATCGTAGATCTCGTCGATGATGAGATGGGAGAGGACTATGCGAAACTGGCTGGTCTGACTGCTGAGGAGGATCTCAAGGAACCTCTCAAAGAAAGTATGAAGAAACGAATGCCATGGCTGATCGTCCTTCTTGGACTTGGCATGGTCGTTTCCTCTGTTGTCGGAATCTTTGAAAAGGTTGTGACCAATCTGCCGATCATCATGTGTTTCCAGTCGCTGATCCTGGATATGGCAGGTAATGTCGGAACCCAGTCACTGGCTGTAACGATCCGTGTACTGATGGATGAATCCCTCACCGGCAAACAGAAACTGGAACTTGTTTTTAAGGAAATGCGTATCGGTCTGTGCAACGGCGGTGTGCTTGGACTTATGTCCTTTGTGCTGATCGGATTGTATATCTGGTTATTTAAAGGCAAAACCCTTATCTTTGCCTTTGCGGTATCTGCCTGCATCGGTTCTTCCCTGCTGCTCGCAATGCTGATCTCCAGTGCCGTAGGAACCTGCATTCCGTTATTCTTCAAAAAGATCCACATCGACCCGGCAGTTGCTTCCGGTCCGCTCATCACTACAGTCAACGACCTTGTGGCTGTTATTTCCTATTATGGACTGAGCTGGATCTTTCTGATAGGAGCACTGCATCTGGCAGGATAGTCTTATAAAAAGAACATCTTTATGACAAAAACTTCAGGATCCCGAAGATCTGTCATAAAGATGTTCTTTTTATTTGCACATATAACAACGTACATAATGCAAGACATTACGGGCAGCAGGTATTAATCCTCGCGCAGTTTGACTGCCTTCGCCGCCTGGCGTCTTCGGGCATCGTCGATCGCTGCATAGTGTTTCTTGGTCGTATTTACGTCCTTATGGCCAAGAACATCTGCAACAAGGTAAATATCACCTGTTTCCTGATACAAGGTCGTACCGTAGGTGCTGCGGAGCTTGTGCGGTGTGATCTTTTTGGTGGTCGTGATCTGCTGGGCATATTTCTTGACAAGATTCTCGATCGCCTGGACACCGATACGGCGGCGCTGAGCAGAGTAGAAGAGAGCGTGTTCATGGCCTTCCAGCGGAATGATATTCTCGCGGACTTCCAGATAACGTTTCAGAGCTTTTTCTACCTCCGGTCCGAAATATACAACCATTTCATTTCCACCTTTTCGGGTGACCTTTATTCCGTTATTCTTAAAATCCACATCTTCAATATCAAGTCCCACACATTCCGAAACTCGGATACCGGTTCCGAGAAGCAGAGTCACGATCGCCAGATCGCGTTCTTTGTTTTTCTCATAGTAGACACGTTTCTGACCGGTAAGCTGGTCGCCACAATGTTCTATATAATCAAGCAGGAGAGCAACCTCATCGGTATCAAGCCGGATGATGCTTTTGTCATGGATCTTTGGCACATCGATAAGTACGGTCGGATTTGTCTCGATCATTTCCCTTCTGTAATAATATGCATAAAAACTCCGAAGGGCAGAGATCTTTCGTTTGAGCCCACGTTCGCCGTTTGTTTCGGTTTTGTCACCAGCCTGGTAGACCTTGAGATATTCCTGATATTCCTCAAGATCCAGAGCCTTGATCTGATCCAGGACATCAACTGTAAAATCCGTCATTTTGTAATCCTTAAATGCCGGATTTTCATCAAGAAGAAACTGAAAGAAAATCCGGATATCGTAGGCATAGGAAATCCTGGTCTTGGTCGTAGTCGTCGTATCGATCGCACGAAAATAATCCCTGCAAAACGGCGGCAGCGTTGAGAGAACTTCACGCAGCCTTAAAATATTCTCGACATCTTTTTGTTCGTGATATGTTGTTTTTTTCTCCATAAAAATTTAACTCCTTAAAATCAAATCATTAGTAAATCCCGAAAAATACAGCTGACAGCAGTTATCTATATCTATACGACAAACCGTAGTTTTTCATATAGATCTATACAGATTCCAGCCATATCCCGGATTTTGCCTTTATTCCTCAAATTCAGCCGTTACCATAAATCCCCTTGGTGTGTGGTCGATTTTTTTGATCACGCCAGTTTTGGATTTAATTCGTTCGGAGTTTTTGTAACATCCGGACATTGCCACAGCCGGTTCTATGATGTAACTGTAATTCATATAGGACTGAAATTCTGAAATCTCTACGACATCGCCAACTTTGATCAGTCCCTGGCGTTCCATTTTAAATTGTTCCTGACGCATAAAAAATTCCTTCTTTCTGTTTATTCATTTTCCGGAAGATCTGCCTTTAATTTGACCATACTTCGGATACTTCTGGAGGTCTCATCTATATAATTACGCTTATAACGCTTCAGATTATCCGGTGTGATCCCCATTTCCTCTGCAACACCTTCCGTATCTGCTCCATATGCAAACATCGTATAAATGCAGGAATTCCGAAGCTGCTGAGCGCTGTAATTGTGAATCCCTGCTTTTGCCGTGTATTTCTTCAGTAGACGGCTGATATACATGGTATTGAGCTGATTTCCATATTTATTGTAAAACAGATATTCGTTCGATTCTCGTTCTGCCAGATACAGCTCCAGGATCCTGTAGACATCTTCCGGGATAAAATTTGCCTTGTCGCGTTTTGGCATAAATGCATAGGCTCCGTTGTTATATAGACGGATATTTTCCGGCTTCATGTCAATGATCTCTGTCGAGGAAAAGCCCATGCGGTAAAGCAAAATTATGATACAGTACGCCATATGATTTTCCTGTGCAGCTACAAGCAGCCGGTCAATGTCCTCCACAGGAACTGCATTTGCATACATGCTTACTTTTTGGACTTTTTTGACATAATCGGCAAAATGATTCGTATAATCATCTCTGATACCAAATTCCAGACGATTCTCATAGACGTAATTTGACAGGGAATTCAGTTCCCGGATCTTTTTGGCACAGGTACTTGGCGCAAGTGTTTTCTCTTCGATCTTTTTTTCAAGATTTCTGTAGAATCCCGCTACATCTTCTGCATGGATATCCAGGAAATCTTTCTTCGTAAATCGTGTAAATTCCAGGAAATCACTTTGATAGGATGCAATACTTTCTTCCTGAAACTGCCTGATAAATTGTTTCCATATGATCCTTGTCTTTTCACTGAATGGATAATCTTCCATCAAGAATGTTCCTCCTTTCCTGGTTGTGCGAAGCAGGTTTTGGGGTTTGTTAGGTGTTCTTATATACTATAACATATTTATAAGGAAACTGCAACTATAGCAGTTCCCCATCCTTAATTACCTGCTGCACGTTCAGTTCCTGATCCATCAGGACGATGTGCGCTTTTTTGCCTGCTCGGATGGAACCGTATTCAGCATCGATCCCAAGGCTTTTTGCCGGATTGATCGTGGCACAGGCAACTGCTGTTTCCAACGGGATATTCATGGTTTTAACCGCTGTTTTCATGCAGTCCATAAGATTCGTCACAGAACCTGCTATCGCCCCGTCTGAGGCCAGTGTAGCGCGGTTTCCGACTACGTTTACATCCAGCCCGCCCAAAGTATAGGAACCGTCCGGCATTCCTGCTGCACGCATACTGTCACTGATCAGGATCATGCGGTCCTCTCCCATCATTTCAAATGTCGCCCGAACTGCTGCCGGATGGATATGTACACCGTCACAGATGATCTCCGCCATCACATGCTTACTGTCATAAACAGCCCCGATCACACCCGGTGCGCGGTGCGTAAATGCAGGCATGGCATTGTAAAGATGAACCGCATGGTCTGCCCCTGCGTTAAAAGCCGCCATAGCCGTATCATAATCCGCATTTGTATGTGCCAGAGAAACATTTACCTTATCTTTGACCGCCTCAATAAAAGAAACCGCATTTTCGCTCTCCTCCGGCGCGATACCCATGAACTTCACCAGCCCCTCTGAAACTTCCAGAAAACGCTCGCAGACCTTCACATCACACGGAATGATATTTCTCTCATCCTGCGCGCCCTTCTTGGCAGGACTGATAAAAGGTCCCTCCATGTTGATGCCGACAAAATCCGCCTCTTTCTTACTGTGCGGACCCTTTTTGTATTCTGCTGCCACACGGAGGATCTGCTCCAGTTCCTCGACCGGAAGCGTCATCGTCGCCGGAGCGATCGCAGTCACCCCCACAGAAGCCTCATATTCCGCGATCCTGGCGATCGCATCCCTGCTGCCGTCGCAGAAGTCGTCTCCCTTGCATCCGTGGAAATGCAGGTCAATAAGCCCCGGTATCGCGTACATGCCTTTCCCGTCAAGGACCTCATCTTCTGTCTGAGGTCTCTTCCCCTCTGTATAAACCTGTTCGATCGTTCCGTTCTTTATGACGATCCCGCCGTCTGTAAACTTCTTATCCTCTGTAAAAACCTTCACATGATCAATAATCATTATTCCTGCCTCCCTATCTTCGGTATCTTATAAAATATGCTCATCCAGAAGGATCGTAAAAGGTCCGTCATTGATAAGAGAAACCTTCATGTCTGCCCCAAAGCTTCCATGCTGTACGACCGGAACGCTCTTTGATGCTTCCTCGATCATATATTCATACAAAGCTTCCGCCTTGTCCGGTTCACCCGCCTCGATAAAGCTTGGTCTGTTTCCCTTCTTACAGTTTGCATAGAGCGTAAACTGCGAAACAAGAAGCAGTTCCCCGCTAACATCTTTGAGAGAAAGATTTGTCTTTCCATTCTCATCCTCAAAAATACGAAGTCCCAGCAGCTTCTTGAGGTATTTGTCTGCAATCTCCTTTGTGTCATCCTTTCCGACACCTACCAGCACCAGAAAGCCCCTGCCTATTTTGCCTATACTCTGTCCATCTACCTGTACTTCTGCCTGAAGTACTCTCTGTACAACCAGTCTCATAAAATTCTCCTGTTTTATCTTTATTTCCAAATATTATAGCACAAATCTGCTACTGACATCTTTCTTTTTTCGTTTTTTCTATCAATTTCGCATATACACGTTCTACAAACCATGGCTCTGTAGACTTCTTTAATGCTTCTTCCGGAGAAAACCAGGCTACTCCACTGTTTTCATCTGCTTTGATCGAAACTGCTTCCTCGCAGTCTGCTTCCAGAAGATACGTCACATTCAGGTGCAGATGGCTGGATACATACTTTCCCTTCTTGACATGCCCATCCACCGTAAGAGATTCCAGAGAAAAGATCTCCTCCGATACCGGGCGCACATGCGAGATCCCCGCTTCTTCTTTTACCTCACGAAGCGCAACCGCAAGAAGATCCGTCTCTCCATCCGCATGTCCCCCAAGCCACGACCAGGAATCATAGATATTGTGATATACCATAAGTACCTTGCTCCGGTCTTTGTTCACCACCCAGGCAGAAGCCGTCATATGGGCAACGGTGTTTTCCCTTAAGAATGCGTTATCATTCTCCCTGATCCATTGTAAGATCAGAAATTTATCTGCTTCTTCCTGCTCATTAAACGGCTGATAGCGTTCTATCTGATTTATTAAATCCTGTCTTGTTATCATTGCATTCTTCTCCATTTTCCTCATTTATACGCACCAGAAGCAGATCTTCACTTTTTTTCCTTCGGATTTTAAAGCTTCGATCAGTTCCAGTGCCAGATTCTTTTTCTTTTCACGTTCAATATGAAGTGCCGTATAATTTTCATTCAGTGCATTTCCAAAGAAAAAATTGATCTCCGTAGCTTCGGCAAACAATATCCGAAACAGTTCTGCTGCCGCATCCTTCTTCTTGATGATCCGATTATAATACAGCCTGTCTTCGCTGAAATCCTCATAGTAATCGATCACCTTCTGTAAAGTCAGAAGCCCCTCCGTTACCAGGTCAATGCCTTTGATCTGCGACATGGCTGGAACTTCTTCTGTTCCGGTACCGGGAATCCCGGCTACCTCTTCTCCCAGATAATCCGCTACCAGCTTTGCCGTGGTCCCACCACATACGATGCGCATTCCCTCTTTTTCAAAAAAAGTCGTAAAATAACTGCGGTCATCCGCCCGGTCTGCCGGCGGCCCGACCATAATGTTCACTACGTTTTTCTTCATTCCTGTCAGAGTCAATACCGTAAGGTCATCATCCGTCTCATCCATATTCAGGGCCACACCCGCATCTGCAATGTCAGATGCCATCTCCTGTGCACTCATTCCCTTATGGTAACGCTGTTCACAGAATTTCAGTACTTCCTCCCTTCCCCAGCCGCCATAGGTGGTTTTGCCCATTCCGGCATTGGTGACACCGTCGCTCATAAGTATCAGCATATCGCCTGTCCGAAACTGAAAATAACTCTGGTGGATCTCTTTTTCTCCGAACATTAGAATATCCCGATGATAATCCACACTTTTTCCATTACGAAGCAAAATAGCATCCGGATTATCGTACTGCAGAAGACAGATTCCATTCCCTTCTGACACTAATACAGTAAAAGTAGCATACGCCAGATTGCGTACACTGCAGATTGGAAGCGTATCTGCAACAGCTTTTACGGCTGTCCGGATGTCCATATTCCTTGCGATCATGATACTGAGCATTCTGGCAGTCAGCGTAGCCAGAATATTGGCCTTTACCCCGCTTCCCAATCCGTCAGAAAGCACCAGTACTGTCTGATCTGTATCTGTGATCACTGTATAATAGTCACCGCAGATCTTTTCTTTCTTCTTGTTGAGGCTGACCCTACCGAATCCTGTCGGAATATCTCCTATCGTTTGTATCGTCTCGTATTTCTTCTTTTCCATCCTACTTTATCTCCTGCAAAATGGTCTGCTTCAGCTCTTCAATGGCCACTTTGGTATCTGCTGCCGTTTCTCCCAGAAGACTGGCGATCTCATGCACGATCCGAAGCTGTTCCGCCGCCAGTTTATCTGCCATCTGAACTGCCTCTGCCTTGGCACGGTTCTGCTTCTTTTCGCTCTCCTTTTCTCTGGTCACATCTTTCATGATACATAAGATCAGTTTATTCTTCCGGTCATTTGTAAGAACACGTTCTATATAACGTTTCTGTTCATTCAGATAGATACAGTCCTGTACGATCTCCCGGTTAAAAGCGATCATATTTATGATCGGATAATCATCCATGATCTCGCCCACCGCTTTTCCAAGGAGCTGCTTTTTTCTGGAAATATCAAACAGATCATTCGCCGCTTTGTTCATCTGTATGATATTAAGGTCATAATCTACCGTGACCAGAAGTCCCGGCATAGCCTCAATGATAATATTGGCGTAGTCTTCCTGTTTTTCTCTCATATAAGGAATGCACATAGATACTTCCGCTTTGCCCTGGATAACAGCGATCGCCTTTGCCCTGCAGGTGTCATAGCCGCAGGCGCCGCAGTTCAGTTCATCCTCTTTTGTATATTTGCCCATTTCATGCATCACATGGGTAAACTGTTCTTTTGTGATCGCTTTTTCCGGATAGGTTTCCTCCTGCACAAATTTCCTTTCCGGAATCTCCGGCATCTGGATATGATGATCTTTCTGATAATCTACCTGACCGTTTTTCATGGAAAGCTCTCTGATCGCGATCAGCGCATCCAGCAGTTTCTTTTCCTGCTGCAAAGAATAAGCCCCGCCGATACATCCGTTTGTACAGGCGTTCATTTCTATGAAATAATCTGCATAATCTCCTGTCCTCAGTTCCTTTAAGATTTCCTTGCACTGATCTATTCCATCTACCGACAGGTACTTCTGTCCGTTTATCGGCTGCATTGCCTGTATCAGACCTCCGCTTACCGCGGTCATTCTTGAAAGATATACGTCTTTTTGATCCTCTCGTTCTGGTTTTTCCTGGATATCCTTCATCCAGTTATTCAGCTCTCCAAATGTAATTACATAATCCGCGCATGACTGGCGCTCTTTCAGTTCTGACATTACAGAAATACACGGGCTGATGTATACGATAGATGCGTCTGGATATTGCTCTCTTAAATATGCTGCATGCATCTGCTTCATAGAATAAACCGGAGCCAGATATTCTGTCAGATGAGGATATTTCGTCTCGATCAGCCGCACCACCACCGGACAGTTCGATGAGATCACCAGTTTTTTCTGCTGTTGTTCCCGCAGAAGCCTGGTATATTCTTCCTTCATCACAGCTGCTCCCTGCGCCGCGTCAAATGCTTGCCAGAAACCCATTTTTTGCAGATATTTTTCCAGATCACCAATACTGTTCCAGCCATATCTTGCAAGATAAGCAGGATGTACAGACGCGATCACCTTTTTGCCGGACGCAATCACTCTTTGGATAGCCGGGATATCGTCGTGTTCTACCTTTGCGTGCTGAGGACAGACAGCGATACATTTCTCGCAGAGAATACATTGTTCTTCAATGATCTGTGCCTGCTGATTTGTGACCCTGATCGCCTTTACGGGACAGTTGCGGATACATTTATAACAGTTTTTACAATTGGCTGTACGAAACTGCAGGATCGATGTGTGGCTCATAGTGTTCCTCCCCTAAGCTAAAGTCCCCTGACACACTGCCAGAGGACTTCTTTGCTGAAACTTTTATTTATTTTTGCTCTCGTCAAAGATCTTGATCGCTTCTATGATCGTTCTGACGCTGTTCTCGATACCGAGCTTGCTACTGTCGATGCAGAGATTATAGCTCTTGGCTGCTCCCCATTTCTTGTTGGTGTAGTAGTTATAGTAGCTTGCCCTGCTCTTATCGGTCTTGGTGATCATGTCCTTGGCTTCTTTTGGAGATTTGTTGTGTTTGGCTGCAAGACGGTTGATCCGCCAGTCAAGATCTGCATGTACAAATACACTAAAGCAGTCCTTCCAGTCTGCCAGCGCATAATCTGCACAGCGGCCTACCATAACACACGAGCCCTCATCTGCCAGTTTCTTGATCGCATCAAACTGTGCAAGGAAGATCTTGTGGTTCATCGGCATATCCGAAAATCCTGCGGAAGAATATCCAAAAGAATAGGTATCCATGACCAGAGAATACAGAAAACTGTTGGTCGGTTTCTCATCATGATTCTCAAACAGTTCCTTGCAGATACCACTGTCATTTGCGGCATGCTCCAGAAGTTCCTTATCGTAACATTTGATCCCGAAATATTTGGCGATCTCCTGACCGATCTGTCTTCCTCCACTTCCATATTCACGTCCGATTGTGATGATTGAACTTGTACTATTCATAAGCTGTGCACTCCCTTCTGCAAAAACTATAGAAGTATTATACATTATTTTTTCTGAAAATGCCAACAATTTATAATTATTTTACAATTTCCCTAAAATTAGACCAACAATTTGCCAGAAAAGTCTCTTGATTCTTTACTTACGCAATTTATCGAGAAGTTTCTCGAAATACTCCGGAAGCGGTGCCGTAAATTCCAGATATTCCCCCGTCACCGGATGACGGAATCCCAGGATCATTGCATGAAGTGCCTGTCCCTGGAGATGATATGGATTTTTGGATGATCCATACACCGTATCGCCGAGAAGCGGATAGCCAAGGCTTGCCATATGCACACGGATCTGGTGCGTACGTCCCGTTTCCAGGCGGCACTCGATATACGTCGCATTGCCGAAACGTTCCAGGACCTTATAATGTGTCACAGCTTCCTTGCCGTTCTTATGATTGATCGCCATTTTTTTGCGGTCGATCGGATGTCTTCCTACCGGAGCATCAACAGTTCCCTCATCTTCTTTGATGTTCCCCTGCACGACAGCACGATATCTTCGTTTGATACTGTGCTCCTTGAGCTGCTCTGCAAGGTCTCTGTGGGCTCCGTCCTCCTTGCAGATAAGAAGTGCCCCTGTTGTGTCCTTGTCGATCCTGTGCACGATTCCGGGGCGCAGAACGCCATTGATCCCGGAGAGATGCTCACCGCAGTGCGCCATGACTGCATTGACCAGAGTTCCCTCCATATGTCCGGCACTTGGATGCACGACCATATCCTTTGGCTTATTTACCACCATCAGCCATTCATCCTCATACAGGATATCAAGAGGGATCTCTTCCGGTTTGATATCGAGCGGCTGCATATCCGGCACCTGAAGTGCCACCTCGTCACCCGCCCGCGTCTTATAATTTGCCTTTACTACTTTGCCATTTACAGAAACCATCTGGTCTTTGAGAAGTTTCTGCAGATAAGATCTGGAAAAGTCTAGGCATACATCCGCAAGATAGCGGTCAATACGGATGCCGGCTTTTTCCACATCCACTTTAAAATTTATTGTTTCCATAGATTATTTATCCTTTATCTTTGAACTCAGGAATTCAAAGTCTTCATCCTTGTATTTAAAGACTACCAGAAGCACCAGCACGATCCCGCCGCATACCACATAGATATCCGCAATATTAAACACAGGAAAATCGATCAGGGAAAAATAGATAAAATCCACCACATATCCTCGGAACAGCCGGTCAATAAAGTTCCCTGCTGCCCCGCCAAACAATACTGCTCCTGTGAGCAGCAGTGGCAGATAATATCTGTTCTTCGGTATCCTGACAAAGACCCAGATCAGTGCAATGCAGAATATCACACACATGCCGCCAAATAAGAACTGTCTGCCTTCCAGCATGCCAAATGCCATGCCGCGGTTCTCTACATAAGCAAGTTCCAGTACACCTGGTATCAATGAGATACTACTGTGATCCTTCAGGTGCAAAAGAGCTTCATGCTTCGCAACCTGATCCAGCAAAATCAGTACAAGGATCAGTCCGCTACATAGAATTGTAGTCCTTCCTGTGTCAAACGTATCCTGTTTTTTCATTTAAGGATCTCCCTGATTCCCTCCAGCAATTCCTCATCACTTACAGAACGGTCAATAAAACTGTTTCCTATTCCCTTCATCAGCACAAATTTGATCTGTCCCTGTTCCATCTTCTTGTCCTTTTTGGTGACCGCAAGGACTGCTGCCTCGTCAAGACCTTCTGCACTGACAGGAAGATCATAAAGAAGACAGCCTTCTCTGATCCTGTTATATTCTTCTTCTGTGAGGAGCTCTCTCTTCCAGGAAATATAAGCAGCAGCCACAAGTCCGATCGCAACGCACTGTCCGTGCAGCAGCTGGAAATCCTTGAGTTTCTCCACTGCATGTCCCACAGTATGACCAAGATTCAGAAGTGCACGTTCTCCCTGTTCCTTCGGATCACGCTCTACAACACCGGCCTTGATCTCACAGCAGCGGCGGATCATTTTTGCCAGGGCAGCAGTATCGAGGGCACGGATCGCCTCATGGTTTGCAAGCACATATTCATAAAAATCCGCATCACAGATCAGACCTGTCTTAAGTACTTCACCCATTCCGCAGGCAAACTCTACCGGTGGGAGGGATTTCAGTGTATTCATGTTCATATAGACAAGGCGCGGCTGATGAAAAGCTCCGACCATGTTTTTGTACTGGTCAAGGTCCACACCTGTCTTGCCGCCTACACTGCTGTCCACCTGAGAGAGAAGTGTTGTCGGGATCTGGATAAAGTCAATGCCTCGGAGATACGTCGCTGCTCCAAATCCGGAGAGATCGCCTACCACACCGCCGCCAAGCGCAACCACAAGACTCTTGCGGTCAAGCTGATTCTCGATCAGTGCCTTGTATAACTGCTGCACCGTATTCAGGTTCTTGTTTCTCTCACCTGCCTCAAAGACAAAGACAGAGACTCTGGATGCAACCTGCGTAAGAACACGCTTTACTTCCTCTGCATAAAGAGGTTCCACATGGGTGTCTGTCACAATACAGAGATTACGTCCTTCCAGTCCCTCTGTACAGATCGCGTCTGCAAGTCTGTCAAATCCCTCTTCAAAATAGATCGGATAATAAAAATCTCCATTTCTTTTTACCTGTAAAATTTCTTCTGCCATGTCTGCCTCCTCTGTGATTTACTGATAACGGCGCAGCTTCACACTGTTCCGTCCCTTTTTTGTCTGCCGGGAAACTCCGTCAAAGATGAAACGTCCCTTTCCGCGGACTGATATGATATCCCCTTCCTTCGGCTCATAGCCATTGGAAGTGATGAGTTTGCCATTTACAAAAACCTGCCCGTTCTCGATAAAAGAAACCATGCTGCTTCTGGAAGCCTGAAAAGCAAGTGCGATCAGCGCATCCAGACGTACCGAAGAACAGGTTCCTGTGACAAGTGCAAACTGTGGTTCCGGATAATGCTCCGGGTTATCCACAACAGAAACCTTCACCGCAGTATGACGGATCCGATCAAGATTATCCACAAGAAAATCTGCGATCTTGTTGTGGCAGAAGATCCAGGCCGTATGTTCCTGGATCAGAATATCCCCGATCACGGAACGCTCGATCCCAAGGTTTAAGACTGCCCCCAGATAATCCCTGTGGCCCAGGTCCTCTGAAAATTTCCTGGCCTTCGGTTCAACCTTAAGACAGGTGATCGGATATTCCCAGGTAAAAGCAAGAGCATCAGGATGAAACGCTATCATCTGACGCTCTGCTTGCTCATAACCGCCGAAGCATTCCGTCACTACACCAGGAATCTGATTCTTTCGGTTGTTTACGATATTTTGTTCGTTTAAATTAAGGAAATCCGAAAATGTGACAATATCTCTCCGATAAGAAAGATTTGCCAGTTCCCGGATTCTCTTAATGAAAAATTCTTCTTTTTCCATTGTGCATTAATAACCTGCTCTTACAGAAGGAGTAGAAGTGCTTCCAAGAATATTCTGAAGGTCACCTGTGATATCTACACCTTCTGGTCCAAGGATAAAGATATAGCTGGATACTTTCTGAAGGCTTCCACCGAGGGAATAACATGCACCTGATGTAAAATCAATGATCCTCTGTGCAAGTTCTACATCAATACCTTCCAGATTCAGAACAACTGTAGATTTCTCAACGAGAGTATCTGCGATCTCACGTGTATCCTCCATAGAAGACGGTTTGATGACACAGACTTCCATATTTACAGGAAGACTGGATCTTCTGCTGCTTCTCATTGGTGTAATCTTGGAAGAAGTACGTACTGGCTTGTCCTGTTTTGGTGCAGAAGTGGTTTTAAAGGTCTGCTTCGGTGCAGGCTGCTTCACCTCTGCCTTTACTGGCTCTTCTTCCTCATCTTCTTCGTCCTCGTCAAAAAAATCATTCTCTTCTTTCTTTTTGCCGAATTTCTGGAAGAATTTCTTTACCGGTTTCTCTTCATCGTCCTCGTCGTCAAGGAAATCCTCATCGTCCTCGTCAAGAAGTCCTTCATCAAGGAAGTCATCCTCCTCATATTCATCATTCAGCTTTACAACGTCCAAAAGTTTATCTAAAACGCCCATTTCAATCTCCAATCTTATTTGTCCTGTGCCTGTTTTGAGTAATCTCGCTCGCCAAATATTCCAGTTCCAACACGCACCATTGTAGCGCCTTCCTGCACAGCAACCTGATAATCCCCAGTCATACCCATGCTTAAAACACTCATAGTAACATTATTAATGTTTTTGGCCGCAATGTCAACACTTAATTTTTTTAATTGACGGAAAATCGGTCGATTTTCTTCTGGATTTTGTACATAAGGCGCAATTGTCATAAGCCCCTGTATCTTTATATGCGGAAACTTCGCGATAGATTCCACCAGAGGAAGAACTTCTTCTGTTTTAAGTCCAAATTTCGTCTCCTCCTGTGCGACATTGACTTCCAGAAGGATCGGAACGCAGACATCATGCTTTGCAGCTTCCTGTTCAATTGTCTGTGCCAGCCTGAGAGAATCCACAGAATGGATCAGAGCAACTTTGTCCACGATATATTTCACTTTATTTCTCTGAAGATGTCCGATCATATGCCACTGGATATCCTTTGGCAGCTGCGGATATTTGTCCGTGATCTCCTGTACTTTATTTTCTCCGAATACTCTCGCACCTGCATCATATGCTTCCTGAAGCATATGAACCGGCTTCGTCTTGCTGACTGCGATCAACGTTACTTCCTTTGGATCGCGTCCTGCTGCCTCGCATGCTGCTTTAATATTTTCTCTGACCTGATTCAGATTCTCTGTTACCATAATATCAGCCTCCTTAGCTTATACAACTTTTAATATAAAATTTCCTGCTCATCTACCTTATCGGCATTTCTGACAATATGATCATATCTGGAAAGCCCGTAACGAGTCTCTCTGGATATAATTGCGTATTCCTCATTCTGATCCAGGATCTGAATCCGTCGGAAAACAGCATATCCCTGATTGATACAATATGTACCTTCCAGAACTCCAACCTCTCTTATCACATATTTACTCTGATTCTCTGTGTCGACTGCCACATCTCCCTCTTTAAAATTACTCATATCAATATAATAGATACTTCCCGGAGACTCCTCTTCTTCTGTACTTTCCAGTTCATCTTCTCCGTAAACAGTCGCCTTGACAAACTTCTGTGTCGTATTTCCATTTTTGTCCGTGCTCTGGATCATAATTCCTGATTCCTGATCTTTATTCACTGTCAGGTATGCAGAAGGAATCTTATAAAATTCCTTTGTTACAATCGAAGACAACGGGATCTTAAGTCCTGTAACCGTGTTAGTTACCAACTCAATCTCAAGAAAGCGGTCTGCCGCGTAACGGATCAGACCTTTGTTAAAATCTATTTTTCCATATTTTGCTTTGTCAATTTCCACAATACTGAAATCTCCGCTCTGTGTCATTCCATCTTTCATAAATTTGACACGAACAGAAGTACGATCCTTCAGTTTTGCTGCCTGCTTGCCGCTGAGCGGTATCAAAAGACTCCACCGCTCATCCGTTACCAGCGTGTACATATTGTCACCCGCATTAACTGTTCCCTGGTTCTTAAGATCTGTCTCATGATATGCGGTCTGGTCAAAGTCCTCTGCTGTAAGGTTTTCCAGGCTTTTTCCTTCATATCCGTCGACAGAATACAACACAATCCCGTCCGTATCTGCCTTGCTCAGTGTCTGACCGGCATAAGATGCTGTCGAAACTGCCGGCACACTGTCTGCACTTTCATCAGAAGAATCTGATGATGCAGAAGAAACCGTCGCAGTACTACTTCCCGGGGCCTGTGCATACTGAAGGATATCTCCCTCCAGTTCATATTTAAAACTATATGTACTGTTGAACCTGCTGGAATTAAATCCTTTGGAAAAGCTGAGCATATTACTGCGAATCTGTGAAAGCTGCTCTGCACTCAGTTCCGATGTGGTTTCTGAAGGCTGTGTACTGCTGATGCCATAAACAGCTCCGCTGGCATTGATCTTACTTCCCTCTCTTGCATAATAACTCACATATCCACTGGTCTCTGCCTGGTGAACAGACTCTTCGCGAAGTGCAAGCCCTGTATAAGTTTCATTTCTTGACAGAGGTCCTGAAATGACCAGATACGATTCAATATTCGTAGAAGTCAGATACAGCACAGCACTGAACAACATATAAATCAAAAGACACCCAAATAACATAGTGCCTATATTCAACCCAAAGATCTTTCGAATCTTCGAAAGAGAACCTGGATGATTACCGGAATTTTTCTGATTATCAGGCACAAAAAATGCCTCCTTTATATCAATCTTTGTATTTTGCATCCATCATTGTACCATTTTCATCCTGCAATGACAAGAAAAAGCAGATAATTTCTTGATCTGTCAGGAAATCTCGAACGTATTTTCCGAATATCTGTTTGCTATTTTGTCCAGACTGTGCTATACTAAATTTGTGTATAGTAAAGTATCGTGAACCTGGAGGTATATCTATGGCTTATGGCAGAATCAGTAAAAAACAGCAGGAGATTCTGGATTACATCAAAAACGAAATCCTGAACAGAGGCTTCCCTCCTGCCGTAAGAGAAATTTGTGAAGCAGTTCATCTGAAATCCACATCTTCCGTACATTCTCATCTGGAAGCCCTGGAGAAGAACGGTTATATCCGCAGAGATGCGACCAAACCAAGAGCAATTGAGATCATTGATGACAATTTTAACCTTGTCCGCAGAGAGGTTGTTAATGTTCCTCTCATCGGCACCGTAGCAGCAGGTCAGCCGATCCTCGCAGTCGAGAATATCGAGACGTATTTTCCTGTTCCGGCAGAATTCATGCCGAATGAGCAGAGTTTTATGCTCCGCGTCAAGGGTGACAGTATGATCAATGCCGGGATCTTCGACGGAGATCAGGTTCTTGTGAAACAGCAGGCGTCTGCAGAGAACGGAGATATCGTTGTTGCACTCGTTGAGGACTCCGCCACTGTAAAGACTTTCTATAAGGAAGACGGCTACTATCGTCTTCAGCCGGAGAACGATTCCATGGATCCGATTCTGGTTCAGGATAATCTTCAGATTCTCGGCAAAGTCTTTGGTGTATTCCGCTTCTTTCAGTAAGGATCGATCTTTCCTGTGCTTTGAATAATTTTATGCATAACTAAAGCTCCGGACTGTTTTTGATCCGGAGCTTTAGTATTTGCTTTATTTGTTTACATAATATATTTATGGTAAATTATTTCAAAAACTCTTCCACATCGACTTCTTTTCCATCTCTCCAGATTCTCTCCAGATCATAGAAAAGACGGTTTTCTTCATCAAATACATGGATGATCAGATCACCGTAGTCCATAAGGATCCAGTTGGAACCTCTTGTTCCCTCGACCTGTTTCGGCTCATAGCCGGCACGTCCGAGCTGTTCCTCTACGTTGTCTACCATTGCCTGTACCTGATTTAAGTTACTTCCGCTTGCAATCACGAAATAATCTGCGATCACGGAAACCTCATGGATGTCGATCACTTTGATATCGATCGCTTTCTTCTCATCCATGGCTTTGCAGGCAAGACGTACCATTTCCAGTTCTTTGTTCATAGCTTCTATTCCTTTCTGCATCAGGCCTGTGTTTTATCCCCAAACCTGGTGTTATGCAAATCGCTGTAAAATTCAAATGCTTCTTTTGTTGCAGAATCGACGTCCTTCGGATTTTCTTCAAGGTAGGAAAGTGTATCCTTGAGAATCTCGTACATGCACTCATCCAGATCCTCAAAAGCAAGTTTTCTTACTTTGGTGAGATTTGGTGCTTTGTTTCTCGCCGGCTCAATGTAGTCTGCGATATATACGATCTTTTCCAGAAGAGACATGTCTGGTCTTCCGGTTGTATGATAAGTAATGGAAGAAAGGATCTCTTTATCCTTGATTCCATACTTGACTTCTGCAACATATGCCCCTAATTTTGCATGAAGAAGAAACGGATGTGTTTTTTCAAACTCTGTAACCGGAATTTTATGTTCTTCACACATCTTAAGCTTTTTCTTGTTTGGAATGCATTTGGCACTGTCATGAAGAAGCCCTGCAGCCTGTGCATCTTTGAGGTCATATCCATGGACCATCGCCAGGGATGCGCAGGTATACATCACACCAAGGGTATGTGCATATCGGTCTTCATCAAGATATTTTGCCAGTTTCTTCTGCATTTTTATGAAATCATAATCTGCCATCTTTACGTTATCTCCCTCTGTCGGAGTCAGATCAGGTATCATCTCAGACGGATGATAGATCTGATTCTCCTCAATATAATTTACAACTGCATCCGGCACATAATAGCGGATACTCTTGTCTTCCTGATGCCACTGACGCAGAAGCTGACTGGAAATGTCGATATTGAGCGTCTCCAGTCGGATAAAACATCCTCCATACTGCTTTGAGAGATACGTCATCTCCTGATCCAGATTTTTTACAGGCACGTGGTCTCTGGTCGCAACAACGATCGTACACGCCTGGCAGATCCGGGCAGGCTCCATCCAGGTTGCAAAGTTATACAGAGAATCGGCTCCTATAATAAAGTAATAATCCGTATCCGGATTCTGTTTCTTAAGGGTCTCCAGAGTACAATAGGTATAGGTAAATCCCTCTGCATTCATCTCGATCAGAGAAAGTTCAAAGTGCGGGTTTCCCTGGATCGCCAGATTCACCATCTCAACTCTCTGTTCATCAGATGCCCTTCCCTTACGGTTCCTCTTGTGCGGAGGATTCCCGGCCGGCATAAATAAGATCTTGTCAAGTCCAAGCTGTTCGTATGCCTTCTCTCCAAGGATCAGATGTCCGACATGGATGGGATCAAACGTTCCTCCCATGATGCCGATTTTTTTTCGTCTGTTCTCCATACCTGTTCCTCCCTGATGTTACGGAAGAATGATCTTTTTCTTTTCTTTCTTGCCTTCGCGGTACAGAACGATCTTTCGTCCGATGACCTGTACGACCTGGGCATGTGTTCTTTCTGCCAGAACCTCTGCCATCTGACGCGGGTCATCCAGGCAGTTCTGAAGTACACTGATCTTGATCAGCTCTCTTGCTGCAAGTGCTTCGTCAACAGCCGCTGTGTTTTCCGGTGTGACAGATCCTTTGCCAAGCTGCATGATCGGTTCCATTTTCATTGCAAGCCCTTTCAGGTATGCTCTCTGTTTGCTTGTCATATTTTCAGACCTTTCTATTTGTAATAATCAAAGTCAAAGCCGTACATACGGACTGTGTTTCCTTCTTCGATACCAGCTTTTTCCAGTTCCTCAAGGATTCCGCCTTCTTTGAGGAAACGCTGGAAGAATGCGAAGCCTTTCTCGGAATCGAGGTTGGTATATCCGAGCATCTTTTCGATCTTCGGTCCCTCTACGATGAAGATCTCCGGATCATCCGGATCTCTCTCTACTGTAAATGGAAGATTCTCTGCAAACAGTTCGTCCTCCGGGAAGAATTCCTGTTCAAATACGATCCTCTCTGCCGGTGCGCTGTTCAGAAGCTCTTTGATCCCATAAATGAGTTCCTTAAGCCCCTGACCTGTTACTGCTGAGATCGGGTAAACTTTGATCCCCTGTGGTTCAAATTCTGCTTTGAGACGGTCGATCGGATTTTCCTCTCCGTCGTCAAAAATGCAGTCGATTTTGTTTGCCGCAATGAGTTGCGGTCTTGCTGCGATCTCCGGATTGTATGCTTCCAGTTCCTTGTTGATCTTATGGATATCGTCCACCGGATCACGGCCTTCTGTAGATGCAGCATCTACGATATGCACAAGGACACGGGTACGCTCAATGTGTCTCAGGAATTCATGTCCAAGACCAACACCCTCAGATGCTCCCTCGATCAGTCCCGGGATATCTGCGATAACAAATCCGCCATTCTCAGTATCTACCACACCAAGGTTCGGACTCAGTGTTGTGAAGTGATAATTGGCGATCTTTGGCTGTGCATTGGTGACTCTGGAAAGGAAAGTGGATTTGCCGACATTCGGGAATCCTACAAGTCCTACGTCTGCGATCACCTTAAGTTCCAGAAGAACTTCCAGCTCCTGTGCAGGCTGTCCCGGCTGTGCATACTTCGGAACCTGCATGGTTGCTGTCGCATAATGCTGGTTTCCTTTGCCGCCTCTTCCTCCTTTGAGCACGATCTGTCTGCGGTTTTCACCGGACATATCCGCAATGACCTTGCGTGACTGTGCTTCCATGATAACGGTCCCTTCTGGAACTTTGAGGACGATATCATCGCCGTCAGCTCCGTGGCAGCGTTTCTTGCCGCCTTCCTGTCCGTCCTGTGCCTTAAATTTTCTCTTATGACGGTATTCTCCAAGCGTATTCTGACCTTCGTCCACTTCGAAGATCACGTCTCCGCCTCTTCCTCCGTCTCCGCCGTCAGGACCGCCATTCGGCACGTACAGCTCTCGGCGGAAGCTTACATGTCCATCTCCGCCTTTTCCTGAACGGATGATAATTTTTGCTCTGTCTGCAAACATATATGTCGCTCCTCTTTTATTTTGAATTCAAAGAAAGGCTCCAAACCTGAACGATTTGAAGCCTTACGCTGAACTTGATTATTCTGCCTCTACCGGAACGATAGAAACCTGTTTCTTATCGCGTCCTTTTCTGGTGAATCTTACTACACCATCTGTCAGTGCAAATAATGTATAGTCTTTACCGCAGCCTACATTTTCACCTGGGTGAATCTTTGTTCCACGCTGTCTGTAAAGGATGTTTCCAGCTTTAACAAACTGTCCGTCTGCTCTTTTGGCACCTAATCTCTTAGACTCGGAGTCACGGCCGTTCTTTGTAGAACCAACACCTTTTTTATGTGCGAATAACTGAAGGTTCATTTTCATCATGTCATTACACCTCCCTGACTTTTACTTTTAAATAACGTTTTGAATAACTATGCTCAATTTCTGTCAGTCCGAGAACAAGGGAATCCATCAGAAGAGTTCCCCCTTCTGAAATCGGTTCGGTAAAAGTGAAGGATACGAAGCCGTCACTCTCCTCTGCCTCTATATGATCTTTCGTCAGCTGATCCAGAGAATTTACCGTGTTGATTACGAGAGTGGAGACAGCGGCACATATGATGTCGTATCCCTCTTCTGCGTATCCGGCATGTCCTTTGGATGTAAAACTGATATAGGAATTGTTCTTCTTACTGACTGTCACTGTAATCATGCAAACACCAGATTAAGCGTTGATCTTTTCGATTTTAACTTTAGTGAACTGCTGTCTGTGACCGTTTTTCTTGTGATATCCAGTTTTTCTTTTGTATTTGTAAACGATAACTTTTTTAGCTTTTCCGTTTTCAACTACAGAAGCGGTAACACTGGCATTGGCTACATCTGCTCCAACTTTTAAACCTTCGTTGCTAACTGCAAGAACGTTATCAAAAGTAACGGTTTCACCAGCTTCAACACCGAGTTTCTCAACTCTGATTACGTCGCCCTCGGCAACTTTGTACTGTTTACCACCTGTTGCAATAATTGCGTACATCTGTGGCACCTCCTATGAACTTTACTCGCCAGATGTGGTGGGATGAAGATTTTTTAGCAAAATCTCATGCTCTTAAACCTCTCTGTGCGGCATCTTCTGTATAATAGCATGATGTAGTTTATTCGTCAAGTGTTTTTTTCTAAAATTTAAAAAAATATTAAAACCGTGCGAGGGGGACGATCTCGGAGTTGCGAACGGCCGAATTTCCCCCTCGCGCCCCCCTTTTTGGCCACCGCTAAAACCGTCGTTTGAGGGACGCGGAAGGCGCTGTGCTGTTCCGCTAGGAATTATAAGTTTACATAATTTTAATTATGTTAACAATCCTTCAAATAATGATGATAGGGATTGCTTCTATATTAATTGTTTATTGTCACTGCTGCTGTTGATGTAGGTCTCTTAGGTCTTCTATTAGTGGGCGGCGGACTTTTTGGCGGGTCATTTCTAGGATGTGCAGTGGGGTGATGTCTATTGCTTTGCATTTGACTGGGTCTTTGCGTAGTTGTTTCTGGAGGACGTGGAAGAGTTCGTCCTGGTGGTCGAGGTTTTGCATGTTGATGAAATCAACTAGGATGATGCCGGAGAGGTTGCGGAGGCGGATTTGGCGGGCAATTTCTGTGGCGGCTTCTAGGTTGATCTTTCGGTAGGTTTCTTCAGCTTTTTTCTTGGCGGTGTATTTTCCGCTGTTTACGTCTATGGAAACGAAGGCTTCGGTTTGTTGGATGACTAGGAAGCCTCCGCTTTTGAGCCAGATTTTTTCGTGGCGTACTTCATCGATTGCGGATTCCAGGCTGTATAGTTTATATAATGGAAGGAGTTTGTCCTGGTATAAGTTCAGGATTTGTAGTTTGTCTGGTTGGAATTCGCTTAGGTACTCGGAAATTTTTTCGTAAATGGCTGGGATGTCTGTAACGATCTCATCGAGATCGCGTGTATAGATGTCGCGGACTGCTGCCAGGTAGAACGATTCTGATTCATATAAAAGGCTGTAGCAGGTGCGGTTTCGGCCGTGGAGGGCTGTTTTTTCGTACTGCTTTTTCAGAAGGTTCAGTTCGTGGAGGAATTCTTCCTTAGTGGCTTCGGCGGCGTTGGTGCGGGCTATGAGGCCGTAGGGGCGGTCTGGGAGGTTTCGTTCTTCTTCCAGCCATTTGTTCAAAAGGCTGCCCTCTTCTTTGGAAAGTTTGTTGGAGAAGCCTATTTTGCGGTTGCCGGTAGTGAGGACGAGGTATTTGCCGGAAAAGTTCAGGTTTGTAGTCAGGGCTGGGAGTTTCCCTTTCATGGCTTCGCGGTTGATCTGAACCAGGAGCTGGTCGCCAGGGCGCAGGGGCTGGTCTGACTTACGTCCGTCTGCGTAAATGGCGTTTGTGCACTGATTCAGTGGAAGGTAGCCGTTTACGGAATCGCTTAAACGGACAAAAGCCGCCTGGATATTGGCGGCAATGTTTTCGACTTGTCCTACATAAATGTTGTTAAGAGTGTTTTTCTTTCCGGACGGCTCCAGACGAAGTTCTACGACCTTCTGGTCTCTGAAGACTGCACAGACAGTACAGAGTACTTCGTCAAGGAGTATTTCCGTAATGATCAGCTTATTCAACTTCTTCACCTAATGCTTCCATAGAAATAAGTTTCCGGTGTTCTTCATCGCCTTTGTTGGCATAGATCTCGCGGCGTTCGATCATGTATGCGAACGGAAGTGGCTCCTCTCCCATCCATCGAAGGAAAGTGTCCATGACAAGTTCCGGTTTGGTGTAGTTGGAACTTGCAGAAGCGAGCTGCATGAAAACTCCCTCGCCGTCGAGATGCATTTCATAAATATACGGACGGATGTCTATGGTTTTTTCACTGCGCTTTGTTTTCTTGGTCACAATGATCTCTTTCTGGGAAAGAAATTCGTCCAGTTTCTCTCTCCAGGATGCAGCAGGTTCTTTTCCCTCACGGAACTGTACGAAATAGTCAGCTGCTGCCACCAGAGCCATGGCTGTGCTTGCCTTGCCATCCTCTACCTGACGGGCAGAACATACAGAAACGCCGTCCACCATGACTGCATTCAGACGTTCCTCGATCTCTTTTGTCGGAACAGTCTCTGTCAGTTCCATGTCAAAATATTCCCCGAGACTGGTAGTTCCTACACCAAGAGGTGCTGCAAAGGACATGATCATATGCGGGCTGTATCCGCCGGAAAAAGCAACCGGCAGTTCTGCACGGCGGATCGCTTTCTGGAAATAACGCATAGTATCCAGATGTCCTACAAATTTCATATGACCGGTTTTTGCAAATTTAATTCTTACTTTCACAGCACACACCTCCTTTGTATTTGAGAACGCCACAGCCGGAACATTTCTGACGGCAGTTCGGTGTTACAGTCTCTGCTTTTGCCTGCTCCCACTCGCGGATCAGGAACTTCTTGGTCACGCCTGCATCAATGAAATCCCATGGAAGGATCTCATCTGTGCTGCGTTCACGAAGGGTATAGAATTCGATATCCACACCTGTTTCTTTGAAAGCTTCTTTCCAGATATCATAATGGAAACTTTCGGACCAGGCATCATAAAGGGCACCTTTTTCGTATGCTTTGAGAATGACTTTGGAACAGCGTCTGTCGCCTCTTGCAAGGAATCCTTCCAGAACGGTGACATCCGGTTCATGCCAGTTGTAGCGGATGCTTCTCTGGTTCAGCTGAGAGCGGATCTCATTTTTGACAACTTTTGCTTTCTCAATAAAATCTTCCTCACGGAACATCGGAGCCCACTGGAACGGAGTGAACGGCTTCGGAACAAAGAAAGATGTACTGACATTGATCTGTACCTTTCCTCTTCGCTGTTCTTTCGGAACGACTTCATAATAAGTTTCTGCGATCTTCTGGGCAAGATGTGCAATTCCCTTCATGTCATCCTCTGTTTCTGTCGGAAGTCCGAGCATGAAATAAAGTTTTACCTGATTCCAGCCGCCCTTGAAGGCCTCGCCGGCACCGTGAAGGATATCTTCCTCGGTAAGTCCCTTGTTGATCACATTACGAAGACGCTGAGATCCCGCCTCCGGAGCAAAAGTCAGGCTGCTTTTCTTGACATCCTGCACCTTGCTCATGACATCCAGGGCAAAAGCATCGATTCGAAGAGACGGCAGGGAAATATTGACTGCCTCATCACGGAATTCATCGATCAGGAAGTTTACGATTTCTTTGAGCTGACTGTAGTCACTGGAGCTCAGAGAACTTAAGGAAATCTCCTCATGCCCGGTATTCTTGAGCATGATCCTTGCAGATTCCTTGAGAGTCTCCACGTCACGCTCCCTTGTCGGACGGTAGATCATACCCGCCTGACAGAAACGGCAGCCTCGGATACAGCCACGCTGGATCTCCAGTGTGACACGGTCCTGTGTCGCCTTGATATGTGGAACGACCGGTGCTTCCAATTTGTTGTAGTCTCTGTCCATATCGATGATGAGCTGTTTTTCTACTTTTTCCGGCACATCTGCATGCTTTGAACGGAAGGATTCAATCGTACCGTCTTCTTTGTAGGTAACTTCATAGAGAGACGGCACATAGATTCCCGGAATCTGTGCAGCTTTCAGAAGGAAGTCCTGCCTGCTGCCGCCGGCTTTCTTATTTGCCTTATATGCGTCAAACAGAGCGCCATAAACAGTCTCTCCCTCTCCAATATAAAAGAGGTCAAAAAACTCTGCCAGTGGCTCTGGATTATAAGCACATGCACCGCCACCGATCACGAGCGGATCATCTTCGACACGTTCTGCTGCCCGGAACGGAATTCCACTGAGATCCAGAAGCTGAAGTACATTGGTATAACACATCTCATATCCGAGAGTGATCCCAAGGAAATCAAACTCCTTTACCGGATCCTGGGACTCCAGAGTAAAGAGCGGGATCTTCTCCTCACGCATGATCTTGTCCAGATCCGTCCACGGAGAAAAAAGACGCTCACACCATACGTCGTCTCTTTTATTAAACATATCATATAAGATCATCATGCCGAGATTTGACATACCGATCTCATACACATCCGGGAATGCCATCGCAAAGCGGATATCTACATCATCTTTGTTTTTCATGACTGCATTGACCTCGCCGCCAATGTAGCGCGCGGCCTTGTCGATCTGCAGCAGTATCTCATCGCGTAATGCTAATTTTCTCATAGTTTTCCTTTCACTTTTTGAAGCAAAAAAATAACCTCACTGTTTCAGGGATATGTGAGACCATTTTAATACATTGTAATAATGACTGTTAACAATGTTTTTTATTATAAACAGATTATCAAAGAAGTGCAAGTGTTCCTTTTCATATCTTATTTTTAAAACTTAATCTTACCCCTTTGTATGATTATAAAATTACTCTTTCAGAATCGAAAGACTTCCTTCACGCAAAACACCTTCCGAAACCTGCGGTTGCCAGAAAGAATTATCAAATACAATTTTGGAGCAATTACATCCGGTGTTTCCGAGAATATGCTCCAAATCAATATTGCTTGCACCATAGACCAACCGTCCTAACTTCACCCAAACCATTGCGCCACTGCACATAAAACATGGTTCGCAGCTGGAATAAAGAGTATATTCATGCAGATCAGTAATTCCAGTCTGTGCACAAAACTCTCGGATCAGTCCTGCTTCTCCATGAAATGTTGGATCGTGTTTTGTATAAATTTGATTCTCATTGCTAAATACAATTTCGTCATTCTTGACAAGCACAGCGCCGAACGGCTCGTTACCATGTTGAACTGCCAATTTTGACAGTTCAATAGCCTTTTTCATAAACATTTCATCTTGCATTTTCATTTGATATACCTCTTTTCTGTATGCGGTAATCCCTGTTACCATTGTTCTTAGCAAACTCTAGTATACAGGTAAATCCACGTTGCTACAAATGTGGGGTCACTTCACATTATCTAAAACATATTGCGATAAGTCAAAATTACAATTTTCACACTTTAATTGATATAATATTCAACAACTAAACAAGGAGGCCATTTAACCATGAATAATGTAAAAATTCTATGTATCGCAGGCAGTATCGTACTCGGTAGTATATTGCTATCCGGACAAGCTTTTGGCAAAGCCCCCTCAGATCTAATCACCCTTTCCGCCCCTAAGGAGCCTGAGGGGCAACATGTATCTTATGATATAGATGGTTCCGGCTCTTATTATGACAGTGAGTCAGATACAACTTACTATTTTGTCAAGGGGATTGTCACTTCTTATTCTAATCATACCAAAACCTTTTCACTGACTTCCGACGTCGGTGAAACTTATGAGTTACCGGCAGATACGGATATTAATATAACCGACTATCTCAACACAGAAGCACATATATGGTACTCAGAAGACTCTCAAAAATACTTAAAATTACTTGCGTTCTCTCCTCAAATTTTTTGGGAACATATTAATGAGCTGGAATCAGATGAACAAATTCCGGATGGTGCCACAGAAATTGATGGGACTCTTTCAAAATATATCTCTTTCTGGTTAACAGAAGATAAAATAGATGTTACTCTCTTATTTGTTGAGGACAACGATGGAAACACTCATATATATGCAGAGGATAACACATGCAATAATTGTAATAGTTCTGTTTTTGGCAAAACAATCGGCGACTATATCAAGTTATATGAAGATATGCATTTAAATTCTCAAGTATATGATGATTTTAATGTTGCATATCTTATATCAGAAGCATCATCTTGACTTACCCAAATGTCTGGTTGAGAACCTGATGTTTTTTACATCAAACATATCATATATTTTAAATGCCGCAGCCAATATTTTCAAAGGTTGCGGCATTTTTGACTTAATTTTTCTTTCAAACATGTTGCTTCTTCTTTTGACTGCTGCAAATATGTTTATGTCACAAATTCAAGCAATATTCAGCACTTACTATTTATGTAAAAAATCATTTCAGAAATTGATATATTTTTTTCTTTTCTCTGTTTACATATTGACGGCTAAAGTGTAAGAAAGATGCGATTTCACTATCTGACCACCCTAAAATCAAGTATTTTAAAATAGTCCTTTGGTTTGAAGTCATTTTTAAGGTTATATTTTTCAGATCAAATGCTAATTCCACAGATGAATAATCCGCTCTATAGCTTTCTTGTAAATCACCTTCATTATCCATATATGCACATTCGTATTTTTCTTTTTTTAAGTTTTTTTTGCATATGATTTTACTAAAGGTTCCATTATGCAAAGAAAGCTTTGCATATATTTTGAATCATTTTTTGCCTGTATAACCAAATCTTTATATCCCTGCATCATATGCATATTCCGCAAGAACTGCGCATCCGTTCCGGAGGAACGGAGCGCCATTCCGCTTC
>NZ_QTWS01000025.1 GCF_003461245.1 Blautia sp. AF19-10LB
GCACATTTTGTTGAAGTTTCTTTATATTTTATTTTATCTAGCACAACAAGTTAATTTAAAAAGTCTGGCTTTCACGATAGAACATGAGATGAAGGCCAGGCTTTTTTATAATGTTTCGCATCGAATGCATAATTCTTATAAATATCCATTTTGCTAATGGTGGATTTTGTGGTAGAATAGAGAGAAAATGAATAGTTATACATGGAAAGGAATCATTATTATGGAAAAAGGTACAATTTTTAAATTTCATAATGACCTTGATACAGACCAGATCATTGCATCCCAGTATCTGCTTCTGCCGAACCTGGATGAGATGAAAGGTCATGCATTTGAATCATTAGATCCTGATTTTGCAAAGAAAGTAAAACCAGGAGATTTCGTAGTAGGCGGCGAGAACTTCGGCTGTGGTTCTTCCAGAGAGCAGGCACCGGGCGTCCTCAAAGCACTTGGTGTACAGGCAGTCATCGCCAAATCCTTCGCAAGAATTTTTTTCAGAAATGCGATCAACATCGGGCTTCCGGCAATCGTCTGTAAAGATCTTCCGGATGATGTACAGACCGGAGATACCATGGAACTTCATATGTCCGACGGTACAGCAGTTGCAAACGGCAAGACATATACCTGTACCAAACTTCCGGAATATATGCAGGGAATTCTGAATCAGGGCGGTCTGATCGCTTCACTGAACAAGGAGGAGAAATAACCATGGGAATGACAATTGCAGAAAAAATCATCGCAGCAGCAGCCGGTGTAGACAGCGTCAAACCTGGCGATATCCATACGGTACAGCTTGACCGTCTGATGAGCAATGACGGAACTACTCATCTGACTGTAGATATGTACAAAAACAAGCTGAACCATCCGCACATTGCAGATACAAAGAAACTCGTTTTCATCGTTGACCACAACGTACCGTCTGACTGCCCGAAGACAGCAGCATCCCAGAAGAAGATGAGAGACTTTGCAAAAGAAAACAACATTGATTTCTGGGAAGGCAAGGGTGTCTGCCACCAGGTTATGATCGAGAATTATGTTCGCCCGGGTGAACTGATCTTTGGCGCAGACAGCCATACCTGTTCTTATGGTGCACTTGGCGCATTCGGTACCGGTGTCGGATGCACAGACTTCCTCTATGGAATGGTGACAGGAACTTCCTGGGTACTGGTTCCGGAATCTGTAAAATTCAACCTCATCGGTAAGCTTCCGGAAGGTGTGACTGCCCGTGACCTGATCCTTACCATCATTGGTGAAGTAGGTGCAAACGGATGCAACTATCAGGTAATGGAATTCACCGGAGAAGGTGCTAAGACTTTAAGCATCAGTGACCGTATGACTCTCTGCAACATGGCAGTAGAGGCAGGTGCAAAGACCGGTATCTTTGAAGCAGACGAAAAAGCCATGGAATACCTCAAAGAACATGGACGTGAGCCAAAAGCTGTATTCCACAGTGATCCGGATGCAAAATACGTAAGAGAATATACTTTTGACCTCAGCAAAGTCCGCCCGGTAGTCGCAAAACCGGATTTTGTAGACAATGTTGTTCCGGCAGAAGAAGCATGTGGAATCGAGATCAACGAAGCATTCCTTGGCTCCTGCAACAACGGACGTATCGAAGATCTGCGCGTAGGTGCCGAGATCATCAAAGGAAAGAAAGTATCTGACAAGGTACGTTTCCTCGTTGTTCCGGCAAGCCAGACAATTTACCGTCAGGCATTAAAAGAAGGCCTGATCGACATTTTCATGGAAGCAGGTGCGATCGTTATGAACCCGAACTGCAGTGTATGCTGGGGAAGCTGCCAGGGTGTTATCGGTGAAAACGAAGTCCTGATCAGTACAGGAACGCGTAACTTCAAAGGACGTGCAGGACATCCAAGTTCCAAAGTATATCTTGGATCCGCAGCGACTGTTACAGCATCTGCAATCGCAGGAAAAATCGCACTGCCATCTGAAATCTGATAAAGTACAACAGAAACACCTACAATATATTCAGTGAGGAATACATAGATTATGGAAAAGTTTACAGGTAAAGTATGGGTACTTGGCGATGACATTGATACCGATATCATCATCCCGACCGAGTATCTGGCACTCAAAACAATCGACGATATGAAACAGTATGGATTCAGTCCGCTCCGTCCGGAACTGGCTGGACAGATCCAGAAAGGCGACATCATTGTTGCCGGCAAAAACTTCGGCTGCGGTTCTTCCAGAGAGCAGGCACCGGAGATCATCAAAGCACTGGGCGTTCAGTGCGTCATTGCAAAATCTTTTGCAAGAATTTTCTTCAGGAACTCCATCAACAACGGACTTCTGCTGATCGAGCAGCCGGATCTTCACGATGATATCAAAGAGGGAGATACCGTGAACGTTGTGATGAATGAACATGTTGACTATGATGGAAAACAGTACCCGATCGCTTCTCTGCCGGAGAACCTGATGAGCATCATCCAGGCCGGCGGACTTGTAAAAGCCATGCGTAAACTGAATGGACTGGACTAAGGAGGAGAAGCAGATGGGCGAAACAGTTATCGAAAAGATTATCAGAAACAATGTGGGTCATGCCGTAAAACCTGGCGATATCGTAACAGTCAATGTAGACAGAGTGATGATCCATGATATTTTTATTCCGTTTGTTGCGGATAAATTTGAAGAAATGGGATTCAAGAAATTATGGGATCCGGATAAGGTAGTTCTGATCTATGATCACCTTGTTCCGGCAAGCCAGCTTGATGATACCAGACATTTCCATACAGGAGATGCTTTTGCAGAAAAATACGGAATGAAAAACGTGCACAGAAGCGACGGAATCTGCCACCAGCTGATGACAGAGGCAGGCTATGTAAAACCTGGTAATATCGTATTTGGTACAGACAGCCATACAACTACTTATGGATGTGTCGGCGCATTTTCTTCCGGTATCGGATATACAGAGATGGCAAGTATCCTCGGAACAGGAACCATGTGGATCAAAGTTCCGGAGACCATTAAAGTTGTGATCGAGGGAGAGCTTCCGGAGAACGTGATGTCCAAGGATGTGATCCTGCGTCTGATCGGTGATCTCGGTGCAGATGGCGCTACTTACCGTGCACTGGAATTCACAGGAAGTGCAGTAAAGAATATGTCCGTGGCAAGCCGAATGACCATGTCAAACATGGCAATCGAAGCTGGTGCAAAATGTGCTCTCTTCACACCAGATGAAAAGACAGCAGAATACTGTGAGATTGAACTGAACGATTTCCAGAAGAGCCTTGTCGGCGATGAGGACGCAAAATACATCAAGACTGTAACTTACCGTGCAGAGGACCTTGTTCCGGTCATGGCATGCCCGTCACAGGTAGACAAGATCCGTGACGTCAGCACTCTTGAGGGAACTGAGATTGATCAGGTATTCATCGGTTCCTGTACAAATGGCCGTCTGGAGGATCTCGCAGCAGCAGCGGAAGTCCTCAAGGGCAAAAAAGTTGCTGACTATGTAAAACTGATCGTGACACCGGCAAGCCGCAAGATCTACAGACAGGCGATTGAGCTTGGTATTCTGGACACTCTGGCAGAAGCAGGTGCAATGATCACACATCCGGGATGCGGACTGTGCTGTGGACGTGCAGGCGGTATCCTGACAGACGGAGAGAGTGTTGTGGCGACAAACAACCGTAACTTCCTTGGCCGTATGGGAACTTCCAAGGTAGAAATCTATCTGGCATCTCCAAAGACGGCAGCAGCATGTGCGATCGCAGGTAAGATCGTCAGCCCGAAATAAAACATCAAAAAACGCCAAAAAAAGTCAAGAGGGAAGAATATTTTTTCCCTCTTGACTTTTTTATGATTTAGCACTATAGTATAACGCAGTAACAGCAATAACGAGGAGAAGTTTGCAGGAAAGAGGCGCATGCCCACCGAAGGAGTAAAACTCTCAGGTATCCGTAATATCGGACACAAACTGCAAATGGATCGTTTCTCTGGAGACGCCTGTTTTATTACAGGGGCCGAAGGTGCAAGCGACGCGCAAGCGTCTTGAATCTCTCAGGCAAAAGGACAGAGGATGCTATGACCTAATTACATCCTGAATTCTATTTTTTGATTTTTATCTATTTTTTATTGTCTGATATTATTAGATTCTTACCAGTCTATCTGAGAACGATTCTTTATCTTTATTCCCTTTTTATGATGCTGAAAAATACATACAGAAGGAGAACTTTTTGAGATGTGGGAAGCAATCAACAATTTCTTAGTTGCAGTGGATGACAAAGTCTGGGGCGTGCCGCTTATGGTACTGATCATAGCCGGTGGTGTTCTTCTTACCAGCAGACTTGGGCTGCTTCAGGTACGCCGCCTTCCATTGGCACTGAAATGGATGTTTAAGAATGAAGAAGAGGGAGACGGTGAGATCTCCAGTTTTGCAGCTCTGTGTACAGCATTGAGTGCAACAATCGGTACCGGTAATATCGTAGGTGTTGCAACAGCAGTCTGTGCCGGAGGTCCGGGAGCACTTTTCTGGATGATCGTGGCAGCATTCTTCGGAATGGCAACCAAATATTCTGAAGGTCTTCTGGCGGTAAAATACCGTGTGGTTGCAGAAGACGGACACAGTCTTGGCGGACCATTCTACTATATTGAGAAAGGTATGGGAGCGAAATGGAAATGGCTTGGTAAGATCTTTGCATTCTTTGGTGTCTGTGTAGGTCTTTTTGGTATCGGTACATTCAGCCAGGTAAATGGTATTTCAAGTGCTGTACAGAACTTCTTTGATCCGGACAAGACAAACTGCATCAATATCCCATTCCTGGGACAGTATTCCGTAGCAGTTGTTGTTTCTTCTCTGATCCTTGCATTTTGCGTAGCAGCGATCCTGATCGGAGGAGTAAAACGAATTGCAGCAGTCAGCCAGATTATCGTGCCGTTTATGGCAGTAATTTATATCATCTTCAGCGTTGCCCTGATCATCTGCAACATTACAGAGATCCCGAATGCAATCGTAACTGTTGTTACAGCGGCATTTAATCCTAAAGCAGTGACAGGTGGTGTTGTTGGTTCTATGATCGTAGCAATGCAGAAAGGTGTTGCACGAGGAATCTTTTCCAACGAAGCAGGTCTTGGTAGCGCTCCGATCGCGGCAGCAGCAGCGCAGACAAAAGAGCCGGTACGTCAGGGTCTTGTCAGCATGACAGGTACTTTTATTGATACGATCCTGATCTGTACCATGACAGGACTTTCCATCGTCCTGACAGGTGCATGGCAGGTAGAGGGAATCGAGGGTGTACAGGTTACTACCTATGCATTCCAGCATGGACTTCCGCTTCCGGCCAAGTTCACAGCGTTTGTACTGATGCTCTGCCTCGTATTCTTCGCATTTACAACAATCCTTGGATGGGATTATTACAGTGAACGTTGTCTCGAATACCTGACAAACGGACACAAGACGAAGATCATCGTATACCGCTGGTTATATATTTTTGCAGTATTCATCGGACCATACATGACAGTAAGTGCTGTATGGACTATCGCAGATATCTTCAATGGTCTGATGGCAATCCCGAATATGATCGCACTGTTCGCACTGAGCGGAGTCGTTGCGAAAGAAACCAAAGCATTCTTCAAAGCAGAGAAGCATAAAATGTAAATAAAATTTTGGAAACGCATAATTCCTTCTGTTCTTCATACACTAGACAGTGATGATGAGAACAGGAGGAATTTTTTTGAAGAAAAAAACAAAAACTCTGCTGACCGCGCTGGCGGTGCCGCTGGGAGTTGGGGCGGTTTCGGGATTTCTTACGCAGGGAAGCATGGATACGTTTGAAAAATTAAAACAGCCGCCTCTGACACCGCCGGGCTGGGTATTTCCTGTGGTATGGACAGGACTGTTTGCCATGATGGGAACAGCATCTTACCTTGTGGCAATTTCGCCGAAAACAGAAAAGAGAAACAGAGCACTGTTCTTGTATGGAGTGCAGCTTGCAGTAAATTTCCTGTGGCCGGTATTTTTCTTTAATGCAGGATGGTATTTCTTTGCATTTGTATGGCTTGTGCTTCTGTGGTATCTGGTGTACCTCTGCACGAAAGGATTTTCGGATATCTCCAGGAACGCAGGATACCTGATGATCCCGTATCTTGTATGGCTGACTTTTGCAGGTTATCTGAATTTCTTTATCTTTCTTTTAAATTAAGCGGAAGCACTGTCTGAAAATGGCAGTGTTTTTGTGTTTTACGGAAAAACATCTGATTTTCATACAAAAACAACACTTGACAAAGCGATGGCAATCCTGTAGTATAGATTAGGAATATGATTAACGTTAAAGATTACAGTAACCATTTTTCCAACTGCCGTAATGAATGGAAGTGACAGGATCCGTCACGAGAAATTCTGCGACAGCTTTTTTTATGCAACAGGACTGTGGGTTCTGCTGTATATGGATGAGGGATATAAACAAAAAGGGAAGTAATGCTTACAAGGAGGATAAGGCATGAACTATGATGTAATCATTATCGGCGCTGGTCCTGGAGGAATTTTTGCAGCGTATGAATTAATGAAAGAAAAGCCGGACTGCAAAGTGGCAGTTTTTGAAGAGGGATACTCCCTTGAGAAGAGAAAATGCCCGATCGACGGCAAGAAGATAAAGAACTGTATCAACTGTAAGAGATGTTCTATCATGTGCGGCTTTGGCGGTGCAGGTGCATTCTCTGATGGAAAATATAACATCACCAACGATTTCGGTGGAACTCTGTATGAGCATATCGGTAAAAGCCAGGCAATCGAGCTGATGAAATATGTTGATGATATCAACATGGAATACGGTGGTCAGGGAACTAAGCTTTATTCCACAGCAGGAACCAAGTTTAAGAAACTCTGCCTGCAGAACAAACTGAACCTTCTGGATGCATCTGTACGTCATCTGGGAACGGATATCAATTATATCGTTCTTGAGAACCTGTACAATGCAATGAAAGATCATGTAGATTTCTACTTCGACACACCGGTACAGAAACTGGAGATCCTGGAAGACGGTTACCGTGTGATCTGCGAAAAAGGAACTTACGACTGTAAGAAATGTATCGTTTCCGTAGGACGAAGCGGAAGCAAATGGATGGAGACTGTCTGTAAAGATCTGAACATCCCGACCAAATCCAACCGTGTGGATATCGGTGTCCGCGTGGAACTTCCGGCAGTTATCTTTTCACATCTGACAGATGAACTGTATGAGAGCAAGATCGTCTACCGTACAGAGAAATTCGAAGATAACGTCCGTACTTTCTGCATGAACCCGAACGGAATCGTAGTAAACGAAAATACCAACGGCATCATCACTGTAAACGGACATAGCTATGAGGGTGATGAGAAAAAGACCGATAACACCAACTTCGCACTTCTTGTTTCCAAACATTTCTCCGAGCCATTTAAGGACAGCAATGGATACGGCGAAAGCATCGCAAGACTTTCCAACATGCTTGGCGGCGGTGTTATCGTACAGCGTTTCGGCGACCTTGTCCGCGGACGTAGAAGTACCGTGAAACGTGTTGAGGAAGGCCTCGTAACACCGACTCTCACAGCAACACCTGGAGACTTAAGCCTCGTACTTCCGAAACGTATCCTGGACGGCATCATCGAAATGATCTACGCCCTGGACAAAGTAGCTCCGGGAACTGCAAACGATGATACCCTTCTGTACGGCGTGGAAGTTAAATTCTACAACATGGAAGTTGAGATCGACGACAACCTCGAAAGCTGCCACAAAGGTCTGTACGTGATCGGAGACGGAAGTGGCGTCACCCACTCCCTGTCCCACGCATCCGCAAGTGGTATTTACGTAGCAAGACATATTGTAGAGCAGAACTGATAATTATAATATACTAAGAAGCCCCCACAAAACGTGAGAAAACGATTTGTGGGGGCTTTTTATGTGAATAATTTTGACTATTTCATATCTGCCAGTGAAATAAACGGAAGTTCCGCATATTCATACTTATTCTTGATAGAAGCTGCATCTGCTTCTGAAATAGAAGTAAATTCATCTGCATTATACTCAGTTGAAGCTGTTGTGCTGAAGAACCACGGATTCTGCGGATTTCTTTCTTCATCATAGACCACGGATTCTTTTAAGTTCAGCTGTCCGTCAGTATAAGTATAATAATGGTACAGGGACAGAAAAGCACTGCCGGAAGCTTCATTGGCTATAGTGTTGTCTTTGCACAGATAATATCTGTCGCGTTCACCGCTGGTAGTGACCAGAGAAAGCCTTCCGTTAACAAGGGTGTACATATCAAAAAACATTCCCTCATAACTGTCAGTGCCATCGTCAATGGCACCTATAAACAGTTCTGCGGTACCATTATTATCAATATCCTGAAGAAAATATCCGAGTTTATTGATATCTGAATAATATCCTGCCAGATAACAGAGATTATTTTCCTGAAACTGGCTGATATTCCATGCGGCAGAAGCACCGTCATAATATTTCTGCACGATTTCTTTATATTCCGGATAATCAGCAAGGGTTTCGGTGTCCGCAGCATAAACAGAGATAAGACCGCCTATTGTAAGTACCATGGATGCAGATAAAAGACCGCAGATTAGTTTCTTCTTTTTCATCTTGAATCCTCCTTAGAGAGTAGTATTTATATTAAGTATACTTCTATTATATATTATGCACAAGCAAATTTGTGTCTGGATACTCAAGTTACCGTGAACGGAGTGATAATACAGTTACTGTTCACTCCGTTCACAGTAACTTGGTCAAAATGCATTCCAAATCACCTTAGGGGATGGCATTTTGCCCTGTATGTCTCGGGATTTTGCCATATTCATGGCAAAACGCCTCGCGGGATACTACCTGTGAATAGTAACATAATACATCTATTTCAGTATATTCAACCCATTTAGCATAATATCCTCCGTATAGCGTGCGAGTTCCTCCGGGCTCTGGCGGGTGCCATTTCGGATCCAGTTTTCAATGATGCCGATACAGCCGGAGAGGACGTAGGAAGAGTAGATCTCGCTCAGCCTGGGATCTGCATTGGCAAAAATCTCGTCCCAGTCATTCACGCAGCGTTCCCGGATAATCTCCTTGATCCGATTCATAAAATTCTGTTCCTGGTTATTGACCAGAACAAGTTTTACGAAATCGGAGTTTTTTTCTAGAAATTTATACAGGTCACAGATCAGAGGGAAAGGTTTACCCTTCATATCCTGTGGCTGGTGGGCGTTGGTGATTTCGATAAATTCATCCAGTATATCATTTTCCAGGTGCTCCAGAAGATCCTGGATATCCCTGTAATGCAGATAAAAGGTTCCACGGTTCAGATTGACATAGTCTGTCAGTTCACGGACTGTGATATTCTGTACCGGTTTGGTCTGCATCAGCTCTGTAAGCCCGTCTTTGAGCAGTGCCTGTGTGCGCTGTACACTTCGATTTTTTCCCTTTGAAGAATACAGCCAGCCTGTACCAAATATGAGAGTAGTCATCCACGATGTGACGATCCCGCAGGCACTGGATTATAAGAAGAAACTGGAGCAGGTCGACGGAGTAGACGAGGTCAACTGGCTGGATGATGTGGTGGACATCTATGAACCACTGGAAAATGCAGACCAGGATACGATCGATGAGTGGTACAAAGATTCCGATGCCCTGTATTCCATCACGGTAGTTGACGATGAAACAGAAAAAAAGGCAGCAGTTGATGAGATCCGTGACATTATCGGGGATGACAATTCTATGTCAGGAACAGCAGTCACAGATGCATTGTCACCGTTCCACACCTCGTCAGATATCCAGAAGATCATGCTGTTTGTCCTTCCGGTGACATTTATCGTACTGCTTCTGACAACGAATTCATGGTTTGAACCAGTACTTTTTATGATCACAATCGGTATCGCAATCATGCTGAACAGAGGAACAAACCTGCTGTTTGGAGAGATTTCTTTCGTTACCAATGCAGCGGGAAGTGTTCTGCAGCTTGCAGTTTCCATGGACTATTCCATCTTCCTTCTTCACAGATTTGCCGAAAACAGAGCAGAAGGCAAGGATGTCCAGGACGCTATGGTGGCGGCAGTAAAACAGTCAACAGGATCAGTACTTATAAACTGATCGATAAGACTCAGCATAAGGCCTTTTTTCCGGACTTTCATAAGTTTGCCGGCACTGTTATGAAACTCCGCATACCTGCATTTCTTATTGCAGTGGTGATTGCGGTTCCGTGCTTCATTGCACAGGGGGGAAACTCTTTCCTCTATGGCGGCAGCCGTATTTACAGCACGGATGCCACTCAGATGGGACGCGACCTCCTGAGCGTTGAAGAGGAATATGGCGCGTCCAACCCTCTCGTCATCATGGTGCCGAAAGGGGATACAAGCAAAGAAAGTGCATTGAGTGAAGAATTAAAAGACAATGAAAATGTGACTTCTGTCATTTCCTATGTAGACAGTGTAGGTTCAACGATCCCGGACGGCTTTGTTCCGTCGGATTCACTTTCACAGCTTTATTCAGAGAATTACAGCCGTTTTGTAGTGACTATAAGCACTGAGGAATCCGAAGAAGGATGGACAGAAAAACTGAACGAAGTTTATAAAATCTGCGAGAAATATTATGGCGATGAGGCCAGGATCGCAGGCGACCTGGCAAGTACCAGGGATCTGAAAGAAACGATCACAGAGGATAACAGCAGGGTCAATACCCTGGCGATCGCGTTTGTATTTGCAATCCTTCTGTTTAACTTCAAGTCGATCACACTTCCGGTGATCCTGACACTGGTGATCGAGCTGTCCATCTGGATCAACCTCGCGATTCCGTATGTGCAGGGAACGACGCTTCATTGCTTCAGGCAGCGACAAAAGATCTTCCGGAAGTTGCAAAAGGAATGAAACAGCTGAATGCAGGATTTACGAAACTTACAAAGAATGACTCCAGCCTTCTTGAAGGTGCAAATCAGTTATCGGTCGCATCTCTTTCCTTAAGAAACGGTGCCTCCAGCCTGGTATCCGGAGCAAGCCAGCTTACCGGAGGAATCGGAAGTGCAGCCAGTGGAATCCAGTCACTCAAGAGCGGAGCAGATTCCCTTAAATCCGGAAGCAGTGAACTTACAGACGGCCTGAAAAAACTGGATGACGGAGCTGCAGAACTGAAGGACGGAACAGTGGAATCCAAAGATAAGACATCTGACATTGACCAGCAGATCGATGATGAGATTGATGAAATGTTTGACAAGATCTCAGGAAGCGATTACACACCGGTATCTTTCGTCTCAGCAGACAATAAGGACATAGGACTGGTACAGTTCGCAATCCGCACAGACGATATCAAAAAATAAAAAGAACAAAAGACATAAAAAGAGGGAAGTCCCCCGTCGCAACTGCAGAAAGTGCAGGCGGCGGGGGATTTCCCTTTTTAAGTTATAAATGCAGGGGCATTATTTAACTGAGATTACATAAGACTTCTCAAATGTTTTGGCAGGATCAAGTATATTGATGCCCGGTTTATCGGACAGTTCTCCGTTATATCCTATATTATCGCAGCGTCCCATCCATGGTTCCAGGCAGACAAACGGAGCACCGACAGCGGACCAGATACCGAAGTTTGGGAATCCCTCGCAGCTGATCTCTACATAAGGAGTTCCATCCGGAAGGGCGATACCGGCTTTAGTGATCTGACCGTTGTCAAAGACCAGAGCATCGTGGTCAAACATGTGCTCATCGATCGTGCAGGAATTATTTTCAAGAGGAAGGGTGTAGGTCTTGTCAGGAATGGCAGTACCGTACTCTGGGTCAAGCAGGCAGTAGGTCAGTTCTTTTTCTCCATTGAAGGTAAGGTGATACTGACTCCGAATGGTATCAGAAAGTACAGGCACATTAAATGCAGGATGAGCACCGATCGTGAAATACATGGTTTCCTGATCTTTGTTTACGACTTTCCATGAAACAGTCAGGTCACGACCATTGAGCGTATGTGTGATAGAAAGCTGGAAAGCATATGGCCAGATCTTCTGAGTTTCTGCGGTGGATTCCAGCAGATGAGTAACGGATGTATCGGTTTTGTCCGTGCAGGTGAATTCCATATCGCGGGCAAATCCGTGCTGACCGGATGTGTAGGAGTTACCGTTTATCAGACAGTGATCTTCATAATAGCGTCCAACATTCGGGAAAAGCACCGGAGCATGGCGTTTCCAGTAGGCCGGATCAGCATTCCAGAGTACCTGATGGTCGTTTGTTTTATCGTAGATTTCTGACAGCTCAGCACCGTGATCGGCGATCTTTACACGGAGCTGGTCATTTTCAAGTGTGTGGATCATACAAAAAACCTCCATAATGTTTGATTTGAGATTAAGTATAACAGAAAATCTGCGGGTTGGAAAGAATGCATAAGAATATTGCAGATTTGGATTGAATAACTGTCAATTGTATAGTAAAGTGAAGGTAAGAAGGGAGGTATCAGAATATGAAAAAATTCAAAAAAAGATTATTTGGCATAATTACATTTATGATGCTGGCACTGGCAGTTCCAGTGGTATTTCCGGGAAGTTATGGCGTGAAGGAAGTACAGGCGGCAGTGAAAGTAACAGCACCGAAACTGCTTTCAGCAAAGCCTTATGGCACAAACAAAATCGTGCTGAAATGGAGCACGGTAAAAGGTGTAAACGGTTATCGTGTTTACAGAAAGACGGACGGAGGAAAATGGCAGGCAGTGCGTAATTTTTCTGGATATCAGACAACAACTTATCAGGATGTACGTGTAACTACGGGCGTTCAGTATACGTACACAGTTCGTGCATACAGGAGAATTAATGGAAGCCTTGTGTGGAGTGGATATGACAGAAACGGTCTGACGACAATTGCAGGACTCAATAGTCTGAAACTTAATAAGACAAGTATGACGTTGTATGTGGGAAAATATGATACTCTCAAGATCAATGGAACGAAACTGGTTCCACAGTGGAAATCCAGTGATACAAAGACTGCCTGGGTATACCGAAATGGCAGGGTTCTTGCGAAAAAAGCAGGTAAAGCAACGATAACGGCAACTCTTGGAGGAAAGAAATTTAACTGTACAGTAACGGTAAAAAATACTCCTGTATCCAATAAATGGACCAAGAATTACACAAAACTCAAAAAATATATCCAGCAGAATGGTGAGATCAATGATGATGGAAATTATGAAGTGGAACAGGATTTTTCGAATTCGGCGGTCCTTGTAGCCTATAACAAAAAAGATGATCTGATAGAAGCTACATATATTGAATTTCTCGACACCACGGGAGAAAATTACCGTGGGATCACGATGAGCTTTAACTGCCAGAGAACAGATATTGCACAGGCTGTATTTGCTTATATTAAAGGTGAAAAAGCATATGTGACATATTCAAATCTGAATCCGTCCAGACATACTGCAAATACAGGATATGTATTCAAATATGCAACAAACGATAAAACAGCAAATGACTTTTTCCAGAAGCAGTCAAATGCTGTTCTGAAAAGAACGATGGGGGCATTTGATGTATTCCTCGCGAATGTGCAGATGACAGCGAAGGATCTTGGCTTTACTTCTTATTCATAAGAGAGTGGATCGTGGATATCCGGAAGAGTGTTTAACATTCTTCCGGATTTTTCTGGAAAAAACAGTGTTTAATTTTAATGTAAAATATGGTATAGTTACTTGCATAGTATCAGTTTGATACTGACGACAGAGGGGGGAGAAACGGTGATACAGACCGGAGTACATAAGAAGAATGAACTGGATTACTTCTTTGTAGAAGAATCCTATGGGGGAAATCAGGATCTTTTTCCAGAGGTATCAATGAGAGACGGAGGATGTGGAGCAGTGGCAGCTTGTGAGAGCTGTATTTATTTTGCCCGAAGAGCGGATAAGAAGAAACTTTATCCGCATAAACTCGAAGAGATCACATGGGAAGAGTACCATGATTTTGCATATATCATGAAGCATTATCTCTGTCCAAGGCCGAACGGGATCGATACCCTGGAATTATATATGGAAGGTTTTGGAGAATATCTGAAGGATGTACATGAGGAGAATCTTATGATGGAGGCTTTTCATGGGACACATGCTTATGAAGAAGCAAGAGAGGCTGTCATAAGGCAGATCGACAGCGACAGCCCGATCCCATATCTGATGCTGAAACACCAGAACAAGAACGGACATCTGGAGGATTACATATGGCACTGGTTTATCCTTGCAGGTTATGAAGAAACAGAGGATGATCTTATGGTGAAGGCAGTTTCCTATGGGGAATACAAATGGTTTTCTCTGAAGGAACTCTGGGACACCGGATATGACAAAAAGGGTGGCATGATTTTGTATCACATAAAGTAACAGACGGGGAGGATGCATTTTTTGGAAGCAAGAGAAATATTGACCCGATTCAAAAAAAACGAGATCACTTTAGAAGAGGCAGAACATTACTTTCGAAAAGAACCATTTGAGAAAATGGGAGGCTATGCGAAGCTGGATTCCCACAGAGAGGTTCGCTCCGGATTCCCGGAAGTGATCTTTTGCAGCGGCAAGGCAGATGAGCATTTTGTCCATATTTTTCAGAAGTTATATGAGGACAACGGAGAAGTTTTTGGAACGAGAGCGTCCAGACATCAGTATGAGCTGGTGAAAGATCTTCTTCCGGGTGTGGAATACGATGATCTGTCACACATCATCAAGATCGAAAAGAAGCACAAAGAGCACATCGGCAAGATCGCAGTCTGTACCGCAGGTACAGCCGATATCCCGGTTGCAGAGGAAGCTGCACAGACTGCAGAATACTTCGGAACTCACGTAGAGCGTATCTTTGATGTGGGTGTGAGTGGGATCCACAGACTTTTTTCCAGACTGGAAGTGATCCAGGAGGCAAACTGTGTGGTTGCAGTTGCCGGAATGGAGGGAGCGCTTGCGAGTGTTCTCGGAGGTCTGGTGGATAAGCCGGTGATCGCAGTCCCGACTTCTGTGGGATACGGAGCGAGCATGCATGGACTTTCCGCACTTCTGACGATGATCAATTCCTGCGCGAACGGGATTGCGGTGGTAAATATCGACAATGGCTACGGGGCAGGTTACATTGCAACGCAGATCAACCGCCTTGCAGTCAGAGAAAATCAGGAACAGTAACTAATGGGAGATATTATGGGAAAAACTTTATATTTGGAATGTTATTCCGGAATCAGCGGTGACATGACCGTGGCGGCACTTCTGGATCTTGGTGCAGATCAGAAGCATCTGGAAGCGGCATTATCAGGTCTTCCGGTTCAGGGATTCCGTACAGAAGTTTCAAGGGTTGTGAAGTCTGGGCTCGATGCCTGTGATTTCTCCGTGATTCTGGATCAGGATAATCACGATCATGATATGGAATATCTGCATGGACACTCTGATGAGGAACATTCACATGTCCATAAACACGGACATGAACATCGTGGAATGAAGGAGATCAGGGAGATCATCGAAGGTTCTTCGATCAGCACCAGAGCGAAACAGACGGCTCTCAGGATTTTTGAGATTCTGGCAGAAGCGGAATCAAAAGCTCACGGCGTACCGGTGGAGGAAGTGCATTTCCACGAGGTTGGAGCAGTGGATTCCATCGTGGACATTGTATCGATCGCAGTCTGCCTGGATGATCTGGATGTCACAGATGTGGTTGTGCCGGTACTTTATGACGGAACAGGTTTTATCCGCTGTCAGCACGGTCAGATCCCGGTTCCGGTTCCGGCTGTTGTAAATGTGGCACAGGCAAATCATCTCAAACTTAAGATCACAGATATCGAAGGAGAACTGGTCACTCCGACAGGAGCAGCAGTCGTAGCGGCAGTCCGGACTTCTGAGAAACTTCCGGAAGATTTTGAGATCCTTGCAACAGGGCTCGGAGCAGGCAAACGCCAGTATCGCTGCCCGGGAATCCTAAGAGCAATGCTGATCCGGTCGGTTGAGGCAGAAAAACAGGAGTCAGATCATATCTGGCGGCTGGAAACAGACATTGACGACTGCAGCGGCGAAGCAATGGGACATGTGATGCAGATCCTTCTGGAGAATGGTGCGAGAGAAGTTCATTATACACCGGTCTTTATGAAGAAAAACAGACCGGCATATGAGCTGGTGGTCCTCTGCAAAAAAGACAAGATCTCCAGAATGGAGGAGATCCTTTTTACAGAGACAACGACGATCGGCATCAGACGGAGCGAACTGGAACGGACGATCCTGAAACGCCGTGCAGAGAAGATCCGGACTTCCATAGGCGAGGCACAGGTAAAGATCTGTACACTTCCGAATGGAAAAGAGAGATGCTATCCTGAATATGACAGTGCATCAGCACTTGCAGGGAAGGCGGGTATCAGTTTCAGGGAAGCATATGATACAATAGTAAACTGCTGGAAGACAGAAAGGTGAGGCAACAGTGATGAAGACAGGACTGGTTTTGGAAGGTGGAGCAATGCGCGGCATTTATACAGCCGGCGTTTTGGATGTATTTATGGAGCAGGGGCTGCATTTTGACGGAGTGATCGGAGTGTCTGCCGGGGCACTCCATGGCTGTTCTTTCGTTTCGGGACAGAAGGGCAGAAGCATCCGTTATTTTAAGAAATACAGGAATGATAAGCATTTTATGAGTATGTGGAACCTGGTCCATACAGGGGAAGTGGTTGGAAAACAGTTATGCTATCATGATATTCCGGAAAGACTTGATCCGTATGATTATGAGGCATTTCTGAAATCAGATACAGAGTTTTATGCGACCTGCTCCAATGTAGAGACAGGGAAGGCAGAATACATAAAGATCACAGATATGCTGAACCAGATTGATGTCCTGCGCGCATCCGCATCCATGCCATATGTGTCGAAACTTGTAGATTATCAGGGAATGAAGCTTCTGGACGGCGGCTGTACAGACAGTATTCCGTTGGAAGCATTTCGCAGGATGGGTTTTGAGAAAAATGTTGTAATCCTCACACAGCACAAAGGCTATGTAAAGAAGCCACAGAATGCAAAGATGGCAGAGCTGAGATACCATAAATACCCGGAATTTGCCGAGGCACTCAAAGAGCGTCATAGTGTCTACAATCAGTCATTAAAGGAGATCCACCGTCTGGAAGAGGCGGGAGAAGTTTTTGTGATCCAGCCATCTGAAAAGCTTGAGATCAGCCGTATGGAGACAGATCTCGATGTGATCCAGAGTGTCTACGAGAGGGGAATGATGGATGCCAGAGTCCGTATGAAGGCACTGAAAGAATGGATGGAAGAAGAAAAAAGGTAAGAGAGCTTTTTTCGGAGGATTTAAAATTCTGACCATTAAAGATAAAAGCCAGTTGCAAAAAGGACTGGGATTCAGTATAATAAAACACATAAGTGTGACACTGAAACAGTGAAAAGGAAAGTACAAGGGTGTACAGACATAAGAATGTCTGTGCGCCCTTTTGTTTTATCTGAACAGTCAGAAGTTCCTTCACACAAAAAACGACAAGGGAGGACGAGAGATGTATAGTGCAGTTGAAAACATGATCAATCAGATCGACACCTGGGTATGGGGCTGGTGGATGATCCTTCTGCTCCTGGGAACCCACATTTTTATGACGATCCGTACAGGAGTCATCCAGAGAAAGATCGGCACCGCGATCCGCTTATCTGTGACAAAAGATCCTGACGGAGAAGGCGAGGTCAGCCAGTTTGGCGCACTGACGACAGCCCTGGCATCCACGATCGGAACAGGAAACATCATCGGTGTGGGAACCGCGATCGCACTGGGAGGTCCGGGTGCAGTCCTGTGGTGCTGGCTTACCGGCGTTTTTGGGATCGCAACGAAGTACAGTGAATCTCTGATCGCTGTAAAATACCGTGTAAAAACGAAGGACGGACGTATGCAGGGCGGTGCGATGTATGCGCTGGAACGTGGACTGAATATGAAGTGGTTTGGAATGATCTTTGCTGTCTTTGGCGGCTTTGCATCTTTTGGGATCGGCTGTGCCACGCAGGTCAATGCGATCGCGACGGTCTGTCAGGAAAACTTGAGTATTCCACCGTTTGTAGTTGGAATCGTCGTTGCAGTACTGACAGCACTTGTTATTTTTGGCGGGATCAAATCTATCGCAAATGTATGTGAGAAACTGGTTCCGTTCATGGCAGCTTTTTATGTACTTGGCTGTTTTGTGATCCTGTGTATCAATTATGATTTTATTATCCCGGCAGTGACAACGATCTGTAAACTGGCATTTACACCGGGAGCTGCAGCAGGCGGCCTGGTTGGCCGTGGTATCATGATGGCAATGCAGTATGGAATCGCACGAGGACTTTTTTCCAATGAATCCGGTATGGGTTCTGCTCCGATCGCAGCAGCAGCGGCACAGACACGAAATCCGGTGCGTCAGGCCCTTGTATCCAGCACAGGTACTTTCTGGGATACCGTTGTCGTATGTCTGATGACAGGACTGGTGCTTGTCACAAGCATCATGAAAAATCCGGCGATTGACATGGGAGAGATCACAAACGGAGGTGTCCTGACAACACTGGCATTCCAGCAGATTCCGGTCCTCGGTCCGGTGATCCTTGTAATTGGAATTATTTCTTTTGCGTATTCTACGGTTCTTGGATGGGCATACTACGGAGAACGCTGCGTAGAATATTTTGCAGGAAAAAAAGGCCTGATCCCGTACAGAGTCCTTTACATCGCAGTGGCAGTGATCGCACCGGTCATTTCTCTGAACCTGGTATGGACGATCGCGGATATCCTGAATGCGCTGATGGCACTTCCAAACCTTGTGGCGGTCCTGCTCCTTTCGAATGTGATCGTGGCAGAGACCAGGAAATACATCAACAATCTGGATGCCAAAGACGATACAGAAATAGAAATCATTGACCGCTGAAATCGGATAAGCTAAAATACATACAGCGGCCCGGCAGTACTTATGGCAGCCGGGCTGCTGTTTATTTTTTACAGAGAAAATACAGAGGAAAAATACATGTCAGAACAAAATAATATGAAGATCATTGCAAGGATCCACAATGATTTTCCGACAAAGTTTGGAATCCCACATCAGAGCAACCGGCTGAGTGCATTAAAGGCAACGATCGTGTTTGAGCCGGAATACCGGGTAACGGAGGCATTCCGTGGTCTGGAAGATTACGATTATATCTGGCTCATCTGGCAGTTTTCGGAGGCAGTACGCGAGAACTGGTCTCCGACAGTACGCCCGCCAAGACTTGGAGGAAATACAAGAATGGGCGTGTTTGCGACCAGATCCCCATTCCGCCCCAACAGTCTGGGACTCTCATCAGTCCGCCTGGAAGAGATTGAATATCATTCGGATCTTGGTACGGTCCTGCACATCTCAGGGGCGGATCTGATGGATGGAACGCCGATCTACGATATCAAACCGTACCTTCCCTATGTGGACAGCCATCCGGAAGCAAAAGGCGGCTTCACAGACCATATCGAAGAACATATCCTTAAAGTGGAATTTCCAGAAGAACTGCTGCAAAAGATCCCGGAATCACAGAGGGAGGCACTGATAGAAGTGCTCGCCAATGACCCGCGTCCGAGATACCAGAAGAACCCGGAGAGAGTCTACGGGATCGCCTATGGAGAGAACGATGTGCACTTCAAAGTCAGAGAAGAAATACTTTACGTTTGTGATGTGATAAAATTAAAATGAAAAATCCTTTGACAAACAAAGGAATCTATGGTACTATGCTCTTAGATAGTTAGCATGAGCTAACCAAAAGAAACTGAAAACATAAAGCGGACGCAATGAGCCGCTTTCTTTTAAAATATGAAGTTAGTTTAGAATAACAAAATAAGAGGTGAGAATATGAGTATTGTGATCGTAGGTGGAAATGAAAGAATGGTATGTCAGTATGAAGATATCTGCAAAGGATTCGGATGTAAAGCGAAAGTTTTTGCTAAAGAAAAAGGTGCCATGAAGAAAAAGATCGGCGCGCCGGATCTTATGATCCTGTTTACCAGTACGGTGTCTCATAAGATGGTAAACTGTGCAGTTGAAGAAGCAAAAAGAAAATCTATCCCGGTATGTAGATGCCACACAAGCAGTGCATCTGCTCTTGAAAGTATTCTCCGTGAGTACTGTGCATAATAATTTTTTCAGGATTTTTCGTCAATATTCGTAAGAAATACTTGCAAAACTTTCTGTTTTTCAATACAATATAAAACAGCTTTTAGCACTTTTTAGTTTTAGAGGAACACAGAAGGGTGAGAATTATTATGAAAAAAGTTGTGAAATTTGGAGGAAGCTCCCTTGCGAACGCAGAACAGTTCAAAAAAGTAGGGGATATCATCAGAAGCGAGGAGAGCAGACGTTATGTGGTTCCGTCTGCACCGGGTAAGAGATACTCGGGAGACACCAAGGTAACAGATCTTTTGTATGCATGCTATGACAAGGCCGCAGCAGGTGCTGACTTTACAGGTATCCTCAACGAGATCAAAGAACGTTTTTATGAGATCATCAAGGGTCTGAAGATTGAGCTTTCCCTCGAGGAAGAGTTCCGTCAGATCGAAGCTGATTTCAAAGCACAGGCAGGCGCAGAGTACGCAGCATCCCGAGGAGAGTTTCTGAATGGTAAAGTGATGGCTGCATATCTCGGATATGAATTCGTAGATGCCGCAACTGTGATCCGTTTTGACAAGAACGGAAACTTTGATGCAGACAAGACAGACAAACTTCTTGCAAAACGTCTTCAGAAATGCGAAAAGGCAGTTATTCCGGGATTCTATGGTGGTATGGAAGACGGAACTGTCAAGACTTTCTCCAGAGGTGGATCTGATGTTACAGGTTCTCTTGTAGCCAAAGCGATCCATGCAGACATCTACGAGAACTGGACAGATGTTTCCGGTTTCCTGGTAACAGATCCGAGGATCGTGGATAATCCGGCAGTGATCGAGACCATCACATACCGTGAGCTGAGAGAGCTTTCCTACATGGGTGCAACTGTTCTTCATGAGGATGCGATCTTCCCTGTCCGTAAAGAGGGAATCCCGATCAACATCCGTAACACCAACCGTCCGGAGGATAAAGGAACCTTTATCGTAGAGAGCACATGCCGTAAACCGAAATATGTGATCACAGGTATCGCAGGTAAGAAGGGATTCTGCTCTATCAATATTGAGAAATCCATGATGAACAGCGAAGTTGGTTTCGGAAGAAAGGTTCTCCAGGTATTTGAAGACCAGGGAATCAGCTTTGAGCATGTACCGTCCGGTATTGATACCATGACGATCTATGTTCATCAGGACGAATTTGAAGAAAAAGAACAGCAGGTGATCGCCGGAATCCACAGAGCAGTACAGCCTGATTTCGTGGAGATGGAATCTGACCTTGCGCTGATCGCAGTCGTAGGCCGTGGTATGAAGTCCCAGAGAGGAACTGCAGCGCGTGTATTTGCAGCTCTGGCACATGCACATGTCAATGTAAAGATGATCGACCAGGGATCCAGTGAGCTGAATATCATCATCGGTGTTGAAAACAGAGATTTTGAGACAGCATTGAAGGCAATTTACGACATTTTTGTTCTGACACAGATCTAATAAATAAAAAGATCCGGGAAACCGGGTCTTTTTGCACTTGAGTCAGAACACGAGGAGGAATTATATGATTACAAGACAGATTAAATTAAACGCGACAGAAGATGTACAGGAATTTGTGAACGAGGCAGCAAAATGCAGCTTTGATATTGATATTTCTTATAACCGTATCATCATTGATGCCAAGTCTCTTCTGGGAATCCTGAGCATGGACCTTACACGGGAACTGACAGTCAGATGTTATGGAGAGAGCCAGAAATTCAATAAAGTTATGGACAAATTTGCAGTAGCATAACTGTATCAGAAGTTTGGCAGGAGCGGGCACATATTCAGAGAAAGGATATGTGCCTTTTTGAATGTATGGGAAGCAGGAGAGAAAGCAGGATGGAAAAACCGGTAATCCGTATTTCAGTTCGAAATCTGGTAGAATTTATTTTGAGAAGCGGTGATCTGACAAGCAGGAGCGGAACGGCAGCAGACAAAGAAGCCATGCTCAAGGGCAGCCGCTTTCACCGAAAGATCCAGAAACAGATGGGCAGCACCTATCAGGCAGAAGTTCCGCTCAAAAAAGAAAGTGAATATGAAGATCTGATCCTGTGTGTAGAGGGAAGAGCTGACGGTATTTTTGCAGAGAACGAAACTGTTTGTATCGATGAGATCAAAGGAATTTACAAAAGTCTTGACAGTCTGGAAGAACCGGTGCAGATCCATCGTGCACAGGCACTCTGTTATGGCTGGATCTATATGGAAGCCCATGATCTGGAAAGGATTGATATCCAGATGACATATGGTCAGCTTGATACGGAGGAAATCCGGAGATTCCGGGAAACGATCGCCAGAGAAAAACTGGAGAAATGGTATCAGGATCTGACAGATGAGTACTATAAATGGGTCTCTTATCAGCTCGCCTGGCGAAAAGAGAGAAATGCATCCATGGAAACTCTGGAATTCCCGTTTCCATACCGCAAAGGGCAGAGAGAAATGGTTGCCGGAGTTTACCATGCGATCTCAGAAGAGGCGCAGATTTTTATCCAGGCTCCGACCGGGATCGGTAAGACGATGTCTGCAATCTTTCCGGCAGTCCGTGCTGTGGGACAGGGAAAAGGCGAGACGGTCTTTTATCTGACGGCCAGGACGATCACGCGGACTGTGGCAGAGGATGCATTTTCAATTCTCCGCGGGAAAGGTCTGCACTTCAAATCTATCACGATCACAGCAAAAGAAAAAATGTGCTTCTGTGATGAGATGGACTGTGACCCGCAGAAATGTCCTTATGCGAAGGGGCATTATGACAGGATAAACGATGCCGTCTATGAACTGTGGACGAAAGAAGAAGCTTTTGACCGTGAGACGATTCTTGCACAGGCAGAGAAATACAGTGTCTGTCCATTTGAGATAACACTTGACCTGGCAGTGTGGATGGACGGGATCGTCTGTGATTATAATTATGTGTTTGATCCAAATGTTTATCTGAAACGGTTTTTCGGGGAAAATATAAAAGGAAAATATCTCTTCCTGATCGATGAAGCACACAATCTGGTGGACCGTGGAAGAGAAATGTACAGTGCTTCCCTGTGCAAAGAAGAGATAGAAAGCACCCGCAGATTCGTAAGAGCACACAGTAGCAGACTGTATCGTATGCTTGGCAAAGCTGCAAAACAACTGGAAGTACTGAAGGAAGAAAGCAGTTCCTCCTGGCAGGTGCTGGAAAATGCGGGGACACTTCCTGTGACGCTTCTGAGTATTCAGGGAGAGATGGACAAACTTTTGGAAGAACCGCCGTCACAGGAATTCGTGGATGGAATCCTGGAATTTTATTTTGCGGTACGGGATTTCCTGAACATTGCAGAACTGGTGGATGAAAATTATGTGACGTATGTTTCGACGGATGAAGACGGAAAGTTCCGTATGAAACTGTTTTGTGTAAATCCGGCGGCAAATCTGCAGAGATGCCTGGACCGTGGAGTCAGCACGGTATTTTTTTCGGCAACACTTCTGCCGCTTGCTTACTACAGGAAGATGCTGAGTACCAGAAATGAAAATTTCGGCATGTATGTAAATTCTCCTTTTGAGGAAGAAAAAAGATGCCTTCTCCTGTGCCGCGATGTCAGCAGCAGATACACCAGAAGAGGGTATGAAGAATACCGCAGGATTGCAGAATACATTGCGCGGATGTCCTGGAAGAAAAAAGGAAATTATATGATCTTTTTTCCGTCCTATAAACTGATGGAAGATGTGTTTGAAGTTTATCAGGAGGAATTTTCGGCTGACTGGGTGGACTGCATCTGTCAGCAGGCTTCAATGAATGAACGGGAGCGGGAAGAATTCCTCAGAGAATTTCAGGCGCAGGGTGAAAAAACACTTCTTGGCTTCTGCGTCATGGGAGGGATTTTTTCGGAAGGGATCGATCTGATCGGTGACAGGTTGATCGGCGTGGCGGTTGTCGGAACAGGGATTCCGCAGATCGGTTGCGAAAGAGAGATCCTGAAAGAATATTATGACGAGAAAGGGGAGCCGGGCTTTGATTATGCTTATCGTTATCCTGGCATGAACAAGGTGCTCCAGGCGGCAGGCCGCGTGATCAGGACCCGGGAAGATATCGGCGTGATCCTGCTTATGGATGAACGTTTCATGAACCGGGAATACCGGATGCTTTTTCCGCGTGAGTGGTCGTCTGTAAAAACGTGCACGATCGGGACGGTGGAGGCATCGCTTAAGGATTTCTGGGAGCAGGTTTCAGAAATGGAAAGCTGTGGAAACGAAGGGACCGGGCCGGAGCAGGAGGATGGCGCGGATGCTTGACATATGTGTGATTTCAGGTATACTATGAACAATCAGTTTGCAAAAAAGTAATCGTGGGATAGATACAAAAGGAGAAGAAGATGAAGAGACGAACGGTTCTGGCATTGTGTCTGTGTCTGACATTAGCCGGTACACCTGTGGGTGTGGCTGCGGCTTCTGACAGTCTTTTGTCAGTAACAGAAGAAGCACAGATTCAGCCGATCGGGGATGGGTCCGGCAGATACCTTATGAAAAGCGACGGTTTTTACTGCCTCAAAGAAGACGGAAGCAAGGATACAGCGGTATCTGTTCATTATTTTGACAAAATGGAAATAGACGGCACTGTACTGGATGGTTTTTATTATCATGATGCGGACGGATGCTATCTGGCGGCAAGCCCTCATATGGTAAAGATCAGCAAGCTTACCTGTATGGGGACAGATGAAACGGGAGAGCCGGCAGAGTATACGTTTGACGGATACTATATGGTAAACAATCTTGGAAAACTTTCTGCCGCGCCGCAGGTGAGATATATAGATGGTCTGACAATGGATGGGACGACCTTTGACGGCTATTATTATTTTGATGAGACAGGACGGATGGTGACGGAGCCGGGAACACATGAACTTGAGATGACTTCGAATGGTCAGATGTTTTCCGGAACGTATTATTTCGGTGGGGCAAATGGTGTTCTTGAGCAGAAAGCAGGGACTACGCCGGATGGATTCCCGGTGGATGAAACAGGCAAAGTGCAGGGGCTTGATGCACTTGGAATTGAAAATCTGGAACCGCAGCTTGAGGCGACGGTATCCGGTTATGATGGAAACTGGAGTGTTTACGTCAAGGATCTGGAAACAGAGGAAGAGTTTGTGATCAATGACGAGCCGATGTATTCAGCAAGTCTTATCAAAGCTTTCGTGATGGCAAAGACGTTTGAGGATATGGATCTTGTTCTGGAGAACGAAGCGAAGCAGATGAAGACCGATGCCGCAAATGCAGCAGTACAGACAAAAATCGATAATCTCCTCACAAACATGATCACAGTCAGTGACAATGAATCCTGTAATGAACTTGGCAGACTGCAGTCGGAAAAACATGATTTCCTTGACGGAGCAGAGAAGGTCAATGAATATCTCAAAAAAGAAGGCTATTCCGAGACGAGTTACCAGAGTACGCTTCATCCGTCTTCTTCAGCAAAGATCAGTCTTGGTGGAAGAAATATGACTTCGGTAAAAGACTGCGGACTTCTTTTGGAGCGGATCTACAGGGGAGAATGCGTGAGTGAAGAAGCATCTGCACAGATGCTGGACCTTCTGAAACGGCAGGAAAATACCAGCAAGATCCCTGCAGGGATCAAGGCAGAAGTTCCGACAGCAAACAAGACAGGTGAGACAGATGAGGACCAGCATGATATCGCGATCGTGTACGGAGCAAAGACCACATACATTCTCTGTGTGATGTCAGAGGGCTGGAAAAGCGGCGGTGATGCAGTGCAGAACATCCAGAATATTTCCAGTATGGTCTATAATTACCTCAACCTGTAAATCTTTGGTTTCCTGCATGCCTGCGTTGCTTTTTGACAGGAAATCATGTATAATATCGAACTGTAACAAACTGGTCTGATGACCAGTAAATACTGTCTGCTCCAGGACAGGATATGTTACTGTGGAGTGAACAGTAACTTGGAGATTTCGATAAATAGAGTATAATCAGGAGGAATAAATTACATGCGAGTCGATACGGATGACTTTGCCCGACCTTGTGGGTGCGGGAAGAATCACCATATAGAAGTAAAGGAAATTTTAATTGAAGAAGGAGTAGTGGAGAAGCTGGAAGAAGCAATGTCAGACGGGTTTCTCAAGGAATATATTTCACCGCTTCTGATCTGTGACACAAACACATGCAAGGTGACAGAGGAGATCATGGAAGATATCTATGACCGATGTCAGGTACTTGTGCTGGATGCTGAGGGTCTTCATGCAGACCAGCATGCAATCGAAGTAGTAGAGAATAACATGGAAGAGGATATAGACCTGATCCTGGCAGTGGGAACAGGTACGATCCATGACATCAGCCGTTATGTGGCTTTTCAGTACAAAATTCCCTTTATTTCCGTTCCAACAGCGGCAAGCGTGGACGGATTCGTATCTACAGTTGCAGCAATGACCTGGAATGGGCTCAAAAAAACAGTGCCGGCGGCACCGCCTATTGCAGTTTATGCTGATTCAAATATTTTTGCAGCGGCACCGAGACGGCTGAATGCATCCGGTGTATCTGATCTTTTTGGAAAATATATCTGTCTTGCAGACTGGAAGATTGCTCATATGCTGACAGATGAATACATTTGTGATGAGATTATTGAACTGGAAGAAAAAGCACTCAGGACAGTACGCTCCTGTCTGGATGATATTGCACAAGGTGACAGAGAAAGCTGTGAGAAACTGATGTATGCGCTGATTCTGTCCGGGCTGGCGATGCAGATGGTTGGAAATTCCAGACCGGCTTCCTGTGCAGAACATCACCTTTCTCATCTGTGGGAGATGGAAGTGATCAATGGACCGCTGGATGCGCTTCACGGTGAGAAAGTCTCGATTGGAACCCTGATCGTTCTCAGAGAATATAACCGTATTGCCAGAGCAATCCGTGAAGGCAGATGCAGGGTATTATCAGAACGTGAGGATGATACAGAACTTCTTGAAAAAACATTCGGTAAGAAACATCTGCTGGAGGGAATTATCGAAGAAAACACACCGGATCCACTGGAGGAAGTCAGTCCGGCAAGACTGGAATCCTGTCTTTCTGAAATTGCAGATATAATTGAAGAACTTCCGCGAGAAGAGGAACTTGTTCATGCGATGGATAAGGCTGGATGTAAGCAGAGTGTATACGAGATCGGACTCACAGAGGAAATCATACCACAGAGCCTGAAACTGGCTCCTTATGTCAGACGGCGCCTCAGTTTTCTGAGAGTCAGCAGAATGCTCGAAATAGAAGGAGAATGATTATGAGAGTTGGAATGGGATATGATGTACATAAGCTGACAGAAAACAGTGACCTGATCCTCGGGGGAGTCAAGATCCCGTGGGAAAAGGGTCTTCTCGGACATTCTGATGCGGATGTGCTGATCCATGCAGTGATGGATGCTTTGCTTGGGGCTGCGGCTCTTGGAGATATCGGAAAACATTTCCCGGACACAGATCCCAAATACAAAGGGATTTCCAGTGTGAAGCTTCTGATTCATGTGTCAGAGCTTCTTAAGGAACATGGATATGAAGTAGGGAACATTGATGCGACGATCATCGCCCAGAAACCAAAGATGGCACCGCATATTCCGCAGATGCGTAAAAATATGGCGGATGCTCTTGGAATCCCGGAATCAAAGATCAATGTCAAGGCAACTACAGAAGAAGGACTTGGATTTACCGGAAGCGGGGAAGGGATTTCTTCTCAGGCAATCTGCCTGCTCACAGAGATCCAGGACTGATCTTGTTACAAAATAATATCGGAGGAAAGAGACATGAAACTTTTTAATACAATGTCACGAAGAAAAGAAGAATTTGTACCGCTGGAAGAGGGCAAGGTACGCATGTATGTATGCGGACCGACTGTGTACAACCTGATCCATATCGGAAATGCAAGACCGATGATCATTTTTGATACGGTACGCCGTTATCTGGAGTACAAAGGATACGAAGTAAACTATGTATCCAACTTCACAGACGTAGATGACAAGATCATTAAGAAAGCGATCGAGGAAGGCGTAAGCGCAGAGGAAGTTTCACAGCGTTATATCGCAGAGTGCAAGAAGGACATGGCAGGCATGAACGTAAAACCGGCTACCACACATCCGCTTGCAACACAGGAGATTGACGGAATGATCGATATGATCCAGACACTGATCGACAAGGGTTATGCATATCCGGTTGCCGATGGAACTGTATACTTCCGTGTAAAGAAATTCAAAGAATACGGTAAGCTTTCTCATAAGAACCTTGATGATCTGCAGTCAGGATTCCGTTCCCTGCAGGTATCCGGTGAGGATCAGAAGGAAGATCCGCTGGATTTCGTACTCTGGAAACCGAAGAAAGAAGGAGAGCCATACTGGACCTCTCCATGGTGCGACGGAAGACCGGGCTGGCATATTGAGTGCTCCGTTATGTCCAAGAAATATCTTGGAGAGGAGATCGACATCCATGCCGGTGGCGAAGACCTTGTGTTCCCTCACCATGAGAATGAGATCGCACAGAGTGAATGCTGCAATGGAGTTCCTTTTGCGAAATACTGGATGCACAATGCATTCCTGAACATTGACAACCGCAAGATGTCCAAGTCTCTTGGAAACTTCCGTACTGTCCGTGAGATCAGTGAACAGTATGATCTGCAGGTGCTTCGTTTCTTCATGCTGAACGCACATTACAGAAGCCCGCTCAATTTCAGTGCAGATCTGATGGAATCCTCCAAGAACGCGCTTGAGAGAATCACAGAGGCAGCAGCAAGACTTCGCGACCGCAAGGCAGCAGCGGCTGTGCAGGAAGCAACAGAAGACGAGGAGAAACTGATGCAGGAAGAAACTGCATTTGTGACTAAGTTCGAGGAAGCTATGGATGACGACTTCAACACAGCTGATGCGCTGGCTGCGATCTTTGAACTTGTCAAATTTGCCAACACAAATGTACAGGAAGGAAGCTCCGCAGAATTTGCAGCACACACTCTGGAAGTTATGACAAAACTCTGCGATGTTCTCGGACTGACTCTTGAGAAGAAAGAAGAGATCCTTGACGAAGAGATCGAAAACCTGATCGCAGAACGTCAGGCAGCAAGAAAAGCCAAAGATTTCGCAAGAGCAGATGAGATCCGTGGACTGCTTCTTGAAAAAGGCATCGAACTGAAAGATACTCGTGAGGGCGTAAAATGGAAACGAATCTGATGCAGCTTGATGAACTGTTTCATCTTGAAAACCAGGATCTGCGGAGTTATTCTCCGCTGACTCTGGCGTATATCGGAGATGGGATCTATGAGCTGATCATCCGTACAGTCCTTGTCAGGAAGGGCAACTGTCCGGTCAACCAGCTTCACAAAAAAGCAAGCAGTCTGGTAAAGGCAGCTTCTCAGTCAGCGATCATGGAAGTGATAGAGGAGAAACTGACCGAGGAAGAGCATAACATCTACCGCAGAGGCCGCAACGCACATTCTCCTACAATGGCAAAGCATGCAACCATGGCTGATTATAGAAGGGCAACAGGCTTTGAGGCATTGATGGGATACTTATATTTAAAGGGAGATTACACACGGATGCTTGAACTTGTCCGTATGGGAATCGGAGAGGACAGATTATGAGTGAACAGATAGAAGGCCGCAACGCGGTACTGGAAGCTTTTCGTTCAGGCAAATGCGTGGACAAGCTTTTTATCCTGGATGGATGCCAGGACGGACCAGTCCGCACGATCGCAAGAGAGGCTCGCAAAAAAGACACGATCATCAATTATGTATCCAAAGAAAGACTGGACCAGCTCAGTGAGACACATGCACATCAGGGTGTGATCGCACAGGTTGCAGCTTATGAATACAGCACCGTAGAAGACATCCTCGCCAAGGCAGAGGAGAAGGGTGAGCCGCCGTTTCTGATCCTTCTGGACAATGTAGAGGATCCGCATAATCTTGGTGCGATCATCCGTACAGCTAACCTGGCAGGTGCACATGGTGTTATCATTCCGAAGCGCAGAGCTGTCGGACTGACTTCCACAGTTGCCAAGACATCTGCCGGTGCGATCAATTACACACCGGTTGCCAAAGTTACCAATCTGGTACGTACCATGGAAGAACTTAAGCAAAAAGGCATCTGGTTCGTCTGTGCAGATATGGGCGGAGAGAGCATGTACCGTATGAATCTGACGGGACCGATCGGTCTTGTGATCGGAAACGAGGGCGAAGGAGTCAGTCGTCTTGTGAGAGAGGCATGTGACTTTACCGCATCTATCCCGATGAAGGGAGATATCGATTCTCTAAATGCATCCGTTGCAGCAGGTGTCCTTGCGTATGAGATCGTAAGACAGCGTCTCGTGGCAGAAAGCAAATAAGAAATGGAGATTCTCTATGTGCCAGTATGAAAAATGCACAGATGAAGAATTGCTCACCAGGCTGAGATCTGGTGAGGAAGAGATATCAGATTATCTGATGGAAAAATACAAAGGATTTGTCCGCCAGAAAGCAAGAGCCATGTTCCTGATCGGCGGTGAGACCGATGATCTGATACAGGAAGGAATGATCGGGCTTTTTAAGGCGGTACAGAGTTATCAGCCTGACAAAGATGCTTCTTTTCGGACATTTGCGGGGATGTGCATTGACCGACAGCTTTACAGTGCTATCCAAAATTCAAACCGGCAGAAGCATATGCCTCTGAACTCCTATATTTCACTTAGTGAAGAACCGGAGGAAACGGATGAGCTGGAAGGTTCCTGGTGGGAAAATCCTGAAAATATCATCATTGACCAGGAAAGCACGAGGAGCCTTGAACAGGAGATCCACCGGACATTAAGTCCAATGGAAAATAAGGTGCTGGAGTATTATCTTAAGGGTTATGGTTACATCCAGATCGCAAAGATTATGGGAAAAACACCCAAGTCGATCGATAATGCACTTCAGAGGATAAGAGGCAAGATACGAAACTTTTCCCTTTCTTTTTGGGACAAAAAATAGTATAATTATTCTAATCTTTGTGACAAAGAACAAACTGTTATATGAAAGGAGCAGAGTATTATGGCAAAATTAAACAAATATTGGGGATTTGTTGCAGTCGGAGCCGTAGCAGCCGCAGCGGCAGGAGCTGTAGCAGCACTGGCATTCAAGAAGAAACCTCTCGAGGATTTCGAGGACGATTTTGACGACGATTTCGATGATGACTTTGAAGAAGAGGAAGAGCCGAAGAAAGAAGAAAAGAAAGAAGCTCACGAATCCTTTGAAGCATGGGAAGAAAGCGAAGAAGCTGTAGAGGAATCTGCGGAAGAAGAAGCAGAGGAAACAGAGGCTGAAGAAGCTCTTGAAGAAGAAATAAAAGAAGAAGTTCAGGAAACAGAAGAAGCAGAAGAAAAAGCTCCTGAAACAGAAGAATAATTTCATTAAATAAAAAGTGCCTCGCCGGATCAACTACCGGCGGGGCACTTTTGCGTAATTGCGTGAATCTGGATCAGGCTTTTGGAAGCTTGAAGGAACTCTTGAGAGAAACGATGCGGTTGAATACCGGCTCGCCTTCTTTGGAGTCGTGGATATCTGCACAGAAGAATCCGTTTCTTACGAACTGGAAGCTGTCGTATCCTTTGGCTTCCATAAGAACTGGCTCTACATAAGCAGTTACGGTGGTCAGAGAATTCGGGTTCACATTGAGGGAACCGTCTTCTTTGTTGTAAACACCCTTTTCTTCATCTACGATGTTTTCGTAGAGACGAACGGTTGCTTTGCCTGCATTGGAAGCTTCTACCCAGTGGATCGTTCCTTTGACTTTACGTCCGTCAGGAGCGTTGCCGCCCTTGGTAGCAGGATCGTAAGTACAGTGTACAACACGTACAGTACCGTCATCATCTGCTTCATATCCTGTACAGGTAACGAAGTAAGCGTTCATAAGACGAACTTCAGCACCTACAAAAAGTCTCTTGTATTTACGTGGAGGCTCGATCATGAAGTCCTCACGCTCGATATAAAGCTCCTTGCCAAATGGAAGCTTACGTGTTCCGAGAGCTTCGTTTTCCATGTTGTTCGGAGCTTCCAGGTATTCAACCTGACCTTCCGGATAGTTGTCAATCACGAGTTTGATCGGATCAAGGATTGCCATCATACGCGGACGTTTGAACTTGAGATCCTCACGGATACAGTATTCAAGCATAGCGTAGTCAACGGAACTGTTGGCCTTGGATACACCGCAGAGTTCAACGAACATCTTGATGGATTCCGGAGTGAAACCTCTTCTGCGGAGAGCGGCGATGGAAACGAGACGCGGATCATCCCATCCGTCTACGATGCCGTCCTCAACAAGTTTCTTGATGTAACGCTTGCCGGTAACAACGTTTGTCAGGTATAATTTTGCAAATTCGATCTGCTTCGGTGGCTGCGGGTATTCCAGTTCTCTTACTACCCAGTCATAAAGCGGTCTGTGATCCTCAAATTCCAGTGTACAGATAGAATGTGTGATTCCCTCGATCGCATCCTCGATCGGATGAGCAAAGTCGTACATTGGATAGATGCACCAGGTATCGCCGGTTCTGTGGTGAGTCATATGAGCAACACGGTAGATGACCGGGTCACGCATGTTCATGTTCGGGGATGCCATATCGATCTTGGCACGGAGAACTTTCTCTCCATCCTGGTATTTGCCGTCTTTCATTTCTTCAAAAAGCTGAAGGTTTTCTTCGACGCTGCGGTTACGGTATGGGCTTTCTTTGCCTGGCTCTGTAAGAGTACCACGGTATTCGCGGATCTGATCGGCAGTCAGATCGCAGACATAAGCTTTGCCCTTCTTGATGAGCTTGACAGCAGCTTCATACATCTGCGGGAAATAATCAGACGCAAAGAAAAGTCTGTCTTCCCAGTCAGCACCGAGCCATTTGATGTCCGCTTTGATGGACTCTACAAATTCGCTCTTTTCTTTGGTCGGGTTGGTATCATCGAAACGCATGTTGAATTTGCCGTTGTATTTCTGTGCAAGTCCATAGTTTAAAAGAATGGATTTGGCATGTCCGATATGGAGGTACCCGTTCGGTTCCGGTGGGAAACGGGTGTGTACGGTATCATAAACACCTTCGGCCAGATCCTCGTCAATGATGTTCTCAATAAAATTTTTGGAAACAGTTTCGTTTTCCATCTCTGTCCCTCCTGAGTGATTCAATGGTTTCCAGACTTTCGGCTTGATTACTTTTGATTATCCTAACAGTCAAAAAATCAAGAAAATACAAGGTTTTCATCGAAAATCTGGTTTTGATTACTTTGCATTATATCACAGTATAAATGCAAAGTGTATAGAAAGTTAAATAACTTTTATATTGTATAACATAATTCAAAATAAAACAAGGAGGAAATCCCACACATATGACAAATAACAGAATGAAACAGGCGAAGAAACGGTATTATACAATCCGACAATATTTTAGAGAGAAGCATATCAGAGAGAGGCAATTGAGTTTTCAGTTGCCTCTCTTTTTGGTCAGCTTTCGTATAGATCATTGACAGCCGCATATACTGTACGTATAATAAAAGTACAGAATACTGTACAGAAAAGGAGGACTGCATATGTTAGCGGTGAACTATACAAATTTACGAGAGAATATGAAAAATTATATGGATAAGGTCACAGATGATTACGAAACCATGATAGTTACTCGCAAAAACAATAGAAACGTGGTAATGATGTCGGAAGAATCCTACAATAATCTTATGGAAAATCTCTATCTTATGGAAGATCGGGCAAATTATGACTGGATCATGGAATCAAAGAAACAGTTACAGGCAGGAAAAGCAGGTATTCATAAGTTAAAAGAGGTTGAATGATGAATAAAGTGTTCACACAGAACGGATGGGAAGACTACGTTTACTGGGAAACAGAAGACAAAAAGACACTGAAGAAGATTAATGCTCTGATAGAGGATATATGCAGGAATGGTAATCAGGGAATCGGTAAGCCGGAACCATTGACAGGTAATTTGGCAGGATTTTGGTCAAGACGCATTAATGATAAGGACAGGCTTATTTATCAGATAGATGATGAAAATATCTATATGCTGGCTTGCAGGTATCACTGTGCAAGATGAGTGTGAGATGGTGAGGGGATAAGAGGGATGTGCTGAAAAAGTAACCGAAAACACTGTAAAATAGGCAAAAAAATAAAGCTGATGACGGGAATCGAACCCGTGACCTCCGCCTTACCAAGGCGACGCTCTACCGACTGAGCCACATCAGCAATTACTTTGTGAAGCGTTTATCTGCCGCTCACAGTTGATAATATTAACAGAAGTACAAGAAGTTGTCAACACTTTATTTTAACTTTTTTTGATCTTTTTTGAGGAATACTTTTTGCTATTTTGATAGTTGCCAGTTTGAAAGGGACAGGGTATACTGGAACAGAAGAAAAGTAAAGGAAGACTTGAATTATGAGAAAAATCATACTTGCTTCGGCATCTCCGAGAAGGAGAGAACTTCTGGCGAATGCCGGAGTGATCTTTCAGGTATGTCCTGGGAACAGCGAGGAAAAGATCACGAAGGAGATTCCGGAAGACATCGTAAAGGAACTGTCCCTGCAGAAAGCAATGGCGACGGCGTTGAAATTTGACATGGAAGAAGGAACGGTCATTCTGGGAGCAGATACGATCGTATCTTTTGATAATAAGATCCTTGGCAAACCAAAGAATGAAGAGGATGCGGTAAATACATTATCCATGCTCCAGGGGAATACGCATCAGGTCTATACCGGAGTGACAGTTATGGAACGTAAGGATTCCAAATGGGAAACGATCACTTTTGCAGAATGTACAGATGTTTCTTTCTATCCGGTTTCCGAGGAAGAGATCAGGGCATATGTAGCAACAGGCGAACCGATGGACAAGGCAGGAAGCTACGGTATCCAGGGCGGATTTGGTGCTTATGTAAAGGGAATCCGCGGGGACTATACAAATGTAGTAGGCCTTCCTGTGGGCAGACTGTTTTACGAAACGAAGAAACATGGAATAGAATTACGAGGATAAGATCATGATAAAAGCATGTATTTTTGATCTGGACGGCACCCTGGCAAATACACTGGATTCTATGGCATACGTTGCCAATGAGATCCTCAGGGGAATGGGACTTAAGGAACAGCCGACAGAGAATTTTAAATATTACAGCGGTGAGGGAGCAGATATGCTGGTACGCCGCTGCCTCAAAGATGCCGGAGACCCGGAACTTACCCATTTTGAGGAGTGCAGGGCTCTTTACAGAAAGAAATTTGACGAGGATCCTTTATATAAGGTAGTTCCGTATGAAGGAATCAGGGACACACTTCAGACACTGAAGAATGCAGGAGTGAAGCTTGCTGTCTGCTCCAACAAGCCGCATATAGCCGCAGTCAAGGTGATCGACAAGATGTTCCCGGGATATTTTGACCTGGTGATCGGACAGAGCGATGCGATCCGCAGGAAACCGGCACCGGACGGTCCGCTTAAAGCAGCAGCAGAATTCGGTGCTTCTTCAGAAGAGTGTATGTATATCGGAGACACCAGGACAGATATGGAAACCGGTACAGCGGCAGGCATGCATACGATCGGTGCTTTATGGGGATTCCGTGACAGAGAAGAACTTGAAAGCAGCGGTGCAGAGATCGTTGCGGAGAAACCAGAAGATTTACTTAAGATATATGAGGGACTGAATCATGATTAAACTGGTTGCAAGTGATCTGGATGGGACTTTGCTGCTCAACGGAGCGCAGAGTCTGCCGGAAGAACTTTTTCCATTAATAAAAGAACTAAAAGAACTTGGCATTTTGTTTGTGGCAGCAAGCGGCAGACAGTATGCAAATATGAAGCGCATGTTTGCACCGGTGGTGGATGACATGGCGTTTATTGCTGAAAACGGCGGTCTGGCGATCCAGAATGAGAAAGTACTCTATCAGGACAGCTTTCCGAAGGAACTTGTCAGAGAAATCGTAGAAGCGATCTATGATAAGAAGGATGCCGACTTTACCTGTTCGACTAAGGATTTTTATTACATCCGTCCAAAGACAGAGCATTACAGAGACCTGATGCTGAATGTGGTCAAAAATAACTGCAAAGAGATCGATAGCTTTGATGAGATAACAGAGCCATGCATGAAAGTAGCTGTATACGAAAGGGAAGGAATCCAGGAGGATTCTATCCGGTACTGGAAGGAACGGTTCGGAGACAGATGTACGGTAGTGACATCCGGTTTTGCCTGGGTTGATTTTATCCCGTTTGAGACCAATAAGGCAAAAGGTCTCAGGGAATATCAGAAACTGCTTGGTATCAGACCGGAAGAATGTATTGTGTTTGGTGATGAGTATAATGACATTGCGATGCTGGAATCCGTACCATACAGTTTTGCCATGGCTCACGCGAAGCCGGGGGTCAAAAAAGCAGCGTCTTATCAGACAGAGCGCGTAGAATATATTCTTAAGAAACTGATCCGCGCAGGTGGAAACATAGAGGAGGTAATTAAATAATGTATACAGAAGAAAGCGTAGAAACATTTCTCAAAAACCAGGGACAGCTTTTTGACGAAGCAGTTGCATCTTCCTATGAGGAAGCAGAAGAATTCCTTGAAGACTGTATGGCGGTAGAGCTGAAAACGCTCAAAGAAGTACGTGCATACTTTGATGAAGCAGGTGCAGACATCAGTGGAATGACAGATGAGGAACTGGAAGATGCAAGTGAAGTATTTGTTCTTCCGTCAGGCGGATATCTTCTGGTAGAAGGGTGAGCCGATATTTGAAGTAGAAATTTTTTATGACAGGGAAAGGTTATGTAAAATAGAAATTACATAGCCTTTCCCTGTCATGCTATAATGACGATACGGGAAGTGGGGAATATAGTATCAATAAAAGGGTCATATCCGTGAATATTTGTGATAGAAACCCAAAAAGGAGGAAAATTATGAACAGAAGGAGATTTCTGGCGATCATTATGTCTGTGTTTATGATATTGTCGCTGCTGCCGGTGACAGTATTTGCAGAGACAACCGCCGCTGTGCTGGATGGACAGCTCAAGATCCAGGGCACGGCAGTAGCAGGAACGACATTGAAAGCAGATATGCAGGGGATAAAGAACGAAGGGATAACAGAGGACAGTGTCAGTTATCAGTGGTTTCGCAAAACTTCCGATGATGAAAAGAAAGAACAGCAGGGAGAGAAACCTGAACTGAAATCCCTCAGTAAAGAAAAAACTTATACGATCACCAAAGATGATATAGATTCAAAGATCGTTCTGACGATTACCGGTTTGGAGGATAAGGGATTCAGCGGCAGTCTGACAGCTGTGACAGCGACTGTTACAGAGACAGCAGATCCTAAAGCAGCAGAAACAGAACAGAATACAGAAGCTTCAACAGAGGAACAGAATCAGGATACCTCCACAGCAGAGGATGCTTCATCAGAGGAAACACAGGAAATTCCGGAGGCAGCGAATGATAACGAGGCCGGATCAGAATCTGTAGATGGCATTCCGGCAGCAACAAATGATGCAGAATCATCAGAGCAGGAGAATGAAAACTCTGAAGAAGAACTGGAACAGAACGAATATCAGGAAGAATTACAGCCTGCGGATGAAACTGGCAGCACAGAAAAGAACGAACAGGATTCAGAGGAGGCTGGAAGCACTTCTGTAGAAGGAATCCCGGAAGCAAAAGAAGATGGAACATACAATAACACAGAAGATAATACAGAAACAGAAAGTCCGTCAGATACAGATGAGGCATCTTATCAGGCAGAAGCAGAAGTCGGCGACGGAAGCAGTGATGTTTTGGCATTTGGCACGGTTGTTTCAGGACAGGAAGACGAACAGGCACAGTATGTGACCATCAAAAATACCGGTACAGAAACTCTGAATTTCATAGATATAAGCCCGGAGCATTTTGCAGTCCAGGATATCACCGAGCCTCTGGAAGCCGGTCAGAGCGTACAGGTATGGATCGCACCGCGGGTTGGAACAGAGCCTGGCAGTTATGAGGATACGATCACATATAAGACAGAAGAAGGAGCAACAGCTTCTTTCAAAGCACAAATGACTGTCGAAAGTGAAGATACACCGGAACCGACGGAGGTGCCGCAGGATACACCGACACCGGAACCGACAGAGACACCACAAGATACACCGACACCGGAGCCGACGGAGACACCACAGGATACACCAACATCGGAACCGACACAGGTACCGGCAGTGAGTAAGGTAAATGCCGATACAGGCGCGGCAGATTTTGGCAGTGTCGTAGAAGGCTATACAGAGGCACCGCAGGCACAGACGATCACACTGACCAATGAAGGCAATGCAGATGCAGTTCTGTCAGATATATACAGTGATCAGGGAGAAATTAAATATTTTGATGCGGCATTATCTGCACAGGAAATCAGTGCAAATGGAGGTACAGCAACATTTACCGTGCGCCCGAAGAATGGGCTGAGTGCCGGTACCTATACAGAGGCATTTACGATCAATGATACAACTTCCGGACAGGGGATCGTGATCACGGCAACGGTTACTGTAAATACAGCGAGCCACAGTCTTGGAATCTCAACAGATACACTTGATTTTGCAAGTGCAAAGAAAGGATACAGCGGAGTCAGTGCACAGCAGATCACTGTTACAAACAATGGAAATGTGGCAGAGACACTTGTACAGCCTTCTGCAAAATATTTCACGATAACAGCAGCCACCGGACTGACAATCCAGCCAGGAGAATCAGCGGTATTTACAGTAGCACCGAAGGATGGCCTGGACGTAAATAGTTATCAGGAAAATATCACGATTGCTTCAGCGGCGACAGAAACTGTGTGCAAGGCATCCTTCCAGGTACTCAAAGGAACTGTTTCTCTTACAAAGATCCAGAATCCATCAGAGATCAGCGGAATTGCAAATGGCACAGCCAAAGATGCACAGAAGCTGAAACTGCCGTCCACAGTAGTGATCGAGACTACCGGAGGAAAGGCCAAAGCCAAAGTAGCCTGGGATGTCAAGAACTGTTCTTATAATGCCGCTGATACAGCAGCACAGAGTTTTACAGTCAAAGGAGCAGTAACACTTCCGGATGGCGTGGACAATAACAATAATATAGATCTGTTAGCCTATGTTAAAGTAAATGTAGAAGCCTATACACCAAAGACTGTCTCCGCAGATGATAATAAGATAACAGGAATTGAGGTAAATGGCGTTTATACAACTCAGTCCAAAATCTCTTTCACAGCAGTAGGAGCAGGAATGGACAACAATTCTCCTAAGAAAGGTGATATCCGTTATGTTCCGCTGAACTGGACTGTCATCAATACAAATGCATGGGATAAAGCTCCTTATACAGCATGCTTCGGACTTTCCAAGAGCGGTGATTATACATTGAAAGTCGTTTTCCAGCAGCAGCAGTACAATGGCAAAAACTGGAAAAATACTGACAGTCAGGATACCAAACAGGTAGCTTTCAGTATTTCAGAGGCGAAGGTCACAGCACCGGGAACAAATCTTACTCCATCTGCAAATCAGAAAAAATCTGTCAAGACAAATGATCCAACGGATATCATTCCATTTGTGGTCATCTTGATTATTGCAGCAGGAGCTGTATACGGCGTGATCTATTACAAGAAGAAAAAGAAATAATAAAATATATTTTGTTAGCACTCATTTTAAATGAGTGCTAATTTTTCCTTGACTTTTATAAAAAATGGTATTAGTATATATAAAAAATGAAATTACGAAAACAAAGGAGCGTGTTTTTTATGGCAGCAAAACATGGAAATTTGTCAATTAACAGTGAAAATATTTTTCCTATCATAAAGAAATGGCTGTATTCAGACCATGATATCTTTGTAAGAGAGCTTGTATCCAACGGATGTGATGCGATCACCAAACTTAAGAAACTGGAAGTAATGGGAGAGTACACTTTCCCGGATGACTATAAAGCAGCAGTTCAGGTAGTAGTGGATCCGGATGCCAAAACCCTGAAATTCATTGATAACGGTATCGGTATGACTGGTGATGAAGTAGAAGAATACATCACACAGATCGCTTTTTCCGGTGCAACAGAATTCCTTGAGAAATACAAAGATAAAACAACAGATGACCAGATGATCGGACATTTCGGACTGGGATTTTATTCTGCATTCATGGTTGCTGATGAGGTGCACATTGATACACTTTCCTATAAGGATGGAGCAACAGCAGTACACTGGACTTGTGATGGCGGTACAGAATATGATATGCAGGACGGCGACAGAACCACACCAGGTACAGAGATCACCTTATTCCTGAACGAAGAGAGCCTGGAGTTCTGTAATGAATACCGCATGCGTGAAGTAATCGAGAAATACTGTTCCTTTATGCCGGTGAACATCTACCTGTCCAAAGCAAACGCAGAGCAGGAATATGAGACGATTGATGAATCTGAACTTCGCGATGACGATGTAGTTGTAGAACACATCCACGAAGACGCCAAGACAGAAGAAAAGGAAAACGAAAACGGCGAGAAAGAAGTCGTAGAAGTTTCACCTGCAAAGGACAAAGTAAAGATCAACAAACGCCCGGTATCCTTAAGTGATCCGAATCCGCTGTGGATGAGACATCCGAATGAATGCAGCGATGAGGATTACAAGGATTTCTACCGCAAAGTATTTATGGATTACAAGGAGCCTCTGTTCTGGATCCATCTGAACATGGATTATCCGTTCAACCTCAAAGGTATCCTGTACTTCCCGAAGATCAACACAGAATATGATTCCATCGAAGGAACCATCAAACTGTACAACAACCAGGTATTCATCGCAGACAATATCAAGGAAGTCATTCCGGAATTCCTGCTCCTTCTCAAAGGCGTGATCGACTGCCCGGATCTTCCGCTGAACGTATCCAGAAGTGCCCTGCAGAATGACGGATTTGTTCAGAAGATTTCTGAATACATTTCCAAGAAAGTTGCAGACAAGCTGACAGGCATGTGCAAGACTGACCGTGAATCCTATGAGAAATACTGGGATGACATCAGCCCGTTCATCAAATATGGCTGCATCAAGGATGCGAAGTTTGCAGAGAAACTGCATGACTACATTCTGTTCAAAGACCTGGATAACAAATATATGACTCTCAAGGACTGCATCGAGCAGAACAAGAAAGAAGAAAGAGAAGAGACTTCCGAAACAAAAGAAGCAGAGTCAGAAGAAAAGAAAGATGATGATGAGAACAAAGAGCCGGAGAAGACAACCATCTTCTATGTAACAGATCCGGTACAGCAGAGCCAGTACATCAACATGTTCAAGGAAGCAGGCAAGAATGCAGTGATCCTGTCACACAATATCGACACTGCCTTCATTTCTCATCTTGAGCAGAAGGACCAGACCATCCAGTTCAAGAGAATTGATGCTGATCTTACAGAAGAACTCAAGGGAGAGGGCGCTGCAGATGAAGAGACAACAAAGACTCTGACAGATCTGTTCCGCAAGAGCCTTGGCAAAGAGAAACTCGAAGTCAAAGTAGAGAACCTCAAGAATGACTCCGTAGCTGCAATGATGATGCTTTCTGAGGAGAGCCGCCGTATGCAGGATATGATGAAGATGTACAACATGTATGGAATGGATCCGTCCATGTTTGGTGGACAGGAGACACTGGTACTCAATGCAAACCATCCGCTGGTACAGTTCCTCGGCAAGAATCAGGAGTCTGAACATGCAGCAGTGATCTGCGAGCAACTGTATGATCTGGCTATGATCAGCCATAAACAGCTTTCGCCAGATGAGATGACCAAGTTTGTTCAGAGAAGCAATGACATCCTGATGATGATTGCTAAATAAAATTTCATTAGAAAATGTAAGATTAATTTCCAAATTCCCGGATGTGGACAACAGTCAAAAACCACATCCGGGAATTTCTTTTGCATGATTGACAAATGGTACAAAAATTTTTATGCTATTTTTGTATGTAGATGTTGTTTTTGTCGAAAAATCGAGATATTTTTCCGGAAATGTAATCTTTTATCGAGGAAAGACTATTTTGCTAGGATATGAGAAATGAAGCAAAATATGTCGTATAATATTGAGAAAGAAAAAACCGGAGGGAAAAAGGTATGAGAAAAGTATATCGGTTGATACGGCAATTAGGAGTAACTTCCAAATATAAAGGTTATTACTATGTGGCAGAAGCGGTAAGAATGTTCATGGAAATTCAGGATCATCCTATAAAAATCACAAAAGATATATATCCATCTCTGGCAAAACAGTTTAAGTCCACACCGGTAAATGTGGAACATGATATCCGAACGGTGATCAATGTCTGTTGGGAATCAAATAAAGAAGCCATGAATGAAATTGCCGGTTATCCATTGCGTTATAAGCCGACAAACAGCGAATTTATAGATATGATGGCATATTATCTGATGCAGATGGAAATTGAGACGACGCATTCTGACAGAAAATTATATCCAGATTATAATATGGTGAAATCAATCTGATGTCCTCTGAAAAAATTCATCACAGCATTATCCCATGTAGTTTCGAAAGTTTTGTCCAGTGTAAAAAGTCTGGAAAAGGTACCCGTTGTACAGAATAATTCATGGTTTTTGTATTGAATATTCAGGAACAGATCCGAAATTTCATCGGCGGGAACAGACGGGTCTTCTGAAAGAGGAAGAAGCATCATCTGTTGGGGCGAAAGACGCATTACAAATTTAAACTGGAGAGGCGGGAGCTTTCCCCGTATGATGGAATAACAATAGGATTTTACATCTTTCCAGGAAGAGTAAATGTCACCGTTTTCAGATAACTGCTGTGCAGTATCAGTGTCAAAAAAATCCATATGCAGTTTTCCGTCTATATGGAACTGGTTAAAGGTTGTAATGGATGCTTCGGCTAGAGAAAATATATGGAAGGTATCTCCGATCAGTAATTTGTGCATAAAAGCTTTGGTAGTATTGATCTTGAGTGCAAGCATTAAAGAACTCCTTTCTGTTTACTGTTGCTTCTATTATAAAGCAGAACTGAAAAAAAGAATATAGTTTTTACAAAAACTCTTTTCAAACAATGGGCTATATGTTAATATAGATGTGGTATTCGAAACTACATATTACGGGAAAGAGGACGATATAATTGAGTTATAAGATTATTATAGATAGTTGCGGTGAATTGTTAGAAGAATGGAAGAATAATGAACATTTTGAATCGGTAGCGCTTACTTTGAATGTAGGCGGCGAGAATATTATAGATGATGAGACTTTTGATCAGGCAGATTTCCTTAAGAAAGTAGCTGCATGCCCGGAGTGCCCGAAATCAGCGTGTCCTTCTCCGGAACGTTATATGAGGGCTTTTGACTGTGAAGCAGATCATATCTATGCAGTGACACTCTCAGCAGAACTCAGCGGTTCTTATAACAGTGCAGTTCTGGGAAGTAATCTTTTGAATGAGGAGAAACCGGGCAGACAGATCCATGTTTTTAATTCCAGATCGGCTTCTGTCGGTCAGACCCTGATCGCGATGAAGATCCAGGAGTGTGAAGAAGCCGGGTATTCCTTTGAGAAAGTAATTGAGACTGTGGATGCATATATTGCAGGACAGCACACCTTCTTTGTACTGGATAATCTGGAAACACTTCGCAAGAATGGAAGACTCAGCAAAGCAAAGGCACTTGTTGCCAGCGCACTGAAGATCAAACCGGTCATGGGATCTACAGATGAAGGAAGTATCTGTCAGCTTGATCAGGCGCGCGGAATGAATAAAGCACTGGTCAAAATGGCAGAACAGATCGTAGCCAAGACACAGAATAGTGAAACCAAGACACTCGCGATCTCACACTGCAACTGCCATGAGAGAGCAGTCCTTCTTCGAAATGCACTTCAGGAGCGCATGAACGTGAAGGATATTGTAATCCTGGATACTGCAGGTGTAAGCAGCATGTATGCAAATGACGGAGGCGTGATCGTTGCCGTATAAGCCTGGAATATCCCGGAAAGGTACTTCACTTTTGGACTTTCCTGTGCTATAATGCAATGAGTACTTATATGCAGCAAAGGAGATTCGCAAATGAGTCAGAAAAAAGTAGACAGCTACAAAGCTGGTAAGAACAACCGCAGCAGAGCAGCCAGAAAAGAGAAACTGATCGACAGATTAGAGATCCTTGCATGGGTAGCAATCTGTGTGTGTATGGTTGCATGGATCGGATTTTCCGCATATGCAAAGATAACTGCCAAGGAAGCTTCCGTAGTGAAGGAAACGGTTGTAGATACTTCAGCGATCGATAATTATGTGTCAGGACTTTCTTCCGATACACAATAAGCCAAATGAAAATGAACAATAAAAAACCCCGGCTGATCCAGCTGGGGTTTTTTGTTGAATGGTTATAAAACCTGAAGTATCGGATGTTAATTATAATTTTGTAACGTTAGCAGCCTGCATTCCGCGAGCGCCTTCTGTTAAATCATAAGTTACTGCCTGTCCTTCGTCTAAGGATTTGAATCCTTCGCCATTGATTGCAGAGAAGTGTACGAATACGTCAGCTCCATCCTCTCCTGTGATGAAACCATAGCCTTTTTCTGCGTTGAACCATTTTACAGTTCCCTTGTTCATGATGTTACCTCCATAAAAAATAAAAAGTTAAAAGACCATCTGACGACAAAAATCACCAGATTTTACAGACTATATTAATAATATATAATCTCTAAAAACTAGTGATTTTACATTAAGAATCTATTGGTCTATGACTGAATTATATATCCGGTGGATAAAATTGTCAAGGTTATTTAAAAAAGACTTTATTAAATCAAATATTTCGTGTATGATGTTGGTGATAACGTAATTGTACATAAATAATTACAAAGATAAATTCCAGGAGGAGCCGTTATGATTAACAAACTTATTGAAAAAATCCGTAAAACAAATGCACCGATCGTAGTAGGACTGGATCCGATGCTGAACTATATTCCGAAGCATATCCAGGAGAATGCGTTTGCGGAATTCGGGGAGACACTGGAAGGTGCTGCAGAGGCAATCTGGCAGTTTAACAAAGGCATCGTTGATGCAACTTATGATCTGATCCCGGCAGTGAAACCGCAGATCGCAATGTACGAACAGTTCGGGATTCCAGGGCTTCAGGCATATAAAAAGACCGTAGATTACTGCAAATCCAAAGACCTTGTAGTGATCGGCGATATCAAGAGAGGTGACATCGGATCTACATCCGCAGCATATGCAGTCGGACATCTCGGACATGTGCAGGTAGGAAGTAAGAAATATGCCGGATTTGATGAGGACTTTGCAACAGTCAATCCATATCTCGGATCTGATGGTGTGAAACCATTCATCGATGTCTGCAAAGAAGAAAACAAGGGACTTTTTATCCTTGTCAAAACATCTAATCCATCAAGCGGTGAATTTCAGGATCGAGTGATCGATGGCAGACCGCTTTATGAATGGGTAGGAGAGAAGGTTGCACAGTGGGGTGAAGACCACATGGGCAAAGAATACAGCTACATCGGAGCTGTTGTCGGAGCAACTTATCCGGAAATGGGCAAAATCCTCCGTAAACTGATGCCGAAGACATTTATTCTTGTACCTGGATACGGTGCACAGGGCGGCAAGGGCGCAGATCTTGTTCACTTCTTTAATGAAGACGGACTCGGCGCGATCGTAAACTCTTCCAGAGGAATCATTGCTGCATACAAGCAGGAAGCATACGCATCTTTCGGAGAACTGAACTATGCAGATGCATCCCGTAAGGCAGTAGAGGTGATGATCGAGGATATCAGCGGAGCACTTAACAACCGCTAAGATGATTTTTGGAGGAAGACAAATGAGCACAAAGACAAAAGAAAGTCTTAAGATCGTAAGTCAGGAGGAGATCGGCACAGGGATCTTCAGTATGTGGCTTCAGGCTGACCGTATGGCAGAAGCTGCCAGACCGGGACAGTTTTTATCCTTATACACAAGAAATGGAAGCAAACTCCTTCCGCGTCCGATCAGTATCTGCGAGATTGACAGAGAGAATGGCAGGATCCGTCTTGTATATCGTGTGACAGGCAAAAATACAGGAACAGAGGAATTTTCCAGACTTCACCCTGGAATCCAGGTGGAGGCAATGGGACCTCTCGGTAACGGATTTCCGCTTGAAGAAGCTGAAGGAAAGAAAGTGTTCCTGATCGGAGGAGGCATCGGAATTCCGCCGATGCTTCAGACTGCCAAAGAACTTAAGGCAGAGAAGACAGCCGTTCTCGGCTACAGAGATGAGCTTTTTCTGAATGATGAGTTTGAGAAATATGCAGATGTCTATGTGGCGACAGAGGATGGAAGTGCAGGAACCAAAGGGAATGTCCTCAACGCAATCAAGGAGAAAGCCCTGGAAGCAGAGGTGATCTTTGCCTGCGGACCGACACCTATGCTTCGTGCCCTCAAGGAATATGCAGCAGAAAAAAATATCACATGCTGGATCTCCATGGAGGAGCGTATGGCATGCGGCGTTGGAGCCTGTCTTGCATGTGTCTGCAGATCAAAAGAAATCGACGCACATTCTCAGGTGCACAACAAACGTGTCTGCAAGGATGGCCCGGTATTCTTAAGCACGGAGGTAGAGTTATGATAAAAACAGGCGTGACTCTTGCGGGAGTAGAATTAAAAAATCCTGTAATGACAGCTTCCGGAACCTTTGGATCCGGAGCCGAATACAGTGAGTTTGTAGATCTGAACCGTCTTGGTGCAGTTGTGACCAAGGGTGTTGCCAATGTGCCGTGGCCGGGAAACCCGACACCGCGAGTAACAGAGACAGCAAGCGGTATGCTGAATGCAATCGGACTTCAGAATCCAGGAATCGACCTTTTCTGTAAGAGAGACATTCCGTTTCTGAAGCAGTATGACACAAAGATCGTTGTGAATGTATGTGGAAAAAGCACCGAGGATTACTGTGAAGTTGTAGAGCGTCTGGGAAATGAACCGGTTGACCTCCTTGAGATCAATGTTTCCTGCCCGAATGTCAAAGAAGGTGGAATTGCTTTTGGACAGGACCCGAAAGCTCTGGAAGCGATCACTAAGGAAGTTAAGAAGTATGCAAAACAGCCGATCATCATGAAACTCAGCCCGAATGTGACTGACATTACAGAGATGGCGAAGGCAGCAGAAGCAGGCGGCGCAGATATTCTTTCCCTCATCAATACTCTGACAGGAATGAAGATCGATATTAACAGAAGGACCTTCGCACTGGCAAACAAGACCGGTGGAATGTCAGGTCCGGCAGTGAAGCCGATCGCAGTCCGCATGGTTTATCAGGTGGCGCAGGCTGTTTCTCTTCCGATCATCGGAATGGGCGGAATCGCAACAGCAGAGGATGCACTGGAATTTATCATGGCAGGTGCGACAGCAGTATCTGTGGGAACTGCAAACTTCTTCAATCCGTATGCGACTGTTGAGATTGCAGAGGGGATTGAGAAATTTATGGAAGCACAGCATGTGGAGGATATCCACGAGCTCATCGGAGCAGTAAAATAAAAAGTATCAAAGCATAGTAATAAGTAAATGTAAGATCACAAAATGGCAGGAAAGAGCACAGTGCTTTTTCCTGCTTTTTGTGGGAGAGGAGTAAAAGTGGAAAAAAATCGAACAAATGACATGACAACAGGGAATCCGATCAAACTGATCATTATGTTTATGATCCCGATGTTCCTGGGAAATATTTTTCAGCAGTTTTATAACATTGTGGATTCGATCGTTGCCGGACAGTTTATCGGTGTAGATGCACTTGCAGCGATCGGAAGTACCGGTTCGCTGATGTTCTTTGTGACCGGATGGCTGAATGGCCTCAGCAGTGGATTCGGAATCATTGTGGCACAGATGTTTGGAGCTAAGAAATATGATGATATGAGACATTTCGTAGCGATGTCCATCTATCTGATGTTTGGATTTGCGGCAGCGATGACGGTTGGATTCCTGGTATTCAATGTACCGATCCTGAAACTGATGAATTCACCGGCAGATCTGATGGGGGATGTCGCAGGATATATGGGGATCATCTACGCAGGACTTCTTGTGACAGCGGCATATAATACACTTGCGGCGTTCCTGCGTGCGCTGGGTGATTCCAAATCCCCGTTGTATTTCCTGATCATTTCCGCAGGAATCAATGTGATCCTTGATGTTGTCCTGATCCGTTTTGTGGGAATGGGCGTAGAAGGCTGCGCGTATGCAACTGTGATCGCGCAGGGAGTCTCGGCAGTCTGCTGTCTGGTTTATATCAAGAAAAAATATCCGATCCTTCATCTGGAGAAGAAAAACTTTGAATTGCGCAAAGGCAGCATGAGTAAGCTTCTGATCCTTGGAATCCCGATGGGACTTCAGTTTTCTATCACAGCGATCGGAACCATTATCGTACAGAGTGCGGTAAATATTTACGGGGCTACCCACATGGCAGGATTTTCTGCGGCAGGAAAGATCCAGAATGTTATCGGCATGGTGGCTGTTTCCATGGGTGCGACGATCGCGACTTATGTCGGACAGAATCGTGGAGCAGACCGTATGGACCGCGTAAAACAGGGTGTGAGATATTCCTGCATCATGCTTCTTGTCTGGAGCGTGATCCAGATGATTCTTGTATATTTCGGAGGAAAATATTTCACCTACCTGTTTATCAATCTGTCCGAGACAGAGGTGATCCAGGTGTCTGTGACTTATTTCCACACGGTATTCTGGGCGTATCCATTCCTGGACATGATCTTCGTATTCCGAAATGCACTGCAGGGAATGGGATACGGACTTGTTCCGATGCTCGGAGGTGTTTTTGAACTGGTCGCAAGAACCCTGATCGTTGTATTAGTCGCAGGCCATACAACTTTTGCCGGAGTCTGTCTCGCAGACCCGGCAGCATGGATCGCAGCACTGATCCCGCTGATTCCGTATTATTTTTATACTATGAAAAAATACAGCACAAAGGCAGAGTAGACAGCGTAAAATCAAAAATCAGGCAGATTTATTTATAGACAAATACCAGGTTTTATGTGACAATAAACTTATCAGATTATTTTGAAGATAAGGAGGATTTTATGAAAGGGAAAAGAATATTTGTATTTGTGCTTCTGGCACTGTGCATCTGTTTTCTGCCGGCGAGAAATACGGAAGCGGCAGTGAGTTACAGAAATCAATTTGTAAAGGCACAGAATGGAAATATCAGTTATTTTAATTCCAAAGGTGTAAAAGCGAAAGGAATAATAACTGTAAAGGGCAGGAAATATTATATGGATTCAAGAGGAATCCTACGTACTGGATGGCGTAAGGTCGGACAGAAATATTATTTCTTCGGACAGATAAATGGCGGGGCTGGTTACATGAGAACTTCTGCCAGAATTAACGGGATTCAGGTAAGAAAGGATGGCAGCGCATCTTATAACAGGACACAGCTTCAGAAATTGAATCTTATGGTCAGGGCAAACCAGATCGTAGATGGAATTACCAATAACAGAATGACAAAACCACAGAAATTAAGAGCATGTTTCCGCTATATTGTAAATTATAATTATGGAGACGGTGGAGATTTTGCCGGAGGTTCAAACTGGGATATTTACTATGGCAGCAGGGTGCTTAGCAGAAGAAGAGGTGACTGCTTCGGATTTGGATGTGCATTTGCATACCTGGCTGATGCAGTAGGGTATACATCATATGCAGTTTCATCTGGTGGACATGGATGGGCAGAAGTAAACGGGAGAGTTTATGATGCAAACTGGGCAAAAGCAACCGGCAGGATCGACTGGTATTGTGGAATGGACTACAATCTCAGCGGCAGAGGTGGTCGCCCGAATTACAAACCAAACAGAGTATATGTGAAACGTATCTGATCAGGCGGCAGTGAATGGAGTAAACAGTTTGTTATTTGAACAAAAGTATGATAAAATAAAATGACATTCAACAATTGATAAGTATGAACAGTTAATATGGAGGAATGAATCATGGAAGCATACAAGCAGGAATTTATTGAATTTATGGTAGACAGCCATGTACTGAAATTTGGAGAATTCACACTCAAGAGCGGAAGAAAGTCTCCGTTTTTTATGAATGCAGGTGCATATGTGACAGGTTCCCAGCTTAAGAAACTCGGAGAATATTATGCAAAGGCGATCCACGACAAATACGGTGATGACTTTGATGTGCTGTTCGGACCGGCTTACAAGGGAATTCCGCTCAGCGTAGTAACAGCGATCGCTTTCAGCGAATTATACGGTAAAGAGATCCGCTACTGCTCTGACCGTAAGGAAGAGAAGGATCACGGCGCAGATAAGGGAAGTTTCCTTGGAAGCAAACTTCAGGATGGAGACCGTGTCGTAATGATCGAAGACGTAACAACTTCCGGTAAATCCATGGAAGAAACTGTTCCGAAGGTAAGAGGAGCAGCAAACGTAGAGATCATCGGACTCATGGTATCTCTTGACCGTATGGAAGTCGGCAAGGGCGGCGTGAAGTGTGCACTCGAAGAAGTTCATGATCTGTACGGATTTGAGACAAATGCCATCGTAACAATGGAAGAAGTCATCGAACATCTCTATAATAAAGAATACAAAGGAGAGATCATCATCAACGACGACCTCAAGAAAGCAATCGATGCATATTACGCACAGTACGGCGCAAAATAAAAGAGTCTGCTGTCAGAAGGATATTCAGGAGGAATGAAGTTGAACGAAAAAATCTACAAAACAATGGCGAGAACAGGAGGCTGCAGCGTTGCAGTCGGGATCGTCACTCTTGTTACCGGAGTTGCCGCAGGAATCCTCATGATCGTCAGCGGCGCACGCCTTCTCAAAAGAAAAGGCGACATTTTGATCTAAGAACCGGAGGCGGTATAAGGTTAGGATAATATAATATGTCAAAAAACAGTGCAAAGCGCAGGATTAAACATCTGGGGACTATGCTGTTTGTCTTATACATTCTGCTGCTGATCTATTTCCTTTTCTTTTCAGAGGAATATGGACGGGTCGCAGCAGAAGAAAGAGTATACCGGTACAACCTGATCCCGTTCGTGGAGATCAGGCGGTTCTGGACCTACAGAGAGCAACTCGGGGTGTTTGCGGTTGTTACAAATCTGTTCGGGAATGTGATTGGATTTGTTCCCTACGGATTTATTCTTCCGGTCATAGCAAGGAAGTGCCGCAGCGGATTTTTTATCATTTTGTCAGGATTCGGACTCAGCCTCGTCGTGGAGACGATCCAGCTTATTACGAAGGTCGGATGTTTCGATGTGGATGATCTGATCCTGAACACACTGGGAGCGGCACTGGGGTATCTGGCTTTTGCCGTTTGTAATTACCTGAGGAGAAAACGTTATGGCAAGAAGATATAGATATGCGATCATAAAGAAAAAGGAACCAGGTAAGGGGAAGCTGTCAGTGGGGCTGGCGATTGCTTCCCTCCTTCTGTTTGTAGCGGCAGTGGCCGTGGCTTATATAGCACAGGAGAAATTTGGTTTTATCGTAGGCGGGCTCTGTCTGTTTGCAGTGCTGCTTTCTGCTTACGGCTTTGTGATGGGACTTATGAGCTTTTCTGATGAAGAGTGCATGCATCGGACCAGCGTTGTGGGATCGATCCTGAACGGAGTGATCACAGTAGGATGGCTGGTCTTTTTTTTGATGGGAGTATAAGAGATGGATATGGAACGTTTACAGAAACAGATGGATTTTATCGTTGAGGTGGACAAAGTAAAGCAGATCATCCGGCAGACCTATCTGTCAGATGCAAGCCGTAAGGAAGACGATGCAGAACATTCCTGGCATCTGGCACTGATGGCAGTTCTTCTCAGCGAATATTCCAACGAGGAAGTAGACCTTAAGAAAGTTGTACCGATGGTGCTGATCCACGATCTGGTTGAGATCGATGCGGGCGACACCTACGCATATGATGAAGCAGGCGCGCAGACTAAAGTGGAACGGGAAACAAAGGCGGCAGACCGCATTTTTGGAATGCTTCCGGAAGATCAGGGCAGATGGTTCCGGGACCTCTGGGACGAATTTGAGGCATATGAGAGTGCAGACGCCAAATTTGCACACGTGCTTGATAACTGCCAGCCGCTTCTTCTGAACGATGCTTCCAATGGCAGAAGCTGGGCAGAACACGGTGTCCGCAAAAGCCAGATCTACAAACGAAATGAGCATACTTCAGAAGGTTCCAGGGAAATCTGGAAGTATATGCAGAAATTAATAGACAAACATGTCGAACTCGGACATGTGATCGATGAATAAGAAACAGAAAGGAAGACGAATTTGGACGAATTACTGATGGAACGTTATCATCTGGCAAAAGACCGGATCAGTGAGATCTGCACAGAAAAGACAGCACAGCCAGATTTTGAGGACTTTTTCAAAAAGACAGCCGCTTTTTTGACAAAGACGGCGGCTATTCTCGAGAGAGAAAAGGAAGGACTGACAGAAGAAGAACTCGCACAGGAAAACAGAGAACTCTACGAAGAACTTTTTCCGGAAAACTATGGGACCTGCTATGGAAATCCTTCCTACGCAGCAGTGAAACTGGGCGAATACGGCAAGGCGTTTTGTTTCCTGTATGCAGAACTCCGCGGTACGATCGCATATGCATATGAGAAAAAATGGTGGGATTATACCATCGCTGCAGAGCTTTTTCTGGAAATCTATGCTGCCTTTGAGGACAGCGAACTTCCGGCAGTGAAGACCGTGGAGGATATTCTGCGCTCCTATGTGAATGACTACTGCCAGGATCTGATGGAACAGAGAATCGCGGAGGCCGTTGACCCGCAACTCGATTTTGCAGTCCGTATTATCATGGATTCTGATCTTTCAGATCTTAAATATCTCTACGCTTATGGAGAATATGTTTCTGCAAATGAGAGAGGTGTGGCAGAATTTCTGAACAGCCTTTCCCAGGAACAGATCGACAGCATGGCAGAAACCTATACAGAAGGATATCGCATCGGCTTTATCAACGGAAGAAAAGACATTACCAGGAAAAAAACAGTCAACATCCGCTATAATCTCGGATTTGAGAGAATGGTAAGATCTGCGATCCTGAAATTCCGTGCAATGGGACTGGAACCTGTCATCTACCGTCATGCGACACATGTAGTCAACAAGCGGGGAAATGCAAGAATCGGCTTTACCGGCGGCGTTGCAAACCCGCAGTATGAGTATGATCACAGACAGGACCAGGCACTTTTCCTCGACAGTGATTTTGTACAGCGGAAACTGCGCTCCATGCAGAATGCTTACGAGAATTATAAGGAACTGGCAGCAGTACACGGCGGTCCGGCATGCATTGAGACTTTTGGAGAGGAACCGTTTGCACCGGAGACCAAGGCTGAGGCGTGGACACTTTCCGAGACACAGCAGAAGCAGCAGGTGGAACTTGACAATGAATCCGGACAGATCGTCAACCGCTATATCAAGGGAGATGAGAGAAGCTTCACGATCATTGCTTATCCGATTCCTGAGATCGGAGAGAAGTTCCCGGAGATCTTTGCAGAGATCGTCAAGATCAACACTCTGGATTACAAATTATATGAGCGGATCCAGCAGACGATCATTGAGACTCTGGACACCTGCCAGTGGGTAGAAGTCAAGGGACGCGGCGACAATGAGACGGACCTTATCATCCACCTGCATGATCTCGAAGATGTGAAGAAGCAGACGAATTTCGAAAACTGTGTAGCGGATGTGAACATTCCGGTAGGAGAAGTATTTACATCTCCGGTACTTGCAGGAACAGGCGGAATCCTTCATGTCAAGAAAGTATATTTAAATGGTCTGCAGTTCCGTGATCTCAAACTGGTATTTGACTGCGGACAGGTCATCGATTATACCTGCTCAAACTTTGAGACAGAAGAAGAGAACCGCGCGTATATCGAGGACAATATCCTGTTCCATCACGCCAAGATCCCGATGGGCGAATTTGCGATCGGTACCAACACGACAGCCTACGTTGCTGCTGAGAAATACGGCATCGCGGACAAACTTCCGATCCTGATTGCAGAAAAGATGGGACCGCATTTTGCAGTGGGCGACACCTGCTACAGCTGGGCAGAAGATACTCCGGTATTTAACCCGGACGGAAGAGAGATTATTGCCCGCGACAACGAGATCTCCGCACTGCGTAAAGAAGATATCAGCATGGCATATTATGGCTGCCACACCGATATTACCATTCCATATGAGGAACTTGGAAATATCAGCGTGATCGACGAAGAAGGCGAAAGCACTCCGATCATCGAGAACGGATGTTTTGTACTTCCTGGTACAGAAGAACTCAATAAACCTTTTGAAGAGTAAACTTTATATACAAAAAGAGTTTGCGTATCTAAATATTTCTTTTCCGGAATTATGTTGACACAAATTTAGAATCTTAGTAGAATCAACCTGGGATAGAAAAAAAGGAGGCCACCAATGAAAAAAGTTGGAATTGTAATGGGAAGCGACTCAGATATGCCGGTTATGAGCAAAGCGGCAGCAATTCTTGACAAGCTGGGCGTTGAGTACGAAATGAAGATCATCTCTGCACACAGAGAACCGGACGTGTTCTTTGAATATGCAAGAAGTGCAGAAGAAAGAGGATTCAAAGTAATTATTGCAGGTGCAGGAATGGCAGCACATCTTCCGGGAATGTGCGCAGCGATTTTCCCGATGCCTGTGATCGGTATTCCAATGCATACCACTTCTCTGGGAGGACGTGATTCACTGTATTCTATCGTACAGATGCCATCCGGAATCCCGGTTGCAACAGTTGCAATCAACGGAGGGGCAAATGCAGGACTGCTGGCAGCCAAGATACTGGCTACTTCAGATCCGGAACTTCTTGAGAAACTGAAAGCATACAGCCAGGAACTGAAGGAACAGGTAGAAGCAAAGGATGCCCGCCTTCAGGAAGTTGGATATCAGGCTTATTAAATATACGGCCACGAAAACCAAGTGGCATAATATTAAAATCTTAAGAAAGGAAAAGCTATTTTAGATGAAGACCTATAACAATAGGTGTGTACCGATGGCTTGTCGGGAATTTACGACTGTGGAGTGTACAGGAACTTGTAAGTAGTGAATTATTTGATAATCACAAAAGCATACACGGTGAAGCAGTAACTACAAATCGTGAGAGTGTAGCTATTCATCTAAGCATATACTTGTTGGTATATGTTTTAGCAGCAGGAACTATGGATTACAAGAACGCAGGTGTTGATATCGAAGCAGGCTACAAGTCAGTTGAACTGATGAAGAAACATATCGCAAAAACCATGAGACCGGAGGTACTGGGAGGAATCGGCGGATTTTCCGGAGCTTTTTCCATGAGCGCATTTAAGAACATGGAGGAACCTACACTGGTATCCGGTACAGACGGATGCGGAACCAAGGTAAAACTTGCCATGATCATGGACAAACATGATACCATAGGAATCGATGCAGTTGCCATGTGTGTAAATGACATTGCATGTGCAGGCGCAGAGCCGCTGTTTTTCCTGGATTACATTGCATGCGGTAAGAACTATCCGGAGAAGATCGCTGAGATTGTAAGCGGCGTGGCAGAGGGCTGTGTACAGTCTGGTGCGGCACTGATCGGTGGAGAGACAGCAGAGCATCCTGGACTTATGCCGGAAGATGAGTACGATCTTGCCGGATTTGCAGTAGGTGTGATCGACAAGAAGGATCTTCTCACAGGAGAAGAACTGAATCCTGGAGATGTGCTGATCGGTATGGCTTCTACCGGTGTCCACAGCAACGGATTCTCTCTTGTCCGCAAAGTATTCGAGATGACAAGAGAATCTCTTGACACTTACTATGATGAACTGGGAACAACACTTGGTGAAGCACTGATCGCTCCGACCAGGATTTATGTCAAAGCACTCAAGAGCATCCGCGATGCAGGCGTGAGAATCCATGCATGCAGCCATATCACAGGCGGCGGCTTCTACGAAAATATTCCGCGTATGCTCAAAGAAGGCACACATGCAGTTGTAGAGAGGGACAGCTATCCGGTTCTTCCAATTTTTAAACTTCTTGCAAAAAAAGGTAACATCGAAGAGAAAATGATGTATAATACATTTAACATGGGTCTTGGAATGGTCCTCGCAGTAGCTCCTGAGGATGTAGACAAGACGATGGAAGCAATCCGCAAAGAAGGAGATACTCCTTACGTAGTAGGCCGCATTGAGGCTGGCGAAAAGGGAGTGACCTTATGTTAAAACTGGGTGTTCTGGTATCCGGAGGCGGTACAAATCTCCAGGCGATCATGGACGCAATCGATGCAGGTGTGATCACCAATGCAGAGGTTGGTCTCGTGATCAGCAACAACAAGGGTGCGTATGCCCTCAAGAGAGCGGAGAACAAGGGAATCCCTGCCAGATGCATTTCTCCGAAGGACTATGCAGACAGAAAAGAATTTCATAAGGCACTTCTGGCAGAACTTCAGGAGAACCAGGTAGATCTTGTTGTGCTTGCCGGATTTCTGGTGGCAGTGCCGTCGATGATCGTGGAAGCATATCCAAATCGGATCATCAATATCCATCCGTCACTGATTCCGTCTTTTTGTGGAACAGGATATTATGGACTTCATGTCCATGAAGGTGTCCTTTCCAGAGGCGTCAGGGTGACCGGTGCGACGGTTCATTTTGTAGATACAGGTACAGATACCGGTCCTATCATTCTTCAGAAGGCGGTAGAGGTACACCAGGGAGATACCCCGGAAGTACTTCAGAGACGTGTTATGGAAGAGGCTGAATGGAAGATACTGCCGGCTGCGATCGATCTGATCGCCAATGGCAAAGTATCCGTACAGGACGGTAAAGTTATCATCAATAATTGATTTTCTGCAGAGGAGCGAAAGATATGAAAGTATTAATTGTTGGAAGCGGCGGAAGAGAACATGCAATTGCCTGGAGCGTGGCCAAGAGCCCAAAGGTAGACAAGATCTATTGCGCACCGGGAAATGCAGGAATTTCTGAATATGCGGAGTGTGTAGACATCGGAGCAATGGAATTTGAGAAACTTGCTGATTTTGCGGAGAAGAATTCTGTTGATCTTACAATTATCGGAATGGATGACCCGCTGGTTGGCGGTGTTGTAGATGTGTTCGAGACACGCGGACTCAAGGTGTTCGGACCTCGCAAGAACGCAGCGATCCTGGAGGGATCCAAGGCATTTTCCAAAGACCTCATGAAAAAATATGGAATTCCGACAGCGGGATACGAAAACTTTGACGATCCACAGAAAGCACTGGATTATTTACATACACAGGTCAAGTTCCCGATCGTGCTCAAGGCAGACGGGCTTGCACTCGGCAAGGGTGTTCTGATCTGCAATACTCTGGAAGAAGCAGAAGCCGGAGTTAAGGAGATCATGGAGGACAAGAAGTTCGGCAGTGCAGGAAATACAATGGTCATCGAGGAATTTATGACAGGACGTGAAGTGTCTGTCCTTTCCTTTGTGGATGGCAAGACGATCCGTCCGATGACATCCGCACAGGATCATAAGCGTGCCAAAGACGGAGATCAGGGACTGAACACAGGCGGTATGGGTACTTTTTCACCGAGCCCGTTTTATACAGAGGAAGTGGATAAGTTCTGTAAGGAGCATATCTACCAGGCAACGGTTGATGCGATGGCAGCAGAGGGACGTCCATTTACAGGAATCATTTTCTTTGGACTGATGCTGACAGCCGACGGACCGAAGGTCCTGGAGTACAATGCACGTTTTGGTGACCCGGAAGCACAGGTTGTTCTTCCGAGAATGAAGACAGACATCATCGAAGTGATGGAAGCTTGCGTAAATGGAACTCTGGATCAGGTAGATCTTGAGTTTGAGGATAATGCAGCTGTCTGTGTCGTTCTGGCAAGTGATGGATATCCGGTAAAATACGAAAAAGGAATTCCAATGCATGGATTTGAGAACTTCAAGGACAAAGAAGGCTATTACTGCTTCCATGCAGGAACCAAATTCAAGGATGGCGAGATCGTTACCAACGGCGGCCGTGTCCTTGGAATCACTGCAACTGGAAAGGATCTTAAGGAAGCCCGTAAGAATGCTTACGAGGCAACAGACTGGATCCAGTTTGCAAATAAATATATGCGCCACGACATAGGAAAGGCTATTGACGAGGCCTGAAAGGACAAAATATGGGAACAAGTGTAGAAGAAACAATTAAGGAAATTCAGGGAAGGGAGAATATTTTTGTAGCATACTCTCAGACTACGAAGCTTCCTTATGTAACCTGTGGGGAAGAATCATTCAACGACCAGGCATGGTTTTTCACAGAGGAAGAAGCAATCAAAGAATTTGGCAAAAAGAAAATCGAAGAAAAAGTTCTCCTTATGGGAATGCGTTACGAAAAGAAAGATTTCCCTAAGATGTACGGTCTGTTATTCTCTATCGGTGTAAACACGATCATGTGGAATGATGGCGGTGAGCAGATGGAGATCGATCTTGAAAGAATCGTAAGAAAGCCGGATCTCAGCAAAGTAGAGCCGCAGAAGCGTCCGCTGATCAATCCGACACTGCAGCTTTCCGGAATCTACTTCATGCAGGAACTTCGCCGTCCGGTACCTCAGGAAGAGCACAAGAACTTAAGAGCACTGGAAGAAGAAGTGATCGTAAACTTAAGAAAATCAGATTTTCTTGTTGCAATGCAGCGCAAGGGAGATGAGCCGGACAAGATAAACATTCCTTACCTCAAGAACAAAGAAGGTAAGATCCTTCAGCCGGTATTCTCCGATGTTATGGAATTTGAGAAATTCGCAAAAGGAAAGAAACTTCGTATTGCCAAAGTACCATTTAACAAACTTCCAAATATCCTGATCGAGCAGGCAGAATCACTGGTTATCAACCCTATGGGATTCAATCTTGTTCTCAACAGAGACCAGCTCAAAAAAATAATTGGTTAAAAATATAAGCATAAGAAACAGGCAGTCTTCGGGCTGTCTGTTTTTTATATCTTTTCACGCGGGGATTAGACAGGATAAACTTTATAAAATTATACTTGCAAAATCCAGATTATGTGCTACCATATGTATAACATGATGTTATTATGAAAGATAAGGGGCTGAGGATTATGGTCATTGAAATAGACTTTAACAGTGATGAGGCTATTTATGTGCAGTTGATGAATCAGATCATCATGGGAATTGCCACATCCAGGCTTCAGGAGGGAGATCCGCTTCCTTCTGTGCGACAGCTTGCAGATACCATCGGCATTAATATGCATACTGTGAACAAGGCATATTCCCTGCTTCGGCAGGAAGGCTTTGTAACGATCGACCGCCGCCGTGGCGCGATCATTGCGATTGATGTGGACAAGATGAAGGCACTGGAAGAAATGAAACAGAATCTCATGGTAGCCCTCGCAAGAGGATACTGCAAAAATATTTCCAGAGCAGAAGTTCACGATCTGATCGATGAGATTTTTGACGAATATGGAATAGAATAGCATAAAAAGAGGAGGCAGGAATGCAGGAGAAATTTACCAGACAGGCAAAGGCAGCACTGAAACTTGCGGAAAGTACAGCCCGGTCCTGGAAACATTCATATATTGGGACAGAACATATACTGGTAGGACTTCTTGATGAACAGGAAGGAACAGCAGGTAAGATTCTGGAAGAATTTGGCGTAGACAGGGAAAAACTGGAATCCCTGATCACGAAATTGATCGCACCATCCGGAGTGCTTGTAGCAGAAAAATCCGCCGGCTACAGTCCAAGAGCACAGAAAGTCAGAGAACAGGCAGTCAAAGAAGCTGAGAAGCAGAAGGAAGATCTGGCAGGAACAGAGCATCTGCTTTTGGCAATGCTCAAAGAGACAGATTGTGTAGGAACCAGACTTCTGTATACCATGGGTGTAAATATCCAGAAATTATACAGCGCAGTTCTCGCGGCGGCAGGGATTGATACAAATGCAATTCCGGAAGAATTACAGATGCCAAAGAACCAGAAGGGAAAACAGGGATCCACAACACCGACGCTGGATCAGTACAGCCGTGATCTGACGGCAATGGCAGCAGATGGAAACCTGGATCCGGTAGTAGGCAGGGACAAAGAGATTGCCCGCCTGATCCAGATATTAAGCAGAAGAACAAAAAACAACCCATGTCTGGTAGGTGAGCCAGGCGTCGGAAAGACTGCAATCGTAGAAGGGCTTGCACAGAGGATCATTTCTAGCATGGTTCCGGAGTCTGTCAAAAACAAGAGAGTCGTAGTCCTTGATCTGTCCGGAATGGTGGCAGGAAGCAAATATCGTGGAGAATTCGAGGAAAGAATCCGAAATGTGATCAATGAAGTACGCAGCAATCAGGGAATTCTTCTTTTTATTGATGAGCTGCATACGATCATTGGCGCGGGCGGTGCAGAGGGAGCATTGGATGCTTCCAACATTCTGAAACCATCTCTTTCCAGAGGCGAGATCCAGCTGATCGGAGCAACGACCCTGGAGGAATACAGGAAATACATTGAGAAAGATGCCGCTCTGGAGAGACGTTTCCAGCCAGTGACAGTAGAAGAACCGTCAGAGGAAGAAACCATCGAGATCCTTAAGGGACTGCGCCCGTATTATGAGAAGCATCATGGCGTGGTGATCGAGGACAGTGCACTTGAAGCAGCAGTAAAAATGTCCGAACGTTACATCAATGACCGTTTTCTGCCGGATAAGGCCATCGATATTATCGACGAGGCAGCTTCCAAAGTACGTCTCGGCGGCTACCGCATGGCACCGGAAGTAGATGCCATGGAACTGGAACTCCACGAGATCCAGAAAGATAAGGAAAAAGCTGTCAAGCAGGCAGATCTTTCCCTGGCAAAAGAACTTCAGGCGCGCCAGCGTGAAATAGAAACAGAAATTTCCAAATATAAAGAAAAAGAAGAACGCAGAAACAAAAGAAAGAAAATATCTGTGACAGAGGCATCTGTGGCAGACATCATTTCCGACTGGACCAAGATCCCGGTACAGCGTCTTACAGAGGGTGAAACGAAACGTCTTGCACGTCTTGAGAAAGAACTTCATAAACGTGTGATCGGTCAGGAAGAAGCAGTAAAGGCAGTCGCACAGGCAGTCAAACGAGGCCGTGTCGGTCTCAAAGATCCAAACCGTCCGATCGGTTCCTTCCTTTTCCTTGGACCTACCGGTGTAGGTAAGACCGAACTTTCCAAAGCGCTGGCAGAGGCCGTATTTGGAAGTGAGCAGGCAATGATCCGTGTTGATATGTCTGAGTACATGGAGAAACACAGCGTATCCAAACTGATCGGATCACCTCCGGGATATGTAGGATACGATGAGGGCGGGCAGCTCAGCGAAAAAGTACGCAGAAATCCATACAGTGTGCTTCTGTTTGATGAGATTGAAAAGGCACATCCGGATGTGTTTAATATTCTTCTTCAGGTTCTGGATGATGGACATATCACAGATGCACATGGACGAAAAGTGGACTTCAAGCAGACGATCATCATTATGACATCCAATGCTGGTGCGCAGGCGATCATTGAGCCGAAGAAGCTTGGCTTCCTTTCCAACAATGATGAGAAACAGGATTATGAACGCATGAAATCTGGTGTTATGGAAGAAGTCCGCCGTCTGTTCAAACCGGAGTTTTTGAACCGTATTGACGAGATCATGGTATTCCATCCACTGAACAAGACACACATCAAAAAGATTGTCAACATCATGCTCAAAACACTGGAAAAACGCTGTAAAGAACAGCTTGATATCCAGCTTAAGATCACAGAATCTGTCAGGGATTTCCTTGCAGAAGCAGGTTTTGACAGCAAATATGGGGCCAGACCATTAAGAAGAGCTATCCAGACAAAACTGGAAGATCCGATGGCAAATGCACTTCTCGAAGGAACCATCAAAAGAGGAGATACCGTCCGGATCCAGCTTCATCAGAAAGAGATCCGTTTTACTCCACTTTCAGAAGATGAGAAGAAACCAAAATCTAAAAAAGCTATAAAATCTTAAACAGGATACTGGTCAAAAAAAGTGGTCAATGTTATAATAAAAAAACACTAAGGAGCAATCCACAGGTGTCGAAAACACAACAGAAAAGTCTTAGGGAGGACATTGGTTATGGCAGTAGTAAAGGAACTGATCCGTACAGAAGAGAATCAGAGCATCAGCTTTGGCAATTATGAATTGCCACAGAAATCCAAGGTATCAGATTTCGCACATCAGGGAGATATGTACAAGGTAAAAACATTCAAAGAGATCACCAAACTCGAGAGAAATGGCATGTTTGTATATGAATCCGTACCGGGAACTGCTGTATTTTCTCTGAAACAGGACGGCTCCAGCATGAGCTTTGACGTAGAAGGAACTGAGGATGCACAGATCACCGTAGAGATGGAAGCAGATACAGAATATGATATCTCCATCGATGGCGCAGATGCAGGCAAAATGAAAACAAACCTTGGCGGTAAGCTTTCTTTCAGTGCAGAACTGGGAGGCGACAAAGCCGTACATGTTGAGATCAAAAAATGCTAAAAAATAAAAAGACTGTTTATTTTTGTCAGGAATGCGGATATGAATCCTCCAAATGGATGGGACAGTGTCCGGGCTGTAAGGCATGGAATACTTTCGTAGAGGAGACGGTTTCCACGAAGAAATCTTCTTCATCCGGTAGCAGTTCCTTTCAGAATCCGGGGAAGCGTCCGGAACCAGTTCGTCTGAAGGACATTTCACTGTCAGAGGATGAACGGCGGCTGACAAAGATTGGCGAGCTTGACAGAGTGCTCGGGGGCGGGATCGTCCCCGGCTCTCTTGTTTTAGTGGGTGGAGATCCGGGAATCGGAAAATCCACCCTTCTTTTACAGGTGTGCCGGAATCTTGCACTATCAGGAAGCAACGTACTGTATATTTCAGGAGAGGAATCCCTGCGCCAGATCAAGCTCCGCGCAGAACGAATCGGAGAATTTAATGAGAAGCTGCAGCTTCTGTGTGAGACAAATCTGGAAACAATTCGCGAAGTGATCGAGCGCAAGAAGCCGGATACCGTTGTGATCGATTCCATACAGACTATGTTTCATGAGGATATCAGTTCTGCACCGGGAAGTGTTTCTCAGGTAAGAGAGTCTACCAATATCCTGATGCAGATTGCCAAGGGACAGGGCGTATCGATCTTTATTGTAGGTCATGTGACCAAAGAAGGAAACGTGGCAGGTCCCCGTGTGCTGGAGCATATGGTAGATACCGTGCTTTACTTTGAGGGAGACAGACATGCTTCCTATCGGATCCTGCGTGCAGTCAAGAACCGTTTCGGTTCTACCAATGAGATCGGTGTATTCGAAATGCGAAGCACAGGACTTGAGGAAGTTAAGAATCCGTCAGAATTTATGCTGAATGGAAAGCCCAGCGACACTTCCGGGTCGATCGTGGCATGTTCTATGGAAGGAACACGGCCGATCCTGGTGGAGATACAGGCATTGGTATGCCAGAGCAATTTCGGAATTCCGAGAAGAACAGCAGTGGGAACAGACTTTAACAGAGTAAACCTTCTGATGGCAGTTCTGGAGAAAAAAGTCGGCATCCATCTGGCAGCCTGCGATGCCTATGTCAATATTGCAGGTGGAATGAAGATGACAGAGCCGGCGATCGATCTCGGGATTTCACTGGCAGTCGTTTCAAGCTGTAAGGATATCGTCATACCGGATTCTGTGATCGCATTTGGCGAAATTGGTCTGAGTGGAGAAGTGCGTGCTGTGAGCATGGCAGGACAGCGTGTCGCAGAAGCGAAGAAACTCGGTTTTGAAACAGTGATCCTGCCGGAAGTATGCAGGTCAGCTACAGAGAAGATCAAAGGGATCAAACTGGTATACGTTTCCTGGATTCAGGATGCGATACGTTTTATCATGCAGAAATAAAGTTGCTGTGAACAGTAACGAAATAAATACCAAGGGGGAAAAGATGAAGGCAGTTGTATTTGATATGGATGGAGTTATTTTTGACTCAGAGACGCTTGTGTTCCGTATGTGGAAGGTTGTGGCAGAGAAATATGGAGTCGCAGATATAGAGGAAACCTGCAGGGCATGCCTGGGGATCAATGCTACAGTGACCAGAGAAATTTTTTTCGAGCGTTATGGACAGGATTTTCCATATGACAAATACAAAAAAGAAATGTCAGATCTTTTCCACGCAAATGCAGCAGGAGGGAAGCTTCCGAAGAAACCGGGGATCCGGGAACTCCTGGAATATCTCCGCAGAGAAAATATAAAGACAGCGGTAGCTTCCTCCACAAGAAGAGATCTTGTGACGAGAGAACTCGAGGAAGGAGGCTTGCTTTCCTATTTCGATGAGATCGTATGCGGGGATATGGTCAGTCGGAGCAAACCGGAGCCAGACATCTATCTGGAAGCCTGCAGACGCCTTCAGGAGCGGCCTGAGGACTGCTATGCGATTGAGGACTCCTACAATGGAATAAGATCCGCCAAAAGAGCCGGAATGCACCCGATCATGGTGCCGGATCAGGCAGCTCCAACAGAAGAAATGGAGGAGCTGGCAGACAGCATCTTACCTTCTTTACATGAAGTTCAGCAGTACATCGACAAAAATTGCAAAAAAATCTAAAAAAGGTGTTGACAGATTGGTTTTATAGTGGTATTCTGACTGAGCTGTCACGAAGAATTGTTTCTTCTGAATAAACAACTTAAACAATTTCGAAAGTTTTGAAAAATGTGAAAAAAGTTGTTGACAAGGAAATGAAAATGTGATAGAGTAGACGAGTCGCCTGAGAGCGACGCGCAAACATCATAAAAGCTTCGGAAAGAAAATGAAAAAAGTACTTGACAAGCGCTGATGAATGTGATAATCTAAACGAGCTGTCGCAAGAGAGCAAAACAAAAGAACCTTGATAACTAAACAGTGAAACACATAC
>NZ_QTWS01000026.1:0-14847 GCF_003461245.1 Blautia sp. AF19-10LB
TAGCACATTTTGTTGAAGTTTCTTTATATTTTATTTTATCTAGCACAACAAGTTAAATTTATAAAATTTATCGCAACGGTTTTTAAGCTTTTGCTTCTTGATTACTTAACGGCGGAAAAAGAATGTTTTCACATAGGGCTGTTGTTTACATGTCATTTTTTTGTTTTTTTAATTCTATACCCACCAGTACAACAGATAGCATAAACGCTGAAAAATCAGCAACAGGTCCCGCAAGCAATACTCCCATAATTCCGAAACGAAGCGGGAGCAGTAGGGTAAGCGGAATCAACACAAAGGTCTGCCTTGTTAATGCCAACAGAGCACCTTTTAACGATTTTCCTATTGCGGTAAAAAAACTGGAAGAAAGCAACTGCACACCATTTACCAACACCATGAAAAGATAGGTACGCATGAACAAAACAGCAAATTCAAAATACAGCTCGTCCCCATCTCCGAATAGCGAAATGATAGATTGCGGGAAAAATTGAAATGCGATGAAAGCAATTGTGGAAACAACAAGGTTCCATTTTACCGCAAGCAGGTAAGCCTCCCGTACACGATGGTATTGCCTTGCCCCATAGTTGAAGCCGATAATCGGCTGTGTTCCCTGCGAGATTCCTACAACAATCGCTAGGATTATGGCATTTGTTTTCATAACGATTCCGCAAGCAGCTAATGGAATATCTGTTCCATATTTTGTTAATGCGCCGTAATAAGTCAACGAATTGTACTGAATGATTTGAATCACGGTAACTGCAATCTGGTTTGAGCTGCTGCTGATTCCCATGCTGCAAATTTTCATACTTTCTTTGATGTCCAATAAAAACGACTCTTTTTCAAAATGGATTGTTTGGAAACGCCATAGATAACGGAGTGCGAGTATGAAGGAAAAAATTTGCCCAATAACTGTTGCCCAAGCTGCGCCGGCAATCCCCCAATCGCAAGCAAAAATAAAAATAGGGTCAAGAATGGTATTGATAATAGCTCCCATAACCATGCAAACCATTGAATACTTTGGTTTTCCATCTGCTCGAATCAAATTGCTCATACCATTCGTTACAATAAGAAACGGCATTCCAATCAATGTTATGCTGGCATACTGCTTTGCATATGGAAATACATCTGTCGTTGCCCCAAATGCCTTTAGGAGCAAAGACAGAAAAGCTTCACCAACCAATAAATAAATAATTCCGAAAATCCCCATCAGAACAATACCATTTCCCGCTGCTTTGGCGGCAGCTTTCGGCTCTTTGCGTCCAAGACAGAGGGAAACACGGGAAGCACTGCCAATTCCAACCAGCAGTGCAATAGCAAGGCAGATGGTAGAGAACGGGTAGGCAACATTGGTTGCTGCATTTCCCAGATAACCGACCCCTTGACCAATAAAAATCTGATCCACAATATTGTAGATTGAGCCGACAAGAGACGCCATAATACTGGGAATGGCAAAATCTTTCAACAGTTTTGAAATTTTTTCATATCCTAGGGGATTCTCAGTCATTAAATTCATCCCCCTTTCTTTCTATACGGAGTTCCGCTGTAATATTTTCACCTGCCTGAATCAGCAAATCAATAAAGAGGTTTTTATCAGATTCCCTGAAGCCTTGCAATAAAAGAGCTTCTGTCTTTTCACATACCGTCTGTACCTCATCAATTACAGACAGCGCACGTTCCGTAGGATACAGCTTACACGTCCGCTTATCCTTATCATTTGGGGAACGCATAATCATTCCCTGCTTTTCTAATGCCGCAACTGTCCGTACAATATTGCTCGGATGAACATAAAACATATCCATTAAAGAATCCTGTAAAATGCCAGGCGAACGACAGATTTTAATCAAAAACATATATTGGCTGTTGTTGATTCCAAAGGGGGCAAGCTGTTTATCCAAATAGATTTTGTAAAATCGGTCTGTTACTGAAAGCCATTTTAATAGTTTCATAGATATATTCCTCCTAACCACCAGTATTATAATACAATATGCGTGCGCACGCAATTACTTTTAACATTATATCTGCCGCTTTGTCCTCCTAAACACAAATCAATTCTACATCTATAATCTCTACTGCTCTGCTACGAATATTATTCATTTTCCTAACCCATTCCATCTGATCCTGCATCTTCAGTTCTTCCGTCACTCCCCACTGTACAGCCATCTGCTCCATCAGTATCTCAGCTTTTTCTCTTACTTCTTTATCAACCTGATTCAGATGATCCGTCAGTTTCCCGGTCAGTACCAGATATTGATACCTTGCACTCCTGTGTTCCTTCAGAAACTGTTTTCGCATTATTCCATATTTCCCATATGTAGGTTCTTCCTCATTGATTTCCAGATCCAGCAGATAATAATCTCCATGCAATGTGTAGCTCAGTCCGTTCTTTTCATCATAAATCTGTTTCTTCATATTCTTACAACTCCATTCCTCTGTATTTTGCTTTGTTCTTTTTTATCTGTGCATTGTATTCTTCACTTTGTTCTTTCGCCCATGGTATGCGATCACTTATTTTTTTCGGCATTTGTTCTTTCTGCTTTTTCGCTTCAAGTTCCGCCTGCATCCGGATATCGTCCTGCACCAGTCGTTCTACCATATCTTTCCCCAACATGCGTAAAAGTCGGTTATATCTGTCTGCAATTCCCTGCAGAATTTCTTTCTCACCGGATAATTTCTGATAATCCTTCTGAACTTCTGCCAGTTCCTTTTTAGTGTTCTCGTGCTCCTGCTTTTTCTTCTGAAACTTACTTTTCCACTTATCTCTTTCTCTGGTAAGTTCTTTAACCTGTGCAGCCATCGCACCAATTTTATTCTTCATTTCAATGAACAAGGGTTTTATTTTCTTATCCCGATAAGTTACCGCACGTTCCAATGCTGTAGCTTCCGGCAAAAATGTTTTGATCATTCCATATTCTTTTATTTCCTTACTGATATTATCCATCACCGGTTGCAGGAATTCTCTTCTGTCCTCCAGTTTTTTCAATTCCGTTTCTGCTTTCTCAGCACGTCTTTCCGCTGTTTCTTTATCTTTCTGGAACTGAATTTTTTCTTCTTCCAGTAATTTAATATCTGCCCTTGCGTCCGCAATCTGAGAAGTCAATCCTTCATTCTCCGCTGTCAGATATTCCTTTTTCTGTTCCAGTTCCTGCACTTCCTTCTTACGCTCTTTCTTCTTGAAATTGTAAACATCCAGATGCTCTTCATGTGTACCTTTCTGTTCCCATTCAATTCCATGTTGCTTTGCGATTTCTGCCAGCACTTCTTTTTCATGATTTATCCACTGATTCAGTTCTGTATCATGCTTATTTCCACCTTGAAATCCAAGACTTTTCAATGCCTGCTTCAGTGAAACTCTAGTATCCATTCCTTTTCCCTTCCAGTTGGTCACATAAGGAACAAAGTCAATATGCAGATGCGGAGTAGCTTCGTCCTGATGCAGATAGCAGCTAAATACCCAAAGTGTCGGATTCCGCTTCTGGAAGTCTTTCACATATTCGTCCAGTACCTTTACAGCCAGATTTCCTTCTGACGTTCCCACCGCCATGTCCTCACGCTTTCCTATCTGGAATATCACTTCATGGAACAACTTCTCCTGTTTACCCTGTCGGATTTTTTCATAATAATTTGCAATCTGCCGGTCCTTTCTTTTCCCGACATTGTATCTCTCCACAGCATCGTTAAACAGTTCCTTATAAACTTCTTTCAGATTCTCATTCTTATAACAAATGTTCAGTTGTACTCTGTCTGGATTTACATTTTCTGCTACAAAATCTCGTCTGTTATGAGCCAGTGAGCCGGCTCCAATCATGCCACTGATTGTTCGTTTTATCATATGTTTTCTCACCTCTTCTCTGTTTGAGTGCCAGACATGGCACATAATTTTTATTTACGCCAGTTATGGCGATATTTAAGAAATTTTCGCCGGATACGATATTTAGGAACCTTCTCGAACATTAGTAGTTCGAGAAGTATCGGGGACAAGCCCCTCTTTTGTTACTTTTGTCAAAAGTAACGCAAAAGCACTTTCGACAGCCGTACCGTCCATCAAAAGTCCCCTTGCGCCCTGCCGGGGCATAACGTCCTTATGGACGTCTGTTCTGCACCGACCGAAGTGGATCATATATCTGTTTATTCTGGTATCCTCGCCTGCACATATTCCAAATCTCCACAATAAGGCGTTCCCACCAGATACCATTCTCTTGCCAGATTCATCTCCATTCTGGTCTGTACCCATTCATCATCTACCAGCACTTCCAGTCCTTCTCCGCAGTGAAATCCTGTATCAATCCATAAATCTGATGATAATAATCCATATCTTCCATTGCTGTTGTTATATCCTAATCTTCCCTGTTTCATCATTTTCTGCTCCTTTCCAGTCTGTAAACGGAATCTGTAAACGGGTCTCAAAAGATTTTAAAAGTTAACTTTTTAAGTTTTTCCTTAAAGTTCCGTTTACATCGTTTACAATAATCTTTACTCAAACGGTATTTCCAACTGTTCCGGCACTTCCATAAATCCGTCTTTATCTTTCTTCACAGAATCTTCAATTCTTTTCCATGAACGCTGTATTCCATATTCCTTTCCAAACCGATGTGTGCCATGTGGTTTCCAGCCTTCAATCGCATTGTTCATAATATTTGCAATCTCTTTACCCTCCCACTGCTTCATTTCTCCGGTTCGGTGTAGTGCTTCATCAAACAGAATTCTTGTACATACATAATCGTCATCGTAATCATCAAGAAATGCCTGTATGATTCCGGCATTGGTATCCTCCGGCATAAATTCTTTCTGCAGACGCTTTGCCTCTTCCTCAATTTCCTTTGTAAATCCTAAGAACACATTTCCCTGTCGATACAGTACCATTGCCTCCGCCCAGGCCTGTTCAATATAAGCTTTGCTCTCTGTTTCATTATCCAGAATATGAACTTCTGCTTTTGACATATCTGTCATCACCGGAGCAAATCGTCTGTTTCCGGTTCTGTCCAGAGGAAGAAAATTCAAATCATTCGAAGTACCGCAAAATACACACTGCCTCGGTCTGTCTTCCGGGTGAACTTCATAAGGCACTTTGTAAGTTTCTTTCTGTCTGCTCAGAAATGATTTTATCTGTTCGATATTCTTTGCTGTGATAGTTGCCTTCATTTCTCCCATTTCGATAATCCAGTGGTTCTGCAGTTTTCTGTAAATATTTTCATCGTCCAGATGATCCAGATTGTCACTGAACCATTCTTCTTTTATCGCCAGATATTTGAAAAATGTGGACTTTCCGGCTCCCTGACTTCCAACCAGACACAGCATAATGTCATATTTTATTCCCGGTTCATAAATTCTTGAAATCGCTGCCAGCATGTGCATTTTCATTACTCCGATTGTGTATTTGCTCTTTTCTGCTCCCAGAAAATGCGGAAGCATATTTTCTATTCTTGGAACCCCGTCCCAGACCAGACTTTCCAGATAATCTCTGATTGGGTGATATTTATTTTCATTGGAAACAATATCTACTCCTGCTTTGATCACACGCTCACTTGTCAGTTCATAATTTTCTTCCAGATACATTTTCAGATTATTTTCATCAGTATCTGTAACCGTAGGACTGTTATTTCTCCGTTCCCAGGGCACCTCTTTCACAATGTCCATTCTTCCGGAAAGCTCATTTCGTTTAATCGCTTTTTTCAGCACTGAATCTTTTTGTAATACGGTTACACAATTTCTGATTGTCTGCTTTGTTCTTCCTTTATCGGTGTGCTCCAACATATTATTGACATCTTCTGTTGTAAGCATTTCCTCGTTCACAATATCTTCTAATTCCATCAAGGACTTCTCGCTGATATTCGTTAATTCTTTCTTCAATTTTTTCAACCTCCCTTCTCTTCATCTTGAAAAACTCTACAATTTCTTCTCCTGTTCCAAACATCAGCACGTCCAGATAGTCATTTATCTTTCTTTCATTTGCCAATGCCTCCGTAAATAATTCGTGCCACTCTTCATCCGGTTCTGGTCTGTAAAACTCTTTCCAGAACTGAATCCATTTCAGATATCTGATTAACACGTCTGTTGCATGTCTCAACCACTGCTCTAATTTTTCTCTGATCATCACTACTTTAGATTGCTTTTGCTTTAAGGGCGCCCTGTTTCGGGGCGTCCTTTCGTATTTGCTTCTGTTTCCGACCTTAATATCCAGTCCAAAATCTTCTACCAGCTTTTTTGCGGCTTCATACTGTGATAATCCAAATAACCTTGCTGTAAAATCTATCGCATCACCGCCCACTCCACATGCAAAGCAATGATATATTTTATCTGCCTTCATACTTGGGTGTCGGTCTTTATGAAACGGACAACACGCCATTCCATTTCTTTTTACTTTAATCCCATAATGCTCCGCAGCCTGTCTCGCTGTCACACATTCTTTTACCTGTTCAAATAATGTCACTTATACCTCCTGCCCTTCCGGGCAAGTCTCTGATGAACAGATATTCGGGAATTGTTGTATCTTTCAATTCGTGATATACTGAATCTGCCAAGATGATATATCAGTGAATCTGATTATCAGAGAACTTGCTCAGATATTTTGTCTGGGCTTTTTCTTTTTGTCTATCAGTAGCCATAGCTCCACTCCTTACACAAATCTCCTTGTAGGAATAATGATAATTTCAAATTTGCTTCCGTCCTCTAATTCAAGAAGAATCACATAATCTGAATCTCGATCTGGTAAAATGGAACTTATCTTCAACTTCTTACTGTAGTTAATTGCATCAAATATTTTTCCGACTATTTTCTTTGTTTTCATTTGCTTCTTCCTCCGTATTAACGTTTGTTGTCCAGCATCTCAGCTACTTTTTTCTGTTGTGACGGGTACAGATGCCCATAAGTGTTCAATGTCATCTGAATATCTTTGTGCCCCAGTCTCTCCTTAATAATCAATGGCTCTACGCCCTGATAGATCAGATATGCCACATGACTGTGCCGGATATCATGCACTCTGATTGATTTTACACCAGTCAATGCTTCATATTTCTTGAGTCGTTTCTGCAGTGTTCTCGCTACAATCGGAAACATCCTATGATCTTCCGGAAATCCATAATGTTTCTTCGCATACTCCTGCACCTCTTCCTTAAGAAAATTTGGAATATCAATGGTACGGACTGAATTCTCTGTTTTTGGAGTATCAATCACATCTCTTTTCCTGATCCGGTTATAAGTCTTATTGATATGCAGGAGATTTCCACTCATATCAAAATCTGAAAGACTCAATGCCAGAAGCTCTCCTTCCCTGATTCCTGTCCAGAACAGAATTTCAAATATCAGATAATCTTCACTCCCCGGCTCAATCCCGGCAATAAATCTGTCATATTCTGCTTTCGTCCAGAATTCCAGCTTATTAGCATCTGATTTTCCCATCTTTTTTACTTTCTTACATGGATTTTCCTTCAGATTGTAAATTTTCTGTGCATGATTAAACAGTGCATTTAATTGGTTCTGAATCATACGCTCATAAGTCTTGCTGTAGCCTTTTTCCTGAATGGTGTTCTGCCACTGGATAATCTCTGCCGGTGTGATCTCATTCATTTTTCTTGTTCCAAAATACGGAACAATGTGCTTGTTCATCATGTGCTGCTTGTTACGGATTGAATTTTCTTTCAGTTCATTCTTTTTATCTTCAAAATAGACTTGAATAAAACTGTTTATCTCCATCTTCATATCCGCCGCAGTCTTTCTTATGAACTCCTTTTCATAATTCAATGCTTCTTTCTTTGTCTTAAACCCTCTTTTCAGCTTCTGCGTCTTCTTTCCTGTCCAGTCAATATAACGGAAGCTCACATACCAGGTTCCCTGTGTTTTGTCCTTGTAAGCTGACATCTTAAAACCTCCTTCACACTGCTCTCTGAGAGCATCCATAAAATTTTGTTTCCCAGTAGGGACGTGGAATCTTTCCACGAACTGCTACATATCCTTCCTTTACCAGTTCATCATTGAGCTGCTTCAGAATGGAATATGCCTTACTACGTTTCACACCTAATTCTTCCATAACATCATCAACTGTCATCATATAATTAGTTCTCATATCGTCCTCCTTTCAAGTCACTTTTGTGACTCTTACGTTGTTCTCTTATAATAATTCACTTTTGTGAATTTGTCAATAAACATTTGCGAATTTATTTTTTCAATTCCATGCATATTGCTTGCGTATCAGCAATTTGTTAAATCTCACTCTTTTGTATCATTCACTTTTGTGCTAGAATAGAAGCACAAATATTATTAAGGAGGCAGCATGTTATGGTAGGTAAAAAAATCCGGGCATTCCGGGAATTCAGAGGATACAGTCAGATACAATTAGCCGAGCTGTCCGGCATTAACGTAGGAACGATCAGAAAATATGAACTGGGAATCCGGAATCCAAAACCGGATCAGTTAGAAAAGATAGCAACTGCACTGAGATTAAATGTAAGTGTTTTTCTGGATTTTAATATTGAAACAGTCGGAGATGTACTCTCTCTGTTGTTTTCTATTGATGATTCAGTGAACCTCTCACTTGCTGAAACACCTGATCAGAAGGTTGCGCTGACATTCGACAATCCTACAATGCAGGACTTTTTCAGAAAATGGTGTCAATTTAAAAATGTCTATGAAAAAGATAAAGCTGAAATATTAGCTATCGAAGATGAAGATAAAAGACAGGAAGAACTGGATAAGCTCAACGCTACCCAGGAAGAATGGAAACTGCGTGCTATGGGAACTACGATAGGTTGTCACACTATCGTTAAGAAGGGCACCGAAAGCAATACTGTCAGAGTTTATGATTTAACTTAATTTTGGCATTTATAGAAAGTGTGACAAAATGGTTACTTTTAGATTAGTAGAAGAAACAGAACAATATCTTATTTATTGGTATTTTCCAGATGGTCATGAAGATGAGATGCATGGAATCATACTAATTGATAAATTGAATGAAACTGTAGAAATTAAGAAAATGGCACATAATGATTTTTCTCATATTGTTACGGTAGCTGAACAAAATGAACTCAGAAATTCTGTTAATGACATGAGAAGAGAAGAAGGACTTCCACTTTTAACGGAAGAAGAATGGCCTTCAGCAACAACTGAATTTACAAAGACTTTTTTTGCAGATCATGCAATCAGTAAAATTATAGAAGGCTACAATTCCGGTGAAATTTTAAAAGAAGGAATATCTGTCTGGTATTAAAAAGCGAAAATTATATATTTTGTTATCATTCTGTTATCACAAACGGTTGTCAGGACACTCTCCCGGCAACCGTTTTTCTATGCTGTTCGTTATTATTTCCCACTCTTTTATATATTTCCAGGCAACAGAAAAACCCGTAGAACCGAAGTTCTACGGGTATCTTACGTTTGGACACAACGTTATCTTGCGATAACAAATCTATATTCAGATTGTATTACTCGATGATTGTAGCAACACGTCCTGATCCTACAGTACGTCCACCTTCACGATACTTTAATCCCGTTTTACCTCATATTTTTTATGGTTTTCTCTCCAAAATACAGTGAAAAACGGCTGAATTGCACCACCTATTTTGATTTGCCTGATTTCTTGGCACCGTTTTGGCACCGGAGAATACTCAAACCGATTTTCTTCTGTAGATACTAGATACTTCTCTACCAACTTTATATTGCACCGGTAATTTTTAACTGTTATAATCGAAACATGGGTGCTACCATAACGGTAGGCGGTTAGTCCTTCTCCAGAGGGACTGTGACCCTCTGATTACATAGAAACCTGTAAAGGAATCCAGTGGAAAGGAGGGCTAAGCCAATGAGTATTGTTGACTTCATAGCAGTAGTGAGCTTCGGCTTAACCTGCTTTAGTATCGGATATACATTAGGCAAAGATAATCATAAACCACAAAAATAACCGCCCTGGTCTGGTAAACTAAGCGGTTATCTTTGATGATATTCTAAATAGTAAAACGGACTAACCGTCTATCGGTAGCACTCTTTTTCTATAATCATATTAGCACGCATCTGTGGAAATGTCAAAAATTTTCTTCTTTCTCAACTATATCTATTTCCATACATTTTTACAACCTATTTCAAGTGTTCCTCAAAAATTAATTCGAGTTCCTTATTCCCTCTCAAGAATTCATACTCTTTCTTATTTTCAATTTCCGAATACAATTCACGAACAAAATTTTTTCCAACTCCCGAAAAGGCTTTTCCCTGTGCAGTATCTTCATACCTGTAATACAAAGGGGATTGTGTCATATTCCAAGGCTTCTGTGATTCACTTAATAATTGCTTAATTAACTGAACACATTTTTCTACATCTTTTCGATATCCAGCAATCAGCAGATATGGCACTGTGTTGCCGTAATTCCATAGTCCAAACAACGATATCATGTGATCTGTAATCTCAGCAATTCTCTCTGCTTTATCATGATTTCCTGTTTCTTCTTCCATTTCAATTAACTTATACAAGTAGCTTTGAATATTGACAACTGCCTGTAGCAGTTTCCCTTCCAGGAATAACGCAGCAGTGTCTGTTCCTTCCTGATGTGCTAATACACTTGTTTTCATAATCGTTGCATCAATTACAGTATCAGGAATTTTTTTCAAAAGGGCATTTGCTTCTTCATATTTCTCCATTTGGACATATTTTGTTGCAAGTATAAAAACGCTTGAATTTCTCACTCTTTCATCCTGACTGTCTGCTGTTCGTTCCAGCCACTCAATAATAGCTGTATTATATTCCATTCGTTCTTCGCCATTAAGATCTGACAAAGTCAAAGATCCGTTCAGAACGGTTGCGATCGTATATATTAATAAGTCGCAATGAGGATACTCCTGTATTTTACGAGATGCCATCTCGAAAGCCTCTGTAAAGCTGTCCAATGAAACTTCCGAAAGTTCATTCACAAATTGTCCAATCTCTTTTTCGGTCAATTCTTCACGAAACGAAAACAATTCATTCATATCAATTTTCAATAATCGTGCCAAAGCTGGAAGTAATGAGATATCCGGATATGTATTTCCCTTTTCCCATTTATTTACCGCAGGAGTAGAAACACCCAGATAATTTGCCACCTGTTCTTGTGTTAATCCCTCAGTTTTTCGATAGTTTTTTATCTGCTCACCAATACGCATTGTTCGCACCTCCTGTCCTTATTTCCATTATAGCGTTCCCAATACATGTTTACAATTGAGCCTTTGTTTACTTATTACTTTCTTTTTTTAACTTTCAATTAATTTTCTCTAATATTTATATCATCAGCAACAAACTGCCCACAAATTTAAGAACGGGCTACTAACCCTCAAACGACAGTGCATTACATTGCATCAGCTAAACCAACCTTGTTATCCTGAATCACCACTCCTTCATCTTCGCTTCATGCCTATTTTTCATAATTTGCAACTGGTATATAATGACAGGGATTAGAAAAATCACAGCAACTATGCCTAAAATAACAGACCGATTTACGGTAGCAAATGCCACGAGCATAAGCATTAATAAAAGCCAGGGATTTCGCAAATTACTGTAATAATTTGCCCTATCTTCATAGGACGTATGAAGTTCAAAAGGTTTTCCATCATTTTCTTTTTCTACAATCAGCAATTCCCTGTTAAATGTTGTAGTGTTTGTTGCAATACGACCGCCAATTTCAGCCCACGGACGCCAGCGAACTTTACCAACAGAATAATTAAGATTGATATTTTTATAGAATACGGAATATCCCATTTCTTCCAAGAAATCATGGTAATCTTCAGCATTAGCTTTTGATTTTTGTCCTATAAACTCCACGCAATATTGAACTTGACCTGGCTTACATTTTTCAAATTCATAGAGTAATTTTCCCGTTCGAATAAGGCGATAACCTTTTTCAGCCATCTTATTCAGCCAGTTTTTCTGTACCGTCAATAGCCCGCCAAAAAAACGATAACACTTTTTGCTCATAATGTACCTCCTACAATTCCGCTTGCAATACCTACAAGTTCACGAAGTCTGATAAGTTCTTTTTCAGCTATCTCCTTTCCTTTTACAGTGATAAGATACTCTTTTTTTCTACCTTCACTATCTCCGAAAAGCTCAATCCATCCCTTTTCCTGCATTGAATTTAATGCACCATATAAAGTGCCTGCTCCCAATGAAAGCCGCCCACCTGTTTTTTCTTCAATGAACTGCATGACAGCATATCCGTGTTTAGGTGAATAGAGTGAAAGCAAAATATAGAATGTCACTTCTGTGAGTGCACCACTTTTCACATTATCCCTCATAGCATCCCCTCCTTATTACGGTTACTGTAATAACTATATCAGTAACCGTAATAAAAATCAAGAGATGTGAAATAAATCTTAATAAGCCGGATAGTATTATACTTTTCCTGTTCAGTCCTTTACAACCAATACTTATATATAAAGTATTTCTCTCAACACCATTTCTTCTGCACTGGCTTTTATATTATTCATCAGCCTAACCCACTTCGTCTGGTTCTGTACCTTTAATTCTTCAGTTACACCCTGTTTTTCTGCCATCTGTTCCATAAGCATTTCCACCTGTTCTCTGCTCTCCTGATCAATCTGATTCAGGTGTTCCGTCAGCTTTCCAGTCAACAACAAATATTGATATTTTGCTAATCTGTGTTCCTTCAGAAACTGTTTCCTCAGCATTCCATATTTCCCATATATCGGTTTTTCTTCATTCAATACCAAATTCGGCAAATAATAATCTCCATGCAAAGTATAGCTTAATCCGTTCTTTTCATCATAAATGTGTGTTTCCATAATCTTATCTCTCCATTTCTCTGTTTTTTGATTTAGTTTTCTTACGCTGCTGATTCTCCATCTCGCTTTTTTTCATTCCCCATGCCAATCTTTCATGAATATTTCCCTTCGGCATTTGCTCCATCCGTCGCTTTTCTTCCAGGACTTTCTCGTTTTGAATATCCTGCTGTACTGCTGTATCTACAGTTTCTATTCCAAGAACACGCACAACACGATCATACCTATCAGAAACACCTTGTAATATATCTTTTTCTTCTGACAATTTCTGATTGTCTTTACGTATATCATCCAGTTCTCTCTGAATAGCATTATATTTCTGTTTCACCTTTTGATATTTTTTCTTCCACCCTTCCACCTCTTTCGTGAGTTCTTTAACCTGAGCCGCCATTACAGCAACCTTATTCTTTATTTGAAGAAACAGTGGTTTAATTTTTTTGTCTCGATAGGTTACTGCCCGTTCTAGCGTGCCCGCCTCCGGCAGTAACATTTTAACTGTTCCATATTCTTTGATTTCTTTGCTCACACTATCCATAATCGGTTGTAGCTGTTCTCTGCGATCTTCCAGGCTTTTTAGTTCTTTTTCTGCGCTCCCTGCCTTTTGTTCTGCTTCTTGCTTCGCCTTGATTGCCTGTTCCTTATCGTCTTTTAAATTCTGGATATCTGCTCTGGATTCTGCAATTTGTGCTGTTAATTCTTCTTTTTCAGCAGTTAGATGCTCTTTTTCCTGCTCCAATTCCTGTACTTCCTTTTTCCGTTCTTTTTTCTTGAAGTTATAGACATCCAGATGTTCCTCATGAGTACCTTTCTGTTCCCATTCAATTCCATACTGCCTTGCAATCTCTGCCAGTACTTCTTTTTCATGATTTATCCACTGATTCAGCTCCGTATCATGCTTATTTCCACCTTGAAATCCCAGACCTTTTAATGACTGTTTCAGCGAAACTCTGGTATCCATTCCTTTTCCCTTCCAGCCCGTTACATAAGGAATAAAATCAATGTGGAGATGTGGAGTAGCCTCGTCCTGATGCAAATAGCAACTAAATACCCGAAGTGTCGGATTACGTTTCTGGAAATCTTTTACATACACATCCAGTACCTTTACAGCCAGATCTCCTTCTTCTGTTCCAACAGCCATATCCTCACGATTACCAATCTGGAATATTACTTCATGGAACAACTTCTCCTGTTTACCTTGTCGGATCTTTTCATAATAGTTTGCGATCTGCCGATCCTTTCTTTTTCCGACATTGTATCTCTCCACAGCATCGTCAAACAGTTCCTTATAAACTTCTTTCAGATTCTCATTCTTATAACAAATATTCAATTGTACTCTGTCCGGATCTACATTTTCTGCTACAAAATCCCGTCTGTTATGAGCCAGTGAACCGGCCCCGATCATACCGCTGATTGTTCGTTTCATCGTCATGTTCCTCACCTCGCTTTCTAAAACCTGTGCCAGATATGGCAAATAAATTTGTATATTTGTCAGCAATAGCATAAAAAGGAATCTTCGCCGGATACGATAATTTAGGAACCTTCTCGAACATTAGTAGTTCGAGAAGTATCGGGGACAAGCCCCTCTTTTGTTACTTTTGTCAAAAGTAACGCAAAAGCACTTTCGACAGCCATACCGTCCATCAAAAGTACCCTTGCGCCCTGCGGGGCTATTCCTCCCGTTGTTCGGCTTTCTTCTGCATCACTATTCTCACCGACTTATTCCGGTATTCTTGCCTGTACATATTCCAGATCGCCACAGTACGGTGTCCCCACCAGATACCATTCTCTTGCCGGATTCATCTCCATTCTTGTCCGTACCCACTTATCATCAAGCAGAACTTCCAGACCTTCGCCACAGTGAAATCCTGTATCAATCCATAAATCTGATGATAATAAACCATATCTGTCATTGCTGCTGTTATATCCTAATCTTCCCTGTTTCATTGTATCTTTCTCCCTTCTTCACAACTATCAATTTATAGCAACCTTATATCCATCCAAAAACTCCCGACTACACCTTACCGGCTTTCTCCTTGTCTGCTATCTACAGGTGCGTGACACGCTCCTGTAATAAAGCAATCAGAAAGAACCTTTACCATC
>NZ_QTWS01000026.1:14857-59862 GCF_003461245.1 Blautia sp. AF19-10LB
GCAGAACTTCCAGACCTTCGCCACAGTGAAATCCTGTATCAATCCATAAATCTGATGATAATAAACCATATCTGTCATTGCTGCTGTTATATCCTAATCTTCCCTGTTTCATTGTATCTTTCTCCCTTCTTCACAACTATCAATTTATAGCAACCTTATATCCATCCAAAAACTCCCGACTACACCTTACCGGCTTTCTCCTTGTCTGCTATCTACAGGTGCGTGACACGCTCCTGTAATAAAGCAATCAGAAAGAACCTTTACCATCGAAAGTTCTCCGGTATTCCCCGTCTATCCAGATATTCCTGCCTGAACTTTTCTCTTTCTTCTTCCGTTGGTGCTGTTTTGGATTTGCTGTACACTTCACGATTCACCATTGCATCCAGTTTCTTCTCCAACCCCAACCGGATTATTTCTTCACCATCGTAGTTATCCATCAAAAAATATTGGAGGAGCTGAAAGAATAACTCGTATGGTATCTGTACATTTCTATTTTGCATCTGTTCTCCTTTCAAGGTGGCAAGATTCCCTCTTCTTAAGAAATGGTAATCTTGCCATCTTCCATTTTTATTCTGGCAGCATCCAATACCATTGCTTTCCACGTTTTACAGAATCAATTTCAAGTTCCCGTTTGGCATTCCATAACGTTTTACTTTTTATTCCTCTGGTTTCGGCTTCTTCTGCAATTTTCTTTTGAGTCATTCCTCCATTTGCCAGTATTTCAAGGAGAAATTCTTTTGCTTTCCGACTTTTCTGCCCTCTGCCGTCTCCATTAAGAAGTTCATCGGCACTGATATCATATTCTCCAATCCATTCAAAGCCATTATTCTTATCCAGTCTGAATGCAATGGACGTTCCTTCCGGTGCAAGAGAACTCTTCGTATGACATACCACTCTTACTTCTGGTTCATCTTTCACTCGCCCGACAATCAGGACACTTCTTGCAGCAGCCTGAAAATCAATGGAGCCAAGTCCTCGATAAGAAGATTTGCCGTTACTGTTTTTGTTCATATGACCGATTAAAATGACTGCACAGTGATATTTTTCTGCCAGCACTGCGACACGCTTCATCAATGGCCTGATCTCATTTGCCCTGTGCATGTCTACCTCTGCTCCCAGGAATCCCTGAATCGGATCAAGAACAACCATTTTGGCTTTTGTCTGCACGATTGCTTCTTCTAATCTGGCATCTGCCATTGTCAGTGGCTGGTCACTGTCATCAATCACCAGCACCCTCGAACAATCTGCACCTGCAGCAAGTAATCTGGGTTTGATAGTATCTCCTAGACCATCTTCCGCTGTCTGATAAATCACATTTACAGGTGACATAGAAGACTGTTCCTGAATATTATCTTTGGCATCTAGATCTTCATTCTCACTACCGACTTCATCACTTCGTTTTTCTTTTGTTGTATCAGTAACAGGAAGAATCGGCTCTCCTCTGGTCAGTTTTGCAATAATCTGAAGTACCATTGTTGTCTTTCCTTCTCCTGGATCTCCCTGTATAATGGTCACTTTTCCATAAGGAATAAACGGATAAAGCAGCCATTCTACCTGTTCCACCTCTACTGAATCCATATTGATCAGTTTCAGTTTTGGTTCTATTCTGCAATTCTTAATTTTGTTTTTTTCATTCATATTCATTCCATCATCTCCTCCTGCCCTTCCGGGCAAGTCTCTGATGAACAGATATTCGGGAATTGTCGTATTTCTCGATTCGTGATATACTGAATCTGCCAAGATGGTATATCAGTTAATCTGATTATCAGAGAACTTGCTCAGATTATTTATCTGGGCTTTTTCTTTTGCCTTTTCAACATTCATCTCTTTCTTCTCCCAATCCGGTAACTGCATTTTCATTATCCAGCAGATTTGCAATCTTCCTCTGCTGATTTGGATAAAGATGTCCATAAGTATTCAATGTGATACGAATATCTTTATGACCCAATCTGTCCCGGATCAGTAACGGTTCTACACCTTTCTCAATGAGATAAGCCACATGACTGTGTCTGAGATCATGCACTCGGATTTTCTTTACTCCTGCCAGTTCAATCTGCCGTTTCATCTTATGCTGTACCGCTTCCTGAACAACTGGAAACAATCTTTCTGTATCCGGCATTCCGTAGTGACCATCTACAAATTCCTTAATTTCCTCTTTCAAAAATTCTGGAATTTCGATTGTTCGAAAGGACTGTTTTGTTTTTGGTTCTGTGATAATATCCTGCATTCCTGTTCGGTAATAAGTCTTATTGATACTAAGCTGATTCTTTTCAAAATTGATATCAGCTTTTGTAATCGCAAGCAGCTCCCCAATCCTGCACCCAGTCCAGAACAGCATCTCAAATATAAGATAATATCTTGTTCCCGGCTCCATTGTCTGTATAAACTGTTTGTACTCGTCCAGTGTCCAGAAGTTCAAACTTCTCGAATCCGAATTTCCCATTCGTTTCACTTTCTTGCATGGATTAACTGGCAAATCATATATTTTAGCTGCATGTGTAAACAGACTGGTCAACTGATTCTGAATCATTCTCAGATAAGAATCTGAATATCCTTTTTTCTGAATTTCATTCTGCCACTGAATAATCTGTGAAGCCTTGATCTCACTCATCATCTGATTTCCAAAGTATGGAACGATATGCTGTTGCATCATATATCTTTTATTTTTGATTGTTCGATCTTTTAGGTCATTCTGTTTGTCTGAAAAATAAATCTCAATAAAATCGCTCAGTTTCATATCCATACTTCGCTCAGTGCTCAACTTTTTACTTCGTTCAAACTCCAATGCTTCTCGCTTTGTTTCAAATCCACGCTTTCTGCGTTTTTTCTTCTCACCCATAACATTTGTCTCAAACCACTGGGCTGTCCATTTTTTTGTGTCTTTTTCTCTGTAAGCCATATTAATCCTCCTTAATTTCCTGCTATTTCATAGCCATACATCTTTTTTGCCCAAAACGCCTTTGGTATTCTTCCAGCCATCGTAATATATCCCTGTGCAGCCAGTTCCTTATTCATAGCTTTCACCAGTTTATAAGCATAAGATTTTGAGCAGTTTAATTCCTGTGCCACTTCATCAGCACTCATCATATAATTGTAGCTTGCCATACTGCATCCTCCTTTCCTCTCCAGATACAGAATACGTTTACTGTATTTCTATATCTGTACGATTTTCGTAAATTGATAATATCATGTATTTATTTCATTGTCAATATTTCGTAAACATATTTTTACGAACTTCGTATATTATTTTCTCTTTATTTTATTCCAGGTCTGTGCTATGATATTCTATAGATTTATGTTTTTCGTAATTTCGCAATATATGAAAAAGGAGGATTCTATGGGTGACGGTAAAAATTTAAAGAAATATCTTGATGAAAAAGGCACAAATGTCCGTAAAATTGCAAAGGCAACCGGAATCAGTGCCACAACCTTATATTCAATTATTCAAAAAGATTCCAATATTCGATTTGATTTTGCTTTAAGACTTGCAAATGAATTACAAATTGATGTGAATGAGATATGTTCTGCCAGTCCATTTTCTGGCACAATTAAGGAAGAAGAGATTTATCCTACACTTCCAGACGGTTTGAACGGAGCATTAGACGCAAGCCGTGTAAAGACTTATTTAAAAAATTCTATGTACCCGTTGATGTATCTTTTCGGTAAGAACAGTATGCCTGATGTAGATAATCTGCTCACATCGTTCTATCAGCTTGATGATGAAGCCAGACAGGAAGTTGTGGAAACGATCCGTCTGAAACTGCAATATCATCGTGATCCGGAACGTGCTGAACAGATCAAACAGATCAAAGGCTGGTAAAAAAATTACTCCTGTGAATAGCAAATATTCGCAGGAGTTTCTTTTTGGCACCGTTTTGGCACCGCTAGACTGATTTTTCAATTTTAAATTTATCCGTATTTCATCTTTCTGATAAACGTTTCACTGTTTCTAATCTGATAATTTTACAAACAATTCTTTTCTTAGAGTACAGAAAAACCCCAGAAACACAAGGTTTCTGGGGTATCTTACGTTTGGACACAAGTTATCTTGCGATAACAAATCTATTTTCAGATTGTATTACTCGATGATTGTAGCAACACGTCCTGATCCTACAGTACGTCCACCTTCACGGATAGCGAAAGTAAGACCCTGGCTCATAGCGATTGGGTGGATCAGTTCGATTGTCATTTCGATGTTATCTCCAGGCATGCACATTTCTGTTCCTTCTGGAAGGTTGCAAACACCTGTTACGTCTGTTGTTCTGAAGTAGAACTGCGGACGATAGTTGTTGAAGAACGGAGTATGACGTCCACCTTCATCTTTTGTCAGAACGTAAACCTGAGCTGTGAATTTTGTATGGCATGTAAGTGTTCCTGGTTTAGCAAGAACCTGTCCACGCTCGATTTCGTTTCTCTGAACACCACGAAGAAGAGCACCGATGTTATCACCAGCCTGAGCTTCGTCAAGAAGTTTACGGAACATTTCGATTCCTGTAACAACAACTTTACGTGTTTCTTCTTTGATACCAACGATTTCAACTTCTTCAGATACGTGAAGAACACCAGCTTCTACTCTACCAGTAGCAACTGTTCCACGTCCTGTGATAGAGAATACATCCTCTACAGGCATAACGAACGGTTTGTCTGTGTCACGCTGTGGATCCGGAATGTACTCATCAACTGCGTTCATGAGTTCCATAATCTTGTCTCCCCATGGGCCAGCCGGATCTTCAAGAGCTTTAAGAGCAGATCCCTGGATAACCGGAATGTCATCTCCTGGGAAGTCATACTCGGAAAGAAGTTCACGAATTTCCATCTCAACCAGTTCAAGAAGTTCGTCATCATCTACCATATCACATTTGTTCATGAATACAACGATGTACGGAACACCAACCTGACGAGCAAGAAGAACGTGCTCTTTTGTCTGAGCCATAACACCATCTGTAGCAGCAACTACGAGGATAGCACCATCCATCTGAGCTGCACCTGTGATCATGTTCTTAACGTAGTCAGCATGTCCTGGGCAGTCAACGTGTGCATAATGTCTATGCTCTGTCTGATACTCAACATGTGCTGTAGAAATTGTGATACCACGCTCTCTTTCTTCTGGAGCTTTATCGATATCTTCGAAGTTTTCAACTGTGTTTCCTGGAACTCTTTCAGCCAGAACTTTTGTGATAGCTGCTGTTAAAGTTGTTTTACCATGGTCAACGTGTCCGATGGTACCAATGTTACAATGCGGTTTTGTTCTCTCAAACTTAGCCTTTGCCATTTTAAAATGTCCTCCTTAAAAACTATGCTCTTTCTTCCAGAGCATTTTATCAGTTTTAGACTTGCTATCCTTGATTATATTGCAAATCAAGGATATTTGCAAGCTTTTTTATTACTGTTCACTCCGTTCACAGTAACTTGGTCAAAATGCATTCCAAATCACCTACGGTGATAGCATTTTGCCCCGCATGTCTCGGGATTCTGCCATATTCATGGCAAAACACCTCGCGGAATATTCTCTGTAAACAGTAGTCTCTCTATTTATCAGTCTTTCTTAGAAAGAATCTTTTCCTGAACGGACTTCGGAACCTGTTCGTATTTCTCGAAGAACATGGAGTAGTTACCACGTCCCTGAGTTCTGGAACGAAGGTCTGTTGCATATCCGAACATTTCAGAAAGCGGAACGAATCCACGGATCATCTTACCTCCGCCGATATCATCCATACCTTCGATACGACCACGACGGGAGTTGATATCACCGATAACATCACCCATGTAATCTTCCGGAGTAGTAACTTCGACTCTCATGATAGGCTCAAGAAGAATCGGAGATGCTTTCTGCATAGCATCCTTGAATGCAAGAGAACCTGCAATGTGGAATGCCATTTCAGAGGAATCGACTTCATGATAAGAACCGTCATATACGTTTGCATGAACGCCGACTACCGGGAATCCACCCAGAATACCAGCTTTCATAGCTTCCTCGATACCTTCGCCAACAGCCGGGATGTATTCCTTCGGAATAGCACCACCAACAACTGTGGATTCGAACTTGTACAGTTCTTCTCCGTTGGCATCCATAGGCTCGAATTTAACTTTACAGTGACCATACTGTCCACGACCACCAGACTGTTTAGCATATTTGCTGTCGATGTCTACGGCCTTAGTAATAGTCTCTTTGTATGCAACCTGAGGAGCACCTACGTTAGCCTCTACTTTGAATTCACGAAGCAGACGGTCAACGATGATTTCCAGATGCAGCTCACCCATACCAGCGATGATTGTCTGACCTGTTTCCTGGTTTGTATGTGCACGGAATGTCGGGTCTTCTTCTGCCAGTTTTGCAAGAGCTTCACCAAGTTTACCCTGACCAGCTTTTGTCTTAGGCTCGATTGCAAGTTCGATAACCGGTTCCGGGAACTCCATGGACTCAAGGATTACCGGATGCTGGTCATCACAGATTGTATCACCAGTTGTGGTGAATTTGAAACCGATTGCTGCTGCGATATCTCCAGAGTATACTTTATCCAGCTCCATACGTTTGTTAGCGTGCATCTGAAGGATACGGCCAACACGTTCTTTCTTGTCCTTAGTAGCGTTGAGTACATAAGAACCAGAATTCATAGTACCGGAGTATACACGGAAGTATGCCAGTTTACCAACAAATGGGTCTGTCATAATCTTGAATGCCAGAGCGGAGAACGGCTCTTCATCAGAAGAATGTCTCACGATCGGGTTGCCTTCCAGGTCAACACCCTCGATTGGAGGAATGTCTGTTGGAGCAGGCATGAATTCAATGATCGCATCCAGAAGTTTCTGAACACCCTTGTTTCTGTATGCAGTACCGCAGCATACCGGTACAGCTGTACATTCGCAAGTAGCTTTACGAAGAACTGCTTTCATCTTTTCAACAGTCGGTTCTTCACCTTCCAGATATTCCATCATTAAATCATCATCGAGTTCGCAGATCTTCTCTACGAGTTCTGTATGATAAAGTTCTGCTTCTTCCTGCATGTCTTCTGGGATCTCAGTGATGGAAATGTCTTCACCTTTCTCATCATTGTAGATGTAAGCCTGCATTTCGAAAAGGTCGATGATTCCTTTGAATTCATCTTCTTTTCCGATTGGAAGCTGTAAGCAGATTGCGTTTTTACCAAGACGAGTCTTGATCTGATCTACAGCATTGTAGAAGTTTGCACCGAGGATATCCATCTTGTTGATGAATGCCATACGCGGTACGTTATAAGTGTCAGCCTGACGCCAAACGTTTTCAGACTGAGGTTCTACACCACCTTTTGCACAGAAGACGCCGACAGCGCCGTCAAGTACACGGAGTGAACGCTCAACCTCTACGGTGAAGTCTACGTGTCCTGGAGTATCAATGATGTTGATACGGTGTTCCAGAGCACCTGGTTTAGTCTTGCAGTGATCCTGCAGAGTCCAGTGACATGTTGTAGCAGCGGAAGTAATTGTGATACCTCTCTCCTGCTCCTGCTCCATCCAGTCCATTGTTGCGGTACCTTCATGAGTATCACCGATTTTGTAGTTGACACCTGTATAATAAAGGATACGTTCTGTAAGAGTTGTCTTACCTGCATCGATATGAGCCATGATACCAATGTTTCTGGTACGCTCAAGCGGGTATTCTCTACCTTCTTTTCCAGCCAATTGGATTTCCTCCTTGATTAGAAACGATAGTGAGCAAATGCTTTATTTGCTTCAGCCATCTTGTGCATATCTTCTTTCTTCTTAACAGATGCGCCTGTGTTGTTCATTGCATCCAGAAGCTCGTTTGCAAGTCTCTCCTCCATAGTCTTCTCGCCTCTTTTACGAGAATATGTGGTGAGCCAGCGAAGAGCCAGTGCCTGACGTCTGTCTGCTCTTACCTCGATCGGAACCTGGTAAGTAGCACCACCGATACGTCTTGCTTTTACTTCGAGAAGCGGCATGATGTTGTTCATAGCCTCTTCAAAAACTTCGATAGCTGGTTTGCCAGCTTTTTCTTCAATTCTAGCGAATGCGCCGTATACAATCTTCTGAGCGACACCTTTCTTACCATCTAACATGATGTTGTTGATAAGCTTGGTAACCACTTTGTTATTGTACATCGGGTCTGCCAGAACGTCTCTTTTCTGAGTATGTCCTTTACGTGGCACGTTACTTCCCTCCTTAATCAAAATGATTAAATCATCGGTACTCACTATAAAAACTAAGGTGTTCGCACTGGTAAAGTCCTATATTTAACCCGCAACCGACAGGGTATATGGAATACCGTACAATATTTATAGCTATAAGTGAATCTTCGATTGATTGCTTATTTTCTATTTTGTCTCCCGTTCAGACGGGAACCTTCTTGAATATTGCATATTCAAGAAGTATCGCAAATTTCTCGCTAAGCTGCGAAATTTGCTTTATTTCTTTTTAGGTCTCTTAGCACCATATTTGGAGCGAGACTGTTTTCTGTTAGCTACACCTGCGGTATCCAGTGTACCTCTGATGATGTGGTATCTGGTACCAGGTAAGTCCTTAACACGTCCACCACGGATAAGAACAACGCTATGCTCCTGAAGGTTATGTCCTTCTCCTGGGATATAGCTTGTTACTTCGATACCGTTGGAAAGACGAACTCTGGCGATCTTTCTAAGAGCTGAGTTAGGTTTCTTAGGTGTTGCAGTTTTAACTGCTGTACAAACTCCACGTTTCTGTGGTGCAGACTGCTCAACAGCTTTCTTTCTTAAAGAGTTGAATGTTCTCTGCAGAGCCGGTGCTGTAGATTTCTTTACAGATGTCTGACGTCCTTTTCTTACTAACTGGTTGAATGTTGGCATTCCATTTCACCTCCCGATTATTTTCTCCATGGTTTGCCATGGGGTAGCGCGGTTGCTATTGTCAAATTTAAATGCCGGGCAACAAAAAAACAGCGTTCCTGTTGCACGCCTGCTCATTATATCCCGTAAAAATGCGGCTGTCAAGGCATTTTACATGATTTTTTCTTTTTTTTACGAATTCCTGATTATTGCTTTTTGAAGGTACTCTGTTTATAATATTGAAAAGATTATTTCGCTGATGCTGATAATCATTTTTACTTTATTGCTTTACTTCTATATAATAAGAAAGGATTTCTCATCATGAAAGAAAAGCTGAATCCTGGCATTCTTTTGCTGGTCCTGACTGGTCTTCTCTTTATTGCCGGAATTTTCCTTGTCGAACTCAGAACTGCCCGGCAGATCTCCGATTACGAAGCCCAGCTGGACACCTTCATTCAGCAGGTGGATGCCAAAAAAGAAGAACTTGATAACGCCAGTTCCGCTTACGCTGATGCGATCCAGTCTCAGAAGGATCTTCTCAACTGGAAGAAACAACAGAATTCCGGTACACGTCAGACCGTGAGTGAACGCCTTCCTGAAGCAGAATCTGCTGATACACAGACCTCTGTTTTCAATCAGAATACTTCGCCCGAATACAATTCTTTCACTTCAGGGGGAAACAACGATACTGAAGACGAAATATCTGAGATCAACCCGCAGGATTCCGAAGATCTTTTCAGCGATCAATAACCTGTTGCACTTAAAAAGAAAGGATATCTTAATATGAATACCCCTAAACAGCAAAAACCTTTTTTTCTGTACATTATCATCAGCATTCTGGCTGTAGCAGTCATCGGACTTGGCGGACTGGCTCTGTATTCACTGAATGGTCTTGCCTCCCTCCAGTCCAAAGTCACTGAACTTCAGGATACCGTACAGGAAATGGCAGAAACATCCGCAAACCTCGTTGCTCAGTCCGATGAACTCAAGCAGCTCCAGGAACAAAATCAGCAGTCGTCTTCCGATACAGTTTCTGCTGAATCTGCAAGTCAGGAAGAAGGAACGCTTTCCCCATCCCACTCCTCCGAGACGGTCTCCTCTGAGACTACAACGGATGAAAGTCTGAACAATCTTCTTTCACAAGTCAGAACTCTTCTTCCGCAGGATAATGGAAACTGGTCCGTTTACGTCTGCAACCTTATGAAAGGCACCGAAGGCACGATCGACAATCAGCCGATGCAGGCTGCCAGCCTGATCAAGCTGTTCATTATGGGCACCGTTTACGAAAACTACGATCAGCTCTGCGAAACATACGATGCAGATACCCTGAACAGTTATCTCAATCCTATGATTACTGTTAGTGATAATGATGCTGCAAATACTCTCGTAAATATGCTCGGCGGCGGCGATGATTCTGCCGGCATGGATGTAGTCAATGCCTTTTGCCAGGCGCACGGATATACCAGTACTTCCATGGGCAGACTTCTTCTACACAGCAATGAAAATGGCGATAATTATACTTCCGTAAATGACTGCGGACATTTTCTCAAAGAGATCTACCAGATCAATGCAGGTACTGCTGAGAACCCAACTTTATCCCATGCCGATGCCATGTACTCTCTTCTCAAGATGCAGGAACGCCGCAACAAAATCCCGGCAGACATGCCGGAAGGTGTCAGCGTTGCAAACAAGACCGGCGAACTCGACAATGTTGAAAATGATGTTGGAATCATCTACAACACAACCAAAGGCATCGACCTGGTTGTATGCTTCATGTCTCAGAATCTGAGCAGTACCAGCAATGCGCAGGAAACGATTGCTCAGGATTCCCGTATGATCTACGGATACTACAACGAATAAAACGCATCACCCAAAGGCCATACGGTTTAAACAGATCGTATGGCTTTATTTTTATAAAAAAATCAGCTTTTTTCTTCCGAGGTTTCCCCGTCTGTATCTTCATAGGACATCTCCCATATATCAGCAAAAACCGCCAGCGGGCAGTCCGTAAGAAGACACATCAGCAAAAAGCACTCATACGGATTCACAATATAAATCTCACTCATTCCACATTTATGCAGGATCTTCTGTATTTCTTCAAGGAAATGATGATATCGATTATATGGATCATCATCCTGCATCTCCTGCGAAACAATAAAAAACTCCAACGTGATCAGATCAAAACGTTCCACCGGAAACTTATGATTCATGATGCTGTTGATCCGCTGTCTGCTGAACCGCTTCTGGCTGAAATGCTTCGCCAGAATAGACGCAGACATTTTTTTGAGATTTCCCATCTTATTTACAGGAATTCCACTGCAGATAACTTTTTCCACATCAGAATCCGTAATATCAGAAATATTCCACACTTTGTTGCGGTCTTTTTCCACTTCATCACCCTGATACATCCTGGCGATGATTTCCTTGGCATGAGTCAGAAGGCGCACAAATTCCTGAAATGCCTGACTCTTCTCTGACATCGGGTCATCCGCTCCAACCTTGACATAGGCCAGATACTTCAGAAGTTTCTCCTCATTGTCCAGGATCAATGCGCCTGAATATACCTTGGATGCCTCGGTGTAATCCGGATCAGGCTCCAGTTTCTCATAGGCTTTCTTAAGTTCTTCTGCCTTATGATAGCCAACTTGCATGGTATAACAATACCAGTAGATCACCTCATCCGGATTATGGAAATCAAAATCCTGCTCTCTCAGTACCCGTGTCAGAAAATCCGAAACATCCTCCGAACTCATACGAAGTCCAAAACCAAGCAAAAATACAGTCTCTCTCTTGACAGATGCCTGTGTCAGCCAGTTATTGACAAGAGATGTCAGTTTCGTTGATGTAGGATTCATTGATTTCGGTGTACAAGTCTCATGAAAAGACTCAATCACGATGTCTCTGTAAATATCCTGCGTTACTTCATTATAGGGTTCTTCGAGTCCTGCACGTTCATAAATATATCGCTTCAGGTGATCTCCAAAAGATACCAGTTCCATTTCTTTATATAAATAATGAAAAATAACATCAGCATCTTCGTCTTCAAACCCATCCAGACTGACGACCTGTCGGAATCTCTGTGCTGCTTTTCGTGTGAATTCAAAATCTTTGACAGAATCAAAAGCAACTGTCTGTTCAAAATCCAAATCCTGCATACGGTTTTTCATAGTCTGTCACCTTCATATTCTATAAAAAATAACTTAATAATTTTCTAAACCAGTTTTGTTCCTGCTCTGCAAGTTCGCAGAGTATTACTGTAATGTTGTCCCTGCCTCCTTTTTGGAGGGCCTGTTCTACCAGAAGTTCTGCTGTTTCCGCTACCGGAACTTCCCTTGCAAGAACAGCCGCGATCTCACTGTCAGTAAGCATATCTGTGATTCCATCTGAACATATGAGATACCGAGTCCCGATCACTGCCTCCTGTGCTGTGATCGTCGGCTCAAGTCCCATGCTTTCCTCCGGGATCCCAAGATACTGTGTCAGCGGCGGCTTGCCGAATCTTCCTCCCCCAAGGACATGATCCAGCGAAAGCTGATGTATCTGTCCTTCCGGCGAAACGCGGTAAATACGACTGTCACCCAGATTGCATGAATATACTTGGTCTTCCCCAAAAGCAAGAATTGCTGCAGTTGTTCCCATGCTGTTTATTTTATTTTCCTGTCCGTAATCACATACAGCACGGTTCATCTGGAAGCAGAGTTCATTCAGGAACTCTTCCGGATATTCTGAGATTTCTTTCTTTTTTTCTTTATAAAACTCACCACAGGATTCTGCTGCAAGGAATGCTGCCATTTCTCCACAGCTTTCGCCTCCCATTCCGTCAAATACGGCAAGAAGCGGAAAATCCTTCTGTTTTATCTTTCCGCTGCGGACATGACTCATTCCCTTGTTTTCTGAATCAAGACTCTCGCCACAGCACCAGAAATTGTCCTCATTATTATTCCGCACCTTACCTATGTGGCACGTATATGCATATTCAATCTGATACGCCATAGCCCTTCCTTTCTCAGGATGCAGATGTACTGTCAGCAGAGAGATTCAACTGAGCTTTGTACTCTTCCGCACGATCCCAGTATTTCTCTCCTCTTGTTACATACTCCTCACTGTCTGTCTCGTTATCATGACAACGGTTTTTGTCATCGATCCAGCGGATCAGCTTACCGTCCTCATAATAATATCTGTCTATTTTCTGCTCTCCGTCCTTCAGATCACTCAGCGTATTGTTATCAGCCCATATATAGGCAAAAAACAGTTCATCATTCCAGTAATAATATTCTTCATAATAACCATCTTCTGACAGATCCGGATAGATCAGTATCTTCATAACCTGCCAGTCTCCATTATCCCGCTGTTTCAGGTAACTGATCTTTCCTTCTTCTTCAGATCCAATCCAGCTGTAATCATTCAGATCATCGCTGATCTCTGTTGCCTGTGACTGAATTTTTTCCAGAGTCTCCTGAAGTTGTTTATTTTCTGCACTCTGAACCGTCTCTGTAACTGACTGCTTCAGACGCTGTAATTCTGCATTTTCTTTCAGAAGCCAGATAAAAACGCCCACAACAATACAAACTGCTATCACCATAATGACAGCAGCCGCAACAAGTGGCTCAAATTTCTGCTTTTTCTTTGCAGGTTTCCTTCGATGCTGTGGAGAACGGCTGATTCTTCTGCCTGTCCTTTTGTCTGTATTTCTCAGTACAACCGTTTCCTCAGGTTTCTCTTCTTCTGTAAAATTTCTGTCTGTTTCCGGAGAATCTGATATGATCTCCGGTTTTCTGATATCCGACAGTTCCGGCTGCCCAGGATATCGAACCTGCTCCAGTGCCATTCGAAATTCCTCAGCACTTTCATAACGATCATGGCGATCATAAGCACATGCTCTGAGAATCACGTCTGCAAAAGCCTCCCCTGCTTCTGCCGGCGGAGGCAGTTCCTCTCCTGCCATTCTCCTGTTCAGTGCCTCTTCCTTGTCCCGATACGTGATCAGCTGCTTCTTAAGGCTGATAAAAGGAAGTCTGTTATGGTTTCTTAATTTATAAAGTACAATTCCAAGGGAATAGATGTCTACTCTGGCATCATATGCCTCTCCTTTGTACATTTCCGGTGCCATATAAGAAAATGTACCCTTCTTAGATAACCCACTCATTGTCCGATCCAGTTCCCGGGCAATGCCAAAATCTCCCAGTTTGAACTCCCCAAATCTGGAAACAAAAATATTCTCAGGTTTAATGTCTCTGTGAATGATATTCTGGCACTGGCAGTATTCCAGTGCTTTACACAAATCGATTCCTAAATGTATCACATCATCTTCTGAAAGTGCGCGTCCGGCACAATAATCAAGAAAGCTGGTCAGATATTCCATTCGGATGTAAATATCCCATCCAATATCGTCCAGATATTCCACTACTTTATAATCCTCAACAGAGACTACATGAGAATTGCCTCGAAAATACTCCATCGTATTCACTTCCTGGATACATTCTTCTACCAGGCTGTGAAAATATTCCTTTACCGATTGTTCATCCGGGTTTTCCGAACGAATACTGCTCAATTCTCCGGCATTCGAGGGAATCGTAATAACTTTGATCGCAGAATAAAAGGTCTTGCCCTGCTCTGTACGTTTTGCCTTATAGACCTTACCGAAGGATCCTTCACCGATCTTCTCCACGATCTTCCATTCCGGCCATACAGAAACCGGAAGTTGTTTGTCCATCTATCCTCCCTCCTCTCCTCTCGTAATATGATCTATATTTATTTGAATGTAATTCGTAACTGTTCAATAGCCTCACAGTTACATAACTTCTATTTTATTCTAAATCCTATATCTATATAAAAAACACTAAGTAACTCTATGTCTTTAAAACTCTGTATCTTTGAAACTTCCATCAGGAAGTGCTCTTAGTATAGCATGTCCACCCGCGTCTGTCTGTAGTTTTCGCTTTTCTTCCATCTTTTTTCACACAATCTTTATACTTTTCCTGCAAAAAGAAAAAAAGAAGCCCCAGATTTACTTTGATCATAAATCTGGAACTTCTTCTGTAGTTCATTTATTCTTCTGTTGTATCGATATCCTCATCGTCCAGAAGGATCTCATCCTCTGCATCATCAGAAACATCCTCTGCGGATTCTTCTTCCATTGTCAGCATTTCATCATCCTCTGGAAGTTCATCTACAGGCTCTTCTTCTGCCACAGGTGTTTCCTCCGGCATTCCTGTATCAAGCTGAATGTCTCTGTAACGTTTCAGACCAGTTCCGGCCGGGATCAGCTTACCAATGATAACATTCTCTTTCAAACCTACCAGGTGGTCAACTTTACCCTTGATAGCAGCTTCTGTCAGGACTTTGGTTGTTTCCTGGAAGGACGCTGCTGACAGGAAGGAATCTGTTGCCAGGGAGGCCTTGGTAATACCAAGCATAACCTGTTTTCCTTCTGCCGGTGTCTTGCCTTCTTTTTCAAGTTTTTCGTTAACTTCTTCGAATTCAAGAACATCAACAAGTGTTCCCGGAAGGAATTCTGTATCTCCGTTTTCTTCGATACGGATCTTCTTCAGCATCTGGCGGACCAGAACCTCGATATGCTTATCACTGATTTCTACACCCTGGAGACGGTATACTCGCTGAACCTCACGGAGCATGTAATCCTGAACAGCACGAACACCCTTGATTCTCAAGATATCGTGTGGGTTTACACTACCTTCTGTCAGCTCATCACCAGCTTCAAGTACCTGTCCGTCTGTGATCTTGATACGGGATCCATAAGGGATCAGGTAAGTCTTGGAGTCGCCGTCTTCCGGATTGGTAACAATGATCTCACGTTTTTTCTTGGTATCGTTGATAACTGCAACACCAGGGATTTCTGTGATGATAGCAAGACCCTTAGGTTTTCTTGCCTCAAAAAGCTCCTCAACTCGAGGAAGACCCTGTGTGATATCTCCACCGGCTACACCACCACTATGGAATGTACGCATGGTAAGCTGTGTACCAGGCTCACCGATAGACTGTGCTGCGATGATACCAACAGATTCTCCAACCTGAACAGCTTCACCAGTTGCCATATTTGCACCGTAACATTTAGCGCAGACACCAACCTTGCACTTACAGGTCAGGATCGTACGGATCTTAACTTCTTCGATCGGACCACCGTTAGCGTTTACACCCTCACTCATGATACGTGCTGCACGTCTTGGTGTGATCATATGGTTTGCTTTAACAAGAACTTCACCATCTTTGTTTGTGATGGTCTCGCAGGAGAAACGTCCTGTGATACGTTCCTGAAGGTTCTCGATCTCTTCCTTGCCATCCATGAAGCCTTTGACATACATACCAGAGATCTCCGGTCTGTTTTCACAGCAGTCTGTTTCACGAACGATAAGTTCCTGAGATACGTCAACCATTCGTCTGGTCAGGTAACCAGAGTCGGCTGTACGAAGAGCGGTATCGGACATACCTTTACGAGCTCCATGCGCGGACATGAAGTATTCCAGTACTTCAAGACCTTCACGGAAGTTTGACTTGATAGGAAGCTCGATAGTGTGACCAGTTGTATCGGCCATCAGACCACGCATACCGGCAAGCTGTTTGATCTGCTTATCGGAACCACGGGCACCGGAGTCAGCCATCATGAAGATGTTGTTGTATTTATCAAGACCGTTCAGAAGGGCTTTGGTAAGCTCATCGTCAGTCTTCTTCCATGTCTCAACAACTTCTTTGTAACGCTCTTCTTCTGTAATAAGACCACGTTTGTAGTTCTTTGTGATCTTGTCAACGATATTCTGTGCGTTCTGGATCATCTCAGGTTTCTGAGGCGGCACAGTCATATCAGAAATGGATACTGTCATAGCTGCACGGGTAGAATATTTGTAACCCATAGCCTTGATGGAGTCGAGAACCTCTGCGGTCTTGGTAGCTCCGTGAGTGTTGATGACTTTCTCAAGGATCTGTTTCAGCTGTTTCTTACCTACCAGGAAATCAACCTCAAGAAGAAGTTCATTACCCGGAATGCTTCTGTCTACATATCCAAGGTCCTGCGGAAGAATTTCGTTGAACAGGAAACGTCCAAGTGTGGACTCTACAGTTCCTGTCAGCTCTCTTCCATCTGCCAGTTTTCTTGTGCAGCGTACATGGATTCTGGACTGTAATGTGATAACTTTATTTTCGTAAGCAAGGATTGCTTCGTTTACGCTCTTGAAGTATTTGCCTTCGCCCGGATTTCCTGGTCTCTCCTGTGTCAGATAGTAGATACCAAGGACCATATCCTGTGAAGGAACGGCTACCGGACCACCATCTGAAGGTTTCAGAAGGTTGTTTGGTGAAAGCAGAAGGAAACGGCACTCTGCCTGAGCTTCCTGGGAAAGCGGAAGATGAACAGCCATCTGGTCACCATCGAAGTCGGCGTTGAACGCGGTACAAACGAGCGGATGAAGTTTGATAGCTTTACCTTCTACAAGGATCGGCTCAAATGCCTGGATACCCAGACGATGCAGTGTAGGTGCACGGTTCAGCATAACAGGATGTTCTTTGATAACATCTTCCAGTACATCCCATACTTCCGGCTGAAGTTTCTCTACCATTTTCTTGGCATTCTTGATGTTGTGGGAAGTTCCGTTTGCAACAAGCTCTTTCATAACGAAAGGTTTGAAAAGCTCGATTGCCATTTCTTTCGGAAGACCACACTGATAGATCTTCAGTTCAGGCCCAACGACGATAACAGAACGTCCGGAATAGTCAACTCGTTTACCAAGAAGGTTCTGACGGAAACGTCCGGATTTACCTTTCAGCATGTCAGAAAGGGATTTGAGAGCTCTGTTTCCAGGTCCTGTTACCGGACGGCCACGACGACCATTGTCGATCAGCGCGTCTACTGCTTCCTGAAGCATACGTTTCTCATTACGAACAATGATATCCGGTGCTCCCAGTTCCAGAAGACGTTTCAGACGGTTGTTACGGTTGATGATTCTTCTGTACAGATCATTCAGGTCAGATGTTGCAAAACGTCCACCATCGAGCTGTACCATAGGACGAAGATCTGGCGGGATAACCGGGATTGCAGTCATGATCATCCACTCCGGACGGTTTCCGGATTCACGGAAAGATTCTACAACTTCCAGTCTCTTGATGATTCTGGCACGTTTCTGTCCAGTTGCATCTACCAGTTCTGTCTTGAGTTCCTCAGCATCTTTCTCAAGATCGATCGCTTTGAGAAGTTCCATAATAGATTCTGCACCCATTCCAACACGGAAATTGTATCCGTATGCTTCACGGGCATCCTGATATTCTTTCTCAGTGAGAACCTGTTTGTACTGAAGTCCGGAGTCAGCCGGATCCAGTACAATATAGTTTGCAAAGTATAAAACTTTTTCCAATGTTCTCGGAGACAGGTCAAGGATAAGTCCCATACGGGATGGGATTCCCTTGAAGTACCAGATATGGGATACCGGAGCTGCAAGCTCGATATGTCCCATACGCTCTCTTCGTACAGAAGATTTGGTTACTTCTACGCCGCATCGGTCGCAGACAACACCTTTATAGCGGATTTTTTTGTATTTACCGCAGTGGCACTCCCAGTCCTTGCTTGGTCCGAAAATTCTTTCACAGAAAAGACCGTCCTTCTCTGGTTTCAGAGTACGATAGTTGATGGTCTCCGGTTTTGTTACCTCACCTCTGGACCATTCTCTGATCTTCTCAGGGGACGCCAGTCCAATCTTGATGGCATCGAAAGTCATTGGCTGATATGTTTCATTGGTAGTTGTTGATTCTGCCATGTATTCTTTCCCCTTTCTTACTTGTCGTCATCATCATCATAGGAATCGTCGAAGTCCAGGAAATCCTCTTCGCCCTCATCCTCTTCTTCTACATCTACGAGTTCTTCGCCTTCAAATTCCTGTTTGGTATAACCATGTTTGCCGAAGGACTCTTCTTCTCTGTGATGTCTGCTGTCACCTTCGATTACGGAACGAAGATCTGTATCACCATAATCTACTGTTTCCAGAAGGTGTACTTCTGTATTGTCATCTTTGAGTACTTTGACATCAAGACCCAGAGACTGAAGTTCTTTGAGAAGTACCTTGAAGGATTCCGGAATACCCGGCTCAGGGATATTGTCACCCTTGATGATCGCTTCATAGGTCTTAACACGTCCTACAACATCGTCGGACTTCACTGTCAGGATCTCCTGCAGTGTGTAGGAAGCACCATATGCCTCCAGAGCCCAAACCTCCATCTCTCCGAAACGCTGTCCACCGAACTGAGCTTTACCACCCAGAGGCTGCTGTGTTACGAGGGAGTATGGACCAGTTGAACGTGCATGGATCTTATCATCTACCAGATGATGCAGTTTCAGGTAATGCATGTGACCGATAGTTACACGTCCATCGAAGTACTCACCGGTACGTCCGTCACGAAGCTGAACTTTACCATCTCTGGAAATCGGAACACCTTTCCACAGTTCTCTGTGGTCTTTGTGCTCATCAAGATATTCCATAACGTCAGGAGCAAGTACATCCTGATATTTTGCACGGAATTCTTCAAAATCTTCAATATTTACATAATCATTTGCCAGTTCCAGTGTATCCTGGATATCAACCTCGCTCGCACCATCGAATACAGGTGTGGAAACATTGAATCCAAGTGCCTTGGCTGCAAGACTTAAGTGGATCTCCAGGACCTGTCCGATATTCATACGGGAAGGTACACCCAGAGGGTTCAGCACGATGTCAAGCGGACGGCCATTTGGAAGGAATGGCATATCTTCAACTGGAAGTACACGGGAAACGACACCCTTGTTACCATGACGACCAGCCATCTTATCGCCAACAGAAATCTTACGTTTCTGAGCGATATAAATACGAACAGACTGATTTACTCCAGGAGACAGCTCATCGCCGTTCTCTCTTGTAAATACTTTGGCATCTACAACAATACCATATTCTCCGTGAGGAACCTTAAGGGAAGTATCACGAACTTCTCTTGCTTTCTCACCAAAGATTGCACGAAGAAGACGCTCTTCTGCTGTCAGTTCTGTCTCTCCCTTAGGAGTAACTTTACCAACGAGGATATCACCGGCACGAACCTCTGCACCGATACGGATGATACCACGCTCATCCAGATCCTTGAGTGCATCATCGCCAACACCCGGAACATCTCTTGTGATCTCTTCCGGTCCAAGTTTGGTATCACGGGCTTCTGCTTCATATTCCTCCATATGAATAGAAGTATATACATCGTTCTGTACAAGTCTTTCGCTTAACAGAACGGCATCCTCGTAGTTGTAACCTTCCCAGGTCATGAATCCGATCAGCGGGTTCTTACCAAGAGCCAGCTCGCCGTTTGCGGTAGACGGACCATCAGCGATAACCTGTCCAGCCTCTACATGCTCGCCCTGGAACACGATCGGTTTCTGGTTATAGCAGTTACTCTGGTTACTACGAAGGAATTTGGTAAGATGATAATCATCTTTTGTTCCATCATCATTCTTGATGCTGATATCTGTAGAAGTAGAACGAAGAACAGTACCGGACTTCTTGGCTACAACACAAACACCGGAGTCAACAGCAGTCTTGGTCTCCATACCAGTTCCAACAACAGGAGCTTCTGTTGTAAGAAGCGGAACGGCCTGACGCTGCATGTTTGATCCCATCAGCGCACGGTTAGCATCGTCGTTCTGCAGGAACGGGATCAGTGCAGTAGCGACAGAGAATACCATCTTAGGAGATACGTCCATGTAGTCAAACATGTGTTTCTCGTATTCCTGTGTCTCTTCACGGAAACGACCGGATACGTTCTTGTGCATGAAATGACCTTCTTCATCGAGAGGTTCATTCGCCTGTGCTACATGGTAATTATCTTCCTCATCTGCTGTCATATAAACAACTTCATCTGTTACGACTGGGTTAGCCGGATCAGACTTGTCAATTCTGCGGTATGGTGCCTCAATGAAACCATACTCATTGATTTTTGCATAGGATGCAAGAGAGTTGATCAGACCGATGTTAGGACCCTCAGGAGTCTCGATCGGGCACATACGTCCATAGTGAGAGTAGTGGACATCTCGAACCTCGAATCCGGCTCTGTCTCGTGACAGACCGCCAGGTCCCAGTGCGGAAAGACGTCTCTTATGAGTCAGCTCACCAAGAGGGTTGTTCTGATCCATGAACTGTGACAGCTGTGAAGAACCAAAGAACTCCTTAACTGCTGCTGTTACAGGTTTGATATTGATCAGGGACTGCGGAGAAACGCTCTCTGTGTCCTGAGTTGTCATACGCTCACGTACAACTCTTTCCAGTCTGGAGAGACCAATGCGGTACTGGTTCTGAAGAAGTTCTCCAACAGAACGGATACGACGGTTACCCAGATGGTCGATATCATCGTCATTACCAATGCCATATTCCAGATGCATATTGTAGTTGATAGAAGCAAAAATGTCTTCTTTTGTGATATGCTTCGGAATAAGATCATGGATATCTCTGACGATTGCAGCCTTGATATCCTCAAGGTTATCATTTTCTTCCAGAATTTTCTCAAGGACAGGGTAATATACTAATTCTGTAACACCCAGTTCCTTTGGATTGCAGTCAAGATCTACATATGATGTAAGATCTACCATCATATTGGAAAGGACTTTGATCTTGCGCTCCTCGCCCTGGATCCATACATATGGAACAGCAGCGTTCTGGATCTGATCTGCAAGTTCAATTGTAACGTTAGTACCTTCCTCTGCCAGAATCTCTCCTGTAGATGGATCTACAACAGCTTCTGCCAGCTTGTGGCCTGCGATACGTTTATTGAAATGAAGTTTCTTATTAAATTTATAACGTCCGACCTTGGCAAGATCATATCTTCTCGGGTCGAAGAACATTGCCATGATAAGGCTCTCTGCGCTCTCTACTGCCAGCGGCTCACCTGGACGGATCTTCTTGTAAAGTTCCAGAAGACCTTCCTGGTAGTTTGTAGAAGTATCCTTGCCAAAACTTGCGAGGATCTTCGGCTCTTCACCAAATAAGTCAACAATTTCTGCATTGGTGCCGACACCAAGGGCACGAATCAGCACAGTGATCGGAACCTTACGGGTTCTGTCCACACGTACATAGAAGATATCGTTGGAATCAGTTTCGTATTCCAGCCATGCTCCTCTGTTCGGGATGACGGTGCTGGAAAATAATCTCTTACCAATTTTATCATGTGCAATTGCATAATAAATACCAGGGGAACGCACCAGCTGGCTGACAATAACACGCTCTGCACCATTAATAACAAAAGTACCTGTTTCTGTCATTAACGGAAGATCTCCCATAAAGATCTCGTGTTCGTTGATTTCCTCTGTTTCTTTATTTATCAGTCGCACGCGAACCTTCAAAGGTGCCGCGTAAGTTACATCACGTTCTTTGCACTGCTCAATGTTATATTTTGCATCTTTTGCGTCATACGTGAAATCGATGAATTCCAGGCTGAACTTTCCGCCATAATCCGCGATCGGAGAAATATCATCAAACACTTCTTTGAGGCCCTCATCGAGAAACCACTTATAGGAATCTTTCTGGACTTCAATCAAATTCGGCATTTCCAGAACTTCTTTTTGTCTCTGGTAGCTCATGCGCATGCTTTTTCCAGTTTTTACAGAACGAATTCTGTTTTTTTCCATTGACGTTTCACCCCTGTTTTTTTTATTTATTTTACAACACGACCCTGTTTACGGTTTGAGATAAACAGGCATATCTTGCCATAATATAGCATTCTTCACTATAGCATAGCAAAATCAAGCTGTCAACAACTTTTTTAATTTTTTACACAAAAATTTAGGGACACCATCAGGTGTCCCCGCATCACTTATTTCTTTAACAGAATTATTTAAGAGTGATCTTAGCGCCTTCTGCTTCAAGTTTTGTTTTGATGTCTTCAGCTTCAGCTTTGGATGCGCCTTCTTTAACAACCTTCGGAGCACCGTCAACTACTGCTTTAGCTTCTTTCAGTCCAAGACCGGTAACTTCACGAACAACTTTGATAACTTTAACTTTGTTCGGTCCAACTTCTGTAAGTTCTACGTCGAACTCATCTTTCTCTTCTGCTGCTTCAGCGCCTGCTCCAGCTGCTGCAACTACAACACCTGCTGCTGCGGATACACCGAACTCTTCTTCGCAAGCTTTTACGAGATCATTTAATTCTAATACAGATAATTCTTTGATTGCTGCAATAAATTCTTCTGTTGTTAATTTTGCCATTTTAATTTCCTCCATTTATTATATTTTATTATTATTTTAGGATTATTCTGCTGCTGCCTCTGTATCAGCGCCACCCTGTGCCTCAGCGATCTGATTAAGCACACGAGCGAAGTTTGTGATAGGAGACTGGATGCTTCCAAGAAGTTTTCCAAGAAGTTCTTCTCTGGACGGAACCTGGGACAGAGCCTGGATTCCAGCCTGATCGTTGTAGTTTCCTTCAACTACACCAGCGATCAGCTCAAGAGCTGGGAACTGCTTTGCGTATTTAGCAAGGATTCTTGCCGGTGCTGTAGCATCTGTTGCAGAAATTGCAATAGCATTAGTTCCTTCCAGATGCTGGCTAAGTTCTTCACAATCAGTACCTGCGAATGCACGTTTCATCATTGTGTTTTTGTAAACTTTGTACTGAACACCAGCTTCTCTTAACTCTTTACGCAGAATTGTATCCTGTTCAACTGTAAGACCACTGTAGTTAACAAGTACTACTGCCTGTGCGTCTTTAATGCTGTTTGCGATTTCTTCTACGATTGGTTGTTTCAGTTCTACTTTTGCCATAAATGGTACACCTCCTTATAGATTTATACCGCCGCGTCATAAAAAAAGCCTTACTGCATAACGACAGTAAGGTCTCATGTAATCTCATATAGAATACTAAGTCCTCGGTAGGCGTTGTGATCCTTATGCCTTACGGCACCTACTGTCTTCGGCAGCGTTCTGTGATAGAATAGCATATTCTTTTTTATATGTCAAGTATTTTTTTAGCAAAATAGCAAAATATTTTGTCAGTCGAAAAATGTTTAAATTTTATTAATATTATGTTATAATTATGTTACTTATAAAACTTTAACCACAGATTATATTGGAGGAATTATGAAAATCAAATCACATACATCTGATTCATCCTTTTCCTGGATCAACGGAAACCTCTCTGTTTATATTTCAGCTCTTTCCTCTACGAAAGTGACTTTGAAATTCGCAGACTTTTCTGCCGGAGCTTTTTCTTCTTATCGTTTCCTTGCACGGAATCCTAAGACAAAAGAAGATATTTCCATTCCTTTTACGCAGATTGATCTCTGTACATTCCAGTTGGACCTGCTGCCTTTTCAGGAATATTTCCAGTTCAAACGACATTCGGAGTTTATTCTCACTTTAAGCTGTGTGGCTTCTGATAACAGCCATACCTTATATGCTCTCCGTCCGGATAATAATTTTAATAAGAAATATCACATTTTTGCCAAAGATATTTATTTCCCGGAAGATACTTCTTCTGAGCCTGCAGAATATATCGGTATATTTACTGCCAGATTAGATAATCTTCTTATTATAGATTTATGCAGCCGGACATATTTTATGGAAAATCTTCTGACCTGTGCCTACCACAGTCTTAAGATGAGCCATGGAGTTCTCCGGATATCTTTCGACCTTGAAAAAAGCAGGCACAAATATATAAAAACCGGACTTTTTTTCCGAAGCAAGCTTGCCGAAGATGCCGTAACTTATGATTTCACCACCAAAAGCATAAAATCCAACGGAAATCTTCAGCGAATAACCGTTTCCCTGAACCTTCGCTCTATTGAATGGAAGAGCCTGTACTGGGATATTTTTGTTCTGGTTCGAAATGCAGATACCGGAGATGTTTCCAGAATTCCGATTTTTATGACCGCTCTGCAGCGAATGCAGCAAAAATTCCTTTCCAATGTTGCCTACAAGACAGACGAAAATTTTTACTTTTATCCATATTATACAAGTAAACAGACTCTCGCATTTGTAAACCGTCAGAGAGAAAAATATGACGGCATGGATATCATCTTCAAGGAATTCCTCTCCGTTTTCCTTTATCGTGTCGCCAGACCTTACTGGAAACGGAAGCACATCTGCCTGGTATGCGAGAAATTTTCTTCCATGGCACAGGACAATGGTTATTACTTTTTCAAACACTGCATGGAACAGGACGAGGAAGCTTTCCTTAATAAAAAAATCTACTATATCATAGATAAGGATTCTCCGGACCGTTCCAAAGTGGAACCTTATAAGAATCGGATTCTGGATTTTATGTCCATCCGGCACATGGTTTATCTGCTCGCGGCAGATCTTATCGTCAGCTCCGATTCCAGATACCATACCTATGCCATGCAGTCCCGCCACAGTATTTTTAACCGTTATATCAAAAAAATTCCTTTTGTCTTCCTCCAGCATGGAGTTATCGCTCTGAAACGTGTTGATAACTTCTACGGCAAAGGCAAAAAGGGTGGCTGCGATCTCTTCGTCGTATCCACCAACAAGGAAAAACAGACAATTGTTGAGAATTTTGAATATGAACCTGACGAAGTCATCAACACCGGACTTCCACGATGGGATGTACTCAAAGATAAATCCCAGGGCAAACGTGAAATTCTGATCATGCCAACCTGGAGAAACTGGCTGGATTCCGTACCGGATAAAGATTTCGAAGAAAGTGATTATTTCCGCCATTATATGGGGCTCCTGAATTCTGAACGTCTGAATCAGATTCTGGAAAAATATGATCTTGAAGTCAACTTCTATCTGCATGCAAAATTTCAGGAATATGCAGATACCTTCAAATCAATCAGTAAACGGATCCATCTGATCTCTTTTGGTGAAGTTGCCGTAAATGAAATGCTGATGCGCTGCCGTATGCTTATCACGGATTATTCCAGTGTATGTTGGGATATTCTTTATCAGGATAAACCAAGTCTGTTTTATCAGTTTGATATTGAGAAATACAACGAAGCACATGGAAGTTATATTGATATGGAAACAGAACTTTTTGGCGACAGGGCAGCAACTCAGGAACAGCTTCTTGACTATCTGGAAGAAACCGTACAAAATGACTTCCACTTAAAACCGGAATACGAAAAAATGCGCGGAGAATATCTCCAGTTTAAGGATCACGAACACAGCAGACATATCTGCGAGGAAATCAAAAAAAGATTCCATTAAAATAGCAAACGCAGTAACCGGAACCTGATTTATTTCAGATTCGGTACTGCGTTTTTTATCTGTTTTATAAAGTACGATCTGCCCAGCTTATGATGCTGTTACTGATCCATGCAGAAAATTTATCAAATCGTATGATTTTCTGCACAACGCCAAGCAAAATAGAAAGTGCGAGACTCACAACCAGAATAAACAGCCATATCACTGCCGCATGTCCAAGAGAATAGGTAGGATCTCTCAGCCATACTGCTCTTATAAATGTATGGATATAAAAAATATTTGCAGAATGTTTTCCTATAAACTGCAGAATCTGGCGAATCCCCGGAATTCCGATCACAAACTCATAAGACCAGTAAACGATCAGCACCGGAATCACACCGTTGAGTGCAAATTCAAAATGATCAATTCCCCACTGCGTATTAAACATTTTGCAGAGGACATACAATGCACCTGTGCTCAAAATAAATTTCAGCAGTTTATTTAATACTGCGTTTTTTACAATATGAAATTCTCTGAGCCTTTCCAAAACATTCTGATCTGCAAAGCAGACTGCCAGCGGAGCTACAAGTAAATACTTTGTAAGATGCACATGCTTTTCCAGCATAAAGCTTCCGATGAGCAGGAACATGAAGACCATCAGCCACCCGTACCGCTTATAAAATCTGACCAGAAAAGGCATAAAAAAGATCAGCAGAATCTCAAGGCTCAAATACCACCAGGTATTGATCTGCATCTGCGTCCCAAAGAGATGTCCCAACCCGAGGAAATCCATTCCGGCATTGATCAGATTAATCGGAAATCCATCACTGTAGCGGGATGTATGTGTCAGGTAAGTTACCCCCATGCAGAACAGAAATGGCAGGGTAAAAGAAAGCACAAGTTTCACATACCGTTTCAGAACAAACAATGTTGCCTCATGTCCTGTAAACTCATATTCATGATACTGGGCTTTCATCGACAGAGTAAGACCATACACTGACAGGAATGCAAAAATTCCAACGCACTGAACCATCACACGGCAGACTGCCATTGCCTTTGCCTCCGACAGCGGCCAGAAGCTTACCGGATACCCATACAGCCGGCTTTTTATTGAAAAGCCATGATAAAGAATCAAAAATATAATCGCAATTCCTTTCACCGCAGCCGTATCTGCTTTGGTAAATTTAAATTTTCTCTCCATTTACGTTTCCTCATAAATTTTTGTTATCACTGTGTATTGTTTCATTCTATCTCAGGTTCTTATCGATTGTCAATCAAAGGAATATCACAATTCCACCGGACAAAACCCATTGCAAATCTTTCCTCCGTTCTGTATAATTTCTGTAACTATAATAAAAACATCACAAGGACAGGAAGTTTTTCATGGAACATTCATTACATGTAACCCATATAAAAATAAAAAGATCACAGCTTTATCTCACAATACAGCTCCCCAGACCGGATATGAAGATTCAGGCAGAACTTTTTTATCAGAATTCTTCACAAAATTTCCGGCATCAGCTCCGCTGTGTTTCCAGAAATCCACAGAACCTGATCTTTCAGATCGATGTCTCTGTTCTGGAACCTGGTGAAAACGACTGGAACCTGCGGCTGTATTCAGACGACTGTCCAGACTCCTGGATGCCTGTTATTGGCAGCCGTCTTCGCATGCAGCTTATTCTCGGCAGCTACTCTGTAAAAAAAGACACATGTCTGTTTTTCCCGATGGGGAGTACCGGGCATCGTTTTATCCTGCGGAGCCGTCCACTGCGGTCATACGACAGTCCTCTTTTTCATTTTAAAGAACTCGCCGCTTTTGGTCTTGGCAAACTGATGAACCCACTCTTTAAGAAACGGCATATCTGGCTGATCTATGAAAAATACTGTATTTCTGCTCAGGACAATGGTTTTTATTTTTTCCAGTATTGTATGAAACATCTTCCAGCAGAAGAAAAGAAAAACATTTTCTTTATATTGGACAAATCTTCCCCACAATGGAAGGCCACACGGAAGTATCGTTCCAATGTCATTCCATTCCTGAGTTTCTGCCATCTTCTGTACCTCATGACAGCCCGGCTGTATATTGCTTCTGACAGCCGGCTTCATGCCTTTGCGTGGAAACCGATGCCAAACCTTATCTCCCGGGAGATCAACAAACATGATATTTATTTTCTCCAGCACGGTGTTCTGGCATTGAAGCGGGTAGAGAATCTTTTTGGAGCCAGCGGCACAAGTTCCATGACTTATTTCACAGCTTCTTCCGAAATGGAAAAAGCGATCATCGAGCAGGACTTCGGATACAGACCAGAACAGATCCCTGTGACCGGTCTCAGCCGCTGGGATGTTCTGAAAGACAGATCAGATCTTTCGCATCCTTCCATCCTTGTTATGCCAACATGGCGAAGCTGGCTGGAAGACCAGAGTGATGAAACCTTCCGGCAGAGCAGTTATTACAGAGAATATGCTGCCCTTCTGAATGATCCGAAACTCCGGGAATTTCTGCATCAGACGCATACCGAACTGATCTTTTATATCCATCCGAAACTCCGGGAGTACATCTCTGCTTTTCATGCAGATGATCCGCTGATAAGGCTGATCCCATTTGGCAGTGTTCCGCTGAACCAACTTATTATGAAATGTTCCATGCTGATCACCGATTATTCCAGTGTATCGTGGGATGTTTATTATCTTGGCAAACCGATACTTTTTTATCAGTTTGATCTGGACAAATACAATGAAACAAATGGAAGCTATATCGACATGGAAAAAGATCTCTTCGGCGAACGCTGCCTTACCAGAGAGGAACTGCTTCCGAAGATTCACGAATACTATGAAAATGGTTTTAAAGAAAAGACTGCATACGCAGAAATGCGAAAGAAATATCTCGCTTATCACGACCACAACAATCGCAGACGAACTTATGAATTTATAAAAGACCAGGGCTATTAACGCCCCGGTCTTTCTTCTTATCCTATCAATTCTGTTAATACTTTTATGAAAAAGATCACGATCACAACCACGATGATCGGCTTAACGATCTTGCTTCCATTACTTGTAAAGCAATGGCTTCCCAGATAATTTCCTATCATATTACAGCACCCTGCTGCAAGTCCCAGCGGAATATACGCAGCCCCGTTGAACAGAAATACTGCAAGTGCCGAAATGTTTGTAGTCAGGTTGATCGCTTTTGTTGTCCCTGCCGCATCATGCAGAGAAAGATGACAAAAAGCTGTAAAAAGCAGCATCAGGAATGTGCCTGTTCCCGGTCCATAGATTCCGTCATAAATTCCAACTGCAAATGCGATAACGATACATTTCATGATCAGATTCGGAGTTACTTTATCTACCACTTCGTAATCTGGATTTTCCTGTAGTGCTTTGCTTCGAAGCACATAAAAAAGAATGATCGGCAGCACGATCAGCATGGCGATCTTCAGTACTTTCTCATCAATCATCAGTGTGATCCTTGCCCCAAGTGCAGATCCTATAAAGGCCGCTACAATGGATGGTGCACAGATCTTCCATTTCATAAATCCCTGACGCAGATAATAAAAAGATGATACTGCTGTTCCCATACTGCTGCTGATCTTATTTGTTGCGATCGCTGTATGCGCCGGCAGACCTACGATCATATAGGCCGGAAGTGAAATCAGCCCGCCTCCGCCTGCGATCGAATCCACAAAACCTGCCAGAAATACAAAAAAGCATACAACCAGATAGACTAAAACAATGTGTTCTCCCATAACTCTCCCCTTGTTCCTTGTTTATTTTATCTCTCAGAAATCAGAGTAGGACGCAGCATCTGCACATACTCTTCATCCAGAACTTCTCTCAGAAAATCCACATACTCCTGAAAAGACAGTTCCCCATCCGGTGTGAGGATTTCAAAATCTGTATGATATACATTCGCAGACAGCCCGGTCTCTTTCAGACCATTTCTCAGGTAAAAAGCTTTTCTCCGTCTACGATCCTCTGCATTTTCCGCTTTCTCATCCTGTGTCTCGATCTCAAAGATATATTTCTGGTTCTCAAAATGCGCAAGAAGGACTTCCAGCCCCTTACTTCCATAGCCACAGCTCCGCTTCTCCGGTGCTATCGCATAGTAATCCAGAAGCACACGATCCCCGCTGATCATATTGATGGCAAGTCCTACAAACTCATCTTCATCCACCATCGCAAGCATTTCCATTTTGCCGTCATTGACAAGCTGCTCCATTACATGCAGCGGCTTTTTTTCCTGCTCCGGAAATGCATTGTCATACAATTCATAAAGCTGTGCTTTGTATCCCGCTCCCTCATCTGCGATATTTATTAGTTTCATAGTTTTCCGACTCCTGTCTGTTAATTGCTGATCATATCCGGCCAGGAAAGGATCTCCGCTGAAATCTCCGCTTCATAATCTCCTTCAATATCCTGGCTTCTTCCAGCCTCATAAATATTGGTCTCTGCTCCCCAGACTCCATCATGATATTCCCACACATGGAATTTCAGGCCGCGGAACATAAAATCAAGGCTTCCGCATCCGTCTTCTTCTGTGTATTCATATTTGATATTCTTTTTTTCCAATGCATCCTGTACTTTTTGTAATCGCATTTCTCTTCCCCCCAACTGTTTATCTGCAAAACTGACTACTATTATATGCAAAATACGCCTGAAAAGCAAGTTTATCTACTTGCAGATAGATCCGGAATGCTTTATGATAGTAAAAGACTAAAAAAATACGAGGAAGTGTACAGCTATGACTACAAAGATAGTTTTTCATGGAAGTGACATAGAAAAAATATGTGAGTACTATCATTTAAATAAAGAAGATATCGTAAAATTCGGTGCCAATGTCAATCCGCTTGGACTCTCATCCAAAGTCAGGGATGCACTGGCTTCAAATATTGACCTTTTTTCTTCCTATCCGGATCGAAATTATACTTCTCTTCGAAATACAATTTCTGAATACTGCAATATTCCGGCTGACTTTATCCTCCCGGGAAATGGATCCAGCGAGCTGATCTCTCTGTTGATCCAGGAAAGAGCTCCGAAGCATACCCTGATCCTGGGACCAACTTATTCCGAATACTCCCGTGAACTTTCTTTCTCCGGAAGCACACAGGAATATTATCATCTTCAGGAAGAACGGGATTTTTGCCTGGATATTGATGATCTCTGCAAGACGCTCGAAAATGGTTACGATTTCCTTATTCTCTGTAATCCTAACAACCCGACTTCCTCTGCGATTACCCAGAATGAACTCCGTAAACTGATCGCTTTCTGTGCTAAGCATAATATTTTCGTGATGATCGATGAAACTTATGTAGAATTTGCACCGGATATCAATGAGATCACCGCAGTTCCGCTTACACAGGAATTTACGAATCTCATGGTTCTGCGTGGCGTTTCCAAATTCTATGCCGCACCGGGAATGCGTCTTGGCTACGGTGTCACCGGAAATATGGATTTTCTCGCCAAAATGAGAGAGAAACAGACACCATGGTCCCTCAACAGTCTTGGTGCCTATGCCGGAGAATTAATGTTCAAAGATCAGGAGTATATCCAGAAGACCAGAAATCTGATTCTTTCTGAAAGGGACAAACTTTACAAAGAACTGAAAGAACTCCCAACATACAAAGTTTATCCTGCGTATGCAAACTTTATCCTGCTCAAGATCCAGAAACCGGGACTTACTTCTTCCGATGCCTTCGAAGCCTGCATCAAAGAAGGGCTCATGATCCGTGACTGTGCTTCTTTCCAGTGCCTTGACGGAGAATTCATCCGCTTCTGCATCATGATGCCAGAAGATAATACACGTTTACTTAACGTATTAAAGCAGCTGTGATCCAGCTGCTTTTGTCTTATTCTCTACTCTCTTTTGCCTTTCGTTTCTCTATCATTTTCCACACAGTTTTACAGAGTTTTGGTTCCTGGATCACAAAGTGGATCGTTGGATTTTTTGTTTTGGAAAGCATAATCCAATTTTCATCCATAATGGATACCTGAAGATTTCTGAATTTTGGTGCAGAATTTTCGATCAGAATATAATTTGTATGGCTGGCAGCAAAATTTCTCGTTTCTTCAAGATGTTTTTTGTATAAATCTGCAGAATACCATAATTCCTGACCGCCAAAGATACCTGCCAGCGGGATAAAACAGAATTGAATATTCGTCTCCTCCTGCACGGCAACTTCATTTTCCATTTCACTGTGTTTCAAAATATCTTCCACCCTTGTTTTCTGGTTCAGATAATAATACTTCAGCTCTCTTATAAATTCAGAAGAAAAATAGTTTTCGGAAATGATCTCATCTAAAGTCGCTTCTGACATTGTGTATAAGGGCAGTGACGGAAGGATATTTCTCCGTTTTCCCTGCTCCTTCTGATCTTCCAGCAGAAACCTGGAAAATTCCTGTTTATTTTCTTCTCTGTACACTTTCATCAGGACATTTGCCCTTGAGATCAGATTTCGGATCTGTTTATTGTAATAAGCCACTTCCTCTTTCTTTTCTGTCACATAGTATTTGCTGTCTTCATCGAAGCCCCTGACCGCACCTTCGCGCAGCGCAACTGCACCTGAAACTCTGATCCCGTTACAAAAATTATTTCTCCGGCTCTGATAAAGACAATAAGACTCCATCTGTCCCGCCATATAAACCGGAATCCATTTTTCCATCCCAAGAAGAAGTTCATGGAGCGATCTGCTCATATTATGGATAACTACCAGTTTCAAACCTTTTTTCTGCAGAAGCATAAGCCCCTCGATCCATCGATTACAAAATTCCGGATTTCCGAAGATATTTTCAACAGGCATATCGCTGTAATGAATTGACGGCTCCATAGATTCCGAAGCCAGCGTCAGCCTGATAAAATTCATTTCTGCCTTCATCATTCCTTCTTTTCCATAATATATTTTTCGTGTCGTAAAAGGGAGGGTCACATAGGACTCTCCCGATTTATCAATCTTATGCAGGCATTCATTCAGATCAAACTCATCTATTTTTCGTAAAAATATATCTGTCGGATCAACCAGTGGATCTTCTCCGGTGCACAGCCATTCCTCCAGTGCTTTTACAGCTTCTTCATCGTTTCTGATCTTATCCTTCTCAACTCCCAGTAACTGCCGGATCCCTGTACGGTCCGCAATATGATGTTCCAGAATATATGCCGCGACCTTTCCTGCAAAATCCTCCGGATCTGCCGGTCGCCTCTGTCCGCTCTTGATTCTCTGAATATAGGAAGGTTCGTAATACAGCTCCTTTGTCATCTTGCTGACTTTGATCTCAAGCGTATCGATCAGCATATTCAGATTTTTGCGAAATCTCTCATAGTCAAATGAAGTTATTTCCAGCTGCTTCTCAAGTATCTTATAAAAGTTTTCTCTGGAAAATCCAGTATATTTTTTTCTGTTACTTAAAATCTGCAACCCATCGAGTATTTTTTCTAACTGTTCACTTCTCTGCTCCGGAACTCTTTTTCCTGAAACATAGCGATTTACCGTACTGGCCGGCAGATTTCCCGCCTCAGCAAGTTCTTTCTGTGTACAGTTCATTTCGTCCAGGCTCTTTCTCAGTTCTTCATGAAACATCATAAGTGTACCTTCCTGCCAATGCTTTTTTGCACTTTTGTTATTTTATGGTGCATTATAGTATAAAAATATAAACCACGCTTATATTTAGTACAAATATTTCTATATACGCAACATTATCTCACCATATGCAGATACTTTTCCTTCGTAGCAAGTCCCCCACGGATATGACGCTCCTGCTTGTTTACATCGAGGACCTTCCTCACTTCCATTGCCAGGGATGGATTGATCATTCTGAGACGTTCTGCACAGTCTTTGTGTTTGGTTGTCACTAATTAGAACGGTTTCATCTAAGCCTAAATCACCGAAGATTCGTAAGTAAATATCTACGTTACCATCCTTGTCTACTTCAATTTTCTGGATAATCCGTTTAAGCTGTGCATTGGTCATCTGGTGAACATCGGAAATATCTTCAATCTCTTTAAACGTGCGATTCAAGATTGTTTCCAGTTGTTCACCTTTTGTCAGGTGATAAGCAACCATTTTCAACTCATTCTCCAGACGCTCGATTTCCTGTTTTGTGCCGCCGATTTTTTCATTCAGTTCCTCACGTGTAATGAGGTCATCGGTGTACATATCCATGTATTTCTGACGCATTTTTTGAAGCTTGTGAAGCTGTGCGTTCAATTCCTTTTCGTAATTCAGGTTCTCATCCTTGGCTTTGTAAACCCTCTGGAATTCGCCTGTTACGTGACGAATTACATTTTTCTTTGCTTTCAGCAGCTCGGAAAAGTATTCGGACAGAACTTCAATCAACTCTTCCTCGTCCACTGTCTGAGCATTCGGGCAGCTATCCGCCCCACGTCCATTATGACCGGAACATACCCAGCGAATATAAGTATTCTTATAAGTACGAACAGTTCGTCGAAATGACCAGCCACATTCCTTACATTTAATCAGAGTAGAAAACAAATACTTATTGCTCTGCCGTTCCTTTGTTAATTTAAAAGTCTTGCTTCTGCACTCCAAAATCTCCTGTGCCTTTTCATACATTTCCGGCTCAATAATCCGCAGTTCCGGACGTTCTGTTACCATCCACTCCGTTTCATCTTTTTCCGTTCTCTGTCCGGTCAGGAAGTCAGTTACTTCCTGCTTTCCATTGATAATTTTTCCGGTATAAAGTTCATTCGTTAAAATCCGGCACGTCGCATTCTGGCTCCACTGACAATTACGCTTTGTTCGGATGCCTTTCGCATTCAGCATGTTTGCAATCTTGGCGGCACCATATCCTTCTTCGATATACCATTTATAAATCTGCCTGATAACAGCTGCTTCTTCCTCGTTGATTGCCAAATTAAAGTAATCTCCAATGGTTTTATCATATCCGTACACAATATTCGGAACTCGTCCTTTTTCAGCATTCATTTTCTTGCCGAATTTCACACGCTTTGAAGTATTGGCACTTTCTTCCTGCGCCAATGCACCGAAGATTGTCAGAACAAATTCACTGTTTCCCATGCTGGTCATGTTGGCCGTCAAAAACTGTGTCTCGATTCCTAATGCTTTCAGTTTGCGGACATTCTGCAGAAGGTCTACAGTATTTCTGGCAAAGCGAGAGATGTCCTTTACTACTACCATATCAAATAGTCCATGTTCAGCATCAGCCATCATGCGTAAAAATTCTTTTCGATTTTTTATTTTCGTGCCTGAAATACCCTCATCTGCATATAATCTAACTAAGTTGTCACCAGTACGCTGGGTGTACTCAGAGAAAAATTGCTTTTGAGCTTCCAGACTGTTGAGCTGATCAGCTTTATCAGTGGAGACACGACAATAAGCAGCTATATTCATATCTAATACCTTTCTGTTATATTTAAGTCGTTCTGTTACAACTTTATTGTACCATCTAAAATGTAATTGTAAATAGCAAAATAAGGAATACCCTTTCTTCAGAATATTCCTTATATGCATTACTCTTCGATAAAAAAATTTTCTAACAATAGCATAATGGATTGTTCATCAACATTACCTGGTTCTTTTAAATTTTTTTTCTTTTTATTCAATAACAAATATGTATCTGTAAAAACATCTTGTATCGTCCCAAGGCATTTATCTTTTGCTAATTTAACCATCAACTCAAGAATTACACGATCCACATAGATATGCAAATGTTCTCCTAACATTTGTATTCGTTTATGGCTTTCCCCTGCATGAACAATAGCATTTCTAAGCCTATATAAGCGATAAAGATGCCATTCAATTCTTTGACAATACTTTTCGGAAAGATGCCATAATTTTTCGCGATTTTCTCTTTGTTCATATAAGTTATATATTTTATAACGTATATTGGGATAATACTTAAGCTCATTCGCAAAATAATCTTCTCGATATTTCTCATATTTTTCAAGAAATATAAAGCCTGCGATTTTACAAATCTCTTTATCGAATTCTGTTATATCTTTAAGCAACAAACTTACTTTTCGATTACCTAAATTATTTTTCAAATCGTCAAGTATATTAGAAAATATGCATTCGAAATAGTCATTTTGTAGAATGGAAACTATATTATCAGTAACGCTTTCAATTTTGGATTTTGAACTATCTGTAACACTTGCAACCTCCAACGCTGACCACAAATTAAGAAATGCATCATTTAAGTCTTGTTGATTTAATGCCGCATTATGCAAATCAACAATCTTATTAAGCTGAGAATAAGTTTCCTTTCCTTTTTCTTGGCATCCCAAAACAATTGTATCTATTTCAGTTTTAAAATTTTCTCGTGGCTCAGGCTTGATACTTTTATACCCAAACGCTTTTACGGGAAGAATTATTCCCTCTTGGGTATCTTGTCGAATTACCAATCCGTTTTTACCTATTACACTGATATTATCATTCAAAAAAACTTCTAAATATCTCAAAAAAATTTCTAATGCAGAATACGCTCGTTTCATTGCTGAATAATTATCATATGCCTTTGTTTCCATAACCCCTATAAAGGACTTTTGCTTTCTTTTAATCTGTTTAAAGCAACCATCATCTTCAAACGAAATATGCAATCTTTCATTTAACAACTTTTGATATGGCTTTAATTTTTCATAAAAAACAAAGTACACTTTGTATTTACCAATTTCAAAATCAAACCTATTCAAAAAAATCTGTGCTTTTTTTTCTGGATCATTTATACTTTCCTCAAATATATTTCTCAGGAATCTATATATATATTCCGATGAATATCCATGCCATAGCAAAAAAGCAAGCCAAGCACGAAGTCCTTTTTCAATTTCTGTTTTACGGTTTGATTCCGACAAATTTTCTTTCAAGTATTTACAACATATTTCATAGTACTTTTTCTTTGGTATCTTATTGAATATATAATGTACCGCTGTTCTTTGATCTTTATCTAAAAATTTTGCCATCTCTTCAATAACTTCATATTTATACAACTCTCGAACAATAACGTCTGTCATTAAACTCGACTTAATCTCTTTTGCAATTATATCTAATTGATATTGCTTAATACTCCCTTTCACCACATCTTTTTCAGTATCAACATATTCTTCTAATAATGTTTGTGTATTATGAACAGGCGCTTTAACAATATCATCTGAATAATGAAACAACATTTCTTGTAGTCTTTGAACAAAAAATAAATATCCATCCTTAGTAGATGTCCAATCTTGTGTAATATATTTCATTTTTCATCCCCCTCGCATTTTTGTAAATCAATCATTTTTTATCAAGTACCACTTTGCATACCTATTAGTTCCTGTTGTAACAACAATTCCATCCTTTTTCATTGCCTGTAACAAATTAGAAACCTTCTTCGATTTCTGTTCATCGCTAAGTACTTCTGGCAATGCTTTTTCCAGTACTTCCATTAAATCTCTTTTGCTGGCTTCTCCCATTGACTGAAGTGCTTTTATAATTAACTGCTTGCAAATATCATCATCTAACCCTTTATTTCGAACATAAGCAGCTTTCTGTCCGACAATATCTGCCACCTTGAAAGATACAAAAACATTAGGATAACGTCCTTCCACAAGACCTTTTTTCTTCAAATCCTTAAAGCTTTCTTTAGAAACTACTTCCTGTTTCTGAACTTTATCCAACAAAAATACAGTTCTCATATCTAAATCTTCATTGGAATATAAAAGCTGAGTATAATTCTTATCCAATATCTTTCCGTACACAGTCACTGTAACTCTATTAATTGTGTTCAAATCATATGTCGGCAATGGGAAGCATTTATCACGCTGTATCTGATACATCATTGGTATTCCCATTGAATTTGTATCAATCATATACAGATTTACCATTGCGTTACACAAAAACACATTTCGATAATACGGTGGTTTATATCCCGGTTCCAGTGCTTGTTCAATAGTTTCTGGTATAAAAGCCCCCTCATTGATAAATACCAGTCTGTCCTCAAATTCCTCTACGTTGATTTTTCCACGCAAGCGATAGTCCTGATGAGCAATACAGTTATTAATAATCTCTTTGATCAGCTCTGGTTCATATTGATCTACTTCATCCGGAAACAAAGTCTGCTGTCCGGCAATATAACGATACTTTACATTTCTGATCCTGGAATATACCTTATCCACTGCCATTAACATCGGTATATCAAAATGTTCATAAGCTTTTACCGAATTATCTGCATTATAAAGTGTCCAGGTAATTCTAGGAATAAAGCCATCAAAGAAATATTTAGCCTCACTTTTTCCTAATAACAATAATGCCGTTCTGGTGATTTTTCCTTTTATTGTAATACCAGCTTTATTTAAAACCTCAATATCAGACAGTTTCTTTAAAACTTCCTGTGCTTTTTTTCGATCACTCTGACGTTTTGAGAAAAGTTCTCTTGCTCTTTTAATCGCTTCTTCATCCAAGTCTTCTATCGTTGCATCTTCTACAATTTCTTTTGACCAATCCATTCCTATTTGACTTCTAAGTAGATCTACTTTATTCATCGGAAGCGGTGATATAGATTCATGCTCTCTGGCATACGCTGCCCCTTGCCATGTTGTCGGAATCCCCCTAATAGCTGGAGGAATTTGAAATGCTATCACTCGACATTTTTCCATTGTCAGTTCGTATATCTCCAGAAATGTCAATCGTTCATTGGTTCCATTTACGATTTCCTTTTTCAAACTTTGCAGACTTCCCTGTTTCCGAAATTCCGTTCCTACATATCGTTTATCATCCGAAATTCCGAAAATCAGCCACGCCTCCTGTAATCCCCGAAGATTTGCTTCATTGCTAAGTGCAGAAAAATATTTACCAATGTCATTAAACGAATAATTTGTGCGTGCTTCTTTAAATTCTACAACTTCATTTTCAAAAGATTCTATCATGCGAACAATCTTTTCTTTTAATTGGCTATCCGTATATATCATATTCTTCCGCCTTTCAAAATTTTCTATGACTAAATTCTATGACTAATCTATGACTTTCTAGAACTAATTTTAACTGATTTTCAGACAGAACACAAGCAATAGCAAAAAAATAAAAGGCATCCCACGCGCTACGCAGGACACCCTCCATCATGTTTTGGTTCATTGGGAAGCTCATCCGCTGCTTCTTGTATTGCCTGTTCCACCTTACTTGCATTTGCTTCAATCAATATCTTTAACAGATAGTCGGCGGTTACTTCCGCAGTGTTTGGATTATGGAATCGATAATTAAGTTTTCTCTTTTTCATAGCGGAATTTCCACCTCCTCCCGTATGTCTTTGTCCATAACTATGAAAATGTTTTTTGAAATAGTCCTGCCAAATGCCATTCCTGTTCAACTTAAATAGATGCCGGTCAAAGGGGCATCCCTGTTGTAAACCACCGCTGTAAACAAACTCCAAAAAATCTAATTCTTTTTGTTTTTTCAGTTTTCTTTCCTCAATACCAAATTACTCTTATATATCTGTTTACTGTTTACAAATTCTACAAGTCAAAGCAATATCCATAGAAAAAAGTGTAAACAACACGCCAACTACCGTAAACCTGACTGGCATTTTACTGGAAAGGTAACTCCACCTGCCGGGCTTCCTTCTCAGTAATCGGATGCCAGTCATTTTCATTTTTTAAGTCTTTTGCGTCTCGTTTACAGTTTTCGTTTACACATACCCACGAACGCTGTGTACCGTAATCCTTGAATCTTGTCATCGTCCCCTGTTTCCAACCCACAATGCTTGTATTCATGATTTCACAGATGCGGTCTGTCTCCGCCTTCTTCGGCTTTACATAAGGATTGTCCAGTGCCTCTTTAAAAAGCATCAATGAACAGACTTTTCTGTCTTCATGTTCATCCAGCCATGCCTGTATCATTCCGGCTTCCGTATCATCCGCCATGAACTCCTGCCGCAGTTTATCAAGCTGTGTTTCTGTTTCCTTTGAAAACGCCAGTTTAAAATTTCCATTACGGTACAACATCATTGCTTCCGCCCACACCTGATCAATATACTGTCTGGATTCCTTCTCATTTTCGAGGATATGAACCTCCATCTCTGCCCGGTTCGTCTGAACCGGAACGAATCTTCGATTTCCGGTACGGTCAAACGGCAGGAATCGCTTAATATTGGATGTTCCTCCAAATACACATTGCCTCGGACGATCAAGAGCATATACTGCATAAGAATCCCGATAAGTCTCTTTCTGCCTGCTCAGAAAGCTCTTTGTTTCCTCAATACTCTTAGAGCGTGCCGTTGCGACCATTTCAGACATTTCAATCATCCAATGACCACGAAGCTGACAATAAACTTTTTCCGAATCCAGTTTGCCGATGTCATCAGTGAACCAGTCATCCTTTACTGCCATGAAACGAAAAAATGTAGATTTTCCCACGCCCTGACCCCCGACCAGACAGAGCATATATTCAAACTTAATTCCGGGGCGGAACGCACGGGCAATAGCTCCCAGCAAAAACATTTTCATACTTTCATAGGTCAACTCATCCACAGGTGCACCAAGAAAATGATGCAGCACATAGCGGATACGTTCCTGCCCATCCCATTGCAGACTGTTCAAATAATCCCGGACAGGGTGATATTTGTTCCGATCTGCCTGATGGACAATACTTTTCTGCACAATCTTATCCATCGTCAGACCGTAAGTCTCTTCCAAATAAAGCATAATATAGTTCAAATCCATATCTGTGAATGCCGGGCTTATCCGTTCCCACCACACGGGTTTTACAATGTCTGTCTGCTCAGTCAAAATATTGTGCCGGAATACATCTTTTAACAGAGGATCATGTTCTAAAATTAGCTTACAGTTATGCCGATTGTTTTTCACAGCACCCTTCTGTGTCATTTCCAGTTGTTCTCTGATTTCCTCTACTGTCAACTCCGTTTCCATTATATCCATTACTTCGCACAATTCCTGTCGTGTCTGTGGTGATAAAGTCTGAAATTCTCTGTTCAATCGCTGTCACCTCCTTCCCATGAGCCACCACTACGGCAACTCGTTCTTCTAATGTGCCTGATAATAATGTATCCAACAGGTACTCTGTTTCTGATATTTTTTCCAATGCCTCCATAAACAGCGGATGCCAGACATCTTCCACCTGTTTCGGAGCACACTCTTCTTTCCACTGTTTCAACAAATGCAGGTAATCTGCCAGTGCACGGAAATATCTATTTTCTGCCTGCAGATACCTCTGTTCCTGTGTTAGCTGTCGTTTGATTTGTTTTCTCTGTGGCGGGCTGTGCCCCATGTTCTCATAATGTATAGAAAAATCTCTTGCCAATTTCTCTGCCGCCTCTTTTGGTTTTAAATTGTACAAGTGTGCCGTAAAATCAATCACATCCCCATCTGCCTGACATCCGAAACAATGAAAACGCCTGTCCACTTTCATGCTTGGATTCTTGTCACGGTGAAATGGACAGACCGCCATTCCATTCTTGTTTACCCGTATTCCATAGCTTTCTGCAGCCTGCCGGGTAGTCACAGACTGTTTAACTGCTTCAAATATATTCATCCTTTTCCTCTTTTCTTTACATCACAACTCCATATCGTTCCTTCCCAATTTAGTTCTTCCTTCGTGTTCCCATCGCTCTCGGTTCTCCTGTTCCGCAGTAATTTTTGCTTTTGCCAGCCTATCCAGAATGGAACTTCTGGCTTTTTTCTTAATCTGTTCGGTATTCACCTTTTTGACTTCCGGTTTTATCAGCGTGGTCTGGATTGTTTTAACTGCTGTCTGCATAGCTTTTGTAATTTTGGTAATTACTCCGTCCAATCGACTTACAGCATAAGTTCTTTCTTTTTGGGAAGCCTTGCGCTCAGGGGAAAGCACCCACGCCTTTGACTGTTCTACCAGACGAATGTCTTCTTTATGGGTTTCCACTCTGACCTCATCCGTCACAACCTCCACAGCTTTGTCGTAAGCAATATCTGAAACTTCATCGATCAAAGCTTCTACTTCTTCAATTTTCAAAGTAAGTGTATCCAGTATTTCTGTCTGGTTTTTCATCTGTTCCTTTTGCTTAAACAGGATATAATCCTGCTTTTCAAGATAATCTCGCCCTCCATAAGACGGTTCTTCTTCCAGATGCAACCCGTATTTTCGAGTTATATCAAAAAGCATTGTCCGGCAAATAGCATCAAAAGTCTGCTTTCGATTATTATTGCGGCCTTTAGGTTTATCCGGTTTTGGAAGTGCAATCCCTAATTCTTCCAGTGCTTTTTCCTGCTGGGGACAGATTTCCCCGTACTTATTCTCACAATCAAAAACATGACGTTCATGAATGTGCGGCGTTCCTTCGTCCAAATGCAGTGCCCAGTCCAGAATATGGACATGAGAACCGAACCGATTTGTGAACTGCTTTGTAAAGTCCTGTACGACCGCAAGTAATATTTCATAGGAAACAGATTCTTCTACTGTTCCTATTTGAAAAATAGTTTCCTCTGGACAGGTTTTATTGTTCTTTAGTAAATCTTCCACAGATCGGTTACGCTCTGTATGACGGGTTCTTGCATTTCTTTCATTCTGCGCTTCTATATATTTTCCATAATGTTCCTGATAAAAAGTACATTCAATTTTCTCAAAACTGATATCCTGAGAATCTTCTTCCCTGTTCTGCATTGTGGTATAGCCACGGTAACAGTCCCAGTAAATATTTTCTCTGACTCTTCCAGCATCAATATGTTCACTGTTTTCCAAGTCGAAACGGCGATCATTATGCCTGGGATTATAAGTGCCATTTTTCCCGGAGCGTCCATTGTGTCTTGTTGCTTTCAATAATTTTCTTGCCCTCCTTTTTCACGTTTTTCCAAATTAAATAAGGCAGCGAAGCTGCAAACCTGCGTGAATTTGCGTCAGGTAATACCCAGTACGAGTAGACGCACGCATCAACTCACTGGGCAATGGCTGCCGCCCTTAACCTGCACAAAAGACTTCGCTCTCCGCTCTGCTCCAGATTTAGTTACTATTCTCCGGCACCCTTCCATTCCCCTTTGCCATCCATTCGAAAAAAGCAATTTTACTAACCTTAATTAATCTGCCGCTTCGAAATGCCGGAAAACCGGGTGTATGAACCAGTTCATAAGCCGTTACTCTGGAAATCCCCATAATCCGCTGAATATCAGCCACATCCAGTACAAGAGGCAGTTCATCATAATTGTTTAATCTCTTATTTTCACTCATGTTGTTCCTCCATTTTTGATCTCATTTTTTTAGCTTCTCATTGCCGTTTTCTCTTTCCTGTTTCCTGAGTCATACTGCTGTCAAGGCATACAACACGTCATCCATTCGGATGCGCTCACTTCTTTTATCGAAGGTCATGGCGGTTTATCTCAGGTTAGACGGTCATAAAGTTGTCAAAGTACACTGCATAGTACGAAATTACCATTCAATCGTATCTTATCAATCTCATCTTGACTTTTCAATACTTTCGCGATACCATAAATGTAACTAATATTATATTTTTTAAAATTACCATACAAAACAGGAGCAAATAGAAATGGCTTATCAATTTATAAGGCAAGAACCTTGCTACGACCACATCCTCTTCGTTCTGGCATTGGATAGAGACAAAATGAAGGAGCGAATTTTAATCGGAACGGAACAGCAAATCCGTTTTCGACTGGACGGAAATAAAGATAACGATGTCATATATGATATAACACGTCCTCTAGGACGTTTTCTGATAGATTTTGAATATGATAAAGAAAAGAACTGGAATATATATGGACTTGCTCCCCTACGTGATGCATTGCACACTAACCGTTGGAAACAGCCTGCACTGGAACAGACTGCTGGTGATTTTCTGGCAAAAAAATATCTCACCGGTGATCCGGTGAGAATGTATGCTACATTCCGTATTTGGAATGAATATCTTGTTACAGGGGAATATCGTGACCGTAATACTGCCTGTGATCGTTTTATAGAAAAAATCCAAATTTTGACTCAGGCATTCCAAACAGAAAATGTCATGAATTTTAATTCTGATACCGGAAAACCAGAACGTTTTCATACTGGCAGTCTTTATTTCCGCAACACTCCTGCTGAAATCACTCGACTTGAACTTTGGTTTCCGGATAATAGGCGCAGAACAGAATGCGTAGCTGCCTATAGCTCTTTTTATCCGCTTATCACTTATTACTTGAATCGACTGAATGACTGGGGCCTTTGTTTCCGTCAGTGCAAAGTCTGTGTAAAATATTTTCTGGCAAAAAGCCAGCGTTATGAACTGTGCAGTGATAAGTGCCGTAAAGCACAGGCACTTCAAAACAAAAGGGAGTTTGATGAACGAGCCAGAGAAAATAACTATGATCTGCTTTATAAAAATGAATGCCAGAATTGGCGTAATAAAATCAATAAGTCCCAAAAAACTGCTAATTTTCCGATTGAACGCCTGGAAGAAATGAAAAATGCGTTTGACCTTTTTAAGAAAGAAGCTCTGCAGCGTAAGAAAGCTGTAAAGGCAGGAGCAACCAGTCCGACAGAATTCACAGACTGGTTGTATCAGCAGAGCAATATTATCTTAAAACTCAGCAAAATCTGAATCCATCCCTGTAAAGGAAAGGCAGCGAATTTACTCGCTGCCTGCCTTCTCATTGAACTTGTATCCTACACCCCAGACGGTTTGAATATATACCGGGTTACCCGGATCATCTTCTATTTTCTCACGAATATGACTGATATGGCTCATTACTATATTGTAATCGCCAAAATAGGATTCTTTCCAGACTATATCATAAATCTGTTCTTTACTAAATACTCTTCCTGGATTTTGTGCTAATAACTGCAGGATTTCAAACTCGGTGTAAGTTAATTCTATTTTTCTATTATCACGAACGACTTCTCTCCGTTTCAAATCAATCGCTATACCCTTATGCCATATTTTCGATTGAAATTGTATTTCCTGAAAAAGAAATTTCTCTCTGCCGGAATCTAACACAGAAATAACAGAATTTACCAAATCTTCCTCAGCTCCCTCGAATGATACCAGCAATATTTTTCCCACCTAATCGTCCTCGTTTCATTTAATACTAACTTAACCTATTGTGCTACTTCAAATAAATTATATGAAAACCTGTAAATGCGCAAAGAAT
>NZ_QTWS01000027.1 GCF_003461245.1 Blautia sp. AF19-10LB
CATTGAGCAAGAAGCCCCCACTTCAAAATCAAAGATTTAAGTGGTGGGAGCATGTCACAGAAAAGGGAGGAAAGAGCCGTGTCTGAATATGTTCTTGAACTTAAAGGCATAACAAAGATTTTCCCGGGCGTTAAGGCACTGAACAATGTACAGTTCCAGTTAAAATCTGGCGAAGTTCACGCACTTATGGGTGAAAACGGTGCTGGTAAATCTACAGACCAGACAGCAGCTCTTCTTCAGAACTACCCAGATCTGAAAGTTATCTGCGCACCTACAACAGTTGGTATCGCTGCAGCAGCTAAATACCTTCAGGACAACGAATCTTCCTGCAAACTGACAGGTCTTGGACTTCCGTCCGAAATGGTTGAGTACACAGGTGATGACGATGCACATTCCTGCCCATACTTCTATCTGTGGGATATGGAAGGTCTTGGAAAACTTTCCGCATATGCAACAATGGCACTTGTAAAAGGTGACATTACTGGTGCAGTTGACGAAACATTCACAGCTGGCGATATGGGTGAATACACAATCACAACAGCTGATGACGAAGGAACAGAAATCGTTCTTGGTGAGCCACTTCAGTTTACACCAGACAACGTAGCTGACTACGCTAAACTGTACTAATCAGCGCGTTTGGAGAAGCTAAAGTTTTTCTGAATATGATAAATCCTTAAAGGACAGGGCGGGACCGTAAGGCTTCGCCCTGTCTGCGTTGTACGGGAGCCGGGAGATATTGCAATCGTCATAAGTTACGTGTTAGAATATAAAAAAGCAGGGAACAGCAAAAGTAACGATCAGAAAGCAGGAAGATACCATATGCAGCAGGCTTTATTGGACCATTTAAGAAAAATTACAGAGGAAGAACAGCGGATCCTGGACGGAGTCGCGGAGGTAGATAAGGAGCTGTACACCTCTGGTAAGGATTTTACCGTGGACAGTGCCAAGATGCTCAGCGAGGGCAAGCTGATCGCGGTCAGGACACATACGCGGTTCGTGCATTTTCCGTCGCACCGCCATAACTTTATCGAGGTGCTTTATGTCTGTCAGGGACAGCTTACCAATATCATTGGCGGCAAGGAAGTGGTGCTCCGCCAGGGCGAACTGCTTTTTCTGAACCAGTTTACAAGGCATGAGATCCTGCCGGCGGGAGAAGAAGATATCGCGATCAATTTCATGATCCTTCCGGAGTTTTTTGATGTGGCTTATACGATGGCGGGGAATAACAATGTGCTGGCGGATTTTCTGGTAAATGTGCTCCGGCAGGATGATGAGCGCGGCGAATACCTTCATTTCAAGGTGGCAGAAGTGCTGCAGATCCAGAATCTTCTGGAAAATATGATCTACTCACTGGTGACAGGCAAGGGCGATCAGAATCGGATCAATCAGACGACGATGGGGCTTATCTTTCTATATCTTCTGGAATCGGTGCAGTATGCGGAAATGCGGCTTCCGAACCAGTATGAAAATATGATCTCCATGACGACACTGGATTATATCGAGCAGCAGTACAGGACGGCGACCCTGACAGAACTCTGCGAACAGCTTCATCTTCCGATGCATGTACTGAGTAAGATGATCAGGAAAAACACCGGTTTTAACTTCAAAGAACTGCTCCAGCGCAAGCGTCTGAGCAAGGCGGCAGAGCTGATGTGTGAGACGGACCTGCCAATCAGTGATGTGATCGCGGCGGTCGGCTACGAGAATGGAAGTTATTTTCACCGGGTATTTAAAGAACGTTATAATATGACGCCACGGGCGTTTCGCGTGGCAAATAAAAAAAGTGAAAAGGTACGGCTGTAGACCATATCTTTTCACTTTTTTTATTTCGCGCTGTTGGCGAGGTTTTTGACAAGTTCAATGTCGGACTGTCTGACTTTGAGATTGGTTTCGATCTTTTTGCCGGTCGGTGTGGTCACTTTGATCTCGATGATGGTATCTGGTGTGATCGCAGCACCTGCGGTCTGAAGAAATTTAGGAAATTTGGGATGATTTCTGGTAAAAGCAGCCCAGGAATTTTTTAACTGAAATAAGCCTCCGAAATTCATATGGTTCCTCCTGTTCAATTAATTCTGAAAATGGATCTTTTCGCCCTGAATGACAGGATAACAGATAAGTGTCCGGCTGTCCAGATTTTCCCGTTTCATGTCAACTGCGGTGATCTGATGATTTTCGTAAGTGGTGTAGTAGTAGATGCCCTTGGTGGCATTGCAGCAGGATGTGTAGAGTGTGAGCTCATATTTGCCGTCTGCAACTTCACAGCAGCCTCTCTGCTGGTCAACGGAGCCAAGGATATGGAAAAACTGGCTGACGCTTTCCAGTTCGGAATCGCCGGATCTTGCGTTCATTCTGGTAAAGGCGACTCGGACAAAGCGGGAAGCAGAAGAAAGGTCGCCCGGAAGTCCGAGTGCCCCCATGCCGCGGCTGTAGGCGGAAAGTGCCAGATCGTCAGCAAAAGTATTGGCAGGCTGTTTCGGCGACAGATGCATGTAGTTGTTTAACTGGAACATCTGCTGTGGAAATGGTGGATTGTTGGTGAGGACACCCACCGGATTGTCGTAGATATGAAGCCCGTCGGACATGGATTCCACGGTGATGGATTCCTCCTTGTCGGAGATGATCCAGTGGAGCTGTGCCAGTGGAAACTGTTTGCTGAACGGTGTGTTTACCAGGTTCATTCTGGCCAGAAGTGTGCGGACTTCTGCGACGGAAGCGCACTGGCTGAGAATCCACGGGATGAATTCAAACTGTGCAATGTTGTCAAGCCCTGGCTTTACGTCTGCATAGGCGGCGTTTCCGACGAAATTCAGTCCTGCCATGCCGAGCCCTTTCTCGTTGATGGCATCGTAATACAGCGGGTAATTCTCAGCAACATGTGCCATGCCGATGATCGCAAAGTGCGTATCGATCACTCCTGCATGACGGAAATGAAAAGGGTAATTCCGCGGCGCGATCGTGATCTGGTCGCCGTAGGAAAACTCATAATCGAGAGTCCTTCCGAAATAAAAATCTCTGGTTTTGTAAGTGGCAGCAGTACACATAAAAAATCTCCTTATCAGAAATCGAAATCAGCGTAGTCTTCTGGAAGGAAGCGGTGGTAGATGATGTGGCATCCTTCGTCTTTGAAACAATAGTAATAAGTGTCGTCTGGTTTGTCTCCAAAGCGGATCAGGCGGTCGAATTCCCCGTTGTCCATTTCTTCTGTAATGACATTATCAGAATGAGTATGGAACAGATCCAGGATTTCATCCATGGTACAGCCATGTCTGCCGACCAGATTGACAAGCTCCTTGATAAATTCATTTCCGGCAGTGTTATTATGCACATAGACAGTGCCCTGCTGTGGAATATGGAAACAGAAGCGGTCGCCCTTGTGGGAAACCTCAATGTCTCCGAGTTTGTCTGTAATAGAAGCAGGAAGCACTTCAAGACGTGCCTGCATCTCATCAGCAGTGTCAGCAGCATCGAAGAAGTGATTCAGAGAAGAAAGCGGATAGTACAGACGGATATCCTCCCTAAAAAATCCAAGCTTCGCCTGCTCTTCTTTGATGATGTCGATTAAATTTCTTTCAAGTTTATCATAACCCATGATGGGACCTCCTAAACAAGTTAATTCACTGCAACATATTGTACCAGATTCTCACCGAGATTACCAGACCGGCAGAAGAAAATAGTTACAAAAAACAACCATTTCACATCAGCTGTTTTTCGACAAAACCTTACAAAAACTGCTCGTTGACAGTACAGTGGCGGTAAGGTATCATAGAACAAAAGAGGCTTAATATCTCTATAAAGAGGAGGAACATCATTATGTTAGTATTGGTATACCGAAAATGCAGCACCTGTCAGAAAGCCCTCAAATGGCTGGAGGAGCATAAAATCTTTTTTGAGGAACGCGCGATCGTGGATGAGAATCCTACTTACGAGGAATTAAAGGAATGGTACGGAAAAAGCGGACTGCCGCTCAAGAAGTTCTTCAACACCAGCGGCATGCTCTACAAGCAGATGAACCTCAAGGATAAGCTTCCAGAGATGACCGAAGACGAACAGCTCAGACTCCTCGCTACCGACGGCATGCTGGTCAAACGCCCCCTCGTAATTGGCGAAGACTTCGTCCTGACCGGTTTCCGCGAGAAGGAGTGGGAGGAGAAGATACGGGGGTGAAGGATTAAAGAATGCTGGAACCCCAACGATATTATCCACACGATCTGTGCATTTGCGAATGACTTTCCTAATGTAAATGGTGGTTATCTTGTCATAGGGATTCAGGCCGAAGAAGGGATTCCCATACTCCCGCCCAAAGGTCTTCCACGAAATACGCTGGATTCTGTACAGCAGGAGATTTTTCAGTATTGCAACATGATCACACCCAGATATATTCCGCGGATTGAAGTATTTTATAGCGGCCCACATACTGACGGATGATTTTTTACTGTAAAATTTTCCTCCACGAAAGTTTTCTCCATTTATCTATTGTATTTTTGCATGCATTCGTGTAAAATAAATTACAATTTAGTCTGGTAAAGCACGAATATGTATTATAACAGACCATTGAATAATAGAAAATTTTTATTATCATACCAGTACAAGAAATACACAGATGAAGGAGAGAGAATAAATGGCAGATCATGAAATGTTAAATCTTGACGAGATGGGCACTCTGAAAGACAGTATGGAGCTTCTTGGGGAAGAACTGATGAATGGCCATCGGATCAACCCAAATCTCTATGTAGAATACGATGTAAAGAGAGGTCTTCGTGACTCCGCAGGTAAAGGTGTCCTGACAGGACTTACCGAAATTTCCGATGTTACAGGTTACGACCTGATCAACGGGCGCAAGATCCCTGCACACGGCAGACTGTACTATCAGGGATATAATGTAAACGATATCGTAGACGGCCTCAAAGGACGTAAATTCGGTTTTGAGGAAACCATTTACCTCCTTCTGTTCGGCAGACTTCCATCCGACAAGGACATGGAAGTTTTCAAAAACATCATGGCAAACTTCGAGACCCTGTCCGGTCGTTTTGTCCGTGACGTTGTCATGAAAGCTTCCAACGGCGATATCATGAACGCAATGCAGAGATGCATCCTCACTCTGTACACCTACGACTCCAAACCAGAGGACAACTCCGCAGAAAACGTTCTCCGTCAGAGTATCGAAATGATCGCGAAACTGCCTCTGATCGCAGTATATTCCTATCATTCCTACAGACATTTCCGTAAAGATGAGACCCTGTTCATCCGCAACCCACAGAAGGACCTTTCCCTCGCAGAAAACATCCTTCTGATGCTCCGTCCGGACGGCAAATACACAGAACTGGAAGCAAAGGTTCTCGACATCGCACTGATCCTTCATGCAGAGCACGGCGGTGGTAACAACTCTACATTCACCACACACGTAGTTACCTCATCAGGAACAGACACCTATTCTTCCGTTGCAGCATCCATCGGTTCCCTCAAGGGACCTCGTCATGGTGGTGCAAACCTCAAAGTCCAGAACATGTTCGAGGATATCAAGGCAAACGTCAAAGACTGGACCGATGAGAAAGAAGTGGAAAGCTATCTCCGCAAGATCCTCAACAAAGAAGTCTTCGACCACAGCGGTCTGATCTACGGTATGGGACACGCCGTTTATACCCTTTCTGACCCACGTGAAGTCATCTTGAAACGCTTCGCCAAAGACCTCGCAATGGAGAAGGGCATGATGAAGGAATTTGCCCTCTACGAACTCGTAGAACGCCTTGCCGGAAGACTGGTCATGGAACAGAGAAGACTTTTCAAAAATGTCTGCGCAAACGTAGACTTTTACAGCGGTTTCGTATATACTATGCTTGGAATCCCGAAAGAGCTGTTCACGCCGATTTTCGCGATCGCACGTATCCCGGGATGGAGCGCGCATCGTCTTGAAGAGATCCTCAACGCAAGCAAGATCATCCGTCCGGCATACAAATATGTGGGACATCATGCAAGCTTTGTTCCGTTTGACGAGAGAGCGCCGGAGGAAGGCTGCGAGGAAGTACTGAGAGAATTAGAAAAGGAAGAAGCAGGACAGCCGGAAGAAAAGGCAGAAACTATAGAAAAAGAGGCACCGCAGGATTCGAAGAAGTGCCCTGAGGAGAAGAAGAATAAATGAAACAGGTTATTTTAACAGGTGACCGTCCTACCGGAAGACTTCATGTAGGACATTATGTAGGATCACTGAAGGAGCGTGTCAAACTCCAGAATTCCGGTGATTACGATGAAGTTTATATCATGATCGCAGATGCACAGGCACTGACAGACAACGCCGAGCATCCGGAGAAAGTACGTCAGAACATCATCCAGGTTGCACTGGATTACCTCGCATGCGGTATCGACCCGGCGAAGTCCACGATCTTTATCCAGTCTATGGTACCGGAACTGACAGAACTGACATTTTATTATATGAACCTTGTTACTGTTGCACGTGTGCAGCGTAACCCTACCGTTAAATCCGAGATCCAGATGCGTAACTTCGAAGCAAGCATCCCGGTTGGATTTTTCTGTTATCCGATCAGCCAGGCAGCAGATATCACTGCTTTCCGTGCAACACATGTGCCGGTTGGCGAGGACCAGATGCCGATGATCGAGCAGTGCAAGGAGATCGTGCACAAATTCAATACCGTATACGGTGAGACTTTGACCGATCCTAAGATCGTTCTGCCGTCCAACAAGGCATGCTTACGTCTGCCAGGTATCGATGGCAAGGCCAAAATGAGCAAGTCCCTTGGCAACTGCATCTACCTCTCTGACGAAGAAGCAGATGTCAAGAAAAAGATCATGTCCATGTTCACAGACCCGAATCATCTCCGTGTACAGGACCCAGGCCGTGTAGAGGGCAATCCGGTATTCATCTACCTGGAAGCATTCTGCAAGGATGAGTATTTCCCGGAATTCCTGCCGGAATACCAGAACCTCGAAGAGCTCGAGGATCACTACCGCAGAGGCGGTCTTGGCGATGTCAAGGTTAAGAAATTCCTGAACAACGTTATGCAGGCAGAACTTTCACCGATCCGTGCAAGAAGAAAAGAATGGGAGCAGCGCATCCCGGATGTTATGGATATCCTCAGAGAAGGCAGCAGGGTAGCGGAAGCCAAAGCAGCCGAGACCCTGAATGACGTTAAAGCATCCATGAGGATCAACTACTTTGACAGCGACCAGTCTGATATGTATCAGAAATGATCAGCCTGCAACGGCTATATGTAATAATCACAACTGCAAGTGGTATGACCAACAATAAAAAATAGTATTGACAATCGACAAAAATCAATGCTATAATACCGCATATTCCGAGAGGAACTAAGCAGACGAAGAAGTCTAGGAGACTTTTTCGTTTGCTTTTTTTATTTTCTAAATACCCATAAAGGAGGAAATGTAATGCGTTTAAATCCAAAGGAACAGGAAAAGCTTATGCTCCATATGGCAGGAAATCTGGCAAAAGAGCGGAAGGAACGAGGCGTGAAACTGAATTATGTGGAAGCAGTTGCCTATATCAGCTCAGAACTTCTTGAACTTGCAAGAGACGGCAAAGAAGTAGTCGAACTGATGCAGCTCGGTACCAAAATGCTGACAAAAGACGACGTTATGGACGGTGTCGCAGACATGGTACATGAAGTACAGGTAGAGGCAACATTTCCAGATGGAACCAAACTTGTAACAGTACACAATCCGATTCAGTAAAGGAGGACAACTATGAAAATTGGCGAAATCATTCCATTGGACAGAGAGATTACATTAAACGAGGGCAAACCTACCGTCACAGTCAAAGTGGCAAACACCGGCGACCGTCCGATCCAGGTTGGCTCACATTTCCATTTTTTTGAGGTAAACCGTTACCTTAAATTCGACAGAGAAAAAGCATATGGTTTTCATCTGGACATCCCTTCCGGAACTTCTGTCCGCTTTGAACCAGGTGAAGAAAAAGAAGTCCAGCTTACCGCGATCGGCGGAACAAAGAGAGTCTTCGGTCTGAACGACCTGACCTGCGCGCAGATTTCAGAAGTCAACAAAGAAGCAGCTCTTAATAACGCCCGCACCAAAGGCTTCATGCCAAAAGAGTAAGTAGATTCTGACAGAAAAAAGGAGGAAACAGATTCATGAGTGTAAAAATTTCCGGTGAAAAATATGCAATGATGTACGGCCCGACAACTGGAGATAAAGTACGTCTGGCAGATACAGATCTGATCATTGAGGTAGAAAAAGACTACACCACTTATGGTGATGAAATTAAATTCGGCGGCGGCAAGACGATCCGTGATGGTATGGGACAGTCCGTTAAGACAACAAGCGCAGACGGTGATCTGGATCTTGTTATCACAAACGCCCTGATCGTAGACAGCACAGGAATCATCAAAGCCGATATCGGAATCAAGGATGGCAAGATCAAAGGAATCGGTAAAGCAGGAAACCCAAGCGTGATGGACGGTGTGACACCGGGCATGACCGTAGGTGCTTCCACCGAGGCTCTTGCAGGCGAAGGAATGATCGTGACAGCAGGCGGTATTGATACGCATATCCACTTCATCTGCCCGCAGCAGATCGACTGTGCGCTGTACTCCGGCGTGACAACCATGATCGGCGGCGGAACTGGCCCGGCAGACGGAACAAACGCAACGACCTGTACACCAGGACCATGGAACATGGAAATGATGCTCAAGGCAGCAGAGGAATATCCGATGAACTTAGGTTTCCTCGGAAAAGGAAACTGCTCCGATGAGAAACCTCTGATCGAGCAGGTCAAAGCAGGTGCGATGGGTCTCAAGATCCATGAGGACTGGGGGGCAACTCCGGCAGTCATCGACCATTGTCTGAATGTGGCAGATGAATATGATGTACAGGTTGCCATCCATACAGATACCCTGAACGAAGGCGGATGCGTAGAAGATACCATCAATGCCATCGGAGGAAGAACCATCCATACATACCATACAGAAGGTGCCGGCGGCGGACATGCACCGGACATCATCAAAGCAGCAGCAACCCCGAACATCCTTCCTTCTTCCACAAACCCGACCATGCCATTCACTGTAAATACTCTGGATGAGCATCTGGACATGCTGATGGTATGCCACCATCTGGACAAAAAGATCCCGGAAGATGTCGCTTTTGCAGATTCCCGTATCCGTCCGGAAACGATCGCAGCAGAGGATGTCCTTCACGATATGGGTGTGTTCAGCATGATGAGCTCCGATTCCCAGGCAATGGGACGTATCGGTGAGGTCATCACCCGTACCTGGCAGACAGCAAGCAAGATGAAAGGCGAGAGAGGACCGCTTCCAGAAGATGAAGGTCACGGAAACGACAACTTCCGTGTAAAACGATATGTTTCCAAATACACCATTAACCCGGCAATCACACACGGTATTTCCAAGTATGTAGGATCTGTGGAGCCAGGAAAATTTGCTGATCTCGTTCTCTGGAACCCGGCATTCTTCGGAGCAAAACCGGATATGGTTATCAAAGGCGGTATGATCATCGCATCCAAGATGGGTGACGCCAACGCTTCCATCCCGACCACACAGCCGGTATTCTACCAGCCGATGTTTGCAGCACATGGAAAAGCAAAATATGCCTCCTGCCTGACCTTCGTATCCAAGGCAGCCATGGAAGAAAATGTCAAAGAGAAATACGGTCTGGAAAAAACTGTCGTGCCTGTAGAAAACTGCCGAAACATCGGAAAGAAAGACATGGTATTTAACGACAAAACACCGGAGATCACGGTAGATCCGGAAACATACGAAGTAAAAGCCGACGGAGTCAGCATCACATCCAAACCGGCGAAAAAACTTCCGCTGACACAGTTATACAATCTGTTCTGATGACTTTCTGAGGAGGGCATAAATGTTAGGTGTTTGTTTATTATTTGTAGGAATTGTCCTGATCAACAACGGTATCTGCAACTTTTATAAAGTAGATGGAAAATCCCTCGCAGTGATGAATATTTTTACCGGAGGACTTTCTCTGTTCATCAACTTTGTAAATCTTGTGCAGGGAAATTATTACGCAGCAGGAACAGGACTTCTGTTCTGCTTCACTTATTTATTTGTGGCAGTCAACAATATTTTTAAACTGAGCGGCATTCCGTTCGCATGGTTTTCCACATTTGTAGCGATCAACGCAGTGGTATTTGGAACACTGGAAGGTTTTACCGGAAGTACAGCTCTTGGTATCCAGCCGGACATCCGCTGGGCTGCGATCTGGTATCTCTGGGCGATCCTCTGGGGAACATCCTTCGTTGAGGACATCATGGGCAAAAAACTCGGCAAGTTTGTGCCGGCCCTGCAGGTATTTGAGGGCATCGTGACCGCCTGGATCCCTGGCGTGCTGATGCTGATCGGAAAGTGGTAAAAAGGTAATTCCGCGAGGAGGAACATACAATGATTTGTGAAAAAATTTTGGGAAAACTGACAGACGGAGAGTTCTCTGGAAAAAAGGTGGATTACGTGGACATCCACTGGGATGAAGCATTCAAAAAACTTCACAGAAAAACAAGTCAGGGAGGCACAGAACTCGGCATCCGCCTGGATGACTCTGTGCTGACCAGAGGGCTGAATCAGGATGATGTTCTCGCAGTGGAGGGTGATACCGTGTATGCGGTAAACATCCCTCCCTGCGAGGTGATCGTAGTCACTGTCGACGAACATCATCCACATATGGTGGCAAAGGTGTGCTACGAAATCGGAAACCGTCATGCACCACTGTTCTGGGGTGCGAAAGAGGGAACTTTCATCACACCATATAACGAACCGATGCGGGTAATGCTGGACAAACTCCACGGTGTTTCCACAGAGGTAAAAGAATCCAAACTGGATTTTGACAGAAGGATTTCTGCTTCCGTACATTCCCATACCCACTAGGAGGTACGTCTATGACAGAAGGAACAGCGAAATTTTTTCTGCTACAGGTAAATGATGCACTGTTTCCGATTGGTGGATATTCCCACTCCTACGGGCTGGAAACTTATATCCAGAAGGGAATTGTTCATGATGAGGACAGTGCAGAAGAATTTATCCACAAGCGGCTCGAATATAATTTTTTGTATAATGAATTTCTGGCAGTGAGACTTGGCTGGGAGTACGCGGTCAGTGGAGATCTGACGGCAATCTCCCGTCTGGAAGAGATCATGGAAGCCGGAAAAATCCCGCGCGAAACAAGAGAAGCAAGCCGGAAACTGGGTTCACGTTTTATCAAAACTCTGTCGGCGCTTGAGATTCCACGCGAGAACCGTGTTTTTGAGGAATACAGAGAGGCACGGAAAGGAAAAAGCGTGCATCATGCAGTGGCATACGGTGTTTTCTGCGGGGCGGCAGGGATCACCAGAGAAGAGGCACTGGAACATTTTCTGTATGCGCAGACCTCTGCAATGGTCACAAACTGTGTAAAAACGATTCCGTTAAGCCAGTCTTCCGGGCAGAAACTTTTGAGTGGGTGCTACCCGCTTCTCCAGAAACTGACCAGGGAAGTGAAAGAGCTCGGGGAAGAATGGCTCGGACTTTCCGGCCCGGGATTTGACCTTCGGTGTATGCAGCATGAAGGACTGTATTCGAGGATTTACATGTCCTGATACCAGGGAGAAAAGTTCAAAAAGCCGTTCGTGCTTACACGATAAGGATTTTGAATGATTATGAGAAAATAATGAGAGGATGAGGAACAATGTCATACGTAAAAATTGGCGTGGCAGGACCGGTTGGTTCCGGCAAGACTGCCCTGATCGAATGTCTTACAAGACAGATGGCTTCTGAATACAGCATTGGTGTTATCACCAATGATATCTATACAAAGGAAGATGCAGAATTCCTGAGCAAAAACTCTGTTCTTCCACGCGAGAGGATCACAGGCGTAGAGACCGGCGGCTGCCCGCACACCGCAATCCGTGAAGACGCTTCCATGAACCTGGAAGCAGTAGAAGAGATGATGGAAAAATTCCCTGATATTCAGCTTTTGTTCATCGAGAGCGGCGGTGACAACCTTTCCGCAACTTTCAGCCCGGAACTCGTAGATGCGACGATCTTCGTCATTGATGTGGCAGAGGGCGACAAGATCCCGCGAAAAGGCGGACCTGGAATCACCAAGTCAGATCTTCTCGTCATCAACAAGATCGACCTGGCTCCGTATGTCGGTGCGGACCTTTCTGTTATGGAAAGAGACTCAAAGAAAATGCGCGGCGAGAGACCGTTCCTTTTTACAAATATCCGCGGACTGGACGGCACAGATGCCGTGATCGACTGGATCAAGAAAAATGTACTTCTGGAAGGATGTTAAAGCGTGACGACAGAAAATAAATTTGGAAAGACATCAGAGGTAAGACTGGAAACAGAACTGAGAGATGGAAAAGCCGTGCTGAGTGATGTGTTTTTTACAGCGCCTTTCAAGGTGATGCTTCCATTTTATCTTCGGGAAGATTTTATGCAGGTGATGGTGCTTTCTGCATCGGCTGGCATCATGGAAGGGGATGTGCAGAAATTTGACATCCATGTAAATCCGGGAACCAGCCTGGAATATTTGTCACAGGCATATGAGAAGATCCACAAAATGAAAGAGGGCATGGCGCGGCGGGAGACCAGGATCGTCGTGGAGCCGGATGCGTACCTCAAATATGCACCGCTTCCAACCATCCCGTTCAAAGATTCTGCCTTTGAGAATCATCTGGAGATCGAGCTGAAAGAAAAAACTTCCCGGCTTCTGTTCCAGGAGATCCTTTCCTGTGGAAGAGCTGCCTGCGGTGAGGCGTTTGCCTATCGTTTTTACCATAACCATGTGGCAGTCAGAGAAGAGGGGAATCTCATTTATCTTGACAATACCCGGTATGACCCGAAGCTCTTTGAAATGAGCGGAACCGGGATGTACGAAGGATTTACACATCTTCTGAATCTGGTGTTTTTTAACATTGAGAAATCAGAATCCTGGATGAGTGAAGTGAGAGAACTCCTCGATGAAACACCGGAGATTGAAGGCGGTGTGACAAGGATCGCAAGCGGCGATGCGGCTGTGCGTATCCTTGGAAGAGGCTCAGAGCCCCTTCTTAAGATATCAGAAAAGATCCAGAGCATGGATTGAAAACTATATTTATATTCAAAAAAGCAACTGTTTTGGAGCAGATCCGGAGCAGTTGTTTTTTTGTGCATTTTAAATCCGATAGAAAAAACAAAATGTTGTTTTGTGTGGATTCCTTTTTGCAAAATAGTTGTTTTTTGCTGACTTGAAGGAAAATCGCCTTGACATTATGTATACAAAATAGTACAATTAGTAATATTAGATAGAGAGTATTTGGCACTAATATACATAGTGAAAGTGAGGAGCTATTAATGGCAGATGAACATAGAGATCAGATCAGAATCGTGCAGGAGACTGTAGCAGGTAAGGAGATTACCTTTGCACATGTAATGGGCGGCCCGGCTCCGATCATATATCAGAAACTCGGACTGAACCCGCAGGTGGACTACCGTTCATCCGCGATCGGGATCATGAACATGACTCCGTCAGAATCTGCAGTCATCGCATCCGATATCGCAGTCAAGAGCGGCAATGTCTATCTTGGATTTGCAGACCGTTTTACAGGAACCATGATCATTACAGGAGAGATTTCAGACGTTATGTCCGCGATGACAGAGGTTGTCGATTATTTCCGTGACACTCTGGGATACGTAGTCTGCAAGATCACCAAGAGATAGGACGTAGGACATGGAAGAACGAATAACGAGAGAAGAACTTCTCGAGAAACTGTTTAATGATGATTATGAGCATCTGAAGGGAAAGAAACTCCGTATGACACGTGTACGGGTTCCTGGTAAATCCATCGATTTTGCCCATGTTTTTACACCTTCAGATCCATCGGTGTATCAGAATCTGGCACTTCATATTGGTGTGCATGAGGGCGAGGATCATACAGGAGAGTCCATTGGCATCATCCGTATCACACCATGGGAGGCGATCGTAGTTGCGACAGATGTTGCAGTCAAGGCTGCTGATGTTGAGGTTGGTTTTATGGACAGGTTCAGCGGTGCGCTGATCATACTCGGCGGTTTATCACAGGTGCTGACTGCGATCGAGGAAGTCGTCAGATTTTTCCGCGATGAGCTGAACTTTAACGTATGTGAGATTCACAAAAGCTGAAACAGGACAGGATAAATAATGAAGAAAGTTTTTTTGATGGGGCGAAGTGAAGCAGGCAAGACTTCTCTGACCCAGGCACTGAAGGGTGAGGAACTCCATTATCACAAAACCCAGTATACAAATTCAAATGATGATACGATCGATTCCCCGGGAGAATATGCAGAATCCAAGCATTTCAGTGTCGGTCTGGCATGTTTTTCCTTCGAGGCAGACGTGATCGCGATTGTGCAGGCAGCAAACGAGCCGTTTAACCTGTTCAGCGACGGAAGCAGGAACTTTCTCCTTCGTCCGCTGATCGGCATTATCACGAAAGTAGACTCCCCCTATGCGAACCTTCCAATGGTCCGCCAGTGGATGGAGAATATGGGCTGCGAGCGGATCTTCGAGGTCAACAACGTAACGAGAGAAGGAATCTCAGAACTGATGGATTACCTCAAGGACGACCTTCCGAAACTCACCTTGGAGCAGGCGAAGTTCAAGCAGAGCCTTGGCCTGAACGAATGGCAGCCACTTCCGGAGGGCGTGGAGTATCCGGAGAGCATTCGGTGATAAATGCGAGAGTCGTATATATAATTAAAAAGATAAATTACTTATGAAGAAACTGATCGACGCAATGGAACATCCGGAAAAAGAAGAATATCAGAACTTTACCATCCGTGTTTCCGGATACGCTGTTAAGTTCATTTCCCTGACAAAGAAACAGCAGCTTGACGTTATCCCACGTACCTGCCATAAGAGACTGTAATAAGGGACTGATATTGTTATGGCATTTGGATTTGGATCGCAGGAAATGCTGGACAGAGCACAGGTGCCTGACAAATGGCAGCTTACGCCACTCAGGAATTTCAAATCTCCCCGGATCCGGGCGAGGATGTGGCGTACTGCTCTGGCAGTATTGATCACCGCCGTAGTTTATGAATACCTCCTAAGCAAAAGAAATCCGTGTTTTGCACTGATCGGTGCAGACTCAGCGATTCAGCCTGGAAGTGTTATTTACTTTGTCGTGATCTACACAGTTGGTACGGAGCGGGTACTCCCATACACAATCGCCCGCATCCTTGATACAGGAGGAGGTGTGCTGATCGCACTTCTTTTGTATGTGCTGTTTCCCTCAAAGCACGACAGAGAAAAAGGTGTTTCTTTACTGACCTTCTGGGCTGGAACAAAAGATGCCTTTAAATCTTACATAAACAAAAACCGCACATCCCGAAAAAAAGAGCGTGAAAATTTCGGAGCGGAAGATGAAAATTTCTTCACTATAATCTCTAAAATAAAAGATAGACGAAAGTAACACCAAAAAGAGCATTTGACTGTCCCGGACAGCAGGTGCTCTTTTGGCGTAGAAAAGCCTGGAACGGGTCGGTATGACCCATTCCAGGCTTTCACTGAATATGTGTGCAACATTAAGATATCACAGTTGATTCTTGCATGCAGTAGCACATATTATAGAAACATTGCACATTTTTTATTTCATTATAAAAATCACATACCATCTTTCAGCACATCATAATCTCTCAATACTTTCTCGATCACGGTTCCCTTGATGAAATGAAGTACTGGTTTCAGGATAAGGTTTGCACCCGGGATGTCAATCTCCAGCGGGGATTTGCCGTCCATCAGCTTCACGCTGCTGCTTAAGAGTTCACGGATATCGTAAACGCTTCCCCATACTTCCGGTACGCCACGGTCAACGCCGAGGAGTCCGTAAACAGCTTCCATAGCGGTTCTGACAGAGTATTCTGTGGTGAATACGGTATCACGCGGAGTATCTGCGAACTGGCCGAGGAATGCGAAGTTTACACAGCCATCCGGGATAACGTCCGGGCGGTCGCCTTTGGTTCTCGGCATGAAGAATGCGGTGATATATGGCATCATGGTCGGTACACATACCGCACTGTTTTCTGCGAGGTCTTCGATCTGGTCTTCCGGAACACCAAGATGGTACAGCCATTCTTCGGTGATCTCTTTACCGGTACAGTCTTTCATCGGTTTCTTGACATAGTCGCCAGGTACGTCTGTAAACAGACCGTAAACCCATACGCAGACCTTATCTTTGTCCTGATCCTTGAACTGTCCCTGACGGTTGATAGTCCAGCTTAAAAGCCACTTGGAATCCTGGCAGCTTACGATACCGCCTGTAACAACCTTGCCGGTACGTGGATCACGTTTGCAGATGTCCGTGATATAAGGAATGATCTTGTCATCCAGAGTTGTGACAGTTGCAGATTCCCAGTTGGTCTTGCTGATATCGGAGCAGAATTTTTCTGGATGTCCGAAAGATGGATCCTGCGCTGCGATATTTTTCCAGAGGGACCAGCAGCCGCTTGTACGAACTTCCGCGTCGCCGTTCGGTGCATGGTTCTGATCACCATAGATCGTACCTTCTGTACAGCTTCCGTTTGTGACGAATACGAGGTCGTTTTCAGTAAGGACGATGCCTTTTTCTACGCCATTTACCTTGCATTCGATCGCAGATGCGATCTTCTTGTCATCCTTGAATTCAAAGATCACGTTGGTAACTTCTGTGTTGAACTGGAAGTCAACACCTGCTTCCTCCAGATATTTCTGCATTGGAAGGATCAGGGATTCGTACTGGTTGTATTTGGTGAATTTCAGGGCACTGAAATCCGGAAGTCCTGCAATGTGGTGGATGAAACGCTGGAAGTAAAGCTTCATCTCCAGGGCACTGTGCCAGTTTTCGAATGCGAACATGGTTCTCCAGTACAGCCAGAAGGTGGAATTAAATACTTCATCGTCGAAAACATCCTCGATGGTCTTATCGTAGAGGTCTTCGTCCTTTGTCATGAAGAGTTTCATGATCTCCATGCAGCCCTTCTGGCTGAGGTTGAACTTGCCGTCTGTATGAGCGTCTTCGCCGCGGTTTACAGTTGCACGGCAGAGAGAGTAGTTCGGGTCATGTTTGTTCAGCCAGTAATATTCGTCCAGAACAGAAACACCAGGTGTTTCAATGGAAGGAATGCTGCGGAACAGATCCCAGAGGCATTCGAAGTGGTTTTCCATTTCACGGCCGCCTCTCATGATGTAGCCACGTGTCGGATCAAAGATACCATCGCAGGCACCACCGGCAATGTCCATGGCTTCGAGGATGTGGATATGAGAACCAGGCATCTGTGCGTCACGGACAAGGAAGCAGGCTGCGGCAAGAGATGCAAGACCGCTTCCGACGATGTAAGCGTGTTTGTCATCTACGCCTTCCGGTTTCTCCGGGCGGGCAAATGCTTCGTAGTTACCATTTGTATAGTAGATGCCTTTGCTGTTCTTTTCGTATTTGCCGCGTTCTGTATTGCGGTAGTCAGATCTGGCAGCTTCGGCTTTCTTTGCTTTTGTAGCTTTGATCTCTTTATTTTCCTGAGAGTTTTTTGCGAGCATTGCGGCTGCTCCGGCTCCTGCTGCAAGTGCGATACCAAGTTTTAATCCTTTTTTAGACATATAAAAAACCACCTTTCATTTGTTTATGATGATGTGTATTTCTCTGTTTCTGTCTCCTATAGTATTGCCATTTTGCAGGTTTTTCAATTTACAAAAGAGGCGAAATGAGTAAAATCTTATCACTTTGTCGATTTTGTAAAGTTTTTGATGGAATTTGAGATATTTCCATGAAGGGTGGTGCACATATTCTGGCAGATAGAAGCGTAGTCGGATTTCATTCCCTGGCAGATCCAGTCGAGCATGATGCCGACAAAACTGTACTTATAGAAATCAGCGATAAAATTTTTCTGCGCCTGAGTGATGGATGTCCCGATGGACTGTTCCTCGACAACACCCATGATCAGATCGTGGGTCAGGCGGAAGAGGAAGTTTTCAATCTGTTCACGGTGCAGGGAACTGTAGGCATTCATAATGAAAGCTTTGTTTTCGTAGACTGCCTCAAAAATCTGCAGAAGTCCTTCCTGCCAGTCGCCCGATGTCTTTTTACCCTGGAGTGCACGTGTGGATTCTTCGAGGCAGACCCATTCCACCAGGTCATAGATATCCTTGAAATGATAATAAAAAGTCATTCTGCTGATCCCGCAGTCAGTGGTGAGGTCGTTGATCGTGATCTTTGTCAGAGGCTTTTTGAGAAGAAGACGCTTGAGCGATTCTTCCAGAGCCCGTTTGGTCATGTTGGACAAAAGCTGTTCCTCCGTTTTCCTTTTCTTCTTATTATATCCGTAAATCAGGGGCACTACAAGCACGATGAGAGGAAACATTTTTTTATTGGAAAAAAATATCGAAAAACTGGGAAAAAACTGTTGACATATGGAAGGGGTTATAGTAAAATTACCCAATGTGACGTAGTGCGATGACTCCTGAGCCAAAGCCCCGGCGAAGGTGTTTTTATCAGCGGTTTCGGACATTTCCGCAGTATATGTTATTTGCACTGATCACCAGGAATTATATATGATATCACGACAATTCGTGATTAAACAAACTATCGTTGATAAATAACAGGAGGTAAAACCATGCAGACTTATATGGCTAATCCAGATAAAATCGAAAGAAAATGGTATGTAGTTGACGCTGAAGGCTGTACACTGGGCCGTCTGGCATCTGGTGTTGCTAGCGTATTAAGAGGAAAGAACAAACCACAGTTCACACCACACGTTGATACAGGTGATTACGTTATCATCGTTAACGCTGACAAAGTTAAAGTAACTGGTAAGAAAATGGACCAGAAGATCTACTATCATCACTCCGACTATGTTGGTGGAATGAAAGAAACCACATTAAAAGAAATGATGGCTAAGAAACCGGAGAAGGTTATCGAGCTGGCAGTTAAAGGTATGCTTCCAAAAGGACCTCTGGGAAGAACCATGTACAAGAAACTTTTCGTTTATGCCGGACCAGAGCACAAACATGAAGCTCAGAAACCGGAAACCTTAACATTTTAATAGGAGGTAGGAGACATTGGCTAGCGCAAAATTCTACGGAACAGGAAGAAGAAAGAAATCAATCGCAAGAGTTTACCTTACACCTGGTACAGGCAAAATCACAATCAATAAAAGAGACATCGACGAATACTTCGGATTAGAGACTCTGAAAGTTATCGTTCGTCAGCCACTGGCTGCAACAGAAACAGAAGGCAAATTTGACGTTCTTGTTAACGTTAAAGGTGGCGGATACACAGGACAGGCTGGTGCCATCAGACATGGTGTTGCAAGAGCCCTTCTTGAGGCAGACGCAGAATACAGACCAGTTCTCAAAGCTGCTGGATTCCTTACACGTGACCCACGTATGAAAGAACGTAAGAAATACGGTCTCAAAGCAGCTCGTAGAGCACCGCAGTTCTCTAAACGATAATCTGGAGCGAAACTTTTTCGAATACAGATGCATATCCAACCCCGGAATCTTTGGTTCCGGGGTTTTTCTAAAAGACATATCTATTGTTTCTAATTTCAGAAGAATCTAACAGTTGATCATCAGAGAAATATTACCGCTGATGATTGAAAGAATCCTATTATTAACCAGTGAATTTAAGACAACCGAGACCTGATTTATAAGCCTATGGAATTTGAATGACCCAGACAGGGAAAAGGGAAGAGCAGGTCTACGAATCAACATATGTGCAATGACCTGAACCGGGTAGAATATAGGGCGGGTCTACGAATCAAAGGAGATACAATGGCTCGGATAAGAGTAAATACAGAACAGACCAACGGAAATTGAGTCGAGAAATGACTAACAGGTAAGAAAGTACAGTGAAAGTCCACAAAAATTGTGATTGAGAATGACTATAGCAATAGCAAGTCCATACAAAGTCAACAAAATTCTGGCAAGTTGTATGGCCCGAGGGAGGGCAAGTACTAGACAAGTCAAAGCCTGCTCTGAAATCAGATGATCTGATGGAGAGCAAGTATTAGGCAAGTCAAAGTCTGTTCTGAAATTAGATGGTCTGAGGGCAAACAAGTATCAGATAGGTCAAAGCCGGCGCTGAAATTAGGTGGCCCGAGGGAGAGCAAGTATCAGACAAGTCAAAGCCGGCGCTGAAATTAGGTCGCCTGAGGGAGAGCAAGTATCAGACAGGTCAAAGCCGGCGCTGAAATTAGGTGGCCTGAGGGAGAGCAAGTATCAGACAAGTCAAAGCCGGCGCTGAAATTGAATGACCTAAGGGGAGCAAGTTAACACATACACACAAATTAGATGGTATAAAGATTTACAAGTGTTGAGCCAGTTAAGGCATTTCCTGAAAACATGTGGTTGGAATATCAGCAAGTATTTAGCAAACGGAACAGATGTCAACAAAGAATTTTGATTATAGCACTCCCAAAAAATACTACACACTCTTGACGACAGGTCTGTGATAGAGTCAAGAGGTGATTATTATGTTACATGATGAAACACGCAAACTACTTATTGAAGCTTGGAATAAAACGCACAATGCAAAAGAAATCGCAGAGTGTTTTTCTGTGAATACCAGTACTGTTTACCGCCTGGAAAAACAAATGTGTGAAACAGGTTCTGTAAAAACAAGGACATCACAGAGAGGGCGTAAACATGCCCTGACACCGGAAGATATCCAAAACATTGACCGGGTGGTTCGGCAGGAACCAGATATCACAATTGATGAAATCATTGATACACTTGGTCTGCATGTTTGTAATGAAACAGTCCGCAAGGCAGTTATTAAACTCGGGTATTCTTACAAGAAAAAATCTCTTCATGCCTCAGAGCAGGAGCGTCCCCGATGTCAGGGAAAAACGCAGAAACTGGAAAAAACATATGTCGGAGAGAGACATAAATTATCTGGTCTTTCTGGACGAAAGCGGAGTAAACATCAATATGACGCGACATTATGCCAGAGCATGGAAAAACCGGAGAGCAGTAGATAAAACTCCATTCAACACGCCCTGCAATACAACCGTTCCTTCTTCCATACGTCTGAATGGAGACTGTGCCTATACAGTCTATCAGGGAGGAACTACTGCAGAGCGGTTTGCAGAATACCTGAAAACAAAGTTACTGCCGACGCTTTCAGAAGCAGACATTATCGTTATGGATAATATGCGTTCCCATCATGCAAAAGCGGTGAAACAGCTACTGGACAGCTCAAAAGTAACCTATCTGTATTTGCCCCCGTATAGTCCGGATCTGAATCCGATTGAAAAGATGTGGTCAAAACTCAAAGCATTTTTAAGGAAAGAAAAGATACGGATTGCATCGGAATTACCCTCAGCTATTTCAAAAGGATTTTTAACAATTCGTCCAAAGGACTGCATAGGGTGGTTTCATTCGTGTGATTATGTGCAATAATTTAGTGGATTGCTATAGTTGATTTAAATTCTAAGAGTAAATAAATGAGTCATACTGCGAAGAATATTTCTATTAAATGATTCCCAATACCATTCTCTAATGTTCCTAAATCACAAATAAAAGAAAAGGAGATGTAATATATGAATGGTTTAAGACAAAAATTATTAGAGGAAGAAAGGTTTTTAAAAGACATTCTGAACGGGATAGGTGATTCAGAGGAAGAAGTGTTGGAAGGTACTTTACGAATCTCGATGGACAAAAATAAAGTCCGTTACTTTCATCATATTCCAAGTGGAAATGGTAAGAAATATGACACCTATATTCCAAAGACTAACAAAGAACTTCCTGTTCAACTGGCGCAAAATACATATAACAACAAATTGCGCAGCCTGGTAAAGAAACGTCTGGAACAGCTTCGAAGAATATTGAAAGATTATGATGACAATGAAATTGACGTATTATACACGAAAGAACATCCCGAGAGACAGAAGTTGATCAAACCGATACAACCAACATGGGAACAACGTTTAAGCGAATGGGAAAAGGAAGAATATAAAGGCAAGACATTTGCTGAAAATATTCCAGTCATAACAACAGCAAAGGGAGAACGTGTGCGTTCGAAGTCAGAAAAAATCCTGGCAGATTATTTTTATCATACAGGAATTCCGTATAAATATGAGCATCCAGTAATATTGAAAAGATTTGGAATAGTCTATCCCGACTTTACATTTTTATCTCCAAAGACAGGAGAAGAGATATACTGGGAGCATGATGGAAGAATGGATGATCCTGAGTATGCAAGAAAAGCGATCAAGAAGATTGAAACATACGAAAAAAATGGAATCTTTCCAGGGCAAAGGTTAGTCCTGACATTTGAAACGCTACAGGATGGATTGGACATGAAAATTGTAGAGAAGCTTGCAAGAGAGTATCTACTATAGTATGAAAGATAGAAAGGTATGCCTTTAGTGTTGGCTTATATTACCTTGTAAACAGTTTGGAAAAAATTGATGGCTTAGGTTAACTGAAATTCAGGATAAAGATTACCAGTAGAAAAGTAATGGTAGGATCTACGAATCAATATAGCTGTAATGACTTGCATAAGAGTAAATACAGGGCAGACCAACAGAAACTGAGGCGAGAAATGACCAGCAGATAAGTAAGTACAGTGGAAGTCCACAAAAATTGTGATTGAGGATGACTATAGCAATAGCAAGTCCATACAAAGTCAACAAAATCCCGGTAAGTTATATGGTCTGGTAGAGAGTAAGTAGTAGACAAGTCAAAACCAGCTCCGAAATTATATGGTCTGATGGGGAGCAAGTATCAGGCAAGTCAAAACCAGCTTTGAAATCAGATGGTCAGATGGGGAGTAAGTAGTAGACAAGTCAAAACCAGCTCCGAAATTATATGGTCTGATGGGGAGCAAGTACTAGGCAAGTCAAAACCAGCTCCGAAATTATATGGTCTGATGGGGAGCAAGTACTAGGCAAGTCAAAACCAGCTCCGAAATTATATGGTCCGATGGAGAGCAAGTATCAGGCAAGTCAAAGGAGGCTCCGAAAGTAGATAGTCTGATAGGAAGCAGGTACTGTACAAGTCTAAAATGCCCGTAGCTTAGATGGTCTAAAGCTGAGTAAGTCAGTGTCGGGTTTACAGATCCAGACAGGTCTGCATGTGGCTCGATAAAGTGAAAAATATGCCATAGGAAAACGTCAAATTCCCAAAAATACCACTTGACCTCCAGCCAGATTTGCGGTATAGTTCTCTACACTTTGTAAAAAAGGAGCGAGAACTTATGACTTTTTATCAGGAACTGCAGCTGAGTTCTGTGGGCTCGAAGCAGTTGATCAAAAACACCACAGATCCAAAGGAAAAAAGACGACACATTCTGATCTACAATTTCAAGGTATACCTCGTGATGGCATTCTGTGTGGCGGTTGTGTCTTTGTACAGTAAGCTTACCGGCAGTAACAACAGCGTGGTTGGCGTGACCGTTCTTCTGGCGGTGATGGTGCTCAGACAGGCAGATTTCGGGATACGGACGACACATGGGCTGTTTTGCATTGCAGGGATTTACGGGATTTTGATGGCCGGACCAAGGATCGCGAATTCAGTCTCCGCAGTACCGGCATTTGCCGTGAATATCATTTGTATTATGCTTCTGATGATCCTGGGATGCCACAACGTGATCATGTATAATCATTCTACATTTGTCCTGGGATACCTTCTCCTGCTGGGGTACGATGTGACCGGAGCAGAATACATAAAGAGAGTAGAAGGACTCGCCGTTGGAATGCTGCTCTGCATGTTTATCTTCTATAAGAATCAAAAGAACCGTCCATATAGAAGAACATTCCTGGATCTTTTCCGTGAATTCGACCTGAATTCTGCGCGCGGAAGATGGTATCTCAAACTGACACTTATCGTTTCCAGCGCAATGCTTTTCATGAACCTTCTGGGACTTCCGAGAGCAATGTGGGCAGGAATTGCCTGCATGTCTGTATGTCTTCCATTTACCGAAGACTGCATGGGACGCGCAGGAAAACGAGGAATGTTCAACATTGTAGGATGTGCTTTATTCATCGTATTATACCTGATCCTTCCGAAATCCATGTATCCGTATATCGGCATGATCGGTGGAATTGGCGTAGGCTATTCAGCAGGATATGCCTGGCAGACTGCATTCAATACTTTCGGAGCATTATCCATCGCAGCAGGACTGTTCGGCATGCCGGCAGCAGTAGCACTTCGTATCGGTGCCAACGTATTCGGAGCAGTATATACGATCCTATGTAACAAAGTAATCGACAGACTGTTTGAACGCAAACATATGGAAAAGAGTATCGCATAATTAAATATAGATTGCATCTGCTTTCTGTTCGAAATATAATATTTAATGAAACGAACAGAAAGCAGTTTTTTTATGGAGGGAGGAAAGATTTGAAAAAAGTAAAAAAAACTATAAGTATATTGCTGTGCCTGCTTTTGCTTGGTGGGATTTTGAGCGAAACAGGGATGCAGGGTGGTATCTTGCCTCAGACTGTACAGGCTGCCGGCAGGTATACCGGATGGAAAACTGTTTCCGGGAAGAGATACTATTACCAGAATGGCAGAATGCTGAAAGGCATGTCAAAAATCGGAAATGACTATTATTGTTTTAATTACCAGGGGGTTCAGCTGAAAGGATGGGTGTACACAAAAAATCATTATCGCTATTTCGATAAAAGAAGCGGAAAAATGAGAAGAAACACCACAATTCAGGGAAGAAAGATCAATAGCAATGGAGTATGGGTACCTGTAGTTGTTCTTGATCCGGGACATTCCGGAGTCCAGATGAGTGGATATGAACCATTGGGACCGGGCTCAAGCGAAAGAAAAGCGAAATGCAGTTCCGGCACAGAAGGAGTTGCTACAGGAATTGGAGAATATCAGCTTACATTAAATATAGCCAAAAAACTTCGTACAGCACTGATAGCACAGGGATGTCGTGTGATTATGACCCGAAATGACAACAAAACCAGAATAAGCTGTGCACAGAGAGCAGGAGTTGCAAACAGAGCAAAAGCAGATGCATATCTGAGAATTCATGCAAATGGAGTGGATTATTCATCGGTAAATGGCGCGATGACAATTTGCGTAACCTCCAGGAACCGTTACGTTTCCAGAAACATGTACAGGAAAAGCTATGCACTTTCAAAAGCAGTGCTGAATTCTTATGTGAAGGCAACCGGATGCAGGAAAGAATATATATGGGAAACAGACAGCATGAGTGGAAATAACTGGAGCAAAGTCCCGACAACACTGATTGAACTTGGATATATGTCGAATCCGTCAGAAGACAGAATGATGCAACGACCATCCTACCAGCAAAAAATGGTCAAAGGAATGGCTGATGGCATAAAAAAATTTTTTATAAGTTGAGAGGAGAAAATACACGGCATATTTAGGCGAAGAAATCAAGAAACTTGGATTCGGTCTGATGCGTCTTCCGAAGCTGGATGACGACACCATCGATGTAGAACAGACCAAGAAGATGGTAGATCTTTTTCTGGATGCAGGATTCACGTATTTTGATACTGCATGGGCTTACGCAGGAAGTGAAGATGCGATCCATCAGGCACTGGTAGAGCGCTATCCGAGAGAAAAATTCCAGCTTGCCACCAAGAACACAGCATGGATCAACTGCAAGACAAGAGAAGATGCGACAGCACAGTTTGAAACATCCCTGAAACAGACAGGAGCAGGATATTTTGACTTTTATCTGCTGCACAATCTCGGCGAGATGAGAACACAGTATTTTGATAACTTTGATCTCTGGAGCTGAGTCCAGGAGAAAAAGGTCCAGGGTCTGATCAAACATGTAGGCTTCTCCTTCCACTCCACACCGGAAGAACTGGAAGCGATCCTGACTGCACACCCTGAGATGGAATTCGTCCAGCTCCAGATCAACTACGCAGACTGGGAAAACCCGGCAGTCCAGTCAAGAGCATGCTATGAGGTTGCACGTAAGCACGGCAAACCGGTCATCATCATGGAACCAGTCAAGGGCGGTATGCTTGCAACCCCGCCGGAAAGCGTAGAAAAGATCCTCAAAGACGCAGAACCAGACGCATCCCCGGCATCCTGGGCAGTTCGTTTTGCGGCAAACCTGGAAGGTCTGCTGAAATAATATCAGTCGTTCACTTTCCAGTTTTCCAGAAGTTTCAGCTCGATCTTCGTTCCATCAGGAAGCGAGAACCAGTGATCGTTGATCGGAGTCACAGGATAAGCTTTGATCTTTTCCATTGTTTCTTCTACAGAATCAACGGCGATAGAAATATGAACATAGCCGTTTTCGGCAGTGATATTGATATTTTCCATCTCGCAGAGCTGGATACCCTCGCGGAACCAGCATTTGCGAGATGGCTTTTCTCCGATTTCTCTCCACATATGCATATCAAATACATCTTCAAAAAATTTCTGGGCGTCTTCGTAGGAACTTGTACGAATCGCGGCATGGTCGATCTTTGCCATAAAAAATCCTCCTTGATTAAGTTAGAGCCCCGACGGGGCTGTTTCTTTCACCATATAAGAACTTCCGAACAGATGCAACTGCTCTTGGAAATTATCTCAGCATTATCTGAAAAAATACAATATAAAAACCGCATAAGTATGCAAAAACAACAGACAACATGCACTTTTCCTTGACATAAATATACAAAATTGTTAAAATATTTAACGACATAGATTGAAACGGCGCTGATTTGATCTGAATCGGTGCCGTATTTTATTTTGAGGAGGTAGTAGAGATGTTAAAAGTATGGATTGCGGGTGCAAGTGGACAGATCGGCCGTGCATTGAATGATGTACTTGACCCGATGGAGATCGAGGCTCTGAACACAGACCTTGATGAACTGGACATCACCGATACGGATGAAGTGATCAACTTTGGTACCGTCAACCGTCCGGATGTGATCATTAACTGTACCGGTATTACAGATACCGATGAGTGCGAAAAAAATCCGGAACATGCATACCGTGTCAATGCCCTTGGCGCAAGAAACTTAAGCATTGTTGCCCGCAAATGTGGTTCCAAGATCGTTCAGCTTTCCACAGATGATGTATTTGACGGACAGAGCAAGAAACCTTACACAGAATTTGATGACACCAATCCGCTGACTGTTTACGGCAGATCTAAGAGAGCCGGCGAGTATTACGTCAAAGAATTTACTCACAAGCACTTTATCATCCGCAGTAACTGGGTATACGGACAGGGTGGACGCAACTTTGTAAACCGTGTTCTGGAGGCAGCAGAGACCGGAAAATCTCTTTCCGTTGCATCTGACCAGTTCGGTTCTCCGACCAGCGCGAAGGATCTTGCAAGAATGATCCTGTATCTGATCAGCACAAATGAATATGGAACTTATCATGTGACCTGCAGCGGCGTCTGCAACCGTTATGAATTCGCACAGGAGATCTTACGGCTTGCCGGCAAGAATATCGAACTGAAATCTGTTCCGACAGAGCAGTCAGATCTTTCTTCTGTCAGACCGCCATATGCAGTTCTGGACAATTTTATCCTTCGTATCATTGAGGTGTATGACATGCCAGACTGGAAAGAATCTCTGAAAGAATACATGGATGAAAGAACGGAGGACTAAGATGAAAGAAAAAAACACAAAAGCAAAAACTCCGAACAAAAAAGCAATCGGTCTGACAACCAAGATTTTCATCGCCCTGATCGCAGGTGCGATCCTTGGTATCATTCTCTGCTATCTGGTTCCGGACAGCAGCTTTAAGAAAGATGTAATTATTGAAGGTATCCTTTATGTCATCGGACAGGGATTCATCCGTCTGATGAAGATGCTTGTTGTACCGCTGGTATTCTGCTCTCTGATCTGCGGAAGCATGGCGATCGGGGATACCAAGAAACTCGGAACCGTAGGTGTGAGAACCCTGGCTTTTTATCTTGCAACCACTGCACTGGCAGTTTGCGTTGCACTTGGCGTCGGAAACCTGATTAATCCAGGTGTCGGACTTGATATGAGCGCAATCCAGAGTTCAGCAGCGTCTGTGGAAACCATGGAGGCAACTTCCCTTACGGATACAATCCTCAACATCATTCCGGACAACCCGATCAATTCTCTGGCAAGCGGAACCATGCTTCAGGTTATCGTATTTGCCCTGATCGTCGGTGTGATCCTTGCAAAGATGGGAGAGCGTGCAGAGACAGTAGCAAACTTTTTCAGCCAGTTCAATGACATTATGATGGAAATGACCATGATGATCATGAGCCTTGCGCCGATCGGAGTTTTCTGCCTGATCAGCCGTACTTTTGCAAACATCGGCTTCAGCGCATTCATTCCGCTGGCGAAGTATATGATCGGCGTACTGCTTGCCCTGGCGATCCAGTGCTTCGGTGTATATCAGATCCTGCTCAAGATCTTTACAGGTCTGAACCCGATACGTTTCATCAAGAAATTTTTCCCGGTTATGGCATTCGCATTCTCAACCGCTACATCCAATGCGACCATTCCGATGTCTATTGATACCCTTTCCAAGAAGGTTGGTGTATCCAAGAAGATTTCTTCCTTCACCATTCCGCTTGGTGCGACCATCAACATGGATGGTACTTCCATCATGCAGGGTGTTGCAGTAGTTTTTGCAGCACAGGCATTTGGCATCCATTTAAGCCCGATGGATTACGTGACCGTTATCGGAACAGCGACACTTGCTTCCGTAGGTACCGCAGGTGTACCGAGTGTCGGTCTTGTAACCCTGACCATGGTATTCAACTCTGTTGGACTTCCGGTAGAGGCAATCGGTCTGATCATGGGTATCGACCGTATCCTCGATATGACAAGAACAGCAGTCAACATCACAGGTGACGCTGTCTGCACAACGATCGTCGCACACCAGAACGGCGCTCTCGACAAATCAGTATTCAACGAAACAGACTGATTTCCAAATATCAATCTTAAAAGAAACGGCTGTACACATTATGTGTACGGTCGTTTTTTTGTCCATATATGCAAAACAGGTTGAAATCCCTTTCAGATGTCAGATATAATAAAACCATCATTACAAAAAGGAGAAATTTATGAGCATATTAAACGTTGAGCATCTGACACATGGCTTTGGCGACAGAGCTATTTTTTCAGATGTTTCTTTTAGACTTCTTAAAGGAGAACATATCGGACTTGTTGGAGCGAACGGAGAAGGCAAGTCTACTTTCATGAGCATTGTCACAGGGAAACTGATGCCGGATGAAGGCAAGGTAGAATGGGCAAAAAACGTCCACGCAGGCTACCTTGACCAGCACGCCGTCCTCGAAAAAGGCATGACGATCCAGGAAGTGCTGAAATCTGCTTTTGACCCGCTGCTTCAGAAAGAACAGCGGATGAATGAGATCTGCAATCTTCTGGGGAGCGCAGACGAAGAAGAGATGAACACACTGATGGAAGAACTGGGAACGATCCAGGACGAGCTGACTCTGCATGATTTTTATGTCATTGATTCCAAGGTAGAAGAAGTTGCAAGAGCACTGGGGCTTCTGGATCTGGGACTTGACCGCGATGTAACAGACTTAAGCGGCGGTCAGAGAACGAAGGTGCTTCTCGGCAAACTCCTTCTGGAAAAACCGGACATCCTGCTTCTTGACGAACCGACCAACTATCTCGATGAAGAACATATCGCATGGCTCAAACGTTATCTTCTTGATTACGAGAATGCTTTTATCCTGATCTCTCATGATATCCCGTTCCTGAATGATGTAGTCAATATCATCTACCATATGGAAAATCAGGAGCTGAACCGCTATGTGGGTGATTACGATCATTTCCAGGAAGTCTACGCAGTGAAGAAAGCACAGCTTGAGGCAGCTTACCGCCGCCAGCAGCAGGAGATCAGCGAACTCAAAGACTTCGTTGCGAGAAACAAAGCCCGTGTGTCAACCAGAAACATGGCAATGTCCCGTCAGAAGAAACTGGACAAGATGGATGTGATCGAGCTGGCAGCAGAGAAACCAAAGCCGGAGTTCCATTTCCGTTATGGACGCACACCGGGCAAAATGCTTTTTGAAACACATGACCTCGTGATCGGTTATGATGAGCCACTTTCCAAACCACTGAACTTCACGATGGAACGAGGACAGAAGATCGCACTGGTCGGAACAAACGGAATCGGCAAAACAACCCTGCTCAAGAGCATCCTTGGACTGATCCCGTCCCTCAAGGGAAACTGCGAGCGAGGAGAAAACCTCCAGCTTGGATATTTCGAGCAGGAAGTAAAGGGTGACAATAAGACGACCTGTATCGAAGAATTATGGCAGGAATTTCCGTCCTACACACAGTATGAAATCCGTTCAGCTCTTGCAAAATGCGGTCTTACAACGAAGCATATCGAGAGTCAGGTCCGTGTCTTAAGCGGTGGTGAGCAGGCAAAAGTCCGTCTCTGTAAACTTGTAAACCGCGATACCAATGTCCTGCTTCTCGATGAGCCGACCAACCATCTGGACGTAGATGCCAAAGAGGCATTAAAGAGTGCCCTCAAAGAGTACAGAGGAAGTATCCTTCTGATCTGCCATGAACCGGAGTTTTACCAGGATGTGGTAAATGAAGTCTGGGATATGAGCAAGTGGACTACCAAGGTATTCTAAATGGAGAAAATATTGTGAAAGGCAAAAAAATCAAAATTGTTTGCAGACTTTATCAACAGCCTTACGATCACATTTTTTATTAATTTTCTTTGATTTAAAACTGGGAGGGGAACTATGTTTGGATTCGGCAAACTAAAAGAAAAAATAAATGTACGGATAAAAGGACATGACAGCGCATATCTCCCCATGATAAGCTAAAGAAGCAGTAAATAACAGGGCTTCAGTTTAGGGAGGGTTTATGCACAAGGAGGTAAATCACAAGATACGTAAGCACTTCAACGAGGGAATCTACAATGTTGCCCGCTATACAGAAATCGTGCTTTCTATCGTCATTCTGATCGTGATCGCGCTGGCTGGCATCCGGCTGATCTATGCGATCACAGAGACTTCGCTTATGGACATGGATATTGACTTTTTTACAAAGTTTCTGGCAAACGCCCTGTCGCTGGTCGTAGGTGTGGAGTTTGTAAAGATGCTCTGCCGCCACTCCGCGCAGACAGTTGTAGAAGTGCTGATGTTTGCAACAGCCAGACAGATGGTTGTTGAGCATATGGCACCAACACAGACACTGATCGGAGTCATTGCCATCGCCGTCCTCTTTGCAATCAGGAAGTTCCTGATGACAGAGGACAGCGACATGTCACATTCACCGTTTAAGAAATGTAAGGAAGAAAAACACGAGGTTTAATTTCTGCCTTTGCTTAAAGTGCTGTTGTGATAAGCAGAAGAATAAGTGACATCTTCTCCGAACCATTCCGGAGGAATATAGGTATTTGCCTGTTCTTCGGATTCGAATTCAACTTCGGCAAGAAGAAGTCCATCATAGTCTTCGTGGAAGACATCAAGTTCGATCGTCAGGCCATCCTTTTCCGGGATCAGATAACGGGTCTTGGAGATGACGATGCCGTCGGCTTTTGGCTTGAGATGCTCATAGGATTCCTGGGTCAGAGGGAGATTGTATTCCTCTCTGGACAGGAGTCCTTTTGATTTATAAGTCAGATAATATTCATCATCCTGCCTGCGAATGCGGACGACAGGATCCGTGCAGAGATAACCCTGCTCGATTTTATGGAAAGAACAGTTTGCGAGATCTTTTGGAAGCTGTTCTTTTTTTATGAGGAATTTTCTTTCGATTTCCATGTGCATACTCCTTTGCATTCTGAATTACAGGGAAAAATTCATTAGATTTTGTAGATTTAGTATATCCCTTTTTCCTGATAAATGCTATACTAAACAAATGGGAAAAATAAAACAGATACGAAACAGGGAGGTTTTTTATGAGCAAAAAAGTTTATATTTTTCTTGCAGACGGATTTGAAGATATCGAAGGCCTGACCGTAGTAGACCTGATGCGCCGTGCAGGAATCGACATAGAAACTGTTTCCATCAAAGAGAGCAATGAGATCACAACATCCCATGGGATCATGATGAAGACCGACAGAGTATTTACGGGAACTGATTTTTCAGATGCAGACATGCTCGTCCTTCCGGGAGGAATGCCGGGAACGAAGTATCTGGGAGAGTATCAGCCGCTCTGTGACCTTCTGAGAGATTTCTACGGAAAGAGCGGTAAAGTAGCGGCAATCTGTGCGGCACCGACTGTTCTGGCATCTCTTGGATTCCTTGAAGGAAGAAAGGCAACTGCATATCCGTCCTGCATGGAGGGGCTTACCGGCGCAGAGCCGTCTTATGAGAGTGTTGTAGTTGATGGCAATGTGACGACCAGCCGCGGACTTGGAACCGCTGTGGACTTCGCATTAAGCCTGATCGGACAGCTTCTTGGTGAAGAAAAGGCGGATGAGATCGCAGAATCCGTGGTATATTCCCGGAAATAAGGCAAAAACAGGAGTTTTCTACAAAAAATACTGGCGTTTTTATACCTGTTGTGCTATACTACGATAATGACTGTAATTGTATCTCTTGATATCGGGATACAGCTACCTGTACGCATTATCCGCAGACAGGGATAAGCAATAGATAGAATATTCAGAGCTTATATCTGAAAATTAAGGAGGAACAAAAAACATGAGTTTACAGGTTGAAAAACTGGAAAAGAACATGGCGAAACTTACAATCGAGGTTTCCGCTGAAGATTTAGAGAAAGCTATGCAGGCTGCATACCAGAAAGCAAAAGGAAGAATCTCTCTTCCAGGATTCCGTAAAGGAAAAGCACCAAGAAAAATGATCGAGCAGATGTACGGCAAGGGAATCTTCCTTGAGGACGCTGCAAACGCTCTGATCCCGGAGCACTATAGCAAAGCAGTTGAGGAGTGCGAGCTTGAGATCGTATCCCAGCCGGAGATCGCTGTAACACAGGCTGAGCCAGGAAAAGCTTTCATCTTCACAGCAGAAGTAGCTGTTAAACCGGAAGTTACTCTTGGTGAGTATAAAGGAGTAGAGGTTCCGAAGTCTGAGACAGAAGTAACAGACGAGGACGTTGAAGCTGAACTGAAGAAAGAGCAGGAGAAAAACTCCAGAACAGTTACAGTAGAAGACCGTGGAGCAGAGAATGGCGACATCACAACAATCGACTTCGAAGGATTTGTTGACGGTGAAGCATTCGAAGGCGGCAAAGGAACAGACTACCCGCTGACACTTGGTTCCGGATCTTTCATCCCGGGATTCGAAGATCAGCTCGTTGGATCTAAAGCCGGAGACCACGTAGAAGTTAAGGTTACATTCCCGGAAGAATACCAGGCAAAAGAACTGGCTGGCAAAGAAGCTGTATTCCAGTGTGACGTTAAGAAAGTAGAAGCAAAAGAACTTCCGGAACTGGATGATGATTTTGCACAGGACGCTTCTGAGTTCGATACTCTTGCAGAGTACAAAGAAGACATCAAGAAGAACCTGACAGAAAAGAAAGAAAAAGAAGCTCGTGCAGCAAAAGAAAACGCAGCAGTAGACAAAGCAATCGAGAACGCAGAGATGGAGATTCCGGATGCAATGGTAGCTACTCAGACACGTCAGATGCTGGATGACTTCGCAAGAAGAATGCAGTCTCAGGGACTTACCATGGAGCAGTACTTCCAGTTCACAGGAATGACAGCTGAGAAGATGCAGGAAGAAATGAAACCACAGGCTCTCAAGAGAATCCAGACAAGACTGGTTCTTGAGAAGATCGCAGAAGTTGAAAACATTCAGCCGACTCAGGAAGAAGTTGACGAAGAGATCAGCAAAATGGCTGAAGCATACAAGATGGAAGCTGACAAGATCAAAGAACTGCTTGGCGACCGCGAATTAGAGCAGATGAAGAAAGATATGGCTGTACAGAAAGCCGTAACTCTCGTAGCTGACGAGGCAAAAGAAGCCTAAGCAGACATTATGATCCACAGTCAGGCGACGAATGGAGGCATATTATATGAGTTTAGTACCTTATGTCATTGAGCAGACAAGCAGAGGCGAAAGAAGTTACGACATTTACTCCCGTCTTCTGAAAGACCGTATCATCTTTCTTGGAGAAGAAGTAAATGATGTAAGTGCCAGCATTATCGTGGCACAGCTTCTGTTCCTCGAAGCAGAGGATCCTGGTAAAGACATTCAATTATATATCAACAGTCCGGGAGGATCTGTAACCGCTGGTATGGCGATCTACGACACAATGAAGTACATCAAATGTGATGTATCTACCATTTGTCTTGGAATGGCAGCCAGCATGGGAGCTTTCCTTCTGGCAGGAGGAACCAAGGGTAAGAGATTTGCCCTGCCGCATTCTACCATTATGATCCATCAGCCGTCAGGCGGTGCACAGGGTCAGGCAACCGAGATCCAGATCGTTGCAGACCATATCGCACAGACCAAGCGTACACTGAATGAGATCCTGGCAGAAAACACAGGACAGCCTTATGAAGTAGTGGAAAAAGACACAGACCGCGACAATTATATGACTGCTGAAGAAGCAAAGGCATACGGACTGATCGATGGTGTTGTCGAGCATAAATAAAGCAGACAAAAGGAACCTCTTTTCAGGGGGTTCCTTTTGTGCCATAACAAACGGAAAGGAAACGAGAACTATCTATGGCAGAAAAAATAAGAGATGGAAAAGTCAGATGCTCTTTTTGTCACAAATCTGAAGACCAGGTCCGCAAGCTGATCGCAGGTCCGGAGGGAGTTTTTATTTGTGATGAGTGTATAGGTATCTGCTCAGAGATTATGGAAGAGGAACTGGGAGATTACGACCAGGAAGATATCTATGATACAGACATCAATCTGTTAAAGCCAGAAGAGATTCATAAGATTCTGGATGACTACGTTATTGGACAGGATGAGGCAAAGAAAGCACTTTCCGTAGCTGTCTATAACCATTACAAGAGAATCACAGCATCCAGAAACCTGGATGTGGAATTACAGAAGAGCAACATCCTGATGCTTGGACCGACCGGTTCCGGTAAAACTCTGCTTGCACAGACACTTGCCCGTCTTCTGAATGTGCCGTTTGCTATTGCAGACGCTACAACACTGACAGAGGCCGGTTATGTCGGTGAGGATGTGGAGAATATCCTTCTGAAACTGATCCAGGCAGCAGACTATGACATTGAACGTGCACAGTACGGAATCATCTATATTGATGAGATCGACAAGATCACCAGAAAATCCGAAAACGCATCCATCACCCGTGATGTATCCGGTGAGGGCGTTCAGCAGGCACTTCTGAAGATCCTCGAGGGAACCGTTGCAAACGTACCGCCGCAGGGAGGACGTAAGCATCCACATCAGGAATTCCTTCAGATCGATACGACAAATATCCTGTTTATCTGCGGCGGTGCTTTCGACGGGATCGAGAAAGCGATCGAGGCAAGACAGAACACGAAGTCTATCGGTTTTGGTGCAGAAGTAGAGGTCAAGAAAGAGAGAAACATCGGTGAGATCCTCAAGGATGTTATGCCGGAAGATTTTGTCAAATTTGGTCTTATCCCGGAATTCATCGGACGAGTTCCGATCGTTGTAACTCTTGACGGACTGGATGAGGAAGCACTGATCCGTATCCTCAAGGAGCCAAAGAACGCACTGACCAGACAGTATCACAAGCTGTTTGAGCTGGACGGCGTAGAACTGGAATTCCAGGATGAAGCACTGGAAGCAGTTGCACGTAAATCTCTGGAACGTAAGACAGGAGCCAGAGGACTCAGATCCATCATGGAGAAATCTCTTATGGATCTGATGTACCGCACACCTTCTGACAAGACGATCCAGAAATGCATTCTCACAAAGGATGCCGTAGAAGGAACAGCAGAGCCGGAAGTCATCCATGGCGAAGCACCGGCACCGGAGCTTAAGAAAACTTCCCGTTCAAGAAAGAAAGGCAAGCCGGAAACGGCCTAAAGAAGGGACTGAAGAAACATGAAACAGCCAATTAGCATTCTTCCTGCGATCGCACTTCGAGGAACGACGATCCTGCCGGATATGATCGTTCATTTTGATGTAAGCAGAGAACGCTCTATGAAGGCAATTGAAGCTGCCATGCTTCAGGATGAGAAGATCTTTCTGGTCACACAGAAAGATCCGGAAATGGAAACACCGGGAATCACAGATCTGTACAAGGTTGGTACAGTTGCATATATCAAACAGGTAGTTAAATTACCACATGATCTGCTCCGTGTTCTGGTCGAGGGCGTGGAACGCGCAGAACTCATCGGACTGGAACAGGAGAAACCATTCCTCATGGCAGAGACCGCAGGATTTGAGGCAGATGGAGCCCATTATGCGAAGTCTCTGAGAGAGGCAATGTACAGAAGCATCCGTGAACTGTTTCAGAGATACTGTATCGAGAGCGGCAGGATCAGCAAAGATCTTGCTGCCAAGATCATGAACATCCAGAATCTGGAAGAACTGATCTCACAGGTATCTGTGAATATCCAGATCACTTATCAGAATCAGCAGAAGATCCTGGAGGCAGTGACACTGGAAGAACAGTATGAAGTTCTTGCAGCGATCCTGAACAATGAGATCGAAGTGCTTCAGATCGGACATGATCTCCAGCACAAACTCAAAGCCCGCGTAGACAAGAACCAGAGAGAATATATTCTGAGAGAACAGCTCAAACTGATCCGTGAAGAGCTTGGCGAGGACAACACTGCTGACACAGCACAGGAATACCGCGAGAAACTTGAGAAACTCCAGGCTTCAAAAGAAGTCAAGGATAAGATCAGCAAGGAGATCGACCGTTTCAAGAGCATGAACAGCAGTGCAGCTGAGAGCAGCGTGCTCAGCACCTATATCGAAACACTGCTGGATCTTCCGTGGGATAAGAAATCCGAGGATTCCATGGATCTTGCCGAAGCATGGAAGATCCTGGAGGAGGGACATTACGGTCTCAAAGAAGTCAAGGAGCGTATCATGGAATTTCTTTCCGTGCGTAAACTGACTTCCGGCGGCAAGAGTCCGATCCTCTGTCTTGTGGGACCTCCTGGAACTGGTAAGACCTCCATTGCCCATTCTGTGGCAGAGGCACTTCACAAGAAATATGTCCGTATCTGTCTTGGCGGCGTTCGTGACGAAGCTGAGATCCGTGGACATCGTAAGACTTATGTAGGGGCAATGCCGGGACGCATCACTGTTGCCTTGCAGCAGGCGGGCGTCAGCAATCCTCTGATGCTCCTTGACGAGATCGACAAGACAAGCAGCGATTACAAGGGAGATACTTCCTCTGCATTGCTTGAAGTTCTGGATCCGGAGCAGAACAGCCGCTTCAATGACCATTATGTAGAGGTTCCGCAGGATCTCTCCGAGGTACTTTTTATTGCGACTGCAAATGATATCCAGGGAATCCCGAGACCGCTTCTGGACCGTATGGAAGTGATCGAGATCTCAGGCTATACCGAGAATGAGAAGGAACATATCGCGAAGGAACATCTGATCCCGAAGCAATTTGAAGTAAACGGTATCCCGAAAGGTAAGCTGACCATACAGCCGGCCGCACTTCGCAAAATGATCACTCTCTACACCAGAGAGGCAGGAGTACGAGGACTTGAGCGCAAGATCGGTCAGATCTGCCGTAAGGCAGCCCGTGAACTCATGGAGAACGGTGCGGACAAAGTTGTTGTCAATACGAAGAATCTTGACAAATTCCTCGGCAAATCCACATACAGTTATCTGATGGCAAACAAGAAGGACGAAGTAGGAATCGCAAGAGGACTTGCCTGGACACAGGTTGGCGGCGATACACTTCAGATCGAGGTAAATGTCATGCCTGGCAAGGGTGAACTGGTACTGACCGGTCAGCTTGGAGATGTCATGAAGGAATCCGCAATGGCTGGTATTTCTTATATCCGTTCTGTTGCAGACCAGTACGATATTAAACCGGAATTTTTCCAGGAAAATGACATTCACGTACATATCCCGGAGGGAGCTGTCCCGAAGGATGGTCCGTCTGCGGGTATCACCATGGCGACAGCGATGCTTTCTGCGATCATTGGTAAGGAAGTGCGCGCAGATGTAGCCATGACAGGAGAGATCACTCTCCGCGGCAGGGTTCTGCCGATCGGCGGTCTCAAGGAGAAACTTCTTGCAGCGAAATACGCCCGTATCAAACAGGTACTTGTTCCGAGGGAAAATAAGCAGGATATTCAGGAGATCGATGCAGAGATCCTGGACGGCCTCAAAATTTCCTATGTAGATAATATGAAGGAAGTGCTTCACGAAGCACTGGTGAAATAAAGAGGAATTTATGATTATTAAAAATGCAGTTTTGGATATTGTCTGCGGAGTTACCAGCACACTTCCTGATACAGGGATGCCGGAGGTAGCTTTTGCAGGAAAATCAAATGTAGGAAAATCTTCTCTGATCAATGGTCTTATGAACCGCAAGGCACTGGCACGCACCAGTGCCCAGCCGGGTAAGACACAGACGATCAACTTTTATAAGATCAATGACGAGATGTTTCTGGTGGATCTTCCGGGATATGGATATGCCAAGGTCACACCTGCCGAGAAAGAAAAATGGGGAAAGATGATCGAGCGTTATCTGCATACTTCCAAGGATCTCAAGGCAGTGTTCCTTCTTATCGATATCCGCCACAAACCATCTGCGAATGACTGCCAGATGTATGAATGGATCCTGCACAATGGATATGAACCGATCATCATAGCGACCAAGCTTGACAAGATCAAGAGAAGCCAGGTTCAGAAATGTCTCAAAGTTATCCGTGAAGAACTTAAGCTTACCAAGGGAACGAAGATCATTCCGTATTCCGCAGAAACAAAGCAGGGAAGAGATGAAATATGGGAACTGATCGATTCTCTGACCGGTCAGACACCTGCAGAAGAAGCCTGAAAGGACTATAAGAGATGGGAATCATCAAAGCAGTAAAACTTGCATTCGATTACTTGAAATATGATGAGGACGGCAACGTTCAGGAAACACAGAGAGCTGTGGATGGTGTGGATATTGATATCAAGGAAGGACAGTTTGTAGCGATCCTGGGACATAATGGTTCCGGTAAGTCTACCTTTGCCAAACACATCAATGCACTGCTTCTGCCGTCCGATGGAACAATCTGGATCGACGGGATCAATACTTCTGAGGAGCCGGAATTATGGAAGGTGCGTCAGAAGGCAGGAATGGTATTCCAGAATCCGGATAACCAGATCATCGGAACTGTTGTGGAGGAGGATGTCGGATTCGGACCCGAAAACATGGGAGTTCCGACCGAGGATATCTGGAAGCGTGTCAACGAAAGTCTTGAGAAGACCGGCATGACAGCGTACAGACATCACTCTCCGAATAAACTTTCCGGAGGTCAGAAGCAGCGAGTTGCTATCGCAGGAGTCATGGCGATGCGTCCGAAATGCATTGTCCTGGATGAGCCGACAGCCATGCTGGACCCGAACGGCCGTAAGGAAGTACTCGCAGCTGTTCATCAGCTGAATAAGCAGGAAAATGTTACGGTAGTTCTGATCACGCATTACATGGAAGAAGTGATCGATGCAGACCATGTCATCGTTATGGATGGCGGTCATGTAGTTATGGAGGGAACTCCGCGGGAAATTTTTTCCCAGGTGGAAACTCTCAAGAAATACCGTCTTGATGTACCGCAGGTAACTCTGCTGGCGCATGAACTCAAACAGTCCGGAGTAGACATTCCGGATGGAATCCTTACTACGGAAGAGCTGGTAAATGCCTTATGTCAATAGAATTAAAAAACGTAACATACACATACAGCCCGGGAACTTCCTATCAGATCCACGCACTTAAGGATATCAATCTGGAAATCCCGGACGGACAGTTTATCGGTGTGATCGGACACACCGGAAGCGGAAAGTCTACACTGATCCAGCATTTTAATGCACTGATCCAGCCGACATCAGGAACCGTTTCCTACAATGGAGAGGATGTCTGGGCGGAGAAATACGACCGCAGGAAACTTCGCAGCGAAGTAGGACTGGTCTTTCAGTATCCGGAACATCAGTTGTTTGAGAGCGATGTGCTTTCAGATGTGTGTTTTGGACCGATGAACCAGGGAATGACCAGAGAACAGGCTGAGGAAGAAGCACGCAAGGCACTTCATCATGTAGGCTTCAAAGAAGAAAACTTTGACAAATCACCATTTGAACTTTCTGGTGGTCAGAAGAAGCGAGTGGCCATTGCAGGTGTACTTGCAATGAACCCAAAGATCCTGATTCTGGATGAGCCGACCGCAGGTCTTGATCCGAAGGGAAGAGATGAGATCCTTGATCAGATCGCAGAACTTCACAAAGTCCGTGGGATTACCATTGTGCTGGTTTCTCATAGCATGGAAGATGTAGCCAAATATGCGGAGCGTCTGATCGTGGTCAATCATGGACAGATCGCCTTTGATGACACACCGAAGAAGGTTTTCGCTCATTACAAAGAGATGGAACCGATGGGACTGGCTGCCCCGCAGATCACCTATATCATGCATGCCCTTAAGGAAAAAGGACTCAATGTCGACCCTTCTGATACAACGGTAGAAGAGGCGAAGCAGGATATCCTGAATGCTCTTCGGAAAATGAACTCCCCTTTACTGAAAGGAGGAGCTCAGAATGATTAGAGATATTACGATCGGTCAGTACTATCCGGCGAAATCTGTGATCCACAGAATGGACCCGAGAACCAAGTTATTTGGAACGCTGATCTTCATTATTTCCGTATTCCTGTTCCACAGCGTGGCAGGATATGCCGTTGCAACGTTATTCCTGGCAGGGATGATCACGATCTCTCAGGTTCCGGTGAAGTTTATCTTTAAGGGACTCAAAGCGATCTTCATGATCCTTCTGATCACGATGGTGTTCAATATCCTTCTGACACCGGGTGAAGTGCTCTGGAAGATCGGAATCTTCACCATCACCAAAGAGGGAATCTCCATGGCAGTCCGCATGGCAATCCGACTGATCTATCTGGTGATCGGATCTTCACTTATGACGCTGACAACAACACCAAATCAGCTCACTGATGGTCTGGAAAAAAGCCTGCGTCCGTTGAACAAGATCCACGTTCCGGTACATGAGATCGCAATGATGATGTCGATCGCGCTGCGTTTTATCCCGATCCTTCTGGAAGAAACGGACAAGATCATGAAAGCGCAGATCGCCAGAGGTGCAGACTTCGAAAGTGGAAATCTGATCCAGAAGGTCAAAAACATGGTACCGCTTCTTGTACCGCTGTTTATTTCTGCGTTTCGCCGTGCCAATGACCTGGCGATGGCGATGGAGGCAAGATGTTATCATGGTGGTGACGACCGTACACAGATGAAACCGCTTCACTATGCAAAACGAGATCACATTGCATATCTGGTATTATTTGCATACCTTGCAGTTGCAATCGGATTTCGTGTGATGGGATGGTGACAGGATGAAAAGAATTGGACTTGTGGTTGCATATGATGGAACTAATTACAGTGGATGGCAGATCCAGCCGAACGGTGTTACGATTCAGGGCGTGCTGAACGATACCCTGACAGAACTTCTCGGAGAGAAAATCGAGATTATGGGTGCGAGCCGTACAGATGCCGGCGTACATGCCCTGGGAAACGTAGCTGTTTTTGATACGAACACACGCATCCCCGGAGAAAAAATATCCTACGCACTGAACCAGCGTCTGCCGGATGATATCCGTATCCAGCTTTCTGAGGAAGTGGAGTCGGATTTTCATCCGCGCTACTGTGACAGTGAAAAAACCTACGAATACCGAATCCTGAACAGGAGGTTTCCGGTGCCGACAGAGAGATTGTATTCGTATTTCTATCACTATAAGCTGGATATAGACAAAATGCGAGAGGCAACCTCCTATTTGATCGGCCGGCATGACTTTGCCAGCTTTTGCGGAACAGGGGCACAGGTCAAGTCAACCGTCCGTACACTGACAGGAATTGATATCTGGAGAGATGGAGATATCGTGACGATACAGGTAAGAGGAGAGGGATTCCTCTACAATATGGTGCGTATTATTGCCGGAACACTGATCCAGGTAGGAAACGGACAATATCCGCCGGAGCGTGTAAAGAAGATTCTGGATGCCTGCGACAGATCCGTATCCGGACCGACAGCACCGGCGCATGGACTGACGTTGATAGGAATTGAATTTTTTGACTGAAAAGCAGTCTTATTTTAATAAAAGCGACTGTCTGGAAATGGCAGCATAAAAACAGGGAGGGTATAGCTCAGGAAGAGTTATACCCTCCCTTAGTTTGTCTGAAAATGAAAATATCAAAAAATGACAATTATATAGAAAAAAAAGGAAAAGAAAAAGCTCTTTTTTACTGCTATCATAATAAAAAAAGAAAAATATCACAAAAGGAAAAGGAGAACAAATGACAATTCAGGAAATATTAGATCGGGTTTCTGAATATCATCCTGATCTGGGAGAAGATTATCATGGATGTGATGAAGTAAAGTTTGGTGATTGCTCACAGGAATGCACAGGAATTGTTTCTGCATTGGTTCCGACAGTTGATGTGATCAGAAGGACGATTGAACTTAAAGCAAATCTTCTGTATGTTCATGAGCCTGTATCCTATCTGACCCCTGACTGGCCTGAGTGGAAGGCAGATTATAAATGCAGAATTTATGATGAAAAATTAAAATTACTAAAAGAGAATAAGATTGTGCTTGTTCGGGATCATGATCATATGCATGCCCATAAACCTGACAGCATTTTTACAGGAGTGCTGAAATACCTGGGCTGGATGGAATATCTTACAGAAGAGCAGAAGATTCCGTTTGGTTATATAGTATGTTTTCCAAAGGCAAAAAAGCTTAGAGAGATCAATCAGGAATTGATAGAAAAAATCGGAATGCAAGGACTTCGTTTTATAGGAAATCCAGAAGCAGAATTAAAAAAAATAGCATTTACAGGACATATTTATCCGGATGCGTTTATTCCGCAGCATTTTAACGAAGACGGAAGCTGGAGTGATTATGCGACAGAGATCATTCGTGAAATGGAGCAGGATGGGGTTGAATGTATTATTCCGGGGGAAGTGATCGAGTGGACGGTATTATCGTATATCCGCGATGGAATTTCTCTGGGAAAAAATCTTGCATGTATCAATCCAGGTCATTTTAACTGGGAAGAACTTGGTGCCCGATATGCAAAAGACTGGCTTATGGAATTAACTGAAAATAAAGTATCAGTTTTTTATGTTCCAACTGGTGATATGTGGAAGTATCAGACAAAAAAGAGTTTGTTTGAACAGAAATCGGAGTAAACAGCAACTATCCGATGTCTGTAAGTTAAGGAGTACAACAAATGAAATGGACAAGCAGTTTTAAATATCTTCCGATTAATTACGGAATGACACTGGCAGCATTATCAGACAAAACCCAGAGAGTTCTGTTTGAAAATAATTTAAATGGAAATAAAGTGCGTATTTTATTTTCAAATAAATACGCAAAAGAAACATTGAACTTAAAAAAGGTAACCATTGGGATTGAAAATGAAGGAACAGTGGAAAGAATAAGGGAAGTAACACTCCGAGGATCAAAAGAGATCGTACTTCCGGCAGGAGCAGAAGTTTACAGTGATGAAGTTGAAGTTACAGTGAAAGCCGGAGATCGGATCGCAGTAAATATTTATATTGACCAGCAGCAGAAAATTCAGAATTTATGTGGATACTGGGCAGAAGGCGGATCAGAAGTCAGATGTAATATTGAAGGAGATGATACGAGAGGAAACGCTTTTTCAAGTACATCTATGGAGGAAATCTATGAATTTGTAAAAGAAGATCCTTCACCGGTAAAAGGTCAGTTTTTCTTTGGCTTTTCAGCTGTTCAGGTTTGGACAGAAGATGACGTCAAAGTAATAACAGCTTTTGGGGATTCTATTACAGCAATGGCATTTTTCACGAATGCACTTCAGAAAAGACTGTATAAAAAATATCCGGGACAGGTAACCTTGCTTAATGCAGGAATCGGAGGGAACAGACTGCTTCATGATGCTACATGGATACCGGATGCTCCGGCAGAAGGAGGGCTTTTTGGAGAAGCAGGAGTGAGAAGATTCGAGAAGGATGTATTTGGGACGGACAAAGTTGACAGTATTTTTTGTCTGATGGGCATTAATGATATTATGCATCCTCTTCAGTTTGAAAAAGCAGAAGAATCTGTTTCCGCTGAATATCTGGAGCAGGGGTTCAGTTATCTTGCAAAAAAAGCACACGATCATGGAAGCAGAATTTATGGTGCAACTATTATGCCGTGTGGAAATACAGAGTATTCAGAGAAATGGATGCAGGCGTTTGAAAAAACAAGAAGAGATGTGAATCAATGGATCAGAACACAAAGTGTTTATGATGGATATTTTGATTTTGATGAGATATTAAAAAATGATACAGTTCCGGCTTATCTCAAAGAAGAAGTTCATATTGGAGATGGATTACATCCAAATACAATGGGTGGAAAAATCCTTGCGGAATGTGTGGATTTGAGTATGCTTACAGGGCTGGATGATTAAAAATAAGGAGAAAAAATATGAATCAGATTAACAAAAAGATGTCTTTGCTGGAAAAAATCAGCTATGGATCGGGAAATATGGGAATATGTCTGTGCACTACACTTATCACTACATTTATTATGTATTTCTATACAGATGTTGTTAAGATCAGTGTACTTCAGGTTGGAACGATCATGTTAATCGGTGGAATTGCAGATGCTGTTTCAGATGCGGTAATGGGAATCATTGTAGATCATACCAATACTCGCTGGGGAAAATGCCGGCCGTATCTTATTTTTGGAGCGATACCTATGGCAGCAGCCTGTTTCTTTGTGCTTCATGTTCCGGATGCAAGTGCCACAGTAAAATATATTTATGCTTTGATTACATATGTTATCTATACATTGGCATATACAACTGTACTGATTCCACAAAATGTATTGATCTCTGCAATTACAGATGATACACAGGATCGACTTGCAACAAATATGTTTGGAACTCTTGGAACAAATATTGGACAGCTGATTACAGGTGCATTTGCGTTGACACTTGTTTCTGTGCTGGGGCATGGTTCTGAGTACCGTGGATACAATATAACGATACTGATCTTTGGTATTTTTGGTGCAGCATTAACTATGGTAGATGGATTTAATACAAGAGAACGAATGAATATGGGAACTGCCGCACAGCAGAAAATATCAGCAGCTGATACCATTAGATCCATGAAAAATACCCCTTGGATCATATGTACTGTTACTACGCTGTTTATTATTGCCCAGGTAGTTGTCAAATCTTCTACAACTGTTTATTATTCCACCAATGTTTTACAGAATGCCGGGATGTCTTCCAGCTTACTTTCTATTGCAAATATTATTGGAATTCCGATTACACTGATTATTCCTGTTATTGCAGCAAAAATTGGAAACAGAAACATTGTATGGGTTGGAGCTGTATTTGGTGTATTAGGAAATATTGGTATTTATTTCTTTAAATTTAATAATATTGCAGTAATTGCCTGTGCGGTCATTGCGTCTGTGGGAACTGCATTCGTAAACGGAATTATATATGTTATGTGTGCAGAAAGTATTGATTATGGAGAATGGAAGAGTGGTATCAGAGTTCAGGGATTTTTGATGGCATTTATCGGATTTGCAGTAAAAATTGCGAACTCTATTGTTCAGATGATAACTACAGCCATTCTGAATGCAGGTGGTTATAATGGAGCGGCAGAAGTGCAGACTGCATCAGCTGTAAACGCGATTGAATTCTGTTACGTCTGGATTCCTGTAATTTTGTTTGTTATCGTATTTATAATAAATGGATTTTATAAGCTTGACAAAATCTACCCTCAGATTCGTGCAGATCTTAATAAAAAAAGAGATGCTATGGCAACAGAAAATTAATTTTATATAGAAAACAGAGAGAGAAAATGAACTATGGCGGTTTTTAGAATTGCATTTGCATCTGAAACTTTATTTCGCACAGTTAATTTAAATGTTATTGTGCCTGTAGAAACTTATGGAAGAACTGACGTAAAAAAACCAGAAAAATTTAAGACTCTTTATCTGCTTCATGGATTTGGCGGAAGTCAGGATGACTGGATGGATTATAGCAATTTGAGAGCAATATCCGAAAAGTATAATCTTGCGATTGTTCTTCCTTCCGGGGAAAACAGTTTTTATGAAAATATGAACAGCATTGCAGGTCGTTACAGTGATTTTACAGGGAAAGAAATTGTTGATTTTACCAGAAGAATGTTTCCTCTTTCTGAACGGAGAGAGGACACCTACATTGGTGGACTTTCCATGGGTGGTTTTGGTGCATTGAGACTGGGAAGTCTTTATCATGAAACATTTGGAAAGCTGTTTACCTTGTCAGGTGCGTTTATCATCGACAATATTTCTGGTCAGAAGGCCGGATATTCAGACAGCATTGCAGATTATGATTATTATGTGCGTACGTTTGGAGATCTGGATTGTTTAAAAGATTCTGAAAAAGATCCGATGTATTGTGTAAAAAAAGCAGTTTTACAAAAAAATATGCCGGAGGTTTATCAGGCAGTAGGGACAGAAGACTTTTTGATCGAAGAAAATCGTATGATGAAAAAATATCTGGAAAAAGAAGGAGTAAAAGTGACGTATCACGAGGCAGAGGGAATTCATGACTGGTCGTTTTGGAATAAATATTTGCCAGAAGCGGTGGAATGGCTGCTGAAATAAAAGCGTGATGTTGTGTGAGATTGTCAGAGGGTATGCTATAATGAGGTAAAACAATATTTTTCCGGAGGTGTTTATGTCAGAATTATACGAAAGTGAAGATTTTATTTATAACAGGATACCTATTCGTATTTTTAATCATTGCTTTGATGGAATAGAGATTTTTACACCTACTCACTGGCATCGTAATATTGAATTTAATCTTGTGACCTGTGGAAGAATCCGTCGGATTGTAGATGGAATACAGTATGATCAGACGGAAGGAGATATTTTCATAGTTAACAGTGGAGAAATTCATGCGGATCACTGGATTGATGAGACAGATCATTTTGAGGGTATTACTGTTCAGATTTCCAAAAGTTTTATGGAACGCTGGCTTGGAGGAGACTTTTATTTGAGTATACCTGAGAAAGCGGAAGATATGCAGCAGATGATAAATATTCTGCTGCAATTTGGAACACTGAAGCAGAAGAAAGAACAGAATGGTTATGCTGGTTTTGGAGAAAATCTGGATGGAACTGTTGAAAATGATCTGTCAAGAATCCGGGCAATGGAACTGTTGTTTCGATTACTCGGAGTTCTTCGTATGTCCTGTGTGAAGAAACCAACAGGAAGCAGGCGTAACAGAGAAGACAGCATTAATAAAATTAAGGAAATCACGAATTATCTTGACAAACATTATACAGAAAATCTGACACTTGCTGCTGTTGCAGAACAATTTCATTACACATCTGCACATTTATCACGGTTATTTAAAAAGCATATAGGAATTAATTTTCATGATCATTTACAGTATCTTCGTCTTATGAATTGTGTGGAAATGATGAAAATACATCCGGAAATGCAGCTTACGGTTATAGCACTGAATAATGGGTTTCCAAATATAAAATCTTTTATCGAAACTTTTAAACGATTTTATGGATGTACTCCATCTGCATGGATGAAAAAGAAAAGATGAGGATTGTATTAATAGAAGGGATTTTATTATGGCATACATAGAATTACAATATTTGTCATCAACAATTACTAAATTTACAACGGTTAAAGCTTATCTGCCTACAGACGGAATGAGTGGAAAAAATTTTGAGCCTCCGTATAAAACCTTATATTTTCTTCCTGGTTTCAGTAATGATGCAACAACGCTTATGACCTATCTGGGATTCAGACGGGAATGTGAGTTAAAAGGAATCGCAGTAGTAGTGGTAGATGGAGATAATTCTTTTTATGTAGATCATTCCAGAAGGCTTTCCAATTACTCTGCATTTATAAAAGAAACGGTGGATATGACAAGGAAACTTCTGCCCCTTTCAACAAGAAGAGAAGACACATTTATAGGTGGAATTTCGATGGGTGGATATGGGGCATTATTAAATGGACTCAGATTTCGTTCGTATTTTTCAAAAATAGCAGCATTATCTCCAAGTGCAGATTGTTATGATCTGATTTGTGGACATGAAGAGATGTTTGACCGGGAATTATTTGAAAATGTATTTGGCAGCGAAGAAAAGTATTATGAGAATGATACAAATCTCTGTAAATTTTACTCAGAGGTTCCAAAAGAAGAGATTCCGGAACTTTTTATTGCCTGTGGAGAGCAGGATGATCTGGTTGGAAAGGGAGTAAAAGATTTCCGTGAAAAGCTTAAGGAACTGGAGATACCTTTTATTGACAGAATGGGTCAGGGAAATCATGAAATGGCGTATTGGGAAGATCAGATGGATCCGGTCTTTTCTTTTCTGTCAGAGATCGAGCCGGGCACAAAAACAAGGTTAATCCTCGAAAATCATAATTAAATAAATTGCAAAGAGAGGAAAATGTCATGAATCAGGCGATAACGTCACAGGCTCTTTCATTTTGTCCGGTTATACCGGCAGCTGGTGAACCAGAAGGACAGATCAGAGATGAAGAAGGCAATGTATGGATTCAGATTAAGGCAGATCATGCTTCAGATGTCAGTCTGATCATCTACGAGCAAAAATTTCCGTTTATTAAAGAAGAAGGAATATGGAAGTTGAAATATCCGGGAAAGGATGGAATGACTCTTGTACAACTGCAGATTGATGGAATGGATGTACTTACCCCCTATCTTCCGATATGTTATGGATATAGTCGGCCATATAATTATGTTTCAATAGAAACAGAAGAAGAGTTCTATTATCTGAAAAATGTACCACATGGAACTGTGAGACAGGAATATTTTTATTCTGATATAACCGGAGAATGGGAACGCTGTTTTGTTTATACACCAGCGGAATATGAGGAGTGTCCGGAGAAGAGATATCCGGTTTTGTATTTACAGCATGGACATGGAGAAAATGAAACCGGATGGATCGAAGAAGGAAAAGTCCATTTTATTATGGATAATCTGGTTCAGGCGAAAGAAGCAAGGTCATTTATCATTGTGATGAATAATGGAATGGTTCAGACGAAAAATGCAGAAGGAAAGAGAATAGTAGATCATACGATATTTCCTGAATATCTGATAAAAGATGTGATTCCATACATAGAAAAGAAATATCGTACAATTGAAAACAAGGATGGCCGGGCCATGGCAGGTCTGTCCATGGGGTCTATTCAGACGAGTATCACGGCATTTGAATATCCGGAATATTTTTCCTATATTGGATTATTCAGTGGATTTCTTCGTGATTTTATTCAGGGAGATAAAATTATGGACATGATCCAGAGAGGGAAGGCTTCTGATAAACACCTGAGAATTCTGGACAGTAAAGAAACATTTAAAAATAATTTTAAGATCTTTTTTCGTGCAATGGGAGAGAATGATATTTTTATCCAGAAGTTTCTGGAGGAAGATGAACTTTTAAGTAAAAAAGATATTTCATGCATCAGAATCATTTATGAGGGCGGGCATGACTGGAATGTATGGAGACGTTGTATTCGAGATTTTGCGAAACTGTTATTCTGAAAAATGGATTGTAATGTAAGATAATAAAAGAAATGACAGAAAAGGACGGATGATAAAAATCCGTCTTTTTTTCTGCGATATTTTATATCCGTGGTTATGACCACATATTTATGGGGGAATGTATATTATATTGAGTTTGTGAAAAAAATGAATATACAGAAACCATAAGGAGGTTTTTATCATGAAACATAAAATGTTTTGTTTTCAGTGTCAGGAAACAGCAGGATGCACGGGATGTACAAATTCAGGAGTCTGTGGAAAGAAGCCGGAAGTTGCAGCGATGCAGGATCTTCTGATCTATGTCACAAAGGGGCTTTCTGCAGTTACAACAGAACTTCGAAAAGAAGGAAAAGAGATTCCGGATGAGATTGATCATCTGGTGGTGATGAATCTTTTTACAACCATTACAAATGTAAATTTTGACAGAGAATCCATTACAGAACGTATTACAGAAACATTGAAGGCAAAGGAAAGATTGCTTTCAGAAGTGGAAGACAAAGATCAGCTTCCGGATGCAGCAGTCTGGAACGGAAAAGAAGAGGAATTCGAAGAAAAAGCATCCAAGGTCGGAATTCTTTCCACCGAAAATGAGGACATCCGAAGCTTAAGAGAACTGATCACATACGGATTAAAAGGGCTTGCCGCTTATGAGAAGCATGCACTTGCACTTCTTCATAATGAGGAAGAACTGGATGCTTTTCTTCAGAGAGCACTTGCCGCAACACTGAATGATACTCTCAGTGCGGAAGAACTGACAGCCCTGACGCTGGAAACCGGAAAATATGGTGTACAGGTGATGGCACTTCTTGATAAGGCAAATACAGAGACTTATGGAAATCCGGAGATCACAAAAGTAAATATCGGGGTTCGAAACAATCCGGGAATCCTGATTTCAGGACACGATCTCCGTGATCTGGAAATGCTGCTGGAACAGACGCAGGGGACAGGTGTGGATGTCTATACACATTCAGAGATGCTTCCGGCACATTACTATCCGGCATTCAAAAAATATCCGAATTTTGCAGGAAATTATGGAAATGCATGGTGGAAACAGAAAGAAGAGTTTGAGAGTTTTCATGGTCCGATCGTGATGACTACAAACTGTATTGTTCCGCCAAAGGACAGCTACAAAGACCGGATCTATACGACAGGAGCTGTGAGATATCCGGGATGTAAACATATTCCGGGAGCAGAAGGTGAAGAGAAAGACTTTTCTGCTGTGATCGAGCATGCAAAGAAATGTGCGCCGCCACAGGAGATTGAGAGCGGAGAGATCGTCGGAGGCTTTGCCCATGCACAGGTTCTTGCGCTGGCAGATCAGATTGTAGAGGCGGTTAAGACAGGGGCTATCCGCAAGTTTGTTGTAATGGCAGGCTGTGATGGCCGGGCAAAGACCAGAAATTACTACACAGATTTTGCAAAGGCACTGCCAAAAGATACTGTGATCCTGACTGCCGGCTGTGCAAAATACAAGTATAATAAACTGAATCTGGGAAATATCAATGGTATTCCGAGAGTACTTGACGCAGGACAGTGTAATGATTCCTATTCACTGGCTGTGATCGCACTGAAACTGAAGGAAATATTTGAACTGGAAGATATCAACGACCTTCCGATCGTATACAATATTGCCTGGTATGAGCAGAAAGCAGTGATCGTACTCCTGGCTCTGCTTTCCCTCGGAGTGAGAAATATCCACCTGGGACCGACTCTGCCAGCATTCCTTTCTCCGAACGTGGCAAAGATTCTGGTTGATAATTTCGGAATCGGAGGAATCCGTTCTGTAGAGGAAGATATTGCGGATCTGATTGGATAAAATAAAGAGGATTCCATAGTCCATCTGTCTTAAAAATCACTTGCAAATCCACTGCATATGTTAGATAATTAACGTGTTGCAGTGGATATTTTTTGTAGAATATATAAAGATCAGGGATGGAAACGAAGATGAAAACAGGGAAATATGATGAGAACCGGTTGCTGCATCTGCTTCTGGATATGGGAGAAATGCTTCTTGCTTCCGGGGCGGAGATCAACCGTGTTGAGGACACGCTGCAGAGGATCGGACGGGCCTATGGGGCAGCCAAGATGAACGTTTTTGTTATCACATCCAGCATAGTGATAACCATGGAAAAAACAGACGGGGAACTTCTGACACATACCAGGAGGATAAACTATACAGGAAGTACAGACTTCACAATGCTGGAACAGCTGAATGCACTCAGCAGGAACTGCTGTATCAATCCGATTCCGCTGGAGCAGTTTCACAGAAGACTGCAGGAAATCGCAGAACCAAAAACACGATGGGAACTCTATGTGGGCAGCATTCTGGCTGCGGGAAGTTTTGCCGTGTTTTTTGGAGGAACATTTGCGGATGGAATCGTGGCCGCCCTGGTAGGAGTCCTTATCTGTTTTATACAGGAAAAAATAACAGGCCTTTTTGCAAATACGATCATGTTTAACCTGTTTATATCCTTTATTGTGGGAGCCGTAATCTGTCTGACAGTAAGAGTTCTGCCAGTTTTAAATATGGACAAGATCATGATCGGAGATATCATGCTTCTGATTCCGGGAATTCCGGCGACAAACTCCATCAGAGACATGCTGATGGGAGATACGATCTCCGGACTGATGCGACTGATCGAGAGTATTCTGTGGGCGGGAGCCCTTGCCTGTGGATTTATGGCAGCGATTTGGATGGTGAGAGTATGAAAGATGTGATATTGCAGTTGGTTATGGCGTTTGTCGGTTCGCTGGGATTTGCCTTGCTGTTCCGGCTGAGACAGTCGTTGTGGGTATCGGCATCTCTGGGAGGTGTTATCTGCTGGGGAGGATATCTTCTGGCAATGTATTTCAGCGGCGGACAGATCTTTATTTCCGGTCTGGCGGCTTCTGCACTGGCAGCAGTCTATGCGGATTTTCTTGCAGCCAGAAAGAGAGCTCCGGTCCCGCTGTTTTTGATTCCGTCAGTTGTGCCGCTGATTCCGGGAAGTACGCTGTACTACACGATGAGTGCAGCAGTGCAGGGAAATACAGAAGAAGTGTCACACTATGGCAGTCTGACACTTCAGTATGCATTGTCCATCGCGGGTGGGATCTGTATCGTGTGGACGATCTTATCAATTTTCCGAAGATATTATGTTCTCAGAACAAACAGAATTAAATAATCAAATACATTTGTATGCAATGATCGTTACCGTTCCTTTGCCGGGGTAACGTTTCATTGCATATTTATTTGGATAAGCTTCGATCAGATCCGGCAGTTTGAGGAAACCGTAGGTGCGGGCATCGAAATCCGGCTTTGCACGCTTGATATACTGGCCTGCAGAGCTGACATTGACATAACGGTCGTCATCCTGGTACTTGTCCCAGGCGATGTGGAGCAGTTTGTGGATTTCCTTTAATTCTTTTGCTTTGCGGCGTTCTTCTGCACTTTCCTGGCTGCGTCTGCTGTTTCTCGTCTTTCTGGAAGAAACCGGGGCAGGCTGATGCTCCGGAGTATCTGGATCTTTGCTCAGATTTTCGAGATAAACAAATTCATCGCAGGCATTTCGGAACGGCTCCGGTGTTTTCTTCTCTCCGACGCCCATGACATAGACTCCGGATTCGTGAAGTTTGATCGCAAGAGGCGTGTAATCACTGTCACTGGCAACGATGACAAATGCATCGTAGATCCCGCTGTGCAGAAGATCGAGAGTGTCGATCACGAGAGCCATGTCGGTGGCGTTTTTGCCCGCAACGTAGTCAAATTGCTGTTCGGCCTTGATCGCGAGGCGTTTCAGTTCATTCTCCCAGTTCTTAAGGGAACCTTTGCGCCAGTTGCCGTACGCACGCTTCACGACGATACGACCGTTGGCAGAGATTTCCTGTATGACAGATTCCAGCTTGGACAGCTGAGTATTGTCGGCATCTATGAGCATTGCTATATTTTTAAGATTTTTCATTCGATTTTTTCTCCTTGATAAAAAGCATCATTAATAAAACTATATCATTTTCAGAAAAAATTTTCCAGATTGATTACAAATTATTCTGGATTTTTGCATAGGAGTGTGCTATTATCGAGGGAATGCTGTTGATTCACGTGTAAAATTTTGGGAGGAATAGGAATGATCACGTTTTTGGCATCACTTTTTATTAAGGACAGGCGGAATTATGATTCACCGGCGGTCCGTCAGGCATATGGAGTTTTGAGCGGGGCAGTGGGAATCGGACTGAATATCCTGCTGTTTCTTGGAAAATGGATCGCAGGAACGCTCAGCGGATCGATCGCGATCACGGCGGATGCATTTAACAACCTGTCCGATGCGGGTTCATCAATCATCACATTGATCGGATTCCGGCTTTCCGGTCAGGCACCGGACCCGGAGCATCCGTTTGGACATGGAAGGATGGAGTATATTTCGGGGCTGCTGGTCTCTGTTGCGATCCTGGTTATGGGATTTGAGCTGATCTGGTCATCGTTCGGGAAACTGCGTGATCCGGAACCGATCGAGAGCAGTGCATTGGTCTTGGGAATCCTGCTTGCGTCAATCCTTGTGAAAGTCTATATGTTTTATTACAATCGTTCCCTGAGCAAAAAGCTTGACAGTGCAGCGATGAAAGCGACATCAGTGGACAGTTTGAGCGATACTGTTGCGACGACACTGGTTCTGATCGCAACCGTGATCAGTAAATATACAGGACTGATCCTGGATGGATGGTTTGGCATCCTGGTCGGGATCTTTATCGTTTATACAGGTGGTTCTACACTGAAAGAAACCATAGACCTTCTTATTGGACAGCCGCCGAAGAAGGAGTTTATTGATGAGATCCGGGAGATTGTTCTGGGACATTCACTGGTCTATGGGGTGCACGATCTGATCGTCCATGATTATGGTCCGGGACGAAGAATGATCTCGCTCCACGCGGAGGTTGCTGTGGATGGGGATATCCAGGACATCCACGAGCAGATCGACCATATCGAACATGAACTTCAGGAAAAGCTGAACTGTTCCGCAACGATCCACATGGACCCGATCGTGACAGACGATAAGGAAGTTCTGGAAATGAAGGCGAAGGTGGAGGCGATGGTACAGTCTCTGGATGAAGCCTTCAGCATGCACGACTTCCGTATGGTCAAGGGTCCTACCAGAACCAACCTGATCTTCGATGTGGAAGTGCCGAGAAAAACTTCCCTGACCGACAATGAGATCATGAACCGTCTGAAAGAACAGGTACATGGCCTGCCGGGAAGTAAATATTTTGCGGTGATACAGATCGATCATGAGTATTATTAAGTACAGAAAGATAAATGTACAAAATCAAGTACAAAGAAAATACCTGCAAAAAGAAATTGACAGATACAAAAAAATTGTTATAATAAACGCATCGAGAGAAAATTTTGTGCACAAGCTGCATGTATAAAGGAAATAGCAGATGACTTCGAAGGCGAAAATACCTGCTGTTTCCTTTTTTATTTGGCTCGGTAAAAAGAGAAAGAGAGGAAAGAATATGGAAACAAAAGAAAAAAACGTGGCAACGCCATATGATCTTGATGGAAAGCCCCCGCTGAAACTGGCGATTCCACTTGGACTGCAGCATGTACTTGCAATGTTTGTCGGCAACCTGACTCCACTTCTGATCATTACAGGAGTGTGCGGCATTGAATCAGGAAGCAGTATTCAGGTGGCACTCCTTCAGAATGCCATGCTGGTTGCAGGAATCGTAACACTGATCCAGGTATACACGATCGGACCGATCGGCGGAAAACTACCAATCGTCATGGGAACGAGTTCCGGTTTCATCGGTGTCTGCAGAAGTGTTGCGATCACAATGGGAAGTGGGGTTGCAGGATATGGAGCAGTCCTGGCGGCATGTTTTATAGGAGGTCTGTTTGAAACAGTACTTGGTGGATTTCTGAAACCACTCCGCAAATTTTTCCCTGCAGTTGTTACCGGTACAGTGGTACTGTCTATTGGACTTTCACTGATCTCTGTTGGTATCGGATCTTTCGGAGGCGGAAGTTCAGCAGCAGATTATGGCTCTCTGGAAAATCTGTTTGTAGGTACTTTTGTTTTGGTCGTGATCATTGCACTGAAACATGGAACAAAAGGATTTACCAGTTTTTCCTCTATTCTGATCGGTATTATTGCCGGATATATCCTGGTATCGATCATGGCAATGATCCTTCCGACAACATTTACCTATGTGGATGAAACGGGTGCCACAGTAGAGGCAACAAAGGCCTGGGTAGTGAACTGGAGCAAGGTGGCAGACGCATCCTGGTTTGCGGTTCCGAAGATTATGCCGGTCAAATGGGTATTTGACGCGAAGGCAATCGTTCCGATCTGTATTATGTTTGTAGTTACAGCAGTAGAAACAGTAGGTGATATTTCCGGTATCACAGAGGGTGGTCTTGGAAGAGAGGCTACGGACAAAGAACTTTCCGGTGGTGTTATGTGTGACGGACTGGGATCTTCTTTCGCAGCTTTGTTAGGTGTCCTTCCGAACACATCTTTCAGCCAGAATGTAGGCCTGGTCGCAATGAACAAAGTCGTAAACCGTTACAGCATTGGAATCGGTGGAATCTTCCTGATCGCATGCGGACTGTTTCCGAAACTTGCAGCACTGATCTCTATCATGCCGCAGAGCGTTCTGGGAGGAGCTGCTGTCATGATGTTTTCCTCCATCGTAGTCAGCGGAATCCAGCTTATTACCAAATGGCCTATATCACCGAGAAATGTAACGATCGTTTCGGTTGCGCTTGGCGTTGGATACGGGCTCGGTTCCAACTCCGCAGTTCTTGCACAGCTTCCGGAGAGCATCAACCTGATCTTCGGCGGCTCCGGTATTGTTCCGGCAGCGTTATTCGCAATCATCCTGAATATCGTTCTTCCGAAGGATGAAAAAACAGAGGTGGAAATGGCAGAGGAGATTCTGGCAGATAAAAAAGCGAAAGAAAAGTAAGTAAAATAAGAGAATGATAACAGGCAGGGACGAGTGGAAAAAACTCATTCCTGCCTGTTGTATATGTAGGAATGATAGTATAAAAGTAGTTCTGATGCCTGCAGGGGCAGTCTTAGAAGCTTCGTGTCTGAAGCGATTTTTCCAGTAATTACAGTACCGTGAAATCAGAATACAGGGTTTACACGTGTCTTTAAATCACCTATAATGAAGATATCTGAGAATGATATGTTCTGAAAGGTGGTGAAGGTATGGAGGAATATTATATGCCGACAGGTATATAGTATAAGGACGAATTAAAGAAAGATAAGATCAAAGTAGAAGAGCAGATTGAATTACTCAGAAACAAAGAATATGACAGACTTTTAACATAATATATAACAAGAATTCTCCTACCTCTGCAGGTAGTGAGATGAATTGTA
>NZ_QTWS01000028.1 GCF_003461245.1 Blautia sp. AF19-10LB
AAACACTAAAAAATCCTTGATTTTCAAGGAAAAAAGACTTGACTATATAGGGAGGAAAATGCAATGATACAGAATCCAATACTTCCGGGATTTAACCCGGATCCGTGCATCTGCCGCAAAGGCGATGATTATTATATGGCAGTTTCTACTTTCGAATGGTTTCCGGGAATCCCGGTATATCATTCCAGAGATCTCAAAAACTGGGAATTATATACACATGTATTAACCGATGATGAGGAAGTAAACCTCAAGAAACTTCCAAGTGCCAAAGGTGTCTGGGCACCATGCCTGACTTATTGTGAGGAAGAAGAGATGTTTTATGTAGTTTATGGGGTGATGAACTCCATGAACGCGAGATATTTTGATGTGGACAACTTCCTGATCTGCTCCAAAGACATCAAAGGACCGTGGAGTAAACCGGTATATCTTCATTCAGCAGGATTTGACGCTTCTTTATTCCATGACACAGATGGTAAGAAATATGTTGTTTCACTGGAATGGGAGACAAGGGAAGGATATGAAAAGCCAGGCTACATCTGCATGGTGGAGTATTCTCCGGAAAAGAAGGAGATCGTAGGATATCCGAAGATCATATGGAAAGGCGGCACAGACAGAGGCTGCATGGAAGCTCCGCATCTGACAAAGCGTGGAGACTATTATTTCATCATGTGTGCTGAGGGTGGCACAGGATACAATCACTGTGTGACCATGGGACGTTCCAAAAACGTCTGGGGACCATATGAAAAAGATCCGAAGAACCCGATTGTGACAAGTGTACCGGGAGAATCTTATGAAAGACAGGATCCCGATCATCTGAAACCGAAGTACTATAATCCGGACTCTATTCTTCAGAAATCCGGTCATGGAAGTTATGTGGAACTTCCTACAGGAGAAGTCTATCTGGTTCATCTCTGTTCCAGACCGTTCGTTCCGGAACTACGCTGCACACTTGGAAGAGAGACTGCGATCCAGAAAATGATGTGGACAGAGGATAACTGGCTCCGCATGGCAGACGGCAGCAACCTTGCCAAACTTGAAGTACCGGAAAGTTCCCTCCCGGAATATCCGATAGAAAAAACACCGGACTTTGATGATTTCGACGGTGATGAACTTGGAAACTTCTATTATTCACCGCGTATCATGCCGCAGAGATTTGCTGATATAAATGCAAGAAAAGGATATGTCCGTATCCGTGGACAGGAATCCCGCACTTCCCTGAACAAAGTCAGCATTCTTGCAAGAAAACTGACCAGTGTTTACGCAAGGATCACTACAAAGATGGAATTTGTGCCGGAAGTACATCAGCACAGTGCGGGTCTGATCCTGTATTATGATAACATGAACTACATCAACCTCCGCAAATATTACAGTGAAACTCTCGGACAGAGCGCATTGTCCATCATCCATCTGGAAAATGGCGTCAAGACAGAATTTTTGAATACCAGGATCCCGGTAGAGGACAAACCGATCTACCTTCGCCTCTACATCGAAGGAAGAAAATCCTGGTTCGAGTGGAGCTACGACGGAGAAAATTATGAGAAGATCGGACGCATCTTCGATACCACCAGATTCTCCGATGAATACTGCAAATACGGTGAGTTCACCGGTACCATGGTAGGCCTCACCTGCGCCGACCGCATCCTCCACAGGAAATGTGCCGACTTCGATTTCTTCGAATACAAAGCCGACGAAAGCCGGATGGTGGAGTAAATTAGTCAGAATATCTAAAAAATTTAATATAAACCATCAATTCTGAACATTGACGGTTACCCCTTGTATGTGACAAAATAGGTATTACCAATAATAGGATTGCCGGGCGTTAAAATGCGCCTGGTTTTTCCGCGTTAAAAAGGAATATCAGGGAGGAAAAAAATGGCACAGAAAAGAAAATGCGGCGTACTGCTTCCAGTGAGCAGTCTGCCTTCAAAGTACGGTATTGGATGCTTTGACAAAAAAGCGTATGAATTTGTAGATGCACTCAAGGAAGCAGGACAGAGTTACTGGCAGATCCTGCCGCTGGGACCGACCAGCTATGGTGATTCACCGTACCAGTCTTTCTCTACATTTGCAGGAAACCCATACTTCATCAGTCTTGAGGCACTGATCGAAGAAGGAGTCCTGACAAAGAAAGAGTGTGACAAAGTAGACTTTGGAACAGATGCGACCAGCGTAGATTATGCGAAATTATACGAAGGACGTATGCAGCTTCTCCGCAAGGCATATGAGAGAAGTAATATTTATATGGATCCGGAGTTCCGCAGATTTCAGGAAGAAGAAGCATGGTGGCTCAAGGACTATGCACTTTTTATGGCAGTGAAGAAACGCTTCGGCGGTATTCCGTGGAGCGAGTGGGCTGAGGATATCCGCCTTCGCTGGCAGAACGCCCTGGATTACTACAGAGAAGAAATGTATTTTGAAATCGAATTCCAGGAATATATGCAGTTCAAATTCCGCCAGCAGTGGATGGCACTCAAATCTTATGCAAACGAAAAGGGAATCCAGATCATCGGTGACATCCCGATCTACGTTGCAATGGACAGCGCAGATACCTGGGCAAATCCGTGGCTCTTTAAACTGGATGAGAAAAACTGCCCGACACAGGTAGCAGGATGCCCGCCAGATGGATTTTCCGCTACAGGACAGCTCTGGGGAAACCCTCTGTACAACTGGGAAGTGCACCGTAACTCTGGATATGAGTGGTGGATCAAACGAATCTCCAACTGCTTCCGCCTGTATGACGTTGTAAGGATCGACCATTTCCGCGGATTTGATGAATATTATGCAATTCCATACGGAGATAAGACAGCAGAGAACGGCTGGTGGGAAAAAGGTCCTGGAATCGATCTGTTCCGTGCAATCTCAGCAAGATTGGGAGACAGAGAGATCATCGCAGAGGATCTTGGCTACATGACTGATAGCGTTAAACAGCTTGTAGAAGAGAGCGGCTATCCCAACATGAAAGTTATCGAATTCGCTTTTGACGAGCGCGATACCGGAAATGCCAGCGACTACCTGCCGCACAACTATCCGAGAAACTGTGTTGTCTATACAGGAACCCATGACAACGAAACACTTCTTTCCTGGCTGGACGACATCACACCGGGCGAGAGAAGACAGGTCCGTGAGTATCTGAACAACTTCAAAGACTCCGGCAAAGAACTGTGTGACGACCTGATCTGCCTCGTAATGCAGAGCGTTGCCAATCTGTGCATCATTCCAATGCAGGATTACCTTGGTCTTGACAACTCCGCACGAATGAACCAGCCGTCCACCCTCGGCAAGAACTGGAAGTGGAGACTAAAAGAAGGTCAGTTCTCAAAAGAACTTCAGAAAGAAATGCTGGAACTGGCAACACGTTATGGAAGAAGATAAGAAGAATAATATCAAAGGATATATGCTCGCAATCCTCGGAGGGGTCAGCTGGGGAATATCCGGTGTATGCAGCCAGTATCTGTTTACGCAATATGATCTCAGTGCTGACTGGCTTACCGCGATCCGAATGCTGCTTTCGGGGATCCTTCTTCTCGTACTTGCTTTCCGAAAGGAACATACACGGATTTTTAAGATCTGGACAAAAGGGAAAGATACGTTCTGGCTGATCGCGTTTGCACTTGCCGGACTTCTTCTGTGTCAGTATACATTTCTGGCAGCGATCAAACATTCTAATTCTGCTACAGCTACGGTCCTTCAGAGTCTGAACGTTGTTTTGATGGCGATCGTGATGGCGGTCTGGAATAAGAAAATGATGAGCAGAATACAGATAGCGGCAATTGTCTTGGCGTTTTCCGGTACCTATCTGATCGCAACGAAGGGAAGTCTGACAAGCATGGATCTTCCCGACAAACCTTGACCTTCCAGCGTGGATCATCATCGCAGTCATCGTTATTATCGGCACAGCAGTTGGATTTTCCGTATTTCTCGAGAGCGTAAAATATATCGGCCCCGTAAAATCAACACTACTTGGCTGCCTGGAACCTGCATCCGCAACCCTTCTCTCAGCCTTGCTGCTGGGAACGAAATTTACCGCGATCGAACTGATCGGTTTTGTATTTGTTGTAGGCACGGTATTTCTTTCCGTGTCAACAAAGGAATAGAAGTCTAAAATATTGCACCGGTTGTTTACTTGAGAAAAAGCATGTGTTATAATTTTTTACACGAAAAGATAAAAAATTATCGGGAGTGTAGAATGAAGAAAGAACTAGAGAAATATTTTGTGATAGCAGATACTGTTCAGGAGATGAATGGAGATATCTGTGAGGTTATCCTTCATGAGCTGACAAAATCTGGAAGTTATGTGGCATATGTTGCAAATGGAACAGTTACCGGACAGAAAACAGGAGAGAAGTCAGATTACTTCGTGAAGCAGGTGCTTGAGAACAAAGACTTTAAAGACGATCATCTTTCGAATTATTTTTTCAGGACAACAGATGAAAAGGCAGTCAAGTCATCATCAGCACTGCTCCGAGATCAGGATGGAGATGTGATCGGGATGCTTTGTATCAACATGGATATCACCATGCTTCAGAATGTAAATACTATGTTGATGAACTATCTGAAAACAGACCTGGAGGCAGGAAGAAATCCGGGAACAGGAGAACATGACGTCCCGCAGGACGTCATGGCAGTCATTGACAAACTCATTATGTCGGTGATTGGATCCACAGATACCAGAGAGTTAAGCCGCTCAAAATGCGTTGGGCTGGTGCGCCTTATGGATGAGAAAGGAATCTTCCTTGTCAAAGGAGCAATGGACAAAGTAGCAGAACTGATGGGAGTCTCCCGAGTGACGATCTACAGTTATCTTGACGAAGCAAGAGGAAAAAAAGGATAATTTTTATAGCATATATTAAGATAAGGGCTGCAGTTACGCTGGTGGTAACTGCAGCCCTTAAAATTGCATTGCATATCGAGGAGGTGCCAGTGGCACGTCTGCTGATTTTATGCCTCAGGCGTATAATACACAGCTGAGAACGGCGGCAGGGTCAGGATGATCCTGTCGTTTTTGAGTGTGATGGCGGTATTTAAGTTTTTCTGGGTGCCGCCGTAGATCTCAAGATTGCTGTTCAGTAGTTCTTTAAGGCTGGTGACTCCCGGGAGTTTCAGTTCGTACATCTGCTCGTGGTCGGAGAAGTTGAACAGGGAGATGATCTTTTCTTTCTTGCTGTTTCGCTCAAAGACGTAGATGCAGTTTGCCTCCTGGTGGCAGTCGATCCACTGGAAGCCGTCTGCCTCGTAATCCTTCTCCCAGAGAGCAGAGTGCTCAAGGTAAAGCTGGTTCAGGTCTTTCATGAAACGTGCAAATCCCTTATGGATCGGATAGTCGAGGAGCATCCAGTCCTGTTCACGCTTTTCATCCCATTCACGGAGCTGGCCGATCTCATTTCCCATGAAGTTCAGTTTCTTGCCAGGATGTGCATACATATACATGTACAGTGCGCGTGCCTGCGGGAATTTGTTGTCATAGTCGCCGCTCATTTTCTGCATGATCGTTGCCTTGCCGTGGACAACCTCATCGTGTGACAGCGGAAGCAGGAAACGTGCATCGTAGTAATACATCATGGAGAAAGTCAGTTTGTGATAATTGTCTGTACGATATTCCGGACCAGTACGGAAATAGTCCAGGGTATCGTTCATCCAGCCCATGTCCCATTTATAGTCAAATCCAAGACCGCCCTGGGAAACCGGATCGGTAACTTTCGGGAAGGAAGTGGAATCTTCGGCTGCGAGGATCGCAGATGGGTGGAGATTCTTGAGTCCCTGGTTCATGTACTGAAGGAACTCTACCGCATTCAGGTTTACCCCACGAGCCGGGTCGCCCTGCCAGTAGATCGCACGGCTGATCGCATCCATACGGATACCGTCCATGTGGAATTCACTCATCCAGTAATTGGCACAGGACTGCAGGAAACTTCTTGTTTCGCCGCGGGAATGCATAAAGTTGCAGCTTCCCCATTCGCTGACACCGACAGCAGAGTTCGGATACTCATAAAGCGCAGTTCCGTCATAATTTGCCAGACCGTAAGCATCCACAGCGAAATGAACCGGAACAAAGTCCATCAGCACGCCGATGCCGTGTTTGTGGCAGGCATCCACGAAAGCCTTTAACTGGTCAGCAGTTCCGTATCTGGAAGTCGGACTGAAAAATCCTGTTGCCTGATATCCCCAGGATTCGTCACATGGATACTCATTCAGCGGCATGATCTCAAGACAGTTGTATCCGTTCTCAGTAAGATACGGGATCAGGATATCGATCATTTCCTCATAAGTATACCAGTCGTCGGTCTTGTCGGACGGCTTGCGGAAAGAACCGAAATGGATCTCATAGATGTTGAGTGGTTTTTTGCGGCAGTCGCTGCGGTTCTGCATCCATTTGGAGTCTTTGAATTTATATTTGGACATGTCACGGACGATGGAAGCACTGTTCGGACGAAGCTCCATGCCGAATCCATACGGGTCGCAGTGATCGACCGGATTGTCGTTGCGGTCATAGATACGGTATTTGTACATCTGTCCCGGCTTTGCCTCCGGGATATAGCATTCCCAGAAGTTGCCGTCATAAACTTTGTTCATCTCTGATTCCTGCCAGTCGTTGAATTCTCCGATCACAGCGATGCGGGAAGCAGATGGTGCGAAAGTGCGGAAAGTAACTCCTGTTTTTTCTGTATGTGCACCGAGGTACTGATAAGCGTCAAAAATTTTTCCTGTGTAAAATCCGTAAAAATCCATGCAGATTCTCCTTTGCATATAATAATTATGATTCGATAGTAATGGACAATAGTTGTTTTTTTAACTATACTATAAGAAGACAAGGAAGGGTTGTCCACCGACAATAAAAAAAGAAAGACGGATAAGCAACTTTTGAAAAAAACCGTCGGAAAAGGAAAAACATATGGATATCAGAATCGAAAAAACAGAGCGCGCGATCAAGAATGCTTTTCTGGAATTACGCTCCCGCAAACCACTTGGAAAGATCACTGTAAAGGAGCTGTGCAGTCTGGCTGCGATCAACAAGTCAACTTTTTACAGTCATTATGAAGATATTTATGCACTGTCAGACAAAATGGAATCAGAAACAATTGTCTCTGTGCTCAAGAATATTTCCAGTCAGCAGGAGGAGCCGTTCAAGAATCCGGATGTGTTTACCAGAAACCTCTACATGGCACTGATCTCAAATAATACCCTGATCAACCTTCTGTTTTCCGGAACAGAAAAAGCCCGTCTCGGTGACTGCCTGGAAACAGAGCTGAAACGTCTGATCTGCGAAAAATATCCGGATTATAAGGAGGACCCGCAGAGAGACATCATGCTTTCTTTCTGCATCCAGGGCTGTTTCCATGCATATCTGAACAATCAGGAAAAAGATGTCGCAACACTGGTCTCTGTCAGTGAGAGTATTGTACGTAAACTGGCTCCGATGTATCTGGAAAACAACACAGAAGAAAACTGAAATACAATCTGAAAGAAGAGAAAACATGAAAAAACTGGTAATAGGAATCCTGGCGCATGTAGATGCCGGGAAGACAACTTTGTCCGAAAGACTCCTGTATCTGTGTGGTGTGATCCGTCAGATCGGACGCGTGGATCACGGAGATACCTTTCTGGATAATTATGAACTGGAAAAAGAGCGTGGGATCACGATCTTTTCCAAGCAGGCGATCCTTAAGACCGAGGATGTGGAAGTAACACTTTTGGATACTCCGGGGCATGTCGATTTTTCGGCTGAGATGGAGAGGACACTGCAGGTGCTGGACTATGCGATCCTTGTGATTAACGGCATGGACGGCGTGCAGAGCCATACGATGACACTGTGGCGGCTTCTGGAAAGATATCAGATCCCTACATTTCTGTTCGTCAACAAGATGGATCAGAACGGAACGGATCATGATGCCCTTCTTGCTGATCTTAAGGCACATCTGCATGAAAACTGCGTGGATTTTGGAAAAGTCCAGGAAAACGATGAAGAAAACACCCTAACTCCGGACCAGATGGAAAACATCGCGGTCTGTGACGAAACTCTTCTCGAAAAATATCTTGAGACAGGCAGCATCGAGGAAGAAGAGATTGCAGAACTGATCACACAGAGAAAGATTTTCCCGTGCTATTTTGGCTCCGCACTCAAAGAGGACGGTGTGGAGGATTTCTGGAATGGCGTGCAGAAATATACCAGAGAACCTAAACGACCGACAGAATTCGGTGCAAAGGTCTTCAAGATCGCAAGGGATGAACAGGGAAACCGTCTGACTTATATGAAGATCACAGGCGGCTCTCTCAAAGCCAAAACCATGCTATCATCCAGAGCGAAAGGACAGGCTTTGCCGGGTGTAAGACAGCAGCAGGAGGACTGGGAAGAAAAAGCAGACCAGCTCCGTCTCTACTCTGGCGCAAAATATACAACGATCACAGAGGCAGAAGCAGGAACGATCTGTGCCGTGACAGGTTTGACCAGAACTTATCCGGGTGAGGGACTTGGCATAGAAAGCGAATCCGAGCTTCCTGTTCTGGAACCGGTCCTGAATTATCAGATCCAGCTTCCGGACGACTGCGACCCGCACCAGATGCTGCAGAAATTACGACAGCTTGAGGAGGAAGAACCGGAACTTCACATTCTGTGGGACAGCCAGCTTGGCGAGATCCATGCACAGCTGATGGGAGAGGTACAGATCGAGATCCTCAAGAAACTGATCTGGGACCGTTTTCATGTGGCGGTAGAATTCGGAGCTGGAAGTATCGTCTACAAAGAAACAGTTGCAGAACCGGTAGAAGGGGTAGGGCATTTTGAGCCGCTTCGCCATTATGCGGAAGTCCACCTCCTGATCGAGCCGGGAGAACCGGGAAGCGGATGTCAGTTTTTTACCGCATGCAGTGAAGATGTGCTTGCAAGGAACTGGCAGCGTCTGATCCTCACACATCTGGAGGAGAAGGAACACATCGGTGTGCTGACAGGTTCTCCGCTTACGGATGTGCAGATCACCCTCCTGACAGGGCGTGCCCATGCGAAACATACAGAGGGCGGGGATTTCCGCCAGGCAACTTACCGTGCTGTCCGTCAGGGACTTCGCAAAGCAAAAAATATCCTTCTGGAACCATACTATGAATTCCGTCTTGAAGTGCCTGCCGAGATGATCGGAAGAGCACTGGCAGATGTCCAGAAGATGCAGGGGAGCTTCGAATCACCGGATACAGACGGAACAACCGCAGTCCTAAAAGGAACAGCAGCCGTTTCCCAGATGCGCGATTACCAGAAAGAGGTCGTTGCATACACACACGGAACAGGAAAACTTTTCTGCACACTCAAGGGCTATGCACCGTGCAAAAACCAGGAAGAGATCGTACAGAATGTTGCCTACGATCCGGAAAGCGATCTGGAAAATCCGACAGGTTCCGTTTTTTGTGCACATGGCGCAGGTTTTGTCGTACCATGGGATCAGGTCGAGGATTACATGCATCTGAACAGCGGAGTGGAACTTAACGGCCTGGACAGCGAAACCTGGTATGATGATGTGGATTATGCGGAAAATCCGGGTACAGCGGTGGATAATCCAAACATTTCCAGAAACACAAGTGGAAAAAACGGCAAATTTTCCTACAGCGGAAGTTATGATGAGGAGGAAGAGCTGCAGGCAATTTTTGAGAGGACATTTGGTCCGGTCAAACGCGACCGTGCCGCTTTCCAGAAAAAGACGGTTCATTCGTCAGCACCGACCGTCCGCTATCGACAGGGAAAACCACGCAAGGAAGAATATCTCCTTGTCGATGGATACAACATTATTTTTTCCTGGGAAGAACTGAATGAGCTGGCGAAAGAAAACATCCACGCAGCCTGCGATAAGCTGATGGATATTTTGAGCAATTATCAGGGCTACCGTAAATGCACGCTGATCCTTGTATTTGATGCTTACAAGGTGGAAGGACATATGGAAGAAGTCCTCACCTATCATAATATTTATGTAGTATACACCAAGGAAGCCGAGACAGCAGATCAGTATATCGAGAAGACGGTCCACCGGATCGGCAGACAGTATCAGGTAACCGTAGCGACTTCTGATGGTCTGGAGCAGGTCATCATCATGGGACAGGGCGCACACAGGATTTCCGCACAGGGACTCAAAAAAGAGATCGAAGATACGGAAAAAAATGCGCGTGCAGAGTGGCATCAGCAGCGCCGGAGCAGCAAGACCTATCTCTTTGACAACATGTCAGAAGAACTGCAGGCGCAGATGGAAAAAATCCGGTTAGGTGAGGCAGGCGAAGAATAAAAAATGATATATTTATATAGAAGAAACAAAACAGGAATCTGCATTGACCGCGTATATGGACACGACGGGATCGTGGAACTGCCGGAAACTCTGGAAGGATTTCCTGTGACAGAACTGGGAGCATATATTTTTTCTGACCATATAGACCGGGGCGACTTGGAAAAGTGCAGGATGAGTGGGAAATTCTGTACAGAGGACGGACTGGAAGTGCAGGATGAAGAAGGAATGCCGGAGATGTCCGGAAATGCGGTGCAGGAACTGATTCTTCCGTCAAAACTCAGAAAAGTAGGAAGATATGCTTTTTACAATTGTTTTCACTTGAAAAAGTTAAGTTTCGGCGGTGATCTGCGGGATGTCGGTGTCGGTGCAATGACCGGCTGCCACAAGATCGAGCGGGTCACTGTAAAAACAGACGAGAACGGTGATTCCTGCCTGAGAGATATCCTGACAGAACTGCCGGAGACTCTGAGAGTCGATATGGACAAAAATGGTGAACAGGGGCGTTTCTGGTTTCCGGAATTTTTTGAGGAAGGCGTAGAAAACACACCGGCGCGAATCATCGAAAATCATGTGCACGGAAGCGGGATCCGTTACCGAAACAGCTTCCTTCACAAGAAACTCAACATACTGGAATACGACAAGCTTTTTCCCTATGCGGAAGCGTGGGAGGAGGAGTCAATCGTTCTGAAACTGGTACTGGACCGTATCCTCTACCCGATGGATCTGACAGAGACAGCGGAAGAAAAATACATCCAGTATCTCAGAGAACACGGAGAGCGTGCGGTCAGTATCCTTGGCGAAGAAAAAGAATACGCAGCAATGCGGACGATCCTCACAAAGATCACTCCGGACAGGGCAGAGACAGAAAAAATGCTCGAGCGTGCACAGAGATCAGGAGATTCCAGATGGGTCAGTATCCTCATGGACACGCTCGCAGGCCATGGAAGGAAGAAGAGAAAGGCATTTGAACTGTGAACAGAGAAGAAAAAAACAAATTTGGAAATTTTGTTCATGAGCAGCGCAAAAAAGAAGAAGAGGTACTGGAGATCTGCCAGGATATTTTTGCAAATTCCAGAAATGAACTGGCGGTTTCCATGCGTTATTTCCAGAGCGCTCTCAGTGCATTAAAGATAGTGCCGTCAGGCGAGACACAGGTGCTGGGCACGGACGGGAAACTTCTCTATGTGTCCCCACAGTGGCTGCTTCCGATGTTTATGCAGAACAAAGTAGTGATCAACAGGCTGTATCTCCACGAACTTCTGCACTGTCTTTTCTGCCATCTGTGGAGCAGAAAGGAACGGGAGTGGAGAATCTGGGATCTGGCAGCAGATATCGCGGTGGAAAATATTCTGGATGAACTTTATCAGAAGGCAGTTTACATCCGCCCGAACAGTTTCCGAAGAGAAAAATATCAGCAGTGGAAAGCAGAACACAAAGTTCTGACTGCGGAGATCCTGTATTATGATCTCCTGAAATGCGAGGAAGAAGAAATCGCCCGTCTGGAACAGGAATTCCGCAAGGACGACCACCATTTCTGGTACACGCCGAACAGTCGAAGCGGGATGGCAGACCGCCAGAAGAAATGGGAAGAGATGCGGCGCAAGATGCAGACGGAGATGGAGCTTTTTTCGAAGGAAGCAGCAGGGGATTCGCCGGGACTTGTGGAGCATCTGCAGGCAGAAAACAGAAAACGGTATGATTACCGGGAGTTCCTTCGGAAGTTTTCTGTCCTGAAAGAAGAGATGCAGGTGGATATGGATTCTTTTGACCCGATCTACTATCATTTTGGGATGGAAACTTACGGGAATATGCCGCTGATCGAGCCGCTGGAAACAAAAGAGATGAAAAAAATCGAGGATTTTGTCATCGTGATCGACACTTCCATGTCCTGTAATGGAAGCCTGATCCGCAGGTTTCTGGAGGAAACGTACAGTGTACTTGCAGAGTCGGAGAGTTTTTTCCGAAAGATCCAGGTGCACATCATTCAGTGTGACGAAAAGATCCAGGACGATCAGGTGATCCATAACCAGAAAGAGATGGAAGCGTATCTTGAGGATTTTAATGTCAGAGGGTTCGGCGGAACGGATTTCCGTCCGGCATTTACGTATGTGGAGCATTTGATCAAAATGGGAGCATTTCAGAGACTTCGGGGACTTCTGTATTTCACCGACGGATATGGGACTTTTCCGGCAAAGATGCCGCCTTATGATACCGCGTTTGTTTTTATGAAGGATGATTACAGGGATGTGGATGTGCCGCCGTGGGCGATCAAACTCATTCTGGATACACAGGCACTAGAGAGGAAAGAAGATTATTATGAATATTAAACAGGCAAAACAGGAAGTTGTGGATACGGTCGAAGCGTATCTTATGAAAGACGAGTATGGAGAATATGTGATCCCGAGCGTTCATCAGAGGCCGGTGCTTCTCCTTGGTGCACCGGGAATCGGAAAGACGCAGATCATGGAGCAGGCGGCGCGTGAATGCGGCGTGGCACTGGTGGCGTATACGATCACACACCACACCAGACAGAGTGCGATCGGACTTCCGTTTATTTCGAAGAAGGAATACGGCGGCAGGGAATACTCGGCGACAGAATATACGATGAGCGAGATCGTTGCAAGTATTTATAACCGTATGAGTGAGACGGGTCTCAGCGAGGGAATCCTTTTTATTGATGAGATCAACTGTGTTTCTGAGACACTGGCTCCGGCGATGCTGCAGTTTCTCCAGTGCAAGAGTTTCGGAAACCATGAGATCCCGAAGGGATGGGTGATCGTGGCAGCAGGAAACCCGCCGGAATACAACAAATCTGTCCGTGAATTTGACGTTGTCACCCTGGATCGTGTCAAAAAGATCCTCGTAGAGCCGGATTACCAGACCTGGCGGGAATACGCATACAAAGAAAACATGCACCCGGCGATCCTTTCCTATCTGGAACTTCGCAACAACTGTTTCTACCAGATGGAGACAACGATCGACGGCAAACAGTTTGCAACTCCGCGAGGATGGGAAGATCTTTCCAGAATGATGGAAGTCTACGAGCGTCTTGGAAAAAGTATCACGGCAGATCTTGTGGGGCAGTACATCCAGCATGAGCGCATTTCGAGAGAATTTGCAGAATATTACGAACTGTATCAAAAATACCAGCAGGATTACCAGATCACAGAAATCCTTCAGGGCAAAAACTCCGAGGCAATGGTAAAGAAAGTTTCCCACGCATCCTTTGATGAAAGAGTGAGTGTCGTGAACCTTTTGTTCTCCGGTACACGACAGGCGGTACGAAAAGTCATGCTTCAGGAAGAAGTACTGGAAAAAGTGTTCGAGGTGCTGAAAGCCCTGAAAGAAAACCTGTCATCCGGAAATCTCGCGCAGAGACTGGAAGACTACATCTTTGATCTCAAAAACACCCGCGAGAAGAAGCAGAAAGAAGGACTTCTGGAACGAAGAGAAGACCTCTGCATTCGCCAGGCAGTCACACTTCTGGAAGATTACGCGAAACTTCTGAAACAGCACAGCGAGGTTCAGGGAGAAGAAGCGTTTGATCTTGTCCGGGAGGCATTTGGGAAAGAAAGAGCTTCCTGGGAAGACGAATGGGATCAGGCAGGAAATACACTGGAATATGCGTTTGATTTCATGGAGGCGGCTTTCTATAACAGCCAGGAAATGGTTATGTTTGTCTCAGGGATCAATACCGATTTCTACTGTGTACGTTTCCTGGAAACTTATGAATGTGAGAGATACGTACGTTACAACAGAGATCTGCTGTTCGAAGATGTGAGCCAGCAGATCCGAAGGAGAATTGAAGAACTTTAAGAGGAGCGTTATTAAATGAAGAAACAAAGGAAAATCTACACCTTTTTACTTTCGCTGCTTCTGGCGTTTTCGCTTCTGCTTCCGGGCAGTATCGTTCCGGTGGAAGCAGCAGGCGGCGACATGGCGGTGCACTTTATTGATGTAGGGCAGGGACTGGCGATCCTCGTGCAGTCGGGCGGAGAAAATCTTCTCTATGATGGTGGAAACCGTTCTCATGCAGATGAGGTGGTCCAGTATCTTAAGAATCAGGAAGTAGAGACGATCGATTACATGATCTCCTCTCACTATGATGAGGATCATCTGGGAGGACTTGTCAAATGCCTTGATAATTTTGAGGTGGATCATGTTCTGGGTTCCGACTATGTGCACACATCGGACCTTTTTAATACGTTTATGAATACGGCGACAGCGAATGCGATCACTGTCGAATATCCGGCTGTCGGTGATACTTATGAATTTGGGACCGGCAGTTTCACGGTCATGGCACCTTCCGGAATCTCCAAGAACAGCAATGACAACTCTGTTGTGATCCGTCTTGTCAATGGCGACAACAGCTTTATGTTCATGGGAGATGCGGAGGAGACAAGTGAGCAGGATATGATCAGTACAGGAATGAACCTGGACTGTGATGTGCTCTGTCTCGGTCATCATGGTTCTGCATCTTCTACTTCATGGGATCTTCTGGAAGCATCGACTCCATCCTGGGCAGTGGTAAGCTGCGGCAAAGGTAATTCCTACGGTCATCCGACTGCGGAGACAATGGGAAAACTTTCCGACATGGATATCCCGGTATTTCGTACCGATGACCAGGGAACCGTGATTGCAGTTTCTGATGGAAGTACGATCAGCTGGAACCAGGAACCGTGCAACGATTACAGTTCCGGAGATGAGAGTACTGGCAGCAGTTCAGGTTCTTCTGATGCAAGTACAGGTTCAGGTGTGCGTTATTCTGGCTGGTCAGACAGCTCACAGATTTCGGACAACAGCACCGAGACTGCAGACACGACTGACACCCAGGGAGCCATGGTCTGGATCTCTGCAACAGGAAGCAAATATCACAGCATTCCAAACTGCGGAAATATGAACCCGGACAATGCAAGACAGGAAAGTGAATCACAGGCACTCAGTGAAGGTTATGAAGCCTGCAAAAAATGCTGGTAAAAACAAGAATCAGATTTCCTGATAAAAATCCCGTACATAGTGCATAAACTGGCGCACATGCGGTTTCAGGATCCGGTTTTTGCTGTAAACAATATAAAAACTTCTTTTATGAACAGATTCTTCTAATGGAAACAGAAGGATCTGTTTTGTTTTTTCCAGATCTACGGCAGAACGGGCAGAGAGGATTGAGATGCCAAGTCCGTTGACGATAGATTTCTTGATGCTTTCCAGATCGTTCATTCGGGCGATCACATTGAGGTCAGAAGGCGTGATGCCGATCTTTTCCAGAAAAAGATCCATCTCTTTCTTGGTGCCGGAGCCTTTTTCACGGATGATGATCGGATCTTCCAGAAACTGTTTGAAATCGACAGGATCTTCCTTGAATTTCAGGTAGTGTTCTGTGACAGGCGTGGCGATCACAAGAGTATCCTGGCAGAACGGGATAAAGACACAGCTTTCATCTCCGGTGTTCTGCCCGACGAGTGCGAGGTCGACGATTCCATCGAGGACACGGTGGATAGCTCCTTCGCTGTCTGTCTGAATGGAATGAAAATAAATATCCGGGTGCGTGCCTCCAAAACCTGCGAGCAGTTCCGGCAACAGATAAGAGGAAGGAATCGTGGAGGCTGCAAGGTCGATCATGTGCTTCTGCGCCCCTGTGAAGTTGTCGAGAAGGTTGTTGCGGATCTCAAGCATCCGGACTGCACTGTCGTAGAGCTGGTAGCCTCTGGTGGTGATGGTGGTCTTTTTTGTCGTGCGGATGATGAGTTTGGAGTGAAGCTCTTCTTCGAGGGAGCGGATGTGTGCGCTGATGGTTGGCTGTGTCAGATAAAGTCGTCTGGCAGCTTCGGAGAAACTGCCGTAATCGACGACGGCGACAAAGGCTTCTAACTGTTTGAATTCCATAAATCAAAAATCTCCTGAAAAGTGAATCTTCTAAATAATACGATAATGATACGCTTATTGTGAAATCCCTGTGATCTCTGCAAGTGCATGAAGGGCAGTGTCCACTTCTTCCGGGGTATTTTCCGGACCAAAGGAGAAGCGGAGCGTACCGGCAGGATATGTGCCGAGGGTTTTGTGCGCACTTGGGGCACAGTGGAGACCGACGCGGGACATGATCCCGTAAGTATCGTCCAGTTCAAAGGCGGCACGAGCCATATCCACTTCAAGTGTCTGGATCGAGACGACGGCACAGCGGTTCTGGGTGTCTTTGTGTCCGATCACGCGAAGGCTGGCCTCAGCCGGGTCGAGGGTGAGGATTCCGTCAATGAATTGTTTCGTCAGCGTGAGTTCATGCTGGAAAGCCAGATCCATTGAACTGTTCTCCAGATCATCAAGCGCGGCGTGAAGACCGAGGATCCCGGGGATGTTCGGCGTTCCCGGCTCGAAGCGGTCCGGGAGGAAATCAGGGACTTCTTCAGTATGGGAAATACTTCCGGTGCCGCCACTTAAGAGTGGTTCGATCTGAGAAGCAAGCTCGCTGCAGATCAGGAAACCGCCGATCCCCTGTGGTCCACGGAGTCCTTTGTGCCCGGTGAAAGCGAGCGCATCAAGCTTTAATTCTTCCATATCGATCGGAAGTGTACCGGCAGTCTGTGCACTGTCCAGGACAAAAAGCAGCTCATGTTTCTGGCAGAAGGTGCTGATCTCCTTAAGCGGCATGATGGTTCCGCATACATTGGAAGCGTGGAGACAGACGAGAAGTCTGGTATTTGGTTTCACGAGCGCATCTGCTTCTGAGAGAATCAGATTTCCTTCATGATCGCACGGAATCCTGTCAAAAGTCACTCCCTGTCTCTGAAGCTGCACAAGCGGGCGCATTACTGCATTGTGCTCCATCGAAGTGACCAGCACATGGTCGCCTGGTTTCAGGATCCCCTTGAGGAGAATATTAAGGCTCATAGTGATGTTCTGGGTGAAAATCACATTTTTGCCCCTGCCGGATGTGAAATGGAAAAGCCGGCGAAGCTGTTCTCTTGTTTCAAAGATCTGTTCTTCTACGGAATAGGCAGCCTGATACCCGCCGCGTCCGACATTGACCGCACAGCCGGAGAGATACTGATAAACAGCATCAGCCACAGAAGGAGCCTTCGGAAAAGAAGTGCTTGCCTGATCCAGATATATTTTTTTCATAAAATTACCTCACGTACTTTTATTAGATCATAATTCTGAGTATAGCATAATTTATAAATATTATCTATAAGTAGCTATAAAATACGACTATATTTAATTAGTGAAAAATGCTCAACAATGGTATGATAATACAAAGAAAATATGCTGATACCAAAATCTTTCAGCATTGAGGGAAAGGGAGGTTATTCACTAATGAAAAAAGAAAAAACAACAATTGTTGTAGCTGGCGTGCTCATCGGTGTGATCGCAGCTATGCTGGTATTTTTTGGAAATCCGGCAAATATGGGATTCTGTATTGCCTGCTTCCTCCGTGATACCACAGGTGCGCTCGGACTTCATTCCGCAGCAGCCGTACAGTACATCCGTCCGGAGATCATCGGACTTGTGCTGGGTGCATGTATCGTGTCACTGATCACCAAAGAGTTCCGTCCAAGAGGAGGCTCTGCACCGGTGACAAGATTTGTTCTGGGTGCTTTTGTTATGATCGGATGCCTGATGTTCCTTGGCTGTCCGTTCCGTATGATCCTGCGTCTGGCAGGCGGTGACGGAAATGCCATCTTCGGTCTGGTTGGTTTCGTGGCAGGTATCCTGACAGGAACATTCTTCCTCAAGAAAGGCTACACTCTGAAACGTTCCTACAAGATGCCGAAACTTGAAGGTGGTATTTTCCCGGTAGTTCAGATCGTAATGCTGCTCCTTCTTGTGGCAGCACCGGCATTTATCTACTTTACAGAGCCGGACGGCGGCCCTGGAGCAAAGCATGCGGCAATTCTGATCTCACTGGCAGCAGGTGTGATCGTTGGTATCCTTGCACAGAGAACCCGTCTCTGCATGGTCGGCGGAATCCGTGATGCAGTTCTGTTTGGCGAGTTCAAGCTTCTGTTTGGTTTTGTTGCGATCCTTGTCAGTGCACTGATCGTAAATGTGATTCTTGGATATTTCCATCCGGGATTTGCCGGTCAGCCGATCGCACATACAGATGGACTCTGGAATGCACTTGGTATGTATCTTGCCGGTTTTGGCTGTATCCTTCTCGGTGGCTGCCCGATGCGCCAGCTCATTCTCTCCGGTGAGGGAAATACAGACTCTGTTGTGACCGTTCTCGGCCTGATGGCAGGAGCTGCTTTTGCCCACAACTTCGGTCTGGCATCTTCAGCAGATGGCCCGACAGCAAACGGCAAGATCGCAGTTGTGATCGGTATCATTGTTGTAGCAGTGATCGGCGTGGTCAATTCCAGGCGAAAAGAAGCCTGAAAGGAGATAAAATATGAAAAGAGTAGATGCAAGAGGACTGTCCTGCCCGGAACCAGTCATCCAGACAAAAAATGCCATGGCGTCCAGAGCAGCTCAGTATGAAGTTCTGGTAGACAATGTGGTGGCAAAAGAAAATGTCTCTCGTTTTGCAATCCATCAGGGCTATCAGGTCGAGGTGGAAGAACAGGGCGATGATTTCCTGCTCAGGATAAAGAAATGATGAAATATATAGCGACGTTTTATTCTCATTATGGTGCGATCCAGTACCGGAAGAACTGTGAGAAGATGGACCTGGAGGCGGTTGTCATGCCGGTTCCCAGAGACTTGAGTTCTTCCTGCGGAACCTGTGTGCGCTTCGAGGCGGAAGGGGAATTCCCGGAGCGAAACGAAGAAGTGGAACAGATCGTCCGGATCGAAGATTCAGGATATGTGCGTATCTATCATGCAGATGAAGAATAAAAAATATTAAGAGGAGCTTTCGGGCTTCTCTTTTTTTGACGTGAGATTGTACGAAAATGTAAATTCGTGTATACTAGGGATAAAATAAAAAGCCACATCAGCTTTAAAGATGCGGCACAGAATCAGGAGTGAGAACAATGAGAGAAAAACTGACCAAGAGAGACGTAGAAAAGATAGAAGAAGAGATCGAGCACCGTAAGCTTGTCATCCGAAAGGAAGCCATCGAGGCGGTCAAGGAAGCGCGTGCGCAAGGCGACCTGAGTGAGAACTTTGAATACTACGCTGCAAAGAAACACAAGAACCAGAACGAGAGCAGGATCCGTTACCTGGAGAGAATGCTCAAGACAGCAGAAGTCGTAGAGGATACTTCCAGGTCAGATGAAGTAGGCATGGACGATATCGTAGAAGTCGAATTCGAGGAAGATGGCGAAGTGGAGAAATACAAACTCGTCACTTCGATCCGTGGAAATTCGATGGAAAACCGTGTCAGCATCGAATCCCCGATCGGCAAAGCACTCAAGGGACACCGCGTCGGCGACAGAGTCAAAGTACAGGTGAACGAAAACGTAAGCTACTATCTGCGCATCCGCTCTATCGATAAGACAGGGGACGAAGGAGAAGACATCCGCAGCTTCTGACGGAAAAAATCCGCCAAAAAGCGTTTTTTTTCTGTGAAATTCGATTTTACAAAGATTTAACATAAAACTGGTGAGAACTTTACACGATGTCAATATGATGAAACCATATTAAATCTGAGCAAAGGAGAACATTATGGATTTTTTCAGCATATTAACATTGTTGGGCGGTCTTGCCATGTTTTTGTATGGAATGCAGGTTATGGGCGATGGTCTGGCAAAAGTATCAGGAGGTAAACTGGAGCAGATCCTGGAAAACTTAACTTCAAGCAAATGGAAAGCAGTACTTCTCGGAATGTGCGTGACAGCAGTCATCCAGTCCTCATCCGCAACGACCGTTATGGTAGTCGGATTTGTAAATTCAGGAATCATGAAACTGACACAGGCAGTCGGCATCATCATGGGTGCGAATATCGGAACTACCATCACTTCCTGGCTTCTGAGCCTTACTGGAATTGAGAGCAGCAACTTTTTTATCAGCCTTCTGAAACCGAGTTCTTTTTCACCGGTCCTGGCACTGGTCGGAATCAGCCTTCTGACTTTTACCAAAAGCTCCCGTAAGAAAGATATCGGAACCATCCTTCTGGGATTCGCAGTACTGATGTTTGGTATGGAATCTATGAGCGGCGCAGTAAAACCTCTGGCAGATGTACCGGAATTCACAGGTCTTCTCCTTAAATTCTCCAATCCGGTAGCAGGAATCCTTGCAGGTACGATCCTGACTGCGATCATTCAGTCTTCCTCCGCATCTGTCGGTATCCTTCAGGCACTCTGTATGACAGGTGCAGTTCCATTCAGCTCTGCATTCCCGATCATCATGGGACAGAACATCGGTACCTGTGTGACAGCACTTCTGTCTGCGATCGGTGCAAACAAGAATGCAAAGAGAGCAGCGATGATCCACCTGTACTTCAACCTGATCGGAACCGTTGTGTTCATGTCACTGTTTTACCTTATCAATACAGCGGTACATTTCCCATTTATGACGCAGATGGCAACACCGGCAACGATTGCGATCACACACAGTGTCTTCAATATCACAGCGACGGTTGCATGGCTTCCATTCTCTAACCTTCTTGTGAAACTTGCCTGTCTCACGATCCGTGACGACAAGTCCGATGAAGTCAGCAAGGAAGATCAGGAGTTCATGATCCTGGAATCCAGATTTTTGGAAAAACCGGCTTTTGCCGTAGAGCAGGGAAGAAATGCAGCAAGACATATGGAGCGTGATTCCCGCAAGGCTCTGGATATTTCGCTTGGACTGCTCCGTAACTATGAGGAAGAGCAGGCAGAGCGTGTCCAGAAGATCGAGACAAAAGTAGACCGTTATGAGGATGAACTGGGAACTTATCTGGTGAAGCTGAATAACAAAGACCTCTCCGAGAAGGACAGCCACAGCGTTTCCATCATGCTTCACTGCATCGGTGATTTCGAGCGTATCTCAGATCATGCGGTAAATATTATGGAATCCGCAAGAGAGCTTCACGAAAAGAATCTCAGTTTCTCGCCGGAGGCCAGAACGGAACTTCAGGTTCTGGTCAGTGTAGTCGGCAGGATCGTAGATACTGCATATGACGTATTCGACAAGCAGGATATGAACCTCACCCGTGATGTAGAGCCTCTGGAAGAAATGGTGGATGAGCTGAGCAGGGAGATGAAACGTCGCCATGTCAACCGTCTGCGTTCTGGAGAATGTACGATCGAGATGGGATTTATCCTCACAGACCTGATCACCAGTCTGGAACGTATCGCAGACCATTGTTCCAACATCAGCGTCTGCGTAACACAGGTAAGAGAGAATCTTTATGATACACACAGTCATCTGGAGAGCCTCAAAAACGAACCAGATGAAGGCTATTACAATCGTCTGGAAGAACTGCAGAGAGAGTATGTACTTCCGTAAAAGATACACACAGTAACGGCAGATTCCGGACAGAAAGGGAAATAACAGTTACAACAGAATGATCTATTGTGTAGAAGATGAAAGAAATATCAGAGAGCTTTTGATCTATACCCTGGAAACGACAGGATTTTCAGCAAAGGGTGTGTCGAATGGGAAAGAACTCCGGGCACTTCTTAAAGAAGAACTCCCGGATCTTATCCTTCTGGACATCATGCTTCCGGGGGAAGACGGATACAGCATTCTCGAACGGCTCAAAGCTTCACAGGAGACCAAAAATATCCCGGTGATCATGGTCACGGCAAAAGAAGCCGAATTTGACAAGGTCCGCGGGTTGGAAGCAGGAGCCGATGATTATATCACAAAACCTTTTGGAATGATGGAATTTGTCGCCAGAGTAAAGGCGGTCCTGCGCCGCTGTTCCAGACAGGAGGACGACAAAGAACTGAAATGTCAGGATCTGACACTGTCTGTCGGAAAGCACAAAGTCTGCTGGAAGGGCGAAAAGATCGAACTGACACGTAAGGAATTTGAACTTCTTCAGTATCTGATGGAAAACAAGGGACTGGTCATGACGAGAAATCAGATCCTCTGCCATGTATGGGGATATGATTTTGACGGCGAGACAAGGACAGTCGATGTACATGTCCGTACCCTGAGACAGAAGCTTGGGGAAGCCGGAAATCTGGTCGAGACGGTTCGAGGCGTAGGCTACCGGATCGGAGCATAAAAATGAGAAAAAAGATATTAAACCATACCTGTCTGCTCGTAGTCCTGTCAGTGCTTATGACGTTCCTTGCAGCGAGTCTGGTCATGTACAGCAAGTATAATGAAGATCTGAAGCAGAGCGTCCGGGACAGTACAAAATACATCCAGGACAGCGTAGAAAAGATGGGCGAATCCTATCTGGACAAGGATCTTGGCAAAGCTTCCGCTGCCCGTATCACACTTCTGGACAGTGAAGGAAATGTTTTGTTTGATTCACTGGAAGATCCGACGGAGCTTGCCAATCACAGCAACCGTCCGGAATTTATTCAGGCAGAAAAAGAAGGCTATGCGGAGACTCTGCGTTATTCAGAGACACTTTCAAAGCAGAATTTTTACTGTGCGGTGAAACTTTCCAATGGAGATATCCTCCGTGTGGGAAGAACGACAGACAGTGTCTTTTCGACAATGGTCTCCAGTTCGACACTTTTTGGTGCGCTTTTGCTTCTGATTCTGGTGCTGGCATTTATCCTTGTCCGGAAACAGACACAGGACCTAATCGAGCCGATCAATACACTGGATCTGGAACATCCGCTTGGAGAAGTCCGCTATGAGGAACTGCGACCTCTTCTGGAGCGTGTAGATGAGCAGAACCACCAGATCGCGAAACAGATGGAAGAGCTCAAGGAGGCAGAGGCTGTCCGCAGGGAATTTTCTGCGAATGTTTCTCACGAGCTTAAGACACCGTTGATGTCGATCTCCGGTTATGCGGAGCTGATGATGAACGGGATGGTTCCGGGAGACAAGATACAGGAGTTTTCCGGAAGGATCTACCACGAGGCAAGCCGTTTAAGTACATTGGTGACAGATATCATCCAGTTGTCGAGGCTGGATGAGAAGGATAGCGATATGCCATTTGAGCCGGTGGATCTGTATGAGCTGTCAGAGGATATCGTCCTTCATCTGGACAGTGCAGCATCAAAGAAGAATATTCAGTTACAGCTTGAGGGAGCGTCAGTTTCCGTCGAGGGTGTGCGTCAGGTCCTCTATGAGATGCTGTACAATATTGCGGACAATGCAGTACGCTATACGAATAAAGATGGGATCGTAAAGATCTTTGTAGGGCAGAGAGGAAGCCATCCATATTACCGTGTGGAGGATAATGGTATCGGTATCCCGAAAGAAGAGCAGAAGAGGATCTTTGAACGATTCTACAGGGTGGACAAGAGTCATTCCCGTGAAACCGGTGGAACAGGGCTTGGACTTTCAATCGTAAAGCACGGTGCGATCCTTCATAACGCAGAGATCGTCTTGGACAGCGAACCGGGACAGGGCACAAAAATGGAGCTGGTCTTTTGACAGACTGGCTCCATTTTTGTGCGTTGTAAAAGAAATAAATTTGAAGGCGAAATCAAAGATCCATCTCGGAAAGGGCTGCTTCATCAGCGATGATCGTGCAGTCCGGATGGAACTGAAGGATAGATCCCGGAACTTCTGGTGTGACAGGTCCCTGGATCACCTGTTTCAGAATCGCTGCCTTATCCTTACCGCTGACAAGAACGATCAGCTTACGGCAGCGCATGATGGTTCCAATCCCCATGGTGTATGCCTGACGAGGAACATCTTCTTCGCTGGCAAAGAAGCGCTTATTTGCCTGGATCGTTGTTTCAGTCAGATTCACACAGTGCGTCTCATCTTCGAAATGGTTGGATGGCTCGTTGAAGCCGATGTGTCCGTCGTGACCAAGCCCCAGAAGCTGGATGTCAGCCGGTCCGACGCGGTGGATCAGTTTGGTGTAGGCCTGGCAGCACTTCTCGCTGTCGGTTTCCGTACCGTCCGGAACATAAGTATTGGCATAAGAAATGTTTACGCGGTGAAAAAGATGCGTATTCATGAAATAACGATAGCTCTGTTCATGGGAACCTGGAAGTCCCTTATATTCATCAAGATTTACAGTGGTGATCTGTGAAAAATCCAGATCGCCGTCCTGGTACATTTCTACAAGGCGGTCATAAGTGCCGATCGGTGAAGAGCCGGTGGCCAGACCAAGAACACTGTCTGGTTTCAGAGTGATCTGGGCGGCGATGAGATTGGCAGCCTTGCGGCTGAGTTCCTGATAATTTTTTACTTTGCAGATCTGCATGGTAGTAGTTCCTCCCTGTCCGGTTATGGACGATTGTATTTTATATAGTTTTACCCCGTTATATCAGTTCTGACGCTGTGGGCGTTCAGATAATGCCTTGATAGAAGTTGCGTATTCTGTCGGTGTCATTCCGGACAGTTTCTTGAACTGTCTGGAAAAATAATGGATCGAAGAATAACTCAGGAAATCGGAAATCTGCGTGAAATTCATTTCGTTTTCCCGGATGAGCTGTTTGGCAAAGTCGATCTTCATCCGTGAGAAAAATTCGATCACACCACACTGATATTCTTCGCGAAAAAGTTTCTGCAGCTGTGAGCGCCCGATCATATTGTTCCTTGAGATATCCAGGATCGTCAGTGTTTCCCGGACATGCTGTTCCAGGTAGTGGATGATCTTGCGGCAGGTATCAGAAGTTGTCTGGCAAGGATCGTAGATCCCGGCAGAAGCGGAATAATGTGCGATCGTATAACGCCGGATCACGTGGATCAGAAGCTCCTCAAGGTAAAGTGTCAGAAGCTGCTGGGAACCGAAGGAAATCTCAGGTTTCTTGATCATCTGCTCCAGATAAGGATCGTCCAGAGGTGTTTCAAAACAGTTCCGCGCCTCTGCAATGATGCGTCCGAGGATGCTCCGCTCTGTTTCTGAAAAAGTGAGTATCTTATTTTCAAAAAATTCCATGCACGGCGAATCACAGGAAAATGAGATCACGATGATGCTTGGAGCGGTTTTTCCTGTAGCTTTCAGTGTGTGAAATTCATTTGGGCGGTGAAAGATGACCTGACCACGGGAGAGGGTGTGGCATCCATTGTCTGTAACAACCTCGGCAGCACCGGTGTCCACGCATTGAAATTCCCAGAAGTCGTGGCGTTCGCCGTCAAAATGAAAATCATTCTGATATTCGTAGTAATGGATCGTGTAAATGCTTTTTATGAAAAGTTCCTGGTCCAATGAGACACTCTGATAAGCCACGGGAAGACCTCCTTCATCCACTTGCATTTGTTGATTTATAATATTGTTCTTGGTTCTTATACTAATGAATTTGTGCGAAATAGTCAAACCATAATTGATATTATGCAAAAATATGATGTAATTGTGCAAATACTATTTCTAAAAAAACGCCCATATTAAATAATGGCTGCAGAAATTGAAAATTATTTGTTGTCATATTGGAATTTGTGGTGTACAGTTATTTTTGATTAAGAATACAGGAGGGCGAAAATGATGAAGAAACCAGTTTTAGTAGTAATGGCGGCAGGAATGGGAAGCCGCTATGGAGGTCTGAAACAGATCGATCCGATTGACAAAGAAGGTCATATTATCATGGACTTTTCCATTTATGATGCAGTAAGAGCTGGCTTTGAGAAAGTCGTATTTATTATAAAGAGAGAAAATGAACAGGCATTCCGTGAGGCAATCGGGGATCGTCTGAGCAAACAGATCGAAGTAGCGTATGTTTTCCAGGAACTGACCAATCTTCCGGAAGGTTATGCAGTCCCGGAAGGAAGAGTGAAACCGTGGGGAACCGGCCATGCAGTCTTAAGCTGTATCGATGAGATCGATGGACCTTTTGCTGTTATCAATGCAGATGATTACTATGGTGTACATGCATTCAAGATGGCATATGATTTCCTGACTTCTGAGCAGGAAGAAGGAGATGTTTACCGTTACATGATGGTAGGATACCGCCTTGAGAATACCCTTACAGAGAATGGTCATGTTGCCAGAGGTGTCTGTGTGACAGATGAGGAAGGTCATCTGATCAAGATCAATGAGCGTACCCATATCGAGAAACATGACGGCGGTACAGCATACACAGAGGATGACGGCAAGACATGGACCATGCTTCCGGAGGGCAGCATCGTTTCCATGAATATGTGGGGATTCTCAAACAGCATTTTGAAGGAACTTAAAGAACGTTTTAAACCATTTCTGGATGATGCGATCAAGAATAATCCGATGAAGGGAGAATATTTCCTTCCATTTGTTGTTGACGAACTTCTTCAGGAGCACAAAGCAACTGTCAAAGTTCTCAAGTCCGAGGATAAATGGTACGGAGTTACTTACAAAGAAGATAAACCAATGGTAATGGCTGCAGTTCAGAACCTGAAAGATCAGGGGCTGTATCCGCAGAATTTATGGGAGGAAGCATAAGTGGAGATCGGCAATACAGTACGTGAAGCGATTGACGGCTTCAAATTGCATGGTGAACTCAAAGAGTGCATCAGATATGGAAGCGGTCATATTAATGATACTTATCGACTGACTTACGAGACATCACAGGGAACGAAACGATATATCCTGCAGAGAATGAGCAGAAATATTTTTAAGAAACCAGTGGAACTGATAGAAAATATCAGCGGTGTTACTTCCTGGCTCCGCAAAAAGATCATCGAGAATGGCGGCGATCCGGAACGAGAGACACTGACACTGGTAAAAAGCCAGACAGGTCTTCCGTATTTTGTGGATTCTGATGGAGAGTACTGGAGAGTCTATCTCTTTATTGAGGGAGCGACCTGCTACGATGCAGTAAAGGACGACAATGATTTCTATCAGAGCGCAGTAGCATTCGGACATTTTCAGCAGCTTCTGGCAGATTATCCGGCAGAGACACTTCATGAGACGATCAAGGATTTCCATAACACACCGGACCGCCTTAAGAAATTCAAGAAAGCTGTTGCAGAGGATGTCTGTGGAAGAGCAGCCTCTGTCCAGAAAGAAATTGATTTTATCCTGGAGAGAGAAGAACTGACACATGCACTGTATGATATGCAGCTTGACGGAAGACTTCCGCTTCGTGTAACACATAATGACACCAAGCTGAACAACATCATGATCGATGACGCGACAGGCAAAGCAATCTGTGTGATCGATCTGGATACAGTCATGCCGGGACTGACAGCGAATGATTTCGGTGATTCTATCCGCTTCGGAGCAAGCACAGCTCTGGAGGACGAGAGAGACCTTTCCAAGGTGTCCTGTGACCTTCATCTCTTTGATGTTTATGCGAAGGGATTTATCGAGGGATGTGGCGGTGCGCTGACAGACCTTGAGATCGAGATGCTTCCGATGGGAGCGATCCTTATGACATTTGAGAATGGAATCCGTTTCCTGACAGACCATCTGGAGGGAGATCATTACTTCCATATCCACAGAGAGGGACATAACCTTGACAGATGCAGGACCCAGCTTACTCTTGTAAAAGACATGCAGGAAAAACTGCCGCAGATGAATGAGATCATCAGAAAATATAAATGATTTTTACAATAAAAAAGCTTCGGAACTTTGAACAGGTTCCGAAGCTTTTTGTTGTATATATCAGCCCTTTACACCACCGGAGGTAAGACCACCGACAAGATGTTTCTCGATCAGTATAAACAGGATGATGACCGGTACTGTTGCAAACAGTGAGGATGCAAACAGATACTGCCATTCTACCATGTTGTAACCGTTGAAGATCGTAATACCGACCGTCAGAGGTTTGAAGACATCTGTTGAGATCAGAGTCAGTGCGACTGTATATTCATTCCATGCGTTGATAAATACGAAGATCAGCGCAGTTACGATACCAGGTGCAGCGACTGGAAGAAGGATGCGGATCAGGGCAGAAACCTTGCCACAGCCGTCAACTGTTGCAGCCTGTTCCATTTCAGGTGAGATAGAAATAAAAGTACCGCGCAGCAGCCAGATCGCGAATGCCTGGTTGAATGCTGCATTGATAAATACAAGACCAACGAGACTGTCTGTCATACCGAAGGTTGACATGATCTTGTAGATACCTACCAGAAGGACTACAGGAGCAAACATCTGGGAGATGATAACGATACCCAGGAAGATCTTTTTGCCCTTAAACTTCATTCGTGCAAGTGCATAAGCTGCAGGAATACCACATACGATCGCGATCAGAGTGGAGCCACCTGCAACGACCAGGGAGTTGATGAAATATCTGGAAAGTGGAGCCAGTGTCCAGATATCCTTGAAGTTCTGCCAGAGCCAGTGGACCGGGAGAAGTGTTCCCTTGGTTGCGTAGATTTCTGCACGGCTCTTGGCGGCAGTCGTAAACATAACAAAGTATGGATACAGCGTAATCAATACGACCAGAATGACAAAAACATAAAGAAGAACCCGAAGGAGTGTGCTTTTTGTGTCGCGTGAATGTTTCATTAGTCTTCCTCCTCCTTTCTAAGTGAAAGTACCATATAAACAGAAGCGCATGCACACAGGATCAGGAATCCGATCACGGATACTGCAGCTGCTTCACCGGATTTGCCTTTGTAGAAAGCAAGTTTATAGAGATAGGTAACAAGGGTATCGGTACGGCTTGCCGGGTCGCCCTTGGTAATTGTCCATATGATAGGGAAGGAGTTGAATACATAAATGATATTCAACACAGTACTTACCGTCAGAGAAGATTTTACCAGCGGAAGTGTGATCTTGAACAGCTTCTGCCAGTAGTTGGCACCGTCAACGGTAGCCGCTTCATAATAAGAGTTGTCGATACTCTGCAGACCGGAAAGTACACAGAAAGTAACAAATGGTACAGTAACAAAAATACCTACAAAAATTTCCCATGCAAAATATGCTTCCGGGGTAGGAGTCCAGTTGACCGGACTAGAGATCAGTCCAAGTTTCAGTAAAAGGGTGTTCAGTGCACCGTAATCCTTGTCAATGATGAATTTCCATACGCCTGCCTGGATGATCAGGGAAGTTGCCCATGGGAATACAACAATAGCACGGACTGCTTTACGGAAACGGAATTTGTTATTTAGTACAAGTGCAAGGATAAAACCAAATACAGTAGAAAGTACTACAACAGCAATGGTCCATACAAGGGTATTTTTGAGAACCAGTTTAAAAGTAGATCCCCTGAGGACTTTGGCAAAATTGTCAAATCCACAGAATCCCTTTATCAGACCAGCTTTACTCACTTCGCTCATTGAAGTACGGAAAACTTCAAAGATAGGAAAGAGTATGAAGATTGTCATAAGAAGGATGCTGGGAAGCAGCCACAGATATGGCTCCACAGCAGCCAGAGGTTTCTTTTTTTTCATATTTACACCACCAAATCAATTGTCAAAAAGAATCGGGAGCCGGTCACTAATGTCCGGCTCCCGGTTAAGTCGTATCTCTAAATCAGGAATCAGCCTGCGATATCAGCCTGAAGATCATCAAGCAGTGTCTGAACGTCGTCGCCAAGGAGTGCGTTCTGCTCTACTTCGATAACGCCCTGCTTTACATCTGCCCATTCTGTCTTGGTTGCCGGGTAGAAGTTGCAGCTCTGCAGGATATCGATCCAGGATGAATAGGTGTCGTCCTCTTTTGCAAGAAGATCTGCTGCTGTCTGAGTGGTTGGAAGGAATCCTTCGTATACCATGTAATCAGCGTAACGAGTGTCATCATAGAAGAAGTCAAAGAACTTGGTGATGGCAGCTGTACGAGCTTCCTGATCCTCAGCGGAGTCATCCTTGAATACTTCAAGACGATCGCAAACGCCCATTGCTACGGATTCGCAGCCCTCATTTGCAGGGATTGTTGTTACATCGTAGTTAATGTCATATCCACCATCGGAGAGATAGGTAGGAATGTTGTTCGGTCCGATCATCATGGCAACTTTGCCTGCACCAAACATATCCTGAAGGTCATAACGTGTTTCGTTAGCCGGATCGGAGTTGGTGTATCCATCGTTTACAAGACCGAGTGCGAAGTTCAGAGCTTCTACGTTCTTGTCGCTGTTGAGGGCCCAGTCACCATTTTCATCAACGAATCCGCCGCCGTTGTTCCATGTATAATAAGAGAATGCAGCCTGACCTTCGTCAGTTGTCATATCAATACCCCATGGATAAACGTCATCGCCGAATTTATCTTTGATCTTCTTTGCTGCGTCCTGAACTTCTGCCCATGTGGTAGGAACGGTAGCACCTGCTTCTTCAAGGATGTCCTTGTTATAGAAGAGTGCACGGCAGGATGCCAGGATCGGTAATGCGTATACAGTATCATCAATTGTGCTTGCTTCCCAGAATGACGGGAAGAATTTGGACTGAAGATCTTCAGAAGCATATTCTGTTGCAGGCATCAGCAGATCGTCAGCCACATAATCTGCAAGAACGTCGATATTCAGAATATCAGGTGCGTTGTTGTTTGCAACCAGTGTATTTACTTTGGTATAAAGATCGTTCCAGGAAACAATTTCGATGTTCAGATCAATATCTGAGTTTTCAGCTTCGAAATCCTTTTCGAACTGGGACCACCACGCCTGGGTCTGGGTACCATACTGGCTGATGATGACATCCAGAGTTGTCTTGTCGTCTGCTGCGAGAACAGGCTGAGCCATTGTTGCTGTCATTGCCAGTACCATAGCTAATGCGATTTTACGTTTCATATGAAAGTCCTCCCTTTTGTTTGGTGAAACTGACAGAACCGTCAGTTTGGTTTCGTGATAATCACGAATGTATTAGGCTGATTATACCGTTTATAAGACTAAGTGTCAATAAAAATAGACAAAAAAAAACTGAAAATACAAAAAAAACAATGTATATTGCATAAATGGAAATGTTGACAAGTTGCACAAAGATTCAAAATCAGAATCACCAAAACAGAAGTTTCATAACTGCATCAGGTAATAGGTAAAATATGCGGGAGTTTTAGTAAAATATGCGGGAGGTTTTGGGAAAATATTGTGAAAAAAATAAAACAGTGCTACAATGACACCGTAGTAAAACAAAAGCAAATGTCAGGAGGAGTAAATCATGGCAATTTTAGTAACAGGCGGAGCCGGATTTATCGGAAGCCATACTGTAGTAGAACTTCAGAATGCAGGATATGATGTAGTAGTACTGGACAACTTAAGCAACTCCAGCGAGAAGAGTCTGGAACGTGTAGAAAAGATCACAGGAAAACCGGTTAAATTTTATAAAGTAGATATTCTTGACAGAGAAGGACTGAACGAAGTTTTGGAGAAAGAGGATATCGATTCCTGTATCCATTTCGCAGGTCTCAAAGCAGTTGGAGAATCTGTTGTTAAACCATGGGAATATTATGAGAATAACATTGCAGGTACACTTACACTGGTTGATGTAATGAGAAAACATAATGTCAAAAATATTATTTTCTCCTCTTCCGCAACTGTATACGGCGATCCGGCAATCATCCCGATCACAGAGGAATGCCCGAAAGGACAGTGCACCAACCCTTATGGATGGACCAAATCCATGCTGGAGCAGATCCTTACAGATATCCAGAAAGCAGATCCGGAATGGAATGTAGTACTTCTTCGTTACTTCAACCCGATCGGTGCTCACAAGAGCGGTCTTATCGGTGAGAACCCGAATGGTATCCCGAACAACCTGATGCCTTACATCACACAGGTTGCAGTAGGCAAGCTCAAAGAACTCGGCGTATTCGGAAATGACTATGACACACCGGACGGAACTGGTGTCAGAGATTACATCCACGTAGTTGACCTTGCCAAAGGACATGTAAAGGCTGTCCAGAAACTGGAAGACAATTCCGGACTCAGCATCTACAACCTTGGTACAGGTAAAGGATACAGTGTTCTTGACATTGTTAAGAACTTTGAAGCTGCAACAGGCGTTAAGATCCCATACTCTATCAAACCTCGTCGTGCCGGTGATGTTGCAACATGCTATTCCGATGCAACCAAGGCTAAGAAGGAACTTGGATGGGAAGCAGAGTACGATATCAAAGATATGTGTGCAGATTCCTGGAACTTCCAGCAGAAGAACCCGAACGGTTACGAAGACTGATTTTTATAAATACCATATACAATAAGAAACACCCCGGCAGAACGTATTCACAGCGTTCTGCCGGGGTGTTTTGTTTTGAAGAGATTTAGTGATATTTCTTTTCTTTTTCGAATTTCGGTTCACAGGTCAGCTCAATGCCGAGTTTGCGGAATTCCCAGATATCCACGGATGACAGCATGACAGAAGTATGTGCCTGGCATCCCTTGAGTGTGTGGAGCTGTTCCAGAGCCTTACGTGCTTCCGGGTTATCAGCGGCACTGACAGAAAGTGCGATCAGGGTTTCATCTGTATGAAGTCTCGGGTTCTTGCTTCCGAGATATTTGGTCTTGAGTTCCTGGATCGGATGGATCGCCTCCGGTGAGATCACATGATGCTCATGGTCGATGCCTGCGAGTTCCTTGAGTGCATTCAGAAGAAGTGCAGAGGAAGCACCGAGAAGGTCGGAAGTCTTTCCATAAATAATGCGTTCGTCAGGAAGTTCAAGGGCAGCAGCCGGTGCACCGGTCTCCTGTTCTTTGGCAAGGCTGGCAGGAACAACTTTGCGGTCATCGAGGGATGCGTGAGCCTGTTTCAGAAGAAGTTCGATCTTGCGTACTTCTTCCTCAGTACCGTCGCCTGTGAGAAGGGCATCGCAGCTCTTATAGTAACGGCGGATGATCTCCTGGCGGGAAGCTTCACAGCATACTTCGTCATCAACGATGCAGTTTCCGGCCATATTGACACCCATATCTGTAGGGGATTTGTAAGGGCATTCTCCCATGATCTTTTCAAACATTGCCTGGAGAACAGGGAAGATCTCTACGTCACGGTTGTAGTTGACGGTTGTCTCACCGTAAGCTTCCAGATGGAACGGGTCGATCATGTTGACATCATTAAGGTCTGCAGTAGCAGCCTCGTATGCCAGATTGACCGGATGCTTGAGCGGAATGTTCCAGATCGGGAAAGTCTCGAATTTGGCATAGCCGGCAGCAACGCCGCGTTTGTATTCATGGTATACCTGGGAAAGACAGGTTGCCATTTTTCCACTTCCTGGTCCTGGTGCGGTGATGACTACGAGAGGTCTGGTTGTTTCGATATATTCATTTTTGCCATATCCTTCATCGCTCACGATCAGCGGGATATTGCTCGGGTATCCTGGAATACTATAATGGAAGTAAACTTTGATGCCGAGTTTTGCAAGGCGGTTCTTAAAGAGAATAGCACTTTCCTGTCCGGCGTAGCGTGTGATGCATACACTTCCTACATAGAGACCGCGCTCTGTAAAAGCATCGATCAGACGAAGTACATCCTCATCGTAAGTGATTCCGAGGTCACCGCGCATTTTGTTCTTATCAATATCAGAGGCGCTGATGACAATGACAATCTCAGCCTGGTCGCGGAGTTGCATGAGCATGCGGAGCTTGCTGTCCGGCTCAAATCCTGGAAGAACACGGGATGCATGGTAATCATCAAAAAGCTTTCCGCCGAATTCCAGATAGAGCTTGTTGTCAAATTTGCTGATACGGTCGCGGATGTGTTCGGACTGCATAGTTAGATACTTTTCATTATCAAATCCAATTTTCATTTGTCGATTTCCTTTCCATCACAGTTAGCTATAGTAATTAGTTGGGTCTAGCTATCACGTGGATAGTATACTACAGTTATTGTTCACAGGCAATATCCCACTACTACAAACATTCACAGTTTTTCAGTTGATTTATAATGGAAATCTCTTTATAATATAGAAGATAACAAGAGGAGGAAAAGAATGAACGATCATATGGATAAGCGTCCGGATGATAAGCGTCCGAACCGAAATAACCCAGGAAATCAGGGACCGAACAAGAATCGTCAGACCATTCTTGGATTTTTGATCTGTCTCCTGATCAGTTTAGTTTGTCTGAGTTTTGTGACAGATATGATGAGCGATAAATCCAGTGAGATCACATATGATAAATTTATCGAAATGGTAGATAAAGATCAGATCAAAGAAGTGACACTCCAGTCCGGAGTGCTGACTGTCGTTCCAAAACTTCAGAAATCTTATCAGAAAGAAAGCTATAAGGTCAACCAGATGGAGGATACCAGTGCACTGACGCAACGTCTGGAAGGCAAAGGAATTATTTTCAAATATGAACAACCTGATGTGATGGGAGAGTTTGTATCTACCATGATCAGTCTGCTGCTTCCGACGGTAGTGCTGTTCTTTATGCTGATGTATCTTATGCGGCGAATGAACAAAGGTAGTGGCGGCGGCATCATGGGAGTCGGCAAGAGCCGTGCCAAAGCCTACATTCAGAAGGAAACAGGTGTTCTTTTTAAGGATGTAGCAGGACAGGAGGAAGCCAAGGAATCTCTTCAGGAGGTTGTTGATTTCCTGCACAATCCGGGAAAATACACGCAGATCGGTGCGAAACTTCCGAAAGGAGCCCTTCTCGTAGGACCTCCGGGAACAGGTAAGACCCTTCTTGCGAAAGCCGTTGCAGGAGAGGCAAAGGTACCGTTCTTTTCACTTTCCGGTTCCGAATTTGTCGAGATGTTTGTCGGTGTCGGAGCTTCCAGAGTCAGAGATCTGTTTGAGGAAGCCAAGAAGAATGCACCGTGTATCGTGTTTATTGATGAGATCGATGCAATCGGTAAGAGCCGTGATTCCAGATATGGCGGCGGCAATGACGAGCGTGAGCAGACACTGAACCAGCTCCTTGCAGAGATGGATGGTTTTGATACTTCCAAGGGCCTTCTGATCCTGGCGGCAACCAACCGTCCGGAAGTACTTGACCCGGCACTTTTAAGGCCAGGACGTTTTGACCGACGTATCATCGTAGATCGTCCGGATCTCAAGGGCCGTGTAGAGATCCTCAAGGTCCATGCCAAGAATGTCATGCTGGATGAAACTGTGGATCTGGATGCAATCGCACTGGCTACTTCCGGGGCAGTCGGATCTGACCTTGCCAACATGATCAACGAAGCTGCGATCCTTGCTGTCAAGAACGGCCGAAGGGCTGTCTCACAGAAGGATCTTCAGGAATCCGTAGAGGTTGTCCTTGTCGGCAAAGAGAAGAAAGACCGTATCTTAAGCGTGCAGGAGAGACGTATCGTTTCCTACCACGAAGTAGGACATGCACTTGTGAATGCTCTCCAGAAGGATGCAGAACCGGTGCAGAAGATCACGATCGTTCCGCGTACCATGGGAGCACTCGGTTACGTTATGCAGGTTCCGGAGGAAGAGAAATATCTCAATACCCAGAAGGAACTCGAGGCTATGCTGGTTGGATACCTTGGAGGACGTGCGGCTGAGGAGATCGTATTTGATACTGTAACGACAGGTGCAGCCAATGATATCGAGCAGGCGACCAAGGTTGCCCGTGCAATGATCACCCAGTATGGTATGTCACAGAAATTTGGTCTGATGGGACTTGCAACACAGGAGAATCAGTATCTTTCCGGTCGTGCAGTCCTTAACTGTGGTGATGACACAGCGACAGAGATCGACCACGAAGTAATGCAGCTCCTTCATTATTCCTATGAGGAAGCCAAGAGACTTCTGAACGAACACAGAGAAGCACTGGACAAGATCGCTGAGTATCTGATCCGCAGAGAGACGATCACTGGCAAGGAATTCATGAAGATCTTCCGTGCAGTCGAGAGAGGACTTGAGATTCCGGAAAACCTTGACGAACTTCCGGATTTTGACAAGAAAGACGAGGAAAAGCAGCCAGAGACAGAAGTGGATACTCCTGCGAAGGTAAATCTTTCCAAGGAAGCTCTGGCAGAGACAGAAGCGGAAGTCCCTGAGAATCAGGAGACACCAGAAACACCGGCAGAGATTCCGTCCCAGGAAACAGAATCAGAGACATCAGAAGGTAGCAGCACAGAGGCTTAATAAAGGAGCCGCGATATGTTTCAGATTGAAGAAGAATTAAAGAAGCTTCCCGCAAGACCGGGTGTGTATATTATGCACGACGAGCGGGATGCGATCATCTATGTGGGCAAGGCGATCAGTCTCCGCAACCGTGTACGGCAGTATTTTCAGAGCAGCCGCAACAAGGGTGCCAAGATCGAGCAGATGGTCACCCACATATCGAGATTCGAATATATTGTTACAGATTCTGAACTGGAAGCACTCGTTCTGGAGAGCAACCTTATCAAAGAGCACCGTCCGAAATATAATACGATGCTCAAGGATGACAAGAGCTATCCGTTTATCAAGGTCACGGTGCAGGAGGCATATCCCAGAGTTCTGTTTGCCAGGCAGATGAAGAAGGACAAAAACAGATATTTTGGTCCTTATACCAGTGGCGGCGCGGTCAAGGATGTGATCGAGCTGGTACGCAAACTGTACCAGGTTCGCTCCTGCAGCAGGAACCTTCCGCGCGACTGCGGTAAGGACCGGCCATGTCTGTATTACCATATGAAGCAGTGTACCGGACCCTGTACCGGTCATGTGGATCAGAAGCAATACAGGGAAAACATCCAGAAGGTGCTCAGCTTTCTGAATGGCGATTTTCAGGATACGATCGATGAACTCACAGACAAGATGATGACGGCTTCCGAAGAAATGCGATTCGAGGATGCTGCCGGATATCGTGATCTGATCCAGAGTATCCGCAAGATCGGAGAGCGTCAGAAGATCACTGCTTACGGAGAAGAGGACCGCGACATCATTGCTGTGGCGATGGACGAGAGTCTGGATCTCAGGGAACAGGATGCCGTTGTCCAGGTTTTCTTTATGCGAAGCGGCAGGATGATCGGCAGAGATCATTTTTATCTGAGAGTTGCAAGAGGCGATACCCGTTCGCAGGTTCTGTCCAGCTTCCTCAAGCAGTATTATGCGGGAACACCGTTTATACCGAGGGAGATCATGCTTCAGGCTGATATTGAAGACAGAGAAGTGATCGAGGAATGGCTCACATCCCGTCGGAAACAGAAGGTTCATATCGTGATCCCTAAGAAAGGTACCAAGGAAAAAATGGTAGAACTTGCCTGGGAAAATGCCCGTATGGTCCTTGAGAAGGACCGTGAGCGCATCCGCAGGGAGGAAGGCAGAACGATCGGAGCTGTCCATGAGGTAGAGGAATGGCTTGGACTTACAGGAATCAGCCGTATGGAGGCGTTCGATATCTCCAATATCAGTGGTTTTGAGTCCGTTGGTTCCATGGTAGTCTATGAGAAGGGCAAGCCGAAGCGGAGCGATTACCGCAAATTCCGGATCAAGTCTGTTCAGGGTCCGAACGATTATGCCAGTATGGAAGAAGTGCTGACGAGGCGCTTTACACACGAGAGCAATGGAGAGTTCGACAGCTTTGCGAGAATGCCGGATCTGCTTCTGATGGATGGAGGCCGTGGACAGGTCAATATCGCGCTTGGTGTTCTTGAGAAACTGGGCATTGATGTTCCGGTCTGCGGAATGGTCAAGGATGACTATCACCGTACCAGAGGACTTTATTATAATAATGTAGAGATCCCAATTGATACGAATAGTGAGGGATTCCGCCTGATCACCAGGATCCAGGACGAGGCACACCGCTTCGCAATCGAGTATCATCGTTCTCTGAGAAGTAAAGAACAGGTCCACTCGATCCTGGACGATATTCCGGGAATCGGAGAGCGCAGAAGAAAGGCTCTGATGCGCCGTTTCCGCTCGATCGAGGCGATCCGGGATGCTTCTGAGGAAGAACTGGCGCAGACAGAGTCCATGAATGCAGGAAGTGCAAAACAGGTGTATGATTTTTTTCATCGGCCAGATGATCCGGCAAATGAGAAATAAAAAGGCACTTGAAATATATAAACATTAAAGGAGAGCACATAATATGAAGGGTGTATTGATGACAAAGATGGTGCAGGAGCTGAATCTTACAAATCTGACTCCTGAGATTGACCTGTCAGACAAGAAGATCATAACCGCAGAGATTAACCGTCCTGCACTGCAGCTTACTGGTTATCTGGAGCATTTTGCCAATGAACGTGTTCAGATCATCGGTTATGTAGAATACACATATCTGATGCAGCTCAGTGATGAGAAACGCATGATGACATACGAGCGATTCATTTCCAGTAAGATTCCGTGTGTTATTTTCAGTACCATGACCAAGCCGTCTCAGGATATGATCGACATGGCAATTAAATATAATGTTCCTACATTTGTGACAGAAAGAACAACTTCAAGCCTGATGGCAGAGATCATCCGCTGGCTGGGCGTACAGCTTGCACCATGTATTTCCATCCACGGAGTTCTGGTAGATGTCTATGGTGAGGGGATCCTGATCACAGGAGAGAGCGGCATCGGCAAGAGTGAGGCTGCACTGGAGCTGATCAAGCGTGGGCATCGTCTGGTAAGTGATGATGTTGTAGAACTTCGTAAAGTAAGTGACGTCACTCTGGTCGGATCTGCGCCGGACATCACGAGGCATTTTATCGAGCTTCGAGGCATCGGTATCATCGATGTCAAAACGCTGTTCGGTGTTGAGAGTGTCAAGGATACCCAGTCTGTAGACCTTGTCATCAAACTGGAAGAGTGGGACCGCGACAAAGAATATGACCGTCTCGGTCTGCATGAAGAATACACCGAATACCTTGGAAACAAGATCGTGTGCCATTCCCTTCCGATCAGACCAGGACGTAACCTGGCTGTTATCGTAGAATCTGCCGCAGTCAACCACAGACAGAAGAAGATGGGTTACAATGCGGCTGAGGAACTCTACAAGCGTGTGCAGGCAAACATTGCACGTAAGAGAGAAGAATAAAAAATAAGAAAAGGTGGAGAAAAATGAAATCATATTGTTTTGGAATCGACGTAGGCGGAACTTCTGTAAAATGCGGTCTGTTCAACACAGACGGAACACTGTTAGAGAAATGGGAGATCCCTACCAGAACTGAAAATAAAGGCGAGAACATCCTTCCGGACGTTGCTGAGACGATCAAAGCCAAGATCGCAGAAAAGAATATTGACAAAGATGATATCGAAGGTGTTGGAATCGGAATTCCAGGACCGATCAACTCCAAAGGAGAAGCTGCCTGTGCAGTAAACCTCTACTGGGGATTCACACCGGTAGCTCAGATCTTAAGTGACCTCACAGGACTTAAGGCTCAGGCAGGAAACGATGCAAACGTAGCAGCACTCGGTGAAGCATGGAAAGGTGCAGCGGCAGGTTCTCAGAATGTGATCATGGTCACTCTCGGAACTGGTGTCGGCGGCGGAATCATCATTGACGGCAAGATCGTAGCAGGTTCCCACGGAGCAGGCGGTGAGATCGGACATGCACTCGTAGTCCGTGACGAAGCCGAAAAATGCAACTGTGGAAATCATGGCTGCCTGGAACAGTATGCTTCCGCAACAGGAATCGTGCGTGTGGCTGGAAGAATGCTTGCAGCTTCCGATGACGACAGTACCTTAAGAGAACTTCAGAATATCACAGCAAAGGATGTTCTGGACGCTTTCAAAGCCGGAGATGCAGTAGCAGTCCGTGTTATGGAGTATGTTGGAGACCTTCTCGGCGGAGCAATCGCAGGATTTGCTACAGTTGCTGATCCGGAAGCAATCGTTATCGGCGGCGGTGTATCCAAGGCAGGTCAGCCGCTTATCGACTGCATCGAGAAATACTATCAGAGATATGCATTCCCGTCCTGCAAGGAGACACCGATCGTTCTTGCAACACTTGGAAATGATGCAGGTATCTACGGTGCTGCCAAGATGGTACTCTGATAATCAGAAATTACATATTTTGAGCTGAACCTGAGAGGAAGAAGTCTTTTTACGAAGATTTCTTCCTTTTTTTAGAAAAAAATCCCAAAAAACCAAGGTTTTTGAAAGAAAATGTGAAGTTTTTAATTGGGGGCTTTATTTACGATTTTTTATTTGATATAATGGTACGGACTATAAAGGAGGAAAACCATGAATTACGGAAAAAAATCAGTCTCCAGGAAGCGGAATTCTCTGATTTCCCGTACCGCAATGATGGGTAAGAGAGCACATGTTTCTTTTATCAGAGTCCTGTTTGCGGTCCTGATCACAATATGTGTGGTCGTGGGATGTGTCGGGATTGGAGCTTTCAGGGGAATTATAGACAATGCTCCCGATGTGAATGATATTGATATTTCACCATTGGGATATGCGACTTTTTTGTATGATGGTGACGGAAATCAGCTTCGTAAATTAACGGCTCCCAGTTCCAACCGTCTGCCTGTCTCAATCGACCAGATTCCGGTGGATCTGCAGCATGCGGTAGTTGCGATAGAGGATGAGCGTTTTTATGAGCATAATGGAATTGACGTGCGCGGAATCCTGCGTGCTTTCGTAAAAAATATCACCTCAGGAAATCTTTCTGAGGGAGCAAGTACGATCACTCAGCAGCTTCTCAAGAACAATGTATTTACCAACTGGACCAAGGAGTCTACCTGGCTTGAACGTTTTACACGTAAAATACAGGAACAGTATCTTGCGGTAGAAGTTGAGAAGAAGATCAACAATAAGGATGTGATCCTTGAGAACTATCTGAATACCATTAACCTTGGAGCAGGAACTTATGGTGTACAGGCAGCAGCAAGGAAGTATTTTAATAAGGATGTCTGGGATCTGAACCTTTCAGAGAGTGCAACTCTGGCGGGTATCACACAGAACCCGACACAGTTCAACCCGATCGAACATCCAGAGGAAAATGCCAAGAGACGTAAAGAAGTTTTGGATCACATGATCGCTCAGGGCTATATTACACAGGCACAGTATGACGAAGTGCTCAATGATGACGTGTATTCACGCATCCAGGCTGCCCAGATCGAGAATTCTGAGACAGAGAATACGGTTTACAGTTATTTTGAGGATGAACTGATCGATCAGGTGATCAATGACCTGATGAATATTAAGGGATATACCAGAACACAGGCACAGAACCTTGTCTACAGCGGTGGTCTGAGCATTTATACAACACAGGATTCTGCAATCCAGAAGATTCTTGATGAAGAATATGCAGATCCGTCCAATTATCCGGATTATGTACAGTATGCACTGGACTATGCACTGACTGTCAAGAATCCTCAGGGTGAAGAAGTAAACTACAGCAAGGAAATGCTCGAGCTTTACTTCCAGAATGAAGATCCGGAATTTGACCTGCTCTTTGACTCTCAGGAAGAAGGTCAGAGTTATGTTGACCGTTATAAGGAAAGTATTCTCGCAGACGGAAGCACGGTTGTAGCAGAGCGTGTAAGCTTTGCACCTCAGCCACAGTCGTCCATGAGTGTAATCGACCAGCATACAGGATATGTCAAGGCGATCATCGGCGGTCGTGGAGAGAAGACTGCAAGTCTGACGCTGAACCGTGCAACGGATACAACCAGACAGCCTGGATCTACATTCAAGATCCTGTCTACGTATGCACCTGCTCTCAATGAGAAAGGCATGACACTGGCAACTACTTTTGAAGATGAACCATATAATTATCCGGATGGTTCACCAGTTAACAATGCATCGAGAAGTTATAATGGAACAACCACGATCCGCAAGGCAATCCAGAATTCTATCAACGTTGTTGCTGTCAAATGCCTGGAGGAAGTTACACCGGAACTGGGACTTCAGTATCTGGACAATTTTGGATTTACAACACTGGCACATGGCACAGAAGCAGATCGTGATGCTGATGGAACAGTATGGACAGATGCAAACCTCCCACTGGCACTCGGTGGTCTGACAAATGGTGTCACAAACATAGAACTGTGTGCAGCTTACGCGGCAATCGCAAACAGTGGAAATTATATTGAACCACTTTATTACACCAAGATCCTGGATCATAATGGCAATGTCCTGATCGAGAAAACATCTGCCGGACGTTCTGTTATCAAAGAAAGTACAGCATGGCTTCTTACAAGTGCAATGGAGGATGTTGTGACACAGGGTACAGGTACAGCGTGCCAGCTTGATAATATGACAGTCGCAGGTAAGACTGGTACTACAGATGCATACAATGACCTGTGGTTTGTAGGATATACACCATATTATACCTGTGCAGTATGGTCTGGATTTGACAATAACGAGAAACTTCCAGAGGATGCGAGAAACTTCCACAAGAATCTCTGGAAGAAAGTCATGACCCGTATTCATGAGGGACTTCCGGACAAAGATTTCGATATGCCTGCAAGTGTAGAGAAACTCAGTGTCTGCGCAGAGACAGGGCTTCTTCCGCGAGCCGGCTGCCCGATTATAACGGAGTACTTTGATATCGGTGATGTTCCAACGGATGAGTGCGACCAGCATTTCTATGGATATTCTGATTATGATAATTCTGATATGACGGAACACACCACAGAAGAGGGAATATATAATTCTGATGGTACACAGACAGATAATACGGACGATAATACCGGAGATAATACCGGAGATAATACCGGGGATAATACAGGCGATAACACTGGAGACAATACCGGAGACAACACGGGAGATAACACCGATAATACCGGAGACAATACCGGCGGAGACGACGGCGGAGATAACGGTGGTGATAATGGAGATAACACCGGAGGCGATGATGGTGGAGATTCTTCAGGTGGAGATGCCGAAGAATAATAAAGTATGAAACAGCAGCAGGCTGCAATCATCTGGCACAGGATGGTCGCAGCCTGTGTTGTACAGGCAGGGAGGATGAGAATGGAACAATACAAAACAGTACTGGAGGGCGGTACCGGGGAGATCGTCGAGAAGAAATCCCGCTTCATAGCAACGGTGCGCCCGGTTAAGAATGAGGAGGAAGCCCTGGCATTTCTGGAAGAGATGCGTAAGAAATACTGGGATGCCAGACATAACTGTTATGCATATTCAATCGGGAAGAACCGAGAATTTACCCGCTGCAGTGATGATGGAGAGCCATCCGGCACAGCAGGCCGGCCGATGCTGGATGTGATCCTGGGCGAAGATATCTATAATGTTGCAGTAGTTGTGACGCGATATTTCGGAGGAGTGCTCCTCGGAACCGGCGGGCTTGTCAGAGCTTACTCCAAAGCCGTGCAGGAAGGACTTGCAGGAAGCCTTGTGATCGAGAAGAAAAAAGGCATTTCTCTCAAGGTTACAACAGATTACACAGGAATTGGCAAGATCCAGTACATCGCAGGAGAACGTCAGATCCCGATCCTCGACAGCGAATATACGGACAAAGTTGTTCTGAAACTTCTTGTTCCTGACGCAGAAACAGAAGCTGTGCAGAAAGCCATCACAGAAGGCACAAACGGCAGAGCAGGAATGGAAAAAGAAAAAGAATTGTACTTTGCAAAAGTAAATGGAGAAGTTCTTACGTTTGAGGACTGACGATCGAAAGAACGATTATTTTGAAATTGAAATACAAAAAAAGCTGAACGCATGTGCAAAACAACGTTCAGCTTTTTTGCCTATTCAGATCAGCATTTCTCCGGTTCCGGATAATCTACGCCAAAAGTATCAACAGTCATAGACTTGATCTCCTGGTCGTCAAGCGGACGGTCTCTGAAGTCTGTCTCAGTCTCAGCGATTTTGTTGACAACATCCATGCCCTCGATCACTTTGCCGAATGCAGCATAGCTTCCGTCAAGATGCGGAGCAGCTTTGTGCATGATGAAGAACTGGCTTCCGCCTGAGTTTGGATGCATAGCTCTTGCCATGGAAAGAACACCTGGGGTATGAGCCAGATCATTTGCAACACCGTTCTGTGCAAATTCGCCCTTGATGCTGTATCCCGGGCCGCCCATTCCGGTTCCTTCCGGGCATCCGCCCTGGATCATGAAACCGTTGATGACGCGGTGGAAGATCAGTCCGTCATAGAATCCTTTCCTTACAAGGCTTATGAAGTTGTTGACTGTGTTTGGAGCAACTTCCGGATATAATTCTGCTTTCATTACATCGCCGTTTTCCATAGTAATGGTTACGATCGGGTTTTTATTTGCCATAATGATAATCTCCTTTTGCAAAAAGTATTGTTTTTCTTTGTGGGCTCTATTATAATATGCAAAGAACAATTCTGCAAGGAAAAAGGTGATTTGCGTGATAATAGAGACAGAAAATCCGGAGGAAACTTTTGCCCTCGGACAAAAAATTGGCAGAGCTGCCACTCCCGGACAGGTCTATACACTGACCGGTGATCTGGGCGTTGGCAAGACTGTTTTTACACAGGGGGTTGCATCAGGACTTGGAATCACTGAGCCGGTGAACAGCCCTACATTTACGATCGTACAGGTATACGAGGAAGGCAGACTTCCTTTTTATCATTTTGATGTATACAGGATCGGCGATATAGAGGAAATGGAAGAGATCGGATATGATGATTATTTCTTTGGAGAGGGTATCTGCCTGATCGAGTGGGCAGAGCTGATCGAGGAGATCCTGCCGGAAAACAGGATTTCCATAACCATCGAGAAAGATCTTTCCAGAGGATTTGATTACAGACGTATCACGATCGAGGGACTGGAATTATAATAATTGAGGAGAAAAAAATGAAAATTTTAGGTCTTGACAGCTCAGGGATCGTAGCTTCCGTAGCTGTTGTAGAGGATGATATTCTCGTAGCAGAATACACCGTAAATTACAAAAAAACACATTCACAGACACTGCTTCCGATGCTGGATGAGATTGCAAAGATGACAGAGCTTGATCTGAATACGATCGACGCGATCGCAGTCGCAGCAGGACCGGGATCTTTTACAGGACTCCGTATCGGTTCCGCAACTGCCAAGGGACTTGGACTTGCACTTAAGAAACCGCTTGTGGCAGTGCCGACAGTAGAGGGACTTGCATACAATCTGTATGATACACAGGGACTGATCTGCCCGATCATGGATGCAAGAAGAAAACAGGTCTACACAGGAATCTATCGTTTCGAGGCTCACAGACTTGTGACAGTAGAAGACCAGATGGCAGTGCCGATGGAAGAACTGATCACGAAGCTGAATGCATACCAGCAGCCGGTGACCTTCCTGGGCGACGGCGTACCGGTTTTCAAGGACCTGATCGCAGAGAAACTGACTGTACCGTACACATTTGCACCGGCACACGTAAATAAGCAGAGAGCAGCAGCAGTCGCAGCACTTGGACTTGTTTATTACAAAGAAGGTAAGATACAGACAGCAATGGAGCACATTCCGGACTACCTGCGTGTTTCTCAGGCAGAACGCGAACGTGCGGAACGAGAGAAAAAGGAGCAGCAGTCATGACTTTCCGGGAGATGCTGATCGAAGATCTGGATCAGGTCATGGAGATCGAGACAGATCTTTTTGCCATACCATGGACAAAGGAGGGAATGTTCACTTTCCTGACAAGAGAGGACACCATGTTCTTCGTAGTAGAAGAAAAGGGCAGAATCCTTGGTTACTGCAGCATGCAGACAGTGCTGGACGAGGGTGATATCCTCAACGTGGCAGTACGCAGTGACCGCCAGAAAGAAGGAATCGGCTATTTTCTGGTAGACAGCATGCTGATGCTTGCACAGGCACAGGGAATCAGCCTGGTTCATCTTGAAGTCAGAGAAAGCAACGGAACTGCCCGCAGACTTTATCAGAGACTGGGATTTGTCGAGGATGGACTTCGCAAAAATTATTATACCGATCCGCTGGAAAATGCGGTTCTTATGACAAAGAAACAATGAGAATTAGAAAAAGAGGAAAAATATGTTAGATGTTTGTTTACTTGGAACCGGAGGGATGATGCCGCTTCCAAGACGCTGGCTGACTGCCCTTATGACAAGATATAACGGAAGCAGCCTGATGATCGACTGCGGCGAGGGAACACAGGTGGCAGTCAAGGAAAAAGGCTGGAGTTTCAAACCGGTCGATGTGATCTGCTTTACCCATTACCACGGAGATCATATCAGCGGACTTCCGGGACTGCTCCTTACCATGGGCAATGCAGACAGGACAGAACCACTTACACTGATCGGTCCGAAAGGACTGGAGCGGGTCGTAAATGCATTACGGGTGATCGCACCGGAACTTCCGTTTGAGATCCGGTTTATCGAGATCACCAAACCAGAAGAAGTCATTGAGATCAATGGATACAGGATCACTGCATTCAGAGTGAACCACAACGTGATCTGTTATGGATACACACTTGAGATTCTGCGCCAGGGCAAATTTTCACCGGAACGCGCGAAGGAACAGGAGATCCCGCTGAAATACTGGAATCCTCTGCAGAAGGGACAGACCATAGAAGCAGACGGTGTTGTATATACGCCGGACATGGTGCTCGGACCAGACCGTAAGGGGATCAAAGTTACCTATACCACAGATACCAGACCGACAGAGTCTATCCTGCGCAACGCAAAAGGCTCAGATCTTTTTATCTGCGAGGGAATGTATGCCGAGGAAGAGAAGCTTGAGAAGGCCAAGGGCTACAAGCATATGATGTTCCGCGAGGCAGCGACACTTGCCAGGGATGCAGAGGTAGGAGAAATGTGGCTGACGCATTTCAGCCCGTCACTGATCCGGCCGGACGAATATATGGATAAAGTAAGAGAGATCTTTCCGAATTCATACCCGGGCAGGGATGGCAAAAGTGTAGAATTAAATTTTGAAGAAGACTAGAGGTGTCTGAATATGGAAGATACATTAATTTTGGCAATCGAAAGTTCCTGCGATGAGACCGCCGCTTCCGTAGTAAAAAACGGCCGGACGATTTTATCCAACGTGATCTCATCACAGATCGAACTTCACAAATTATACGGAGGAGTTGTCCCGGAGATCGCTTCCCGTAAACATATCGAGAAAGTAAACCAGGTCATCGAGGAGGCTCTCAAAGAAGCTGACGTTACTCTGGACGATCTGGACGCGATCGGTGTAACTTACGGACCAGGACTTGTAGGAGCGCTTCTTGTGGGCGTAGCAGAGGCAAAAGCCATTGCCTATGCCAAGAAACTTCCACTGGTAGGAGTGCATCATATCGAAGGACATGTTTCTGCAAACTATATAGAGCATCCTGATCTGGAACCGCCATTTTTGTGCCTGATCGTTTCCGGCGGTCATACACATCTTGTTATCGTCAAGGATTATGGAGAATTCGAGATCCTTGGACGTACAAGGGACGATGCAGCCGGCGAGGCATTTGACAAAGTAGCACGTGCGATCGGACTGGGCTATCCGGGTGGACCAAAGATCGACAAATTATCCAAAGAAGGAAATCCGAATGCCATCGTATTCCCGAAGGCCAAGATTGGAGACTGCCCATATGACTTCAGCTTCAGCGGTGTCAAATCAGCAGTCCTGAACTATCTGAACCAGGCTCAGATGAAAGGAGAAGATGTAAACCGCGCAGATCTTGCAGCTTCTTTCCAGAAAGCTGTCGTAGATGTGCTTGTAGAACATACCATGCAGGCAGCAAAGGATTATCATATGGACAAAGTAGCGATCGCAGGCGGAGTTGCATCCAACGGAACACTTCGGGCAGCGATGGAAGAAGCATGCCAGAAACACGGATACAAATTCTATCGTCCGTCACCGATCTTCTGTACAGATAATGCGGCAATGATCGGAGTGGCAGCTTATTACGAATTTAAAAAGGGAACCCGTCATGGCTGGGATCTGAATGCAGTTCCGAACCTCAGATTAGGTGAGAGATAAAATCCTTTTTACTTTATTAAGAAAGATTTGATGGAGGGCTTATTATGAAGCAGGAGAGAAATACAGCGATCGTTCTGGCAGCAGGACAGGGCAAAAGAATGCACAGTAAGATCCAGAAGCAGTTTCTGGAGATCGATCACCGCCCGGTTCTGTACTATTCACTGGAATGTTTTCAGAAAAGTCCTCTGATCCAGGAAATTATTCTGGTAACAGGAGAAGAAATGATTTCCTATTGTAAAAGAGAAATCGTAGAACGCTATCATTTTACAAAAGTAACCAAAGTGATCGCAGGCGGCAAGGAGCGATATGATTCTGTATATCAGGGGCTTCTTGCCTGCGAAGACTGCGATTATGTATTTATACACGACGGGGCAAGACCGTTCATAACAGAAGAAATCCTGGAGAGAGGTATCTTTGGAGTGCAGGAGACAGGCGCCTGTGCAGTCGGCATGCCATCCAAAGATACCATCAAGATCGCAGATAAGGATGGATTTATCCAGTCTACACCGGACCGCAGCCAGGTGTGGTCTATTCAGACACCACAGATCTTTGCATATCCCCTGATCAGATCCGCCCATGAGAGCCTGCGTGCAAAAGACATGTCAGGAGTCACCGATGATGCCATGGTAGTAGAGCAGGAAAAAGGCACCAAGATCCGCCTGGTAGAAGGCTCCTACCAGAATATCAAGATCACAACACCAGAAGATCTTGATGTTGCAGAAACTTTTTTGAAAAAATATAAAAAAATGTAAATTTAGGTGTTGACATGTGCGAAGTTCGATGATAGAATATGTCTTGCGCTGACAGAGAAGCGCAAAAAACACTGAAAAGTGAATACGGAGAGATATCGAAGTGGTCATAACGAGGCGGTCTTGAAAACCGTTTGTCCGCAAGGGCGCGTGGGTTCGAATCCCACTCTCTCCGCTTGTTAAGAACAAAAAAGATTTTGAAAAAAGTCGAAAAAGTTCTTGACAAAAGAAAAACAACGCGATATAATATAAAACGCTTCTGGCAAAGAAATAAACCAAAGCGATTGCGTAGGGCAATTTGGAGAAGTACCCAAGCTGGCCGAAGGGGCTCCCCTGGAAAGGGAGTAGGTCGTTAATAGCGGCGCGAGGGTTCAAATCCCTCCTTCTCCGTTTCAAAACTTCTTAGATAAAAAGTTTTGAAAAAAAGTTAAAAAAGTTCTTGACAAATAGTTGAGAATGAGATAAAATAAACGAGCTGTCGCAAGGCGGCAAGTAAAGAACCTTGATAACTAAACAGTGAAACACATACGATTCTCGAAAATTCTTTAAGAA
>NZ_QTWS01000029.1:0-37382 GCF_003461245.1 Blautia sp. AF19-10LB
AGTTCTTTATCTTTCATGCTGATGTGCCTCCTTTTTCGGTATGTCATTACTATACCACGTAACAACATATATTGCAATACGCAATTTAAAGAAAAAAATAAAATTTCATAATGCTTGACAACAAGATGTAAACACGCTATACTGACAGCACAAATAAAATTGCATAATGCAATCAACAAGGAGGTGGTTATATGACGCAAAGAAAGATCGCCTTATCTATTGAGGAAGCTGCTGATTATACGGGAATTGGCAGGAACACCCTGCGAAAGTTGGTAGAGTGGAAGAAACTTCCGGTATTGAAGGTTGGGAGAAAAGTCCTGATCAAAACAGATATGCTGGAACTCTTTATGGAAGCCAACGAGGGCAGGGACTTGAGGGATAAGGGAAATGTGAAAGCAGTCGCAAGAAACGGTTCAACTTAAAAAAGCGGTTCCCGAAGAAACCGCCAAAGGTTCTATCAGACCGGAGCCATGATATACCTACACGCAAGCAGATTATACCATGTACTTCGTCTGACAGACAACAGAGAACTTATGTTTGGAAGAAAAATGAAAGGACGATGATATTTATGGCAAGATCAACAAAGAGTTATGAGGAGCGTATGCTCCAGTTGGAAAAGAAAGAACAGGAAAGCCTTGAGAAAGCAAAACAGTATGCAGCACAGAAACGGGAACTGAAGAAACGTCAGAAAGATGTGGAAACCAAAAAGCGGACACACAGGCTCTGCCAGATTGGCGGTGCGGTGGAATCGGTGCTGGGTTCTGCGATTGAGGAAGAAGATATCCCGAAGCTGATCGGCTTCTTAAAAAGGCAGGAAGCAAACGGAAAGTTTTTCTCAAAGGCAATGCAGAAAGAGCCAGTTGCAAATACGGAGGAAGTGTAATGCCAGAGGGAGTGGGTTTTCCATTCCCTTCATTGCTTTTTCATGAAGGGCGCACTTATGGACAACCAGAGGTCGTCCGTATAAGTTTGCCACAGGTGGCAACCGGTCTGCGCTTATGCTTGCCGGGCTCGTTCCGTCGGCGGGGCTTTCAGCCAGACCTGCTCATGCCGCAGGAGGCACTCTTCGCCAGAGGGGCGCATTCCATGCAGGCTGTTATGCACAGAGCACCCTTACGCAGAGGGCGTTCCGGCAGATACTATTTTCTTTTAGGGAAAACGTTACCTGCCGGAAATCAAAGCCGGATACGGCAGAAAGGGGGAAACGGATCATGGCGATTTTTCATTATACAGTAAAGATTGTTGGACGCAGCAAAGGAAAATCCATCATATTAGCATCTGCTTATCTCAATGGCGATGTGATGAAAAATGAAGAAACAGGCAGGATCAGCTACTACACTTCAAAAAAGAAGTCGTTTATACCAGCCTGATGATGTGTGAAGATGCACCACAGGAATGGCAGAATGTACCTGCTGAAAATATCAGACGGTTCCAGAAATCTGTCCGATATAAAAGGGCAGATAACAAAAAATGCTGCATTGGAAAAATTTAAACTTATTTTTCAGAAGCAGCGTTTATGGAATGAAGTTTTGAGGATAGAAAAAAGTGCAGATGCACAACTCGGCAGGTCATTTGAATTTTCGCTTCCGAAAGAATGGAGCCGACAGGAACAGATTAATCATACAACCGAATATATTCAAAAGACCTTTGTAGATAAGGGAATGTGTGCGGACTGGAGTATTCATGATAAAGGAGATGGAAATCCCCATGTGCATTTACTTGTGACGATGAGACCATTCAATCCAGACCACTCATGGGGGAACAAAGAAGTCAAGGATTGGGATTTTTTCAGAGATGAAAATGGAAATATCGTAGTGGATGAATCCCATCCGGACTGGTGGCAGGATAAAAAGAACCCTGCCCGTCATGGAATCCGAATCCCGGTATTGGACGAAAACGGTAATCCGAAAATCGGTGCAAGGAACCGTAAACAGTGGAAACGTGTATTAACCGATGCTACCGGATGGAACAATCAAAAAAATTGTGAACTATGGCGGAGCGAATGGGCAAACGTCTGTAATGCACATTTGAAAACGGAGAATCACATTGACCACCGTTCTTATGCAAGGCAGGGGAAATTAGAGATACCGACAATCCATGAGGGTGCAGATGCCAGAAAAATTGATGAGAAATTTCAAAATGGGCAGACACCATCCGCTTCATGGAAAGTGGAGGAAAACCAGATCATAAAAAGACAAAATGCACTGCTGAATAAAATACAAATTTCTTTTGGAAAAGTATCCGGTGCATTGACACAATGGAAGGAGCGATTGGATGACATTAGAAGAAAGCCGGGAAGTCATTCCTATGATGGGGACAATGATAAACCAGATCGAGGAACAGCAGAATCTTATGGCAGAGATGGTACAGGAATTGCAGGAACGGGACAGGCAGCTTCTGTCTTTTCAGGAGCAGAACCAGAGTTTAAAAAGCTTAAACAGCGAATTATCCGGGCTGCTGAATCTTTTGCCAGATACCGAAGAACTGCTCTCACAGATTGAGCAACAGAAAATCAGAATCGAACAGTTGGAAACCGAGAATCAGCAATGGCAGGAATTAACGCAGAAGCTGAACAGCGAGAACAGCTTATTGCAGAAACAGAACAGCGAATTGCTGACCTTAAACAGCAGATAGAGAAAGCGAGGGAGATCGATGAGCGAATGCAGAAACTTAGAGAACGTCGGGCAGGTGGAAGAACTTCTGCTGATGACCGAACAGATGCAGGACGAACTGGATCAGAAAGACCAGACAATCCAGGAACTAAACAGGCAGCTAAGCGAATCGCTGACCTTGAACGAGAAATTGAACAGCGAAAACAGAGCCGAGAATATCGAAGCATTGTGGACAAGATTAAGGCAAACAGAGGAACGATTGATCAGCGAGACAGACAACAGGAAAAGAGCCGACGCAGAAGTCGTGGCATGGAAATTTAAGTACGAAAAAGCAGAACAGGAAAAACTTTATGCACAGACACACCAAAAGACGGTTGAGGTAGCTGTTGAGAAAAAAGTGCCTTATGAGAAATGCGAAAAATGTGACCGTACTGTTTACCAAAAAGCAAAAGAGAAATGCGATAACCGAAAAATTCAGTTGGAGAAAAAATATAAAAATATGACGATTGGTTATGAAAGTATCTTGTTTCTACTGGCATGGTACAGCATAACAACAACGCTGTTTACCGCTATTCTTTCACCAGTTTTCCTCAACGACTGTAGCACCTTTTTCGGTGCGTTAGGAAAAGGAATAGGAAGCTTGTTTCGGGAGTTTGTCATAGGTGCAGATTCTTTCGGACAGTTAAGTAATGTAATTTCAAACAGCATCATTTCCGGGATTGTGTACTGGCTGATTGCAACTATTGTTATAGGAATTTTATTCATAATAACAGGATTGATTATAGTTTGGATTGGCTATCAGGTTGGAAAAATCTACCGGAAATATTGTTGGGATATACTCAGCATTATGGTGGCAATAATGAGTACAGCTATCGCAATCTACTTTGGTGAACGGATAAAATCTGTCATGTCGATAAACCTCATTGTATTGTTACTGCTGGTACACGTGGTCTATATCGGAATCCGATGTTATGTGAAAGACTGGCGGGAGGAACGAGGATATTACTAAAACAAAAAGAAAACAGGAAGATTTTGTAAAGTATCTTCCTGTTTTTTCTAAAGCAGACTATTGATTGTATTTATATTAAGTTTTCAACAACAATGTAACCATTGAAATTACATCTGTTTTTTGATATGATTACTGTCAAAGAGAGGTGTTTATAATGCAGATTTCAAGCAGATTTACAATGGCAATCCATATGTTTGCCTGTATAGATACATTTTCGGATCAGAAGATGACTAGTGATTTTATGGCAGCAAGCATTGGAACTAATCCGGTGATTGTTCGTAAAATATTGCAACAATTAAAGGCTGCTGGTCTTATTGAAGTTGCAAGAGGGACAGGCGGTGTGACAATTACCAGACCATTGGAGCAGATTACATTCCTTGATGTGTATAAAGCAGTGGAATGTGCACCAGATGAAGAACTGTTTCATTTTCATGAGAATCCCAATCAGAAATGTCCGGTAGGAAAGAATATTCACCATGTTCTTGATAAGAGACTGTTAGAAGTACAGAAGGCAATGGAGGAAAAACTTTCAGAAATGACACTTGCTGATGTGAAAAAAGATATTGCAGTGTATACAGAGGAAGAGTAGCCTACAGAAGGCTTCGGATGAGTGATTATACCATCACAATTTCCGGAGCCTTTTTGTTTTTCATAATCAATGTAAAATCTTCAAAAGGAGTTGTAACAAAAAAAGTTACAAAAAGTTTGATGTAACTATTGACATTACATTAAACGAATGATATTGTATAGCTACAAGATGTAATAATCATTGTTACAACATATCAAGGAGGTAATTTAAAATGCAGAAAGTAGTAGAATTTTTACAGAAAAACCCGGTTCAGTATTTAGCAACCGTCGGAAGAGATGGAAAGGCAAAATGCCGTCCATTCATGTTCTGTTTTGAGCAGGACGGAAAGCTTTGGTTTTGTACTAACAACACAAAGGATGTTTACAAGGATATGTTAGCAAATCCTGAAGTAGAAGTATCAGTATCTTCCCCTGAATACGCATGGATTCGCCTTCATGGCAAAGCAGTATTTGAGGACAACAAGAGTGTAAAGGAAGGATGTATGAACAATCCTATCGTTAAGGGACAGTACCAGACAGCAGATAATCCTATTTTTGAGGTATTCTATCTTGAAAATCCGCATGGTTTAATCGCAGATTTCTCTGGAAATCCACCTTATGAATTTTAAAGATAATTAACAGAAAAAATTACAGTCTTCGGGGCAAGGTGTAATTCCTGACCGGCAGTATAGTCTGCGAGCAAAAGCTGATATGGTGCAATTCCATAACCGACGGTAAAGTCCGGATGAGAGAAGATATGATAAAACAAGTCCCGCAGGGAATCCCGTCCTGCGGGCTGTTTTAAATTCAGGCATATCTCACAAAAGGGAGATTTATGAGTAACAATACAGCAACTATTAAAACAAGAAAAAATTTAGTTTCTACAAGAACGATAACAATGACAGCTCTACTGGCAGCTATATCATATGTGTTGGCATTTTTAGAGTTTCCGGTTCCTTTGAGTCCATCATTTGCACGAATGGATCTGTCAGATTTACCTGCACTGATTGGGGCGTTTGCTTTTGGACCGGTTACAGGAGTGATGATAGAATTGATAAAAAATATATTACAGCTTCTGTCAACATCAACAGGAGGAATTGGTGAACTTGCCAATTTCCTGATGGGGGCATCCTATGTACTGGCTGCCGGTTTTATATACAAATACAAAAAGACTAAGAAAATGGCGAAGTGGGCATGTGTTATTTCAAGTGTGGTTATGGGAATAGCGGCAGCGATTGCAAATTATTTTATTCTACTTCCACTGTTTGAAATATTTATGCCGCTGGAGCAGCTGATTGCATCATTTGGCGAATTTCTGCCATTTATTAAGACTAAGCTGGACATTGTGCTATTCAATGCATTGCCGTTTAATATCTTAAAAGGCATGGTAATTGGAGCAATTACCATGATGATATATAAAAAACTTACACCGATACTGAAAGGAGAGACTTGGAAATGACAAAAATGGATTATCTTGAACTTCTGGTGGATGAAATTCATTCAACAACAGTTGCAACGATAGGTTCAGATGGACATCCTCAGACAAGAATCATAGATATGATGTACTATGATGAAGAAGGTGTGTATTTCCTTACAGCAACGGGAAAAACATTTTATGACCAGTTAATGGAGCAGCAGTATGTGGCAATATCCGCAACAAAAGACAAAATTGCGGTGTCTCTGCGTGGAAAAATAAAGAACATCGGAAAAAAGAATCTTGATATTATGTTTGAAAAAAATCCATATATGAAGAAAATCTATCCGGGAGATACGAAAGATGCAATCGAAGTGTTTCGGCTGTATGAGGCACAGGGAGAGTATTTTGATATCAGCAATCCATCAAATATTGTGAGGGATACTATAACAATTGGAAAAACCGAGGCAGTTCAGACAGGGTATTTTATTGGAAAAGAATGTATTGGATGCAAACTGTGTTACTCTGTATGTCCGCAAAAATGCATTGATATATCTTCAGTTCCGGTTACTATCAACCAGAATCATTGTCTGCATTGCGGAAGATGTGCAGAAATTTGTCCGAAGCAGTGTATTGAGAAAAGAGGTTCATTATGATTTTTAAGAAAATCAGAAAAGGGCATGCTGACTGGAGAAACTTTTTATGTAGTACTCCGGCAAGGGATTATGTATTCCAAAAAGATGCATATGAAGACCAGATTGACAGGGCAGCAAAGAATATAAGAAATACAGACTGTGTTATAATCGGGGCAGGAGCCGGGGCATCGACAGCTGCGGGAATCCAATATGGTGGTAAAAGGTTTACAGACAATTTTGCAGAATTTATAAAAAAATACGGTGAGTACTACATGACAGATATGTATGCAGCCGGATTTTATCCATATCCGTCTGAGGAGGCAAAGTGGGGATACTGGTCAAAACATGCATTGATGAACCGCTTTGATCCTCCGGCATTGCCGCTTTATACAGAGCTTTATGATCTTGTAAAGAATAAAGAATATTTTGTACTTACAACCAATGTGGATCATCAGTTTTATAAAGCGGGATTCGATGAAAAAAGAATATTTGCAACACAGGGAGATTATGGGAAAATCCAGTGCCAGAAAGCCTGTCATCCAAAGACTTACGATGCAAAAGACCTGTTTCGTAAAATGGATAAAGCAAGAAGAGACTGCCTGATTCCATCAGAACTTGTACCAAAATGTCCGGTGTGTGGCGGCAATATGGCTATGAATCTCCGTTGTGATAATTATTTTGTGGAAGATGAAGCGTGGCATGAGGCAGCTGACAGGTATGCGGGTTTTCTGGAACAGAATATAGATAAAAAGGTTGTTCTTTTGGAACTTGGAGTTGGATTTAATACGCCGATTATTATACGTTTCCCTTTTGAGAAGATGGTGAGGGAGAACTCGTCTTATAGTTTGATACGCTTGAATATGGATGAAGCGGTAGTTCCGGAAAGCTTCGGGGAACGTGCAATCGGTATTGGCGGTGATATGGCAAAGGCAATTACTGATATAAGGGGGCTGGTATTATGACACAGGATGAGCGAAGAGAATATCTGATTCAGTATCTTTTGAAAGAAGAAATACCGTTTGGCAGACAGAACATTCCTATGGATAAGCAGGGGCAGGAAAATCTGCTCCGCTCACTTATGAATGTCAGACCGCCAAGACCAATCAGTAATGATTTTTTGAAAATACAGGATGAGTATCTTACAGAAAGAAATATAGAGCGTGGAATCACAGATGTTGACACGCTTGCACCTGTAAAATCCGATTCGAGATTATATATCTGGCAGGGGGATATTACCACTTTGAAATGTGATGCGATCGTGAATGCGTGTAACTCACAGATGCTTGGTTGTTTTTCACCGATGCATGCCTGTATTGATAACTTTATTCATACTTATGCTGGAATGGAACTGCGTCTGAAAATGCATGAAATTATGGCAAAGCAGGGGCATGAAGAAGAGACCGGCAAAGCAAAGATAACATCGGGATACAATCTTCCGACAAAATATATTCTTCATACGGTAGGACCTATTATACAATGGAAAGTCACAAAAGAAGATGAAGACCTGTTGGCAAGCTGCTACACAGAGTGCCTAAAGCTTGCAGCTGATACTGGTGTGGAATCTATTGCATTCTGTTGTTTGTCTACAGGTGTATTCCGTTTTCCACAGCAACGAGCTGCCGAGATTGCAACGAACACTGTAAAGCAGTATCTTAACAAAGACAGCAGAATAAAAAAGGTAATCTTTAATGTGTTTAAGGATGAAGATTTAAAAATATACAGTGGATTGTTATAAGCGTCTGTTGAAATATCCGATAAATCTTATTGTACTGTTACTGCCTGAGAATGTGATTTATATTGGAATCCGATATTAAGTGAAAGAATGGTGGGAAGAACGAGAATATTATTAAAAAAAAATGGACAGTTCACCAATTGGGGGGCGTCCACTGAGAGGACGGCGGTTAGTCACCGCCTCCTACTTAATTTTTAACAGGAAATATTAAAGTTCAAGTGAATCTTCTGCATCAACCCACATCTGTAAATTTCCATCAAGATATAATCTTGCATATTCCAGTGGTTCGTCAATAGCAAGTGCATTTAATGCACAGTCTGATCCAGGCGTGGTTTTTAAGTCCTTCTCAGCTTCCCAGCAGTCAATGCGAAGCATATAGCCGGCACTGGTATAAACATCAATACTGTTGCATTGTGGATTATATTCTGCAAATATTGTTCTCATCGTATCTTATCTCCTTATCGATCAATAAATCATCAGTTATAAAAATCAGAAGCATTTCAATCAGTTCACCATGTCACTTTTATTTTGTGTTATACTGTTTTATATGATTTTCTTGCCCTTGTATTTTCCCTTATCAGAGTTTGTAAACACTGGCGGGACGATATAACACAAGGGAAACAATAAGGGAAAGCTCACCTGCGACAAATCCAGTGTTTTCAAGGGTTTACAGAGAATTTAATAACAAAATATAACAGTTATTAAATCTCTTAAAACAGGTGAAATCTCAATCGGAATTTGTGGAGGGGAGCCCAATGAAAGAAAAAACTTATCATACTCGATGCGGAACGATTCACTATTGGGCAAGCGTGTCAAACCCGGATACAATTACGCTTGTTCTTCTACCGGGATTGACGGCAGACCATAGATTGTTTGATAAGCAGATTCAGTATTTCGAGAACAGGTATAATGTTATCGTCTGGGATGCACCGGCACACGCTTCCTCATGGCCGTTTCGGTTTGATTTTGAATTTGTTCGACAAGGCAAAATGGCTGGATGATATCTTAAACCAAGAAGGACTTACAAAGCCTGTTATTGTCGGTCAGTCTATGGGTGGATATGTGGGACAGGCTTATGCGCATCTTTACCCAGACAAAATGACAGGCTTTGTCTCCATTGACTCTGCACCGCTGCAACGAAGCTATGTGACGGCAGTTGAGATCTGGCTTTTGAAACGGATGGAGCCGGTATATGCTCATTATCCGTGGAAATGGCTCCTGAAATCGGGGTCGGAAGGCGTTGCCACGACTGACTATGGTAGAAGCCTCATGCATGAAATGATGCTGACTTATGACGGAAACCAGAAACGCTATGCACAAATTGCTGGACATGGCTATCGTATTTTGGTAGCGGCCATGGAAAAGAATCTGCCGTATGAAATCAAGTGTCCCGCATTATTGATGTGCGGCACACAAGATCACGCTGGTTCGTGTATACGGTACAACAAAGCATGGCATCGCAATACGAAAATTCCCTTGACGTGGATCGAAGGAGCAGGACACAATTCCAATACAGACAAACCCGAACAGGTGAATCGTTTGATAGAGGAATTTGTTGCTGATATTTTATAACAGACAACTTCTTGTTTGAAAAATTGAGAAAACGTAATATTGAACAAAAAAGAAATGCACAGTTCTTAGCTTATCGTGAACTGTGCATTTTTGTAAATAAATACTTTTAATTAGCCGATTACGGCATCCTCTGCTGTAAAATGTTCCAGAGAATTTTCTTTTACCTGAATGCAGATATAAGTAATTCCAGAAATATCGGATGCAAAAAACTGACGCTTTGCAGCAGGTGCGATTTTTATCCAGTCTCCAGTTGAAAGGCTAATTTCTTCTCCATCAATTATGGCTTTGCCATTACCTGAAAGAATTCCATAGATTTCTTCATTTTCTTTATGAGAATGAACAAATGGGATATTTGTTCCTGCAGGTAGTTCGTTTAAACTGATTTCTGCACCTGTTAAAGACAACTTTTCATGCAGCTCAATTCGGTTTTCCTTTCCAATAGTTGTTTTTGTGTAATTTGCCATAATAATACCTCCATAGTTAATTTGTAGTTTCTAGTTGCTTGGTGTTAGTATAGTGTGAGACACATACAAAAACAAGTACGCACCTTTTTGTAACTGTACACTCAAAATCGAATGTGTTACAATAGCCTCGGAGGTGAGAATTATGCGAGCAAAAGAAGAATTACCGGAATGCCCAGTTGCAACAGCAGTATCTCTCATCGGAGGAAAATGGAAACTGCTGATTTTGCGTAACTTGAAAGAGCGTCCATGGAGATTCAATGAGCTACAACGAAGTATAGATGGTATTTCACAAAAGGTTTTGACAGATAGTTTAAGACAAATGATGAGTGATGGACTGGCATATCGCCACGATTACCATGAGCAGCCACCAAGAGTTGAATACGGCTTAACGGAACTCGGAACAAAAATGCTTCCAATTGTTAATTCACTTGCTGACTTTGGTAACTACTATAAATCAATTATTGAACAGAATTAAGGACGTTAGTATTTGAAAAGCTCGAACAATTCCAGTTTGCAGGGCAGGCGGCTGTCATGGAGATGAAGAAGAATGGATGAGAAGAAAGCTTACTGGTTTGAACAGCCATATATGCCGCAGATGAAAAATATTGCGGTGGCACCTGTTATTCTGGAAGATGGAAGGCTGTCTTTCTGTGTTCCGGGAGATGGTGGTCCTCCGTGGTCAGGGGTGTGGAATCTGACGGGAGAGGTTGTTCTGGACGGGGATGATTATTTTGAGTTCCAGTGTGATGATGAAGTGATGCACAGACTGGGCGGAACGTATAAGTTTTATGCATTGGATATTGATACATTCCGACGGGAAACACGCCGGTGGATATCTCAGGGAAAAGAAATTGCAGACTGCTGTAAAACAACAGAAGAACTGCATGAATGGTATCTGAAACACTGGACTTACAACAGATAGGATGATTATATTTACGAAGGCATCAGTCAGTTGGCTGGTGCTTTTTTCGTGGGGAAATGGAGGTGGCGGGATGTATCCTGTGATGAAGGTGGAGCAGAGACACCGGTTTTCTTCCAGTTTTTCGGATTTTATCACCAGGTACACGGCAGTGAGTTCCACCAACAAGCAGACGCAGATTGCAGAGTATTATGCTCTGGATCCGGATAATGGGCTGACCATGAACCTGGGAGTGAACCCGCTTCTGCAGTTTGGGTTAAAGGAGACCAGGGAGATGCTGTGCAGGAATATCCTGGCGGATCTGTCCGTGATCCGGTATGTGCCGTTTGATTCGGATACCATCGGGAACCCTGCCCTGGATCCGGGGGATGTGCTGACGTTTGCAGGAGGACAGGCGGATGAGGGACAGATTACCTGTATCACTTCCATCCGGCAGAAGATCGGGGGAAAACAGAGCCTGAAATGTGTGGGAAAGAATCCGAGGCTGGCTCAGGCGAAGTCAAGGAATGACAAGAATATTTCGGGGCTGCTGAACCAGATTGAAGACAATGCAAAGACCGGGAAGATCGGGATCCATACGTTTACCAATGCTTCTGCGCATGAAATCGGGCAGACCAGGGTGAAGCTGGTCAGTATCCAGTTTGCTTCTTCTGAGGAAAACCATATGCAGTTTTTTGCACAGATTGTTGTGGATGTGGCTGCGGATCATGTGGAACGGTCTGCAGAGGCATCCGGGACTGTGGTGCTTCCGTTTCCGGGTGGAAGCGGCAGTGGAACTGGATTTTGAAAAGAACCTATTGTATTCCATCACCTTTGGGACTTCCAGTGTGACCATTACGAAGATCCGGATCCCGGTGTTTAATATCGGGCTGAATGAGAAGCTGGATGATACCACTTATACCGTACTGGAAGAGCAGACACTGACAACGGAAAGCTTTACGTTCCTGGGGGATTATACAAAGTACGGGGAATTTATGGACGGGCATGACGGATACTGGTATGGATTTTCCAATGAGCCGAATGTTTCCGGGGATGCGAAGATGGTGTGGATCCGGATCTCCAAAAAGGATTATTCCTTTACGGAGGGGAGTTGGACACTGTCCAAGGCGAAGCTGTCAGAAGTGGGTACAAGGGCAAAGGATGGTTCCTATCCGGAGCGGAATGTAAAATGCTGTGTGAGGAAGGGGTATCTGTATGTGCCTTCCTATGACAAGAAGGGAGTTTATAAGATCAATACTGCAAATTCAGCGGATGTGACGCTGATCCCGCTGGGCTTTACTTCCAAGCTGAAATCTCTTGGCGAGGCAGGTTCCTGTGAGGTGTATATGACACTGCTCGGAGACATGATCGTGGCAGGGGATTTCCAGATCACGGCGGATGACAGGGTGATCAAAACGCAGGGGAGCGCAAGGTTTGAAGCTATGGCAACGCCTTTGTTCCAGTATAAGAACTTTGTGTTTATGTGGGGCGGCAGTTACGGGAAGGAGCACAGGTGTGCTTACCTTCTGACGCCTTATCTGGCAAGTATCAATAATCTTTCGTCAGCGGTGGTGAAGAATACGGATAAGACTATGAAGATCACGTATACGCTGACAGAAGAAACAATGTAGGTCTTTCTGCCGCAGGGCATGAAGATAGAAAACTTATTTACGGCAGTTCTCAGAAATGGGAGCTGCTTTTTTCATGGGAGGAGGATTCTGGCATGAAGGAATTTTGGAACTTTATTCAGATGGTTTTTATGGCTGTAGGCGGATGGCTGGGCTGGTTTATGGGAGGCTGTGACGGGCTTCTGTATGCCCTGATCGCTTTTGTGGTGATCGATTACCTGACCGGGGTGATGTGTGCTTTTGCGGACCATACGCTTTCCAGTGAGGTGGGCTTCCGGGGGATCTGCAGAAAGGTGCTGATCTTTTTGCTAGTGGGAATGGCGAATATTCTGGATGTGGCTGTGATTGGGAACGGATCTGTGCTTAGAACGGCGGTGATCTTTTTCTATATTTCCAATGAGGGTGTGAGTTTGCTGGAGAATGCAGGGCATCTGGGGCTACCGATCCCGCAGAAGATGAAGGATGTGCTGGAACAGCTGCATGACAGAGGGGAAGGAAGTGATGGGGAATGAGGATTGCAAGGGAGAAATTTATCGCAGATATTGCGGGGTATGTGAAGAAGTATGCAGGACAGTATGGGATTTTGGTGTACTCGCCTGTGATCGCACAGGCAGTGTTGGAATCCGGATGGGGCGAGAGCCGGCTGGCCAGTCAGTACTATAACTATTTTGGACTGAAATGTGGCACCAGATGGACTGGCAGGTCTGTAAATATGCGCACAAAGGAAGAATACAGGGAAGGGACGCTGACTTCCATCCGTGACAATTTCCGGGTGTTTGATTCCATGGAAGAGGGCGTAAAGGGCTATTTTGAATTTATCCAGCTGGAACGGTACCGTAACCTGCAGGGAATCCGGGATCCGCAGGAGTATCTGGAAACCATCCGTGCTGACGGGTATGCCACTTCTTTTTCCTATGTGGAAGACTGCATGAAGGTGATCCGTCAGTATGAACTGACAAGATTTGATGAAGGGGGATGTGAGACTATGGCAAAGACTGCTGGGAGTGTTCTGGATGTGATGAGGGGCTGGCTGGGATTCAGTGAGGCCAATGGAAAGTTTAAGGAGATCATTGATCTGTATAACAGTGTGAAGCCGCTTCCAAGAGGATATGCGGTGCAGTATTCGGATGAATGGTGTGATACCTGTGTGTCTGCTGCCGGGATCAAGGCAGGATGCAGTGATCTGATCGGCAGGGAATGCGGTGTTGAGGAGCATGTGAAGATTTTTAAAAAGATGGGGATCTGGATTGAGGATGGCACCATCACGCCGGAGCCGGGTTATGTGATTGTCTATAACTGGGATAAGGCAGCACAGCCGAATGACGGGTATAGTGATCATATGGGTTTTGTGGAGAAGGTTTCCGGCGGAATGATTACTGCTATTGAAGGTAACAGGGGTGAAAAGGTTGACAGAAGGGTGATCCCCCTGGGATGGGGATATATCCGCGGGTATGCGGCTCCACGGTATGAGAAGGCTGTGAATGGAACCGGCGGGAATACCGGTACAGGAAAGAAGAGTGTGGAAGCTGTGGCGAAGGAAGTGCTTGCCGGAAAATGGGGAAACGGTGAGGACAGAAAAAAGAGACTGCAGGCAGCAGGGTATGATTATGGGGCAGTGCAGGCGAAGGTGAATGAGCTGGTGAAAGGCAGTAACAAAAAGAGTGTGGAAACTGTGGCAAAGGAAGTTATTGCTGGAAAGTGGGGGAACGGCGAGGACAGGAAGAAGAGACTGCAGGCAGCGGGATATGATTATGGGGCAGTGCAGAAAAAAGTGAATGCGTTGATGAGATAGTAGAAAGCCTGCTGTTGTCTGTGGAGAAATTTGTGGATGATGGCAGGCTTATTTTTTTTGTTTGAGGTTTCAAACTTTTATGTGACAAACATAACTGTCTGTGCTATTATAAAAACAATATAAGCGAAAATGACTTTTGCGGAAACGAAAGTATCTTTATATATTTTTTATGCGTATACTTCCTATTACGGTATTAAATAATTGCAAAGTTGATTACTAATATTTTTTCATTATTACAGGTACAATAAGAACATGTAATAGTGGAAATGAGGTATAGTTACTTGCAGATAGAGAAGTATATTGCGGATAAAATAACATCTTTGTGTGAAAAGCGAGATATCAGTAAATATAGATTATCGCAGCTGTCGGGAATTTCCCAGTCGTCACTGGGAAGAATCATGGCGCAGGAAAACCTGCCGTCGCTGATCACACTTGAAAAAATATGTGCAGCTTTGGGCGTGACATTATCGCAGTTTTTTCAGGAAGGTAATTCAGAGAATCTGACAGAAAAACAGAAAGAAGTTCTAGGGATATGGAACGATCTGAGTACAAATGAGCAGGAAACAGTAATGTCAATGCTGCGTGGACTTCGGAAGTAGAAGAACAGTTCGAGTATATGTATCGGCTGTTCTTTTTTGTTTTTGAACGTTAAAACAGTAATTTTTTCTTGTGCATAGTAGAACGTTAAAGTATAATAAAATCAGTTTTTTGCATAAGTTTAAAAGCTATAATAAGGAAATCGGCAAACCAGATGAAAGTCTGGGACGCAAAGCTACAGGGCCTGTAAAATGGCAGCCAGTTGCATGAAATGACGTGCACTGTCTGTTTGACAGTGTTTTTTTTGCGGTGTTATTTCATAGACGTAACAATAATGATTTTATCAGGAAAGAGAGAAAAATATGAAAATCAAAAAAGTACAAAGCGTATGTCTTATTTTGGCATGTATAGCAGCAACAGGACTTATAGGATGTGGAAAAACAGATGAAACGTCAAAGAAGCACGAAGCAATTACTTTTATGGCTCCTTATCTGGAGGTGGACAGCTTTATAGAAGAGGTGCATAAAACATATCCGGAGATTGAGCTTGAAGTAGTCCCGTACAGCGGAGCAAACACAACAACCTGTCTGCAGAATATGTTAGAGGCAGATGATCTTCCGGACATCTGCACACAGACTTTTTATAAGCCGGATGTGGTGGATGTCAGTGATAAGATGATTGATCTCTCCGGATACGATTTTACAGATAATTATGTGGAATCACGTCTGAAAGATGTATCCGATGATGGTGCACTTTATATGCTTCCATCTTTGTACAACTGTTATGGAATCACTTATAATAAAACACTGCTTGAGAAAAATGGCTGGAAACTGCCAACATCTTTTACAGAGCTTGAAGAACTTGCAGACAAAGCAAAAGAAGCAGGAGTTACGTTATGTATGGCACAGATTCAGTACCCAGGTTCAGCCTTTCAGTATATATGTAATATTGCGGATGCGGGATTCCTTAGTACCATGTCTGGAAAGCAGTGGCAGAAAGATTACCTGTCAGGAAAGGCAAATGTAAGCGATACACCAGGCATGATGGAAAGTATGGAATATATCCAAAAGTGGAAAGACCTTGGGATGCTTGACTGCAGCAACAGTGATCCGGCAGATGATAGCAAAACAAGAGAAGATTTTATAAAGGGAAACTCACTGTTTCTATTGGGACCACAGAATGGCATTATGGACACAGAAGATACAATGGACAAATTTGGTCTGATGCCATACCTGTCTGAAGACGGAAGCAGGAATGTATTTATTTTAAATGTAAACCGTTATTATGGATTGAATAAAGAGCTGGAGAATCATCCTGAGAAACTTGAAGACGCATTAAAAGTCATGAAGGTATTGTCTACGGTAGAAGGAACCAGCGCCCTGTATCCGGACAGCACATTAAAAGCAGGACTACTTCCTTTCAAAGATGCAAAGGCAGATGACACCTTTTATGCAGATATTTCAGATATGATCAATGCAGGGAATACGACACCGTTTATTTATGCTGGATGGGAAAATACGATTGTAAATACCGGAAACAAAATGCTGGAATTCATGCAGGATAAGGCATCAATAAAGGATGTGTCAGATCAGCTGGATGAGGATCAGGACAGCGTGGTAAATAACCAGCCGGAAGTGATTACAACAGTCACAGAGGAAATCTCACAGGAAAGCTGTGCAAAGCTGGTGGGCAGATGTTTTGCCGAGGCGACCGGAAGTGACATTGCTCTTATATCTCTTGGAACATGGATCAGTGGAAATGGTACGAACCAGAACAATGATGGCGTGAGCGGAAAACTGTATGCAAAGAATATTACAGACTATGATATCTGTACCATTCTTCCGACTGGCTGGTCACGGACTATTAATACAATCAGGCTGACAGGAAAACAGATTCGGGCATTGTATGAAGAAGGTTACGATGCAGTTGGTACAGGTAAGAATTATCCATATATGCTGGTAAATCCTGAAGATATGAAACTGGAGGATGGAAAGACTTATCAGGTCGCAATTTCCGGAATCAGTGAAAAACTGGCGTCAGAAACGGAAGTGACAGACAGTGGTATTGTGGGTATGGATGCGGCAAAAGAGTTTTTGGGGCAATTTAAGACTTTAAGTGAAGCAGACGCTGAATGGAAATAAGCGGAGGGGAAGGATGCGGAAGGCAAAGAGTTACCGAAACTTAATATTGGGCTGCTGTATGGCTGGCGGAGCGATGCTTCTTGCATTTTTTTTCCTGTATCATACTTATATCCAGGATATTATCTATGAGGAACGATTAAACCAGATGGAAGAGATTACCCATCAGATGTTTCAAAATCTGGAGGATGTAATCGATTCCCACTGGGACCGGGTAACGGAAGAATGTAATTATCTGAAAGATGCAAATATACAGACTACAGATGAGCTATGCAGACATATGAAAAAGAAATATGAATTATCAGCATATGCAGATCATAAGATCATGTTGATGGCAGTGGATTCAGAAGGCGGATATTATACAGAATCCGGAAACAGGGGACTTTTCCGGGATCTGGATTATTTTGAAGAAAATCCTGAAAAGATCAGTTTTGTTTTTGATTCTATGACGGATAACCAGTCAAAGATGATATTTCTGAATCGTCTGCAGGAACCCATAGATCTTCAGAATGGAGAAAAGAAAACTTCAATTCTCTATTTTGGAATTGCTCAGGACATGGAACAGCTGAATCCTTATTTTAACTGCGAGGCATATAATGGAAACAACAGTGTGTATGTACTGGATGATAATGGATTTAAATTGTTCAATAGCAATCAAGTAGAACTAATCAAGGGACATAATGTTTTTTCTGTTTTACAGAACATGAAGTATCTTCACAATTCTTCCTTTGAGAAAACAAAGGCGGAACTGGAAGAAAAAGGCTGCAGTTATTCTAATGCAGTTCTGGATGGAACAGAATATTTTTACGGGTTAAAAAGAATGGAAAATGCCGAATGGACCCTTATCTTTCTGGTTCCGGCAGAATATGTTGCTACGAATACCTTAAAACTTGTCAATTTTGTTACGATAGTTATCGTTATCTTTACGGTTATCGCAGCTGTCTGCGTTATGCTGGGAATTTCTCTTATTATGCGTAGAAATCAACAGGAAGCGATTCGTGTGGAGCGGGAAAATAATGCGAGACTGGAAACAGTGAATACAGAACTGCGGCAGGCAAAAAAAGCGGCAGAGGAAGCTTTTCAGGTGGCAGAGGAAGCGAACAGATCCAAGAGTAGTTTTCTTGCCAATATGTCTCACGATATACGTACTCCTATGAATGCAATCATTGGTATTACGTCATTGGTCCGACATGATGCCGCTGATAAAGGCAAGGTAATAGAGTATGCAGATAAAATAGATATTTCATCACAGCATCTGTTAGGAATTATTAATGATGTTTTGGATATGAGTAAGATTGAGGCAGGAAAAACAGTCTTCAAGTATTCTGACTTTTCTATTCTGGATTTTATTCAGGAACTTGACACTATATTTCATTCTCAAATATATGAAAAGAAGCAGACACTTACAATTATAAAAGAAAACATCCGTCATGAATGGGTGAATGGAGATCGGGTTCATTTGATGCAGATTTTCAGTAATCTGCTGTCTAATGCGATTAAATATACACAGGAAGGTGGAAAAATTCAGCTTCTGGCAGAAGAATGTGAATCGAATTCATCTGTTTATGCAAAGTATCGCTTTTTAGTCAGAGATAACGGCATGGGAATGTCGGCAGATTTCAAGGATATAATCTTTGATGCATTTACCCGTGCAGAAAATTCCCTAACAAATAAGATACAGGGAACAGGTCTTGGAATGGCAATCACCAAAAATCTGGTTGATTCGATGGGCGGAACGATCGATGTAGAAAGTGAACCGGGACAAGGCAGCTGTTTTGAGATTTTTATGGATCTGAAAATTGCAGAAGAAAGATCTGTTTCTCCGGCGTCACAGGCAGAAACAGATGAGCAGGATGGTAATATCCTGCAGGGTATGCGGTTCCTGTGTGCAGAGGATAATGAGATAAATGCAGAAATCCTGACAGAACTGTTAAAGATTGAAGGTGCGGAATGTACCATCTGTGAAAATGGTGAAGAGATTTTGAAAACATTTGAACAGTCTGATCCAGGTGATTATGACATGATTCTAATGGATGTGCAGATGCCTGTTATGAATGGTTATGAGGCAACGAAGGCAATCCGCAGAAGTTCCCATAAACTGGCAAAGACGATTCCGATTATTGCCATGACTGCCAATGCATTCTCAGAAGACATTCAGCATTCCCTTGCGGCTGGCATGAATGCACATGTTTCAAAACCGGTTGAGATGAAGGTGCTGGAAAAGACGATCAGAAGCATAAAATCTGGTGGGGGGGGGTACCGAACCGCAGGTCACTGTACAGTGACGAATGGAAAGTAACCGGACATAGAAGAATCAAAAAGGATAGTTAGGGATGGACAGAAAATGAAAGGAAAAAGAGTGATTGCAGGCATTCTGCTTGCGGGAATTTTAGCAGTCACCCTGGCAGGGTGTAAAAACACAGATAACACGAAAGAAGAAACCGAAAAGCCTGTTATTACCCTCGGCAGTGACAACTATCCACCATACAATTATCTGAATGAGGATGGTGTACCGACGGGAATCGATGTAGAATTGGCTACGGAAGCTTTTAAAAGAATGGGATATCAGGTGGAGGTTGTCCAGATCAACTGGGAGGAGAAAAAAGAACTGGTGGAGAGCGGCGAGATTGATTGTATCATGGGCTGTTTTTCTATGGAAGGACGTCTTGACGATTACCGCTGGGCAGGACCATACATAGCAAGCCGTCAGGTGGTTGCTGTAAACGAGAGCAGCGATATTTATAAGCTAAGTGACCTGGAGGGAAAGAACCTGGCTGTTCAGTCCACAACCAAACCGGAAGGCATCTTTCTGAACCGGACGGATGAGAGAATCCCAAAGCTGGGTAATCTGATCAGCCTGGGACACAGGGAGCTGATCTATACGTTTCTTGGAAAAGGATATGTAGATGCAGTTGCAGCACACGAGGAATCTATCGTTCAGTATATGAAGGATTATGATGCAAGCTTCCGTATTCTGGAAGAGCCTCTGATGATCACCGGAATAGGTGTCGCTTTTGCAAAAGATGATGACAGAGGAATCTGTGAGCAGATGGGGCAGACGTTGGAAGAAATGCGTCAGGATGGCACATCCCTGAAAATCATTGAAAAATACCTGGATGATCCCCAGAAGTACCTGGAGGTGGATGATCTTGGATATTAAGAGAAAGAAAAAAGAAAAACGGATCCAGCTGCTCGGAGGTTTGATTGGAATCTGTGTGGCAGTAGTCTCTCTGTTTTATTTCTTCCACGCAGAAAAAGCGGAAGCAGAGAAAAGAATGGTGGAGATTGTAAACTATGTGAAAGTGCAGTGCTCCACCTACACCCATTATAATGAATCTTCGGAATCCAAAAGTCTTCTCCGTGCCATTGAAAGTGCCAGACAGATGAGCACGAATATCGATACGGAAATAGAAAACGGCGGTCAGCTAAGTCGGGATTTTCTGAAAGAAAACCTGCAGACTCTCTGGGTGGATGGTATCATTATACTGGATGCAGAGGGAAAGATGGACTGTGAATACAGTATGGATGAGTCTCTGACTAATGAGATCACGGAGTATCTGCAAAAAGACATTATCATGGATTTTGACGGATATGAAGAAAGAACTTATTCAGAACGGTTTAACAGGAAAGACGGATCACATATTGACATTGCAGCCTGTGCCAGAAAAGATGCACCAGGTATCGTTGCGACCTATTATTACACATCTCCTGAATTTGCCAGAAACTATACGCTGACGATACAAGGGCTTTTAAATGGTTATAGTGTCCAGAAAGATGGAACGATTATTGTTGCAGACGAGGGAATCATTGTTGCCAGCAATGACGAGAGCCTGTTGGGGCAGAATACAACCGACAACGAAGTTGTTCAGGCAATGAAAAAGCATGCAGACAGTCAGCATATTTATCATTTGAAGAAGGAAGGAATTGGATGTTATGGAATCATGCTGAAGCAGCGTGATTATTATATTTATGCATATCTTCCGGACAGAGAGGTGTTTTATAACCTTCCATTAAGCGTAGCAGGTGTCATTTTTCTTTATTTCCTGATGTTCAGTATATTCTGGTTCTGGACATACAGAACCAATCAGGCACATCAGAAAAAGGAACAGGAAAAAGATGAAAAATACAAAGCAGAACTTCTGATAGCAGCAAAAAAGGCAGAAGCAGCCAATGAGGCAAAAACAGAGTTTCTACAGCGGATGAGCCATGATATCCGGACTCCGATCAATGGAATCTGCGGCATGGTAAATATGGCAGACCATTATGCAGATGATATGGAGAAGCAGAAGGAATACAGAACAAAGGTTAAAGCGGCAGCCAATTTGTTGCTGGAACTGGTAAATGATGTTCTGGATATGAGTAAGCTGGAGTCTGGTGAAGTTGTTCTGGAAGAGGTTCCATTTAATCTGAGCAAAATCTCTGAGGAAGTGCTTGTCGTAATTGAACAGATTGCTGCAGAACAGAATATCCGGATTGTATGGGAGAAAAAAGAAATCACACACCGTGCTCTTATTGGAAGCCCGAGGTATGTGAAACGTGTGATAATGAATTTCCTGTCCAATGCAGTGAAATATAACAGGGCAAACGGACATATTTATCTTAGCTGCAGGGAGATTCCATCCGAACAGCCAGGAATGACGACAATGGAATTTGTCTGTCGGGATACTGGAATCGGAATGGCAGAAGAGTTCCAAAAACATATTTTTGAACCATTTGCACAGGAACATGCAGGAAGCCGCACAAAATTTTCCGGAACAGGTCTGGGAATGCCGATTTCAAAGAAACTGATTGAGAAAATGGGTGGAACGATTACCTTTGAAAGTGCAGAAGGCATAGGGACGACATTCGTGATCCGGGTTCCATTTAAAATAGATCTGGATGCGGATAAACGTGAAGAACAGACGGATGCATCCGAAAAATCTATAAAGGGACTGCATATTCTTCTGGCAGAAGATAATGAGCTGAATATGGAAATCGCCGAATTTGTGCTTCAGGATGAAGGTGCTGACGTGACAAAAGCCTGGGATGGTCAGGAAGCTGTTGAACTGTTCAGAAATAGTGCTCCCGGTGAATTTGATGTCATTCTTATGGACATTATGATGCCGGTAATGAATGGCTATGAAGCTACAAAGATGATCAGGTCTCTGGACAGAGAGGATGCAAAGACAATACCGATCATTGCAATGACAGCAAATGCGTTCACGGAGGACAGAATAAGAGCAAAAGAAGCAGGGATGGATGAACATGTTGCTAAGCCTGTTGATGTGGAACTACTGATAAAAGTAATTCATAAATTGGTGAATGATTGATAGAGCAGTGTCAAATAAGCGGTGAAATATAGACAGGAGGACTAAAATATGACAATGCAAGAGTGTTATGAAGCTATTGGAGGAAACTATGAAGCTGTCTTGGAACGCCTTCACAGCGAAGCACTGATTCGGAGATTTGCATTAAAGTTCCTTGAAGATCAGAGTTATATACAGTTAAAACAGGCATTGGAAAATAAAAATTATGAAGATGCTTTCCGCGGTGCACACACACTGAAAGGGGTGTGTCAGAATCTTTCCTTTGACCGTCTGTATGAGGTTAGTCATGAGTTGACAGAACTTTTGAGAGATAGAACCGGAGAGCAGCCGGGGATACCGGAAGCAATGGAAAAAGTAACAGAAGTATATGAGATGACAATTGAAGAAATAAAGAAGGGGCTGTAGTATTAAGTGATGCGACATGACTTTCTGCCTTGAATCAAGTGCTTGGAAGATCATAAAAAACGAGTGGATAAAGGAAAGAAAAATGTGGATAAAAAACAAAAAATACTGATTGTAGATGATGCAAAATTTAACAGGGATATATTGAAGGAGATTCTTGGAGATGCTTATAACTATCTGGAAGCCGAAAATGGTAATCAGGCAATCCAGATGATAGGAGAAAATATTGGAATTGATCTGATGCTTTTGGATATCAATATGCCACAGATGAATGGTTTTGAAGTCTTGAAAATAATGAAAAGAAGCCAGTGTATTGCTGAAACTCCTGTAATCATGATATCTTCTGAAGATGCTGTTGATACTATGCGTAAGGCATATGAGCTGGGAATCACAGATTATATCACACGACCGTTTGATTCTGTGATTGTAAAGAAAAGAGTTCAGAATACCTTGGGCCTCTATATGAACCAAAAGCATTTGATAAATGTGGTTTATAATCAGGTTTACGAAAAAGAAGAAAATAATAATATCATGATCCGGATTATGAGTAATATATTGGGATCCCGTAACAGCGAGAGCAGAGAACACATCCTGCATATAAAAACAGCAACGGAGATGATGCTGAGACAACTGGTAAAAGTAACAGATGCTTATCCTTTGACAGAGGCAGATATTGCTTTGATTACAACTGCTTCTTCCCTTCATGATATTGGTAAGATCCGTATTCCGGAGGAAATATTGAATAAGCCAGGCAGACTTACAGATGAAGAATTTAAGATTATGAAAACCCATAGTGAGCTTGGCGCAGCTATAATTAAGGATATGGACTTTCCGCAAGATCATCCACTGGTGCATACTGCATGGGAAATCAGCAGATGGCACCATGAAAGATGGGACGGAAAGGGTTATCCGGATGGCTTGAAAGGTGAAGAAATACCAATCTCTGCACAGGTGGTATCAATTGTCGATGTTTATGACGCACTTACAAGTGAAAGATGTTATAAGAAAGCATTTAATCATGACACAGCGATTCAAATGATCCTGGATGGGCAATGCGGACAATTTAACCCCATCCTTCTAAAATGTTTGAAAGAACTGAGTCTTCAATTTTCAAATATGTTTAATGATAAGGAAATGGATGAAAATAGCTATTACCATGAAGTACAGAGACTTTCTAATGAAATACTTAGCGACAGATCTTTGCCGAATCAAAATTATTCACAGAGTGTTGTCAAGGTCATGCAGGAAAAGATCGATTTCTTTAAATCAAACAGTGGAATGAACTCAATTGATTACAATGCAATTTCAGGCCAATTTACTATCTTAAACGGAGAACATCAGATTTTATGTCAGAGAGATAATCCGAAATTCAATTTTTTCAAAGAATTTGGAGTAAATGAAGAAGATGTTCAATGTATTCGTGTCTTATTACATCAGACATCTGTACAAAATAAAGAAATATCTGCCACGATAAAAGCGACGGTGGATAATAACAGTCAGATGTATAGAATGAAATTGCATACATTGTGGTCGCCTTTAAAGAAGGATGGATACATTGGAATCATTGGATATTTTGACACTGTAAAATAGAAAAATGCAAAGCGGTGGAGAAATGCGGTATATTTTGTTATGGCAAACAATTTTGTTTTATAGCAATTGTTTTGATGATCTCCCAGTATTTTAGATTTGTATTGAAAACTATTTATGATATGTTAATTCATCAATAATTGAGCGTTAAAAATGATAGAGCGTATGGAGAAACCTATATGCTCTATTTTTGATTTTGATTATGAAGAATCATTTCTTATATTCTTTAAAGTGAAAGATTGAAGTGCGGGAAGGAATATGTTATCATGATAGAACATATATTCGATTAAAGTAAGGCGGTGAATAAGATTGACGAATACTGGCAAAATACAGGCAATCTGGTCTGTCCTTTTGTTGAATGATCCGGATAAAAGCCGGTATGTTAAACTTCTGGAAGATCTGGGAGATTTGAAAACAAATTATGGCGATTATATGATTACGGAGCCGATTGACTGTAATGAGGAGCTGAAACGAATTTCAGGTGCAGATTATGAGCTTTGTACAGCATTACTGACAATGCTGCTGAGAGAGGATCCTTTTTCCAATGGTTCTTTTGACCGGAGATTTGCTGACGGGCAGGTGCTTCCGGTTCTGGTCAGGATGAAGGATGTTTTGAGTGCAGGAGTGTGATTTTATGAAAGTCGGGGATACTGCATATATTGTGGAATCAAACAGATTTGTGCGGGAGGTGGAGATCCGCAGGTGTTCCGGCGGGATGTTCCTGGTCCGTTTTACAGATACGGGCGGCGGAATACAGGTGAAGGCTCACAGGCTGTTTGCGACGAGGGAAGAAGCTGAAAAGAGTATTGAGAAGGCACCAGAGACAAAGAGGGTGCGTGGGAATCCGTATGACCGATGGTATTGAACGGATGATAAAGTAAATAAATGCATCGGGGGAAACCTGTTGCTGTTTGCGGAGAAATCTGTGGATGGCAGCGGGTTTATTTTTTTGTCCGGAAAGTCAAAAAATCAGGGACCAGGACTCCTTGGAACAGTAGGAGGTGGTTTTTGGCTATGGGAAAAATTGAACTGATCGATACCGGCAGACTGACGGAGAAACAGGCCAGGCTAAACATGGAAAAATGTGCAGAGTTTCTGGCAAGAATGATCCAGAAGTACGGGGATGTGGTTCTGGGGGAGATTGAGGAGAGAAATGCACAGCTGCAGGGAAAGTGATCGAGTGTGCCGGTGGTCTTTTGGGGCTGCCGGTCTTTTTGCACTATGGAAACCGCATAGGGGAAGGTGGACTTTGGGGCAGTTTTTTTGGTCGTTCTGCGAGTTGGCACAGAATGGTGATTCCGATATATTTTATGTACGGCAACCGTATGACGATGGGCAACCGAAATGAGGTGAAGATTTGAGAAAGAAATGTTACATATATACCCGTGTTTCTACGGCGGCTCAGACAGAGGGATACAGTCTGGAAGCACAGACAGAGCGGCTTCGGAAGTATGCGGACTATAAAGAAATGGAAGTGGTCAGGGAATACTGTGATGCAGGAAGATCCGGAATGAGTATCAAGGGCAGACCGGCTTTTATGGAAATGATGGATGATATTTCCTGTGAGAAAGATGAAATCTCCTGTGTTCTGGTGTTTAAGTTATCCCGCTTTGGAAGGAATGCGGCAGATATTTTGAAGTCTGTGCAGCTGTTGATGGACTTTGATGTGGATCTGGTCTGTGTTGAGGATGCCATTGACAGTTCCACACAGGGTGGAAGGCTGACACTTGCTATCCTGTCTGCTGTGGCAGAAATGGAACATGAGAACATTACTGTGCAGTTCATGGCGGCGAGGATGCAGAAGCTGATGAGCGGTGGATGGCCTGGCGGAGGCGTGCCGTATGGATATGTGAGTGTGAATAAGGAACTGGTGGTGGTTCCGGAAGCTGCAGATCTTGTGAGGCTGATTTATCAGAAGTATCTGGAGCCGGACATGAAACTGAATACGGTTGTCGGCTGGCTGAATGAGAATGGTTATAAGCGTGTTGTGAAGGGAGAGGATAAAGTTATTACTTCGGATTTTGTTTCTTCGGTGCTTGGAAATCCTGTTTATTATGGAATGATAGTATATAACAGACGGACAAATTCTGAGGAGATTAAAAGAAATCCAAAAGAGGTTATTTCCGTCAGGGGAAAGCACGAGGCAATCATTCCGGAAGATATCTGGATGCAGGTGCAGGAGAAACGGAAGAGGCTGCGAAAACAGCAGAAGAAAGTAGATGATCCGGGGCGGATCAGTCTTTTATCCGGGCTTGTGAAATGTCCGGAGTGTGGGACAGGAATGGTCACAAAAAAGAATAAACGAAAGAACAATAATCATGGCGGTTATTATAAGATTGTTTATTCCTATGGATGCAGGAATACACGTAAGAGTGAAGGTTATGTCTGCAGCTGCAGGCGGACGTACAATCAGGACAAACTGGACAGGGCTGTGATGGAAATTGTGGGAAAGGTGACAGAGACGAAGGAGTTCCGTCAGGCGGTTATGAATACGGTTGGAGACAGGAGTTCATTGGATGCCTGTGAAGCGGATCTGAAAAGAACCAGAAAAGAACTGCACAGTCAGGAGCATCTGAAATATAAGCTGGGGACGGAACTGGATAATCTGGATGTTCTTGCAGAAGGTTATGACGATGAATATGAGGCTGTTCAGTCAAAGATTGATGAGGTTTATGACAGGATCGAGATTCTGGAGGAAAGGATCCGGAAGCTGAAAAAGCGGATGGAGGCTTTGAAGAAAGGCGTTCGTTCTTCTGATAATATACAGAAGATTCTTGATAACTTTGACCTGCTGTTTGAGAGAATGAACTGTGAGGAACGCAGGGAGCTGTGCAGGCAGTTCATTGAAAGGATTGATGTATTCCAGGATGAAAGGGAAGATGGCAGGATTCTGAAAAGGATTGTTTTTCGCTTTCCGGTTTATTATGAGGATGAAGGGAAAAGGGCAGAGAATGATGAACCGGATGAAGTGGTGACATTTGAAGTAGACTGTACGGAGCATCGGGTGACTGTTTCTGAGGCAAAAGCAACCTATGCGGAAATCATGGCATATGTGAAAGAAAAGTATGGAATGAATATTTCTTCCTTATATATTGCACAGGTAAAAAGGAAGTATGGTCTGGATGTGGGAAAGGCTTATAATAAGCCGGCGAAAAATAAGAATCATGTGCCGGTCTGTCCGGTGGAGAAGGAACTGGCAATCATGGATGCTTTGAAGCATTTTCGGATGCTGAATGCAGATGTAGAATACAGGAAGGAGAATGTGGAGTGAGAAAGAAATGTTATATTTATATTCGTGTTTCTACGGCAATGCAGGTGGATGGTTACAGCCTGGAGGCACAGAAGGAACGGCTGATGAAGTTTGCGGAGTTTCAGGACATGGAAGTGGTCAGGGAATACTGTGATGCAGGAAAATCCGGAAAGAGTATTACGGGCAGGCCGGAGTTCCAGAGGATGCTGCAGGATGTGTCCGAGGAACGTGACGGGGTGGCATTTATTCTGGTGTTTAAGCTGTCACGTTTTGGAAGGAATGCGGCGGATGTTTTAAATTCCCTGCAGTTTATCCAGGATTATGGCGTGAATCTGATCTGTGTGGAAGACGGGATTGATTCCTCTAAGGATTCCGGCAAGCTGACCATCACGGTGCTGTCGGCAGTGGCTGAGATTGAAAGGGAGAATATTCTGGTCCAGACAATGGAAGGAAGAAAGCAGAAGGCCAGAGAGGGAAAATGGAATGGCGGGCAGGCTCCTTTCGGATATGATCTGGATTCCGGGAACAGCACACTGATGGTGAATGAGGAAGAAGCGGAGATTGTGCGGATCATTTATGACAAGTTTGTGCATACGGATATGGGAGCAGATGCTATCTGCAATTATCTGAACCAGAGAGGTTATACGAAGAAAAAGGTACGAGGACATGAACTGAACTATTTTGCCAGAGGGCTGATCATGAAGATTCTGGATAATCCGGTTTATACAGGGAAGATTGCTTACGGGAAGAATGTTACAGAGAAGGTGAAGGGAACGAGGGATGAGTACCGGCGGGTGAAGACAGATGATTACCTGCTGGCGGATGGACTGCATGAGGCGATTGTGGATGAAGAGACGTGGGAAGCGGCGAGAGAGAAAAGGAAGAGGACGGGGGTTAGGTTTGTTAAAACTCATAGTCTGGAGCATGAACATATTTTAACTGGATTAATCAGATGTCCTCTTTGCGGCGGTGGAATGAGTGGAACTGTTCAGCGACGGCAGAATAAGAAAACTGGGGAATACAAGGATACATTTTATTACAGATGCCATCACAGAAAAAAAGTCGATGGAAAGATTTGTGATTATAAGCCGATGCTGAACCAGAAAGTGTTTAATGCAGAAGTAGAGGAATTTATCCGGTATATGGTTGCGGAGGATGAGTTCAGGAGTTTTGTGCAGGAGAAACTGGAAGAGAAGGTGGATGTTTCTGCTTTGGAAACTGAGAGGGAGCAGCTGCAAAAACAGCTGAAACAGGTACAAGGGTCGAAACTAAAACTGATACAGATGCTGGATCGCCTGGATACTGGGGATAAGCATTATACGAGAAAATACCAGGATATGCAGGACAGGCTGGATAACATGTATGATAAGGTGGCAGAGTTTGAGGAGGCGATGAAAGATATTGATGCTAAGATTGGGGCATCTTACGGGAAAGAAATTACGGGTAAAAAACTGTATGAATTTCTTCTGGATTTTGATATACTGTATGATAAAATGACAGATATGGAAAAGAAAGAATTTATGAATACATTTATTGAGAAGATTGAATTGAAGAATGAAACTGTTAATAATGGGACAAGTCAGGGTTCGCGCATTGAACATATTGATCTTGCGTTTCCGGTGTATTATGGAGATTGTAAAGGGACAAGAATTCGTATGCCCGAAGAAAACACAGTCGAGACTGTGTGCCTCTTGAGCAACCGAAAACCAGATACGACAGTAAAACTCAGCGAGGATATGGAGGATTACTACCGTATTAAAGATGGTAAAGATGAGGAATGATGATTTCGCTATAGTGACTCGTTCACGTTGATAATGTATCTGATTTTGGAGGAAAATTAATTTATGGACAAAGAAAAAGCAGATATGATTATTTATACGACAGAGGATGGTCTGACGAAAGTTGAAATTACTTTTGATGGTGATACAGTCTGGTTGTCTATTGATTAGATGGCAGAATTGTTTCAGAGAGATCGTAGTGTGATTGGAAAACATGTCAGAAATATTTTTAAAGAGGGAGAGTCAGAAAAAGAGTCAGTGTGGGCAAAATTTGCCTACACTGCTACTGATGGAAAAGTTTACAATGTAGATTATTACAATCTTGATGTTATTATTTCTGTTGGCTATCGTGTAAAATCAAAACGAGGAACACAGTTCAGAATCTGGGTTACTGGGATTTTAAAAGAATACATGAGAAAAGGTTTTGCTTTAGAAATTGATTTTTGGGAGAACGGTTCGATGTATATATCGGCTGTTCTTTTTTGGTTTTCGGGCATTAAAACAGTAATGTTTTTCTTGTGTATAGCAGGGAGTTAAAGTATAATAAAATCAGTTTTTTGCATAAGTTTAAAAGCTATATCTATAATAAGGAAATCGGCAAACCAGATGAAAGTCTGGGACGCAAAGCTACAGGGCCTTTAAAATGGCAGCCAGTTGCATGAAATGAGGTGCACTGTCTGTCTGACGGTGCTTTTTTACGGCGTTATTTCATGGACGTAACAATAATTAATGATTTTATCAGGAAAGAATGAGGAAAATAAAAGTATGAAAAAGGCAAAACGTTGTCTGATTGCAGTGGTGTCAGGTGTACTTGTAGCATCTGCTGTCTTGTCTGGATGTGGACAGTCAAAGAAAGAAGTATCTAAAAATGATGATCATCTTACCGTTTATCTGTGGGAAAATCGTTTGATGAAAAATATTGCACCCTATATCCATGAACAGTTTCCTGATCAGGATATTGAATTTATTATTGGTAACAATGATACCGATTTATACAGTTATTTTAAAGAACATGATGAATTACCGGATATCATAACAGTACGTCGATTCTCTGGAACAGATGCACAGGACTTACAGCCTTATCTTATGGATTTTGCTTCTTATGATGTTGTTTCCAAGTATTATTCTTATGCGGTGCAATATTATAAGAATGAGGAGGATGAAATCCAGTGGCTGCCAATCTGTGGTATTCCGCAGACGATCATTGCCAACAAAACACTGTTTGATCAGTATGGCGTAAAGATTCCAGAAAATTATGAGGAATATGTACAGGCCTGTCAGCAGTTTTATGATAATGGCATAAAACCGTATTCCATGGATCTTGGTGAAGACTGGTCTAATAATGAGATCATCCAGGCGGCGGCAATCGGTGAGTTCACAAGCCTGGATGGTATTGAATGGCGAAACGGTGCAGAGACTGCATCGGATGAAGTAAAGTTTGATGATGCATTATGGAAACGTATTTTTTCAGAAACCAGCCAGTTTCTGAAAGACTCGCACTTTGGTAAAGAAGATATCAATATTGACGTCGATACAGGAATCCAGATGTTTGTCGAGGGAAAATCAGCAATGTTTCATGGACATCCGACGGTTATGCAGCAGCTGCAGAAACAGATGGATGCGGAGCTGACCCGTATTCCTTATTTTTCACAGACATCGGATGAATCCTATGTGTACATGACTCCGTCCTTAAACATTGCATTTAACAAAAACCTGGAAAAAGACCGGGAGAAACTGGATACTGCACTGGATGTGCTGGATTGTATGATTTCAGAAGAGGGGCAAAAACTGATTGCGGATGGAAGCGGTGTTATTTCATTGAATACAGATGTTCCAACCATGATGCAGAATGTGCCTGGACTGGAAGAGGAAATTAACAATAATGCTGTTTATATCCGATATTCCGCTCAAAAATCATTTGATGCAAGTCTTGAGGCTGTTCACGGATTACTGTCAGGGGAAATGGATGAAACACAGGCTTATGATACTTTGCGCAGTGTAATGAATCGTAAAGATCCAGAAGAAAAAGCAACGGTGAATTTTGAAAATGAATATTCCATTTCACTGAACGATAGAAATGGCCGTGATGCAGCATCTTCCATTTTAACTACGATCAGAGAAGAAAATGATGCACAGCTGGCTCTGGCACCATATTATTATTTCACTTCCTCTATGTATAAAGGAGAATGCACCAGCAGCCGGGTTGGCATGATGACAGCGAAGAGTTCAGATACAGCATTATATGTTACAAAAATTAATGGTAAACAGGTTTATGAACTCGTGGAAAATTATTTTGCTGATGCTGATGAGAATTTTTATGTAACCAATAAATACGAATTACCAATTGCATCCGGTATGAAAATTATCGTCAGTCAAGAGGAAAGTGGATTTTCGTTAAAGGACTTAACAGTTAATGATAAGAAAATAGACAAAGAAAAGGAATACTCTATTCTTCTTACAGACACCACAATGTCTGTTTTGACAAAAATAAATCCGAAATGTGAGATTGAGCAGCTTAAAGATACAACATTATCAAGTGCATGGACCGAAGCAATGTCAAAAGGACAGCAGCCGTCAGCACCGGAAGACTATATAGAGGTTGAACAGTAAAAGTGGAGATAGAACAAGCGGTAAATAAAAGAAAAAAAATAACAAGGCTGTTGCTTATACTACTTATTATTCTTTTAAGCTTAGTTTTTATAAAGTATCTTATAAGTAAGTCTAATAAGTATATCAGCGAAAATGGAAAAAGCAGTATGGGAGCTGTTGTTGAACAGATACAGCAGACCTATGATCTTCAAGTGAGTGGGTACTACAGCCAGCTGCAGTTGGTTGAGGAATTTTTACTTCATGAGAGAGAGCTGTCTCTTGAAACGGATGTGAACAAAAGTTTCTTTGAAGCATGGGAAAAAGAATCGGAAAGTACACTTATATTCCTTCAGGAAAATGGTCAGGCAATATCAGCAGATGGAACAAAAATGCGGATTGATATGCCAAGTAAATTTCTGCTGGACTTAAAGAATGGATACAATATTGGAAAACTGGTGCGTCTTGATTATGATCAGAAGAAAAAAGACGGTTATCTGGTTGCGATCCCATGTCAGGAATACACTATCAATGGGGAAACTTATACGGCAATTGGAACTGTGTATGATCATTCGAAACTGGATTCCATGTTAAAACTGAAAGGTTATGATGGGAAAGCATATTTGTTCATGCTGGATGATGACGGAAATATTACGTATACGAACCTGAGTGGTGATAAATACCAGCGTAATTATTCTTTGTTAAAACATTTAAAAGGGGAACAGGCTATTACAGAAGAAGAGGCTGATTTGTTCAAAAAGAAGTTTGATAACGGAGAATCCGGAGTTGCACTTTTGGGAAAACAGGACCCCTATTATCTGGGGTATTGCCCGATCGAAAGCAACAACACCATTTTGGTATGTATTGTGGCAAAGGGAGTTATTGACAATGTGCTGAGGGATTACCAGAAAACGGTGTTGTGTACAACAACACTCATGGCAGGTTTTATACTTTTACTTTTTGCCGGATTATTCTACAGTATTTCCAGACTTAGTCTTGCAGATCAAAAAGCAGAATATGAAAAAAGGAATAATGAACTTCATTTACAAACAATGAAGGAAATGGAAGTAGTCAATCAAAAACTGAAAAAGGCAAAGAACGCTGCAACAGAGGCTTTACAGACAGCGGAAAATGCAAATAAGGCGAAAACGGATTTCCTTTCTAATATGTCACATGATATTCGTACACCTATGAATGCAATCATTGGTATTACATCTTTGATCAGACATGATGCAGGTAATAAAGCAAAAGTTATAGAGTATGCAGATAAAATAGATATTTCATCACAGCATCTGTTGGGAATTATCAATGACGTTCTGGATATGAGTAAGATTGAGGCAGGAAAAACAGTCTTCAAGTATTCTGACTTTTCTATTCTGGATTTTGTACAGGAGCTTGACACTATGTTTCATTCTCAAATATATGAAAAGAAGCAGACGCTTACAATCATAAAAGAAAATATTCAGCATGAGTGGGTGAATGGGGATCAGGTTCATTTGATGCAGATTTTCAGTAATCTGCTGTCTAATGCCATAAAATATACGCAGGAAGGTGGAAAAATTCAGCTTCTGGTAGAAGAATGTGAGACAAATTCATCTGTCTATGCAAAGTACCGTTTCTTAGTTAGCGATAATGGCTTGGGAATATCGGCAGATTTCAAAGAGATAATCTTTGATCCGTTTACCCGCGCTGAAAATTCTGTGACGAATAAGATACAGGGAACCGGACTTGGAATGGCGATTACCAGAAATCTGGTTGAAGCAATGGGAGGCACCATTGATGTGGATAGTGAACTGGGGCAGGGAAGCTGTTTTGAGGTTCTCATGGATCTGAAAATTGCAGAGGATAGAACGGTTGCTCTGGCGGTACAGGAAGAAACAGATGAGCAGGATGGAAATATTCTGCAGGGAATGAGGTTCCTGTGTGCAGAAGATAATGAGATAAATGCGGAAATCTTGACGGAATTGTTAAAGATTGAAGGTGCGGAATGTACCATCTGTGAAAATGGCGAAGAGATTTTGAAAGCATTTGAACAGTCTGCTCCAGGTGATTATGACATGATCCTGATGGACATACAGATGCCTGTTATGAATGGCTATGAGGTGACGAAGGAAATCCGCAGAAGTTCCCATGAACTGGCAAAGACGATTCCGATCATTGCCATGACTGCGAATGCATTTTCAGAGGACATTCAGCATTCTCTGGCAGCCGGTATGAATGCACATGTTTCAAAACCGGTTGAGATGAAGGTGCTGGAAAAGACGATCAGAAGCATAAAATCCGGCGGGGGGGGGCACCGAACCGCAGGTCACTGAACAGTGACAAATGGATTTGATGCGGCAGTGCAATTTTATTAAACCAGGAGGTTGACAAGGAGACGTATAGAGAAATATATTTGACAGACAGGAGATTTAATATGATTTCGAGAGCAAAGAAATATGTGGCAGTATTACTGGTTTTTGTATGCGTGTGTATGATATTTTCTCCCCAGACTGCATATGCAGCCGAGGACAGTTCGCAGCATGAAACTGTCAAAGTCGGTTTCTTTGCCATGGATGGTTATCATGTGATGGATGAAGAAGGCAACCGCAGTGGGTATGGCTATGATTTTCTTCGGCTGATGGCCCGTTATTGGGATGTAGATTACGAATATGTCGGATATGATAAGAGCTGGGATGATATGCAGCAGATGCTTGAAGATGGCGAGATTGACATGGTAACATCTGCCCGCAAAACACCGGACAGAGAAGAAAAGTTTGATTTTTCACGTCCGATCGGAACCAATTATGGGATGCTGACCGTCCGCAGTGACAACAGCACGATTGTGGACGGCAATTACAGTACTTACAACGGTATGCGTGTGGCGCTTTTGAACGGAAACACCCGGAATGAAGAGTTTGCGGATTTTGCAGACGACAAAGGATTTACATATGTTCCATCTTATTTTGATACGACCACAGAAATGGATGAAGCCCTTCAGAGCGAAAAAGTTGATGCGATTGTTACCAGTTCTCTGAGAAAAACAAACAATGAGCGAATCGTGGAGAAATTTGGCAGCAGCGATTTCTATGTCATTGTTAAAAAGGTCAATACAGAATTGCTGAATGAGATCAATTATGCGATCGATCAGATGAATGCGGTTGAGGGTGACTGGAAAACGACGCTTTACAATAAAAATTATGAAAGCATAGAAACTAAGAATCTGGAATATACGGAGCAAGAAAAAAGTATTATTGCACAATATTCCAAAGACAACCCAATTCGTGTTCTGTGTGATCCGACCCGTTATCCATATTCTTATAATGAAAATGGTGAGATGAAGGGGATTATCCCGGATTACTTCCGGAAAATTGCAGACTATGCCGGGATTTCCTATGAGTTTCTTACACCTGCCACCAGAGATGAGTATATTGCTTATCAGAAAAATAAGGAAACCACAGATATGAGCATCGATGCACGTCTGGAAACAGATAACTATGCTGAGACGAAAAAATGGGGGATTACTGCACCTTTCATTACGATGCAGCTGGCAAGGGTGACACGGCGTGACTTTGATGGAAAAATTAATGTTGTTACTACTGTTGACCAGACAGCATCAAATTCAATTGAAGATGCAATGGCACCCGGTGCAGAAAAACTGATGTGCAGTACCCGACAGGAAATGATGGAAGCTGTCCGTGAGGGTAAAGCAGATGCTGCCTTCGTCTACTATTACATGGCACAGGCGTTTGTGAACAGTGACACTACGGGCACCATGACATATACTCTGCTGGAACAGCCTACATTCACCTACCGCATGGTAATTTCATCAACTGAGAACCATGCGCTGGCTGGTATTCTGACGAAAGCAATGTATGCCATGCCTAAAAATCTTGTTGAAGATCTTGCAGCACAGTATACCACATACAAAGCAACAGAGCTGACATTTGTTGACTGGATCCGTCTGCATCCTGCTGTTACTGTTTGGGTTCTTCTTATTTTTGGATGGCTGCTGACTGCTATAGCTGTGATAATGGTGCGTCTCAGTGCAAGAAAAAAAGCTCAGAAGGCGGCCCAGGAGAAAGCTGAGGAAATGGCGGAACTGGCAGAGCATGCACAGGCTGCAGACAAGGCAAAAACAGCATTTCTGTCACATATGTCCCATGATATGAGGACACCGATGAATGCAATCATAGGATTTACTGGTATTGCAATGAAAAACAATCCGTCAGACGAAGTGAAAAATTGTCTGGAAAAGATTGACGAAAGCTCAGAGCATTTACTGTCGCTAATCAATGATGTATTAGATCTGACCCGCATCGAAAGTGGAAAAGTGAAATACAATCCGGTACCGGCGGATGTGAAAAACATTACAGATTCTGCATTGAATATTACAAAAGGCTTTCTTACGAACAGGGATATCAACTTTAAGATTCAGCGTGAAGAAGCAAAGATTCCAAATGTACTTGCGGATCCTGCACGCCTGCGTGATGTGCTGGTCAATATTCTGAGCAATGCCGCGAAATTCACTCCGGATGGAGGGACGATTACATTTGAAGCCCGGTGTCAGGAAAAGGGCGGGGATGGATATATAAATATGCGTTACCGCATTTCGGATACTGGTATTGGCATGAGTGAGGAATTTACAAAAGAAGTTTTTGAGGAATTTGCACAGGAAGATTCCGATGTGAGAACGCAGTACCATGGAGTTGGACTGGGGATGGCTATCGTAAAGAAGTATGTAGATATGATGGGTGGAACCATTTCCGTGCAGAGTAAAAAGCATGAGGGAACCACATTTACTGTGGATATTCCTCTGGAAATTACTGATAAGGAATGTAATAAGTCAGACACAGGTTTTTCTGAAAAGGTAAATCTTACAGGTGTGAAAGTCCTTCTTGCAGAGGATAATGAACTGAATGCAGAGATTGCTGCCGTGCAGTTGGAAGAGTTCGGGATGAATGTAGAAAGAGCTGTAGATGGAAAGAATGCTATTGAGATTTTCAGAAATCATCCGGAAGGCACATTTGATGTAATCCTGATGGATATCATGATGCCTGAAATGAACGGTTATGAAGCGGCAAAAGCAATCAGGGCGATGAATGACAGACCGGATGGAAAAAACATTCCTATTATAGCAATGACAGCCAATTCATTTGCTGAAGATGTTCAGGCATCACTGGATGCAGGAATGAATGCACATTTGTCAAAGCCGATTGTGATTGAGAAAGTGATAAAAACGATTTTAAGATATGTTCATTAAAACTACATCGATGGAGGTATAAGAGGAAGGGATCATAATGGATAAAAGACAAAAACAGATAAAATTGGATTATATAATAAAGAGTAAAAGTACAGCAGAAGCTGTCGCAAAGATATTTATAAAAATGTTGTGGGGGTATTGAACATTAATGAATGTAAAATTAAAATCTGGAAGCAAGCAAGCAAGCAAGCAAGCAAGCAAGCAAGCAAGCAAGCAAGCAAGCAAGCAAGCAA
>NZ_QTWS01000029.1:37392-44655 GCF_003461245.1 Blautia sp. AF19-10LB
AGCAAGCAAGCAAGCAAGCAAGCAAGCGACTGTAGCCTGGAGGGTGGGAGAAAGATGAAGAAGTGCAAATTAGTACAGAATATAAGAAATTTCAAATTTTGTTATTTTATATTTTGCACAATGATATGTTTGGTTGTTTTTCCTGTTTCCACATCTGCCCAAGAAAATTCTGATCATGTTATCCGGGTAGGATCTTTTGAGGAAACTTATAATGTAGTCAATGAAAAGGGAGAAAGAAGCGGCTATGGTTATGAGTATCTTCAAGATATTGCAGGTTATGCAGGATGGACATATAAATACATAACAAGTGATTGGAAAAACTGCTTTACACAGTTGGAAAATGGAGAGATTGATATTCTTGGTGGTATTTCCTATACAGACGAACGTGCTGAAAATATGCTTTTTTCCGATATGCCTATGGGGGAAGAGAAATATTACATCTATACGGATGCATCCAATATGGATCTTACAGCAGGAAATCTGGATTCTTTTGAGGAAAAAAATATTGGTGTGTCTAAAGATAATATAGTGGAGGATGTTCTTAATGAATGGGAATCAAAATATGGTCTGCATACGAAGCATATCAATGTTTCTACAACCACAGAAATTATGGACAAACTGTCGAAACATGAAATTGACTGCTTCGTTTCGGTAGAAGAATCCCGTTGGGAAGAATCGGATATTTCACCGCTTACAAGTATTGGAGAGACAGAAATCTATTTCGCTATAAATCCAGAACGTCCGGATATCAAAGAAGCACTGGATAGTGCTATGCGCAGAATCAAGGATGACAACCCATTTTACACAGATGATCTCTACAGGCGTTATCTTTCTGCACAGAGCAGCTCGTTTCTTTCAAAAGAAGAAAGTGAGTGGATCGGGCAGCATGGTGCAATCCGGATAGGGTATCTGAATCAGGATGGAGGTATCAGCAGTGTAGATCCATCAACAGGTAAACTGACAGGTGTTATTACAGATTATGTGGATCTTGCAGAAAATTGTCTGCAAGGTCAGACTCTGGAATTTGAATTAAATGGATATGAGACAAGAAGTGAACTGCTTCAGGCATTGCAGGATGGAAAAATAGACCTGATTTTTCATGCAAACCAGAATCCATACTTTGCAGAAACAAATGGATTTGCTTTGTCGGATACGCTATTGACTCTCAATATGGCAGCAATTACGGCAAAGGATTCTTTTGATGAAAATAAAGAGAATATAGTTGCCGTTGAAAAAGATGATTTTGCATTGAAAGCATATCTTTCATACAATTATCCGCAATGGAAGGTTGTGGAATATGAAACATCAGATGCAGCACTAAAAGCAATGCAGAAAGGGGAGGCAGATTGTATTGTAAGCAATTCAGGTACTGTTTCAGACTATTTGAAAAATAATAAGCTTCATAGTGTTTTCCTGACAAAAGAAGCTGATGTTCCATTTGCTATTCAGCAGGAAGAACCGGTTCTTTTGTCCATTCTGAATAAAACACTGACATCTATGCCTACAACTCAATTTTCAGGTGCAGTAGTTTCGTATAATGCTTCCTCACGAAAAGTTACAGCGAAGGATTTTATTCAGGACAATTTACTGGCTGTCTCACTCATAGTTGGAATCTCTATTTTTGTTGTCCTGTGTATAATTCTTGATTCTTTGAAAAAATCAAAACGTGCGGAAGAAAAATCCAAGAAGTCTGCTGAGCAGGCATTGAAGCTGAATCAGGAGCTTGAAGAAAAACAGCAGGAATTACAAAATGCACTTGTAGAAGCACAGAGTGCCAATAAGGCTAAGACTTCCTTTTTAAATAACATGTCTCATGATATCAGAACACCGATCAATGGTATTATTGGCATGCTTACGATTCTTGAGAAAAGCGGAAGTGATGCTGAGCGGGCAAAGGATTGCATGAATAAAATATATGAGTCATCGAAGCTGCTACTATCATTGATAAATGATGTTTTAGATATGGCAAAGTTAGAATCAGATACAGTGGTTTTTGGTGATGAATCCATCAATCTGGATCAGGTATGTCAGGAAATCACGGAGTCACTATCTTTTCAGGCAGAAGAAAAAGGACTTCATGTTATAGGAGAACATGATGATTACAGTGGTATATATGTTTGGAGCAATGCAGTTCATCTGAAAAAAATATTGATGAATCTGTTTACAAACGGCATGAAGTACAATAAGGTGAATGGTTCTATTTACATGAGTATGAGAACGATTGAAAGATCAGAAGATCACATGACATGTGAATTTAAAATAAAAGATAATGGAACTGGAATGTCAGAAGAATTTATAAAAAATGAATTGTTTACTCCATTTGTACAGGCAGATAATTCCCCACGTTCTGATTATAATGGGACAGGTCTGGGAATGCCTATTGTGAAACAACTTGTAGAAAAGATGGGCGGAACCATAACAGTTGAAAGTAAGCTGGGTGAAGGAAGCTGTTTTACTGTAGTACTTCCATTTGAAATTGATACGAATGCACGACCGGAAGAAAAAGAAGATTTCAATGCAGATATATCAGGTGTCCGGATATTATTGGTTGAAGATAATGAGCTGAATGCGGAAATAGCAGAATTTATGCTGACGGAAAATGGGGCTAAAGTAGAAACAGTGAAAAATGGTTTAGAGGCTGTTCAGCACTTTGAAGCCTGCGAATCAGGAACATACGATGTTATTTTAATGGATGTCATGATGCCGGTGATGGATGGGCTTACTGCCACAAAAACAATAAGATCCCTGGAACGGCAGGATGCAAAAACAATCCCTATCATTGCTATGACTGCAAATGCATTTAGGGAAGATGCAGAAAAGTGTATGGAAGCAGGAATGAACGCACATCTTGCAAAGCCGTTGGATGATGAAAAAATTAAGCAGACCATAAGCGAAGAGTTGAGAAGGTCAAATGCCTGTCATGAATGATTATGAGACAGCCGCAGCAATCAGGAGCCTTCCAGATGCATGGGAAAAGCGGACAGGAAACATAGAGAGAGGATTTTGTTATGACAGAAATGAAATATATATTTCCGAAGCAACTGCAGTCTGTGGCTGCGTTGGCTTTTATAGCCGTGCTGATCGCTCTGCTTCTTATCCTGACTGTAATGGTACATATGAGGAACAGAAAACTGAAACGTATGCTTGAAGAACAGATGGCAGAACGACGGCTTTTGGACAAAATATGTTCAGACTTTACTGCTGTCTATTATGTCGAATTAAATATCGGTTTCTTTGAGATTCTGCATATAAACGACGGAACCAATGCAAAAAAAATGAATCTGAAACAGTGTGATAATTTCAATTATGCTGCTGACCAATATGCGGTCCAGTATCTGTATGGGAAAGAAAGACAGGAATTTAAGGAGTGGATTTCGACGGGGCATCTGAAGGAACAGCTTTCCAGGAAGGAGCGCATTACCTATCATTACAGAAGCAAACCGAATCCGAATCAGCATGAATTTTTTGAGGCACAGGCAGTCAAAATATACGAGGATGAGAAACATTTTTTCGCACTGGTGGGTTTTCGGCATATTGATGATATCATGGAAAAAGAAACTACGATCCAGAATCAATTAAAGCAGGCACTGGATGAGACACGGCTGAGTAATGAAATAATTTCGGCAATTGCCAAGAGTTACTGTTCTATCTACAGGATTGATGTGCAGAAAGATTTTTTTGAAGAGGTATCAAATGACAGTGAAATACACAAACTGACAGGAAACAGAGGATGTGCAACGGAAAAACTGTATCAGCTTTGTGATACAATGGTTGCACCGGAATACCGTCCGCTGATACGTCCATTTCTGGATATTTCTACACTTTCAGAGAGATTGAAGACGGAAGAATGTATTTCTACAGAATACAGAATGTGCGATGGCAGCTGGCACAGGATGCTTTTTATTGTAAAAAAACGGGATGAGTCTGGAAATGTTACCCATGTTTTATGTACAGTCCGTAGTATCAGCGATTCCAAAAGACGTGAAGAGGATCTTAACTTTGCAGCGGAAGCAGCAAAGCGGGAAGCCGAAATGAAAACAAGGTTTCTGGCAACTATGAGTCATGATATCCGCACACCACTGAACGGTATTATCGGTATGGTAAATATGGGAAATCAGTACGCAGATGATCCACAGATGCAGCAGAAGATCAGAGAAAAGGCAATGGAAGCCCTGAAATATCTGGTGTCTCTGGTAAATGATGTGCTGGATATGAATAAACTACAGAGCGGAGAGTTGAAGGACCAGCAGATTTTGTTTGATCTGACAATGGCACTGCGTGAACTGAACCAGATTTATGATGAGCGGGCTGCAAAGAAAGGCATCCGGTATGAGGTTGACTGGAAAAATAGTACATACAGCCACAGCGCTCTGATTGGAAATCCGGTATATCTTGGCAGGATCCTGTCGAATGTCATGGACAATGCCATAAAATTCAGTCAGGCGGGCAGTGTGATTACGGTCTGGGTTAAGGAAGAAACTCTGGATGATGGCAGAGCATTTTTTACGTTCTACTGTAAAGACCAGGGTGTGGGTATGAGTGAAGATTTTATTGCACATGCTTTTGATATGTTCTCTCAGGAAAGCAAGACAAGCAGATCCAGGTATGAAGGCACCGGACTGGGGCTTGCAATTACGAAACAGCTTGTGGACAGGATGGATGGAAGTATTGAACTGAAGAGCGAAGTTGGTGTTGGTACTACAGTTATTGTAAAAATACCGTTCAAAATTGACACACAGGATAAAAACAGTAATTTATCAGATAAGCCAGTAGGCCTTGATGATTATTCAGTGGAAGGCATACGGGCATTGGTTGTGGAAGACAATGAGCTGAACATGGAGATTGCCAGATGTATACTGGAAGACAGCGGTATGGAAGTTACATGTGCAGTAGACGGGCAGGAAGCAGTTGAAATTTTTGAGAAATCTGCACCGGATTATTTCGGGGTAATTTATATGGATATTATGATGCCGAGGATGAATGGACTGGATGCGGCAAGGACAATCAGGGAAATGAAAAGAAGGGATGCCAGGAGGGTTCCGATCATTGCAATGTCCGCCAATTCCTTTGCAGAAGACATTATCAACAGCCGGATGGCAGGAATGAATGTCCATCTTGCAAAACCGCTTGATGCGAAAAAAATGATTGTTGCTTAAAAAAAATGCATGGCAGATAATAGCAATGTAAAACTGCACGAAGATTTGTAGGAATAGAAAACAGAGCATATAGAGTTGTTATATGGTCTGTTTTTTTATTCCTTAGAAGAAGCAGGCTGTGAAAATCCTTATGTTTTTTGGGGACTGGAATAATTATACGGTGATATGATTTTTTAAGCAAGTGCTAATAGAAGAAAAATCGCATCGATTCAATAGAAATTCCCCTTTCGTAGTTAAGATTGAGTATATCTATCATAACACGAACGTACATTCGATTCAAGAAAATGCGGATATTTTTAAAGTGATTGTGTCAATTTACAATCAATTTCTATTCAATGTGGTTTTCCGGCAGGTTCTGTAAAATAAGCTCAGATCAAAACAATGACGGGAGGAGCTTATGCAACAGAATATTGAATTTGAGCGGTGCATTGATTTTCTGGTACGGATGATTGATAAGTACGGCGAAGAAGTCCTTCGGGAGTTGGAGGAAGAAAAACAGAATAAGGAAGAAAAAGAAGCGGCAGTTTCCTGAAATACAAAATGTAAATCAGACTGTCGCTTTTTTCATGTATTTTTAAATCAAATAAATTTTAAAAGCTGATGCAGAGTGTGTGACTCATTATTCTGGGAAGTGGTAATACGAGTATCAAATGGCTTGAAATGATTCTGTGTATAAAAGCTCAGAAGAAATTCATTATCTTCGCATTCAAGAAACTCCATAACGCCGCCTACGGAATATTTGAGACTGGATATGGTTTCCAGTGCAAATCCCAGTAGAATATTTCCAGGGATTCGTTTATTCTTTGGAAGAGAATAGTTCTTTCCCAACTGGGCAATCAGGTAAGCTGCGGTAGTATAGGATTGTGTTTCTTCATCCAAAATACTGACACGGGACAGCTTTTTTGCCATTGTCTTGCTGATATTTGAAGCACGGACAGAGATTGGTTTTACTGTAAGTGAAAAATAACCAACCAGTGAAGCATCTTCAGCATCAAATACCAGATAAGTGATAGATTGATCTTTTTTGGTAAACTCAATCGCATTATGTAATAAAAAGTATTCCACATCGGGATTTTTGGGACAAGAAAAATCGGAGAGTAAGTCGTAAAGACTTTCCTCTCCGATATATGTCGGTTCGTCTTTATCCAAATATGCCCGAATATTAACGGTAAAATATTTATCAGACATGTTTTTTCTTCCTTTTTGACATTAAAGCTAAGATTTCCTGTGGGTTCGTTAACTGACGTCCGGGAAGTGTCTGCTTTGGTGTGCGGTCACGGTCGGCTTCGTCAATTGCTGCGACAAAACGCTTTACGCTATTTGGATTGGATACGACAAAATTATGAGTAATACTTGAAGTAGCCATACTAACACCTCCTCTTTTTTGGCTTTTTTGTGTATTTATAGTATATGCAATGTGTGATAAAAACACAATATCAAAAACAGAAATTATTTCTAAATAATTTTCAAGCCGGACATTTATTAGACGCTTCCGGTAAGCGAACAATATTTTCGAGCCAATCATTTATAAGTCGCCAATGGTGGGCGGGCAATATTTTGATAACAGAAATGCTCTGTATCTAACTTAATTATACGATTGGCGAAGAAATGCGTCAATACGGAAAATAAGTATTGAAAGTAGTTGGAACAAGTACTAAAATAAAGTTGGGACAATAAAACGGAGTTATACTGCGAGGAAGATTATGAAGAATAAAAAGATTAAATGCGATATATATACCAGAGTATCCACAACCATGCAGGTGGATGGCTACAGTCTGGATGCTCAGAAAGAAAAACTCGAGAGATATGCAGAATTTCAGAATATGGAAATTGTAAATGAGTATTCCGATGAAGGTAAGTCTGGAAAGAGCGTAGAGGGCAGACCGGAATTTCAGAGAATGTTAGATAATATTGAGAATGGAACAGATGAGGTACAGCTTGTACTGGTGTTCAAGCTTTCCAGATTCGGTCGTAATGCGGCAGATGTATTAAACTCTTTGCAGAGGATGCAGGATTTTGGAGTGAATCTGATCTGTGTTGAAGATGGGATTGACAGCTCAAAAGATAGTGGAAAGCTGATGATTTCTGTTCTGTCTGCGGTGGCAGA
>NZ_QTWS01000003.1 GCF_003461245.1 Blautia sp. AF19-10LB
AACTCAAGGAGAACCTTGTGGTCTGCTGTTAAATATGGCTCACATTCGCATCCATTGAGGAGAATGGTATCAACTGGTTTGGCTGGTTTCAGTTTGACACAGGTCGGAAAACCTGCTCCACCCATACCAACGATTCCTGCTTCTTTTACAATCTCAATGATCTCATCTGGTGTAAGTTCATCTAAAGGTTTATGAGGCTGTACGGATTCGTGCAGAGTATTCTTTCCGTCTGATTCGATGACAACTGCCATCACTTCACTGCCTCTTGTACCATGCATACGAGGTTCAACAGCTACTACAGTTCCGCTTACGCTGGAATGTACCGGCGCACTGATAAATCCGGCTGCTTCAGCGATCTTCTGGCCGACTTTCACTGTGTCGCCTACCTGAACGATCGGGTTAGCCGGAGCTCCCAGATGCTGTGACATGGAGATCACAACGGTCTTCGGATCCGGGAATCTCTTCAGATCGATATGCTCACTGAATTCCTTGTGTTCTGATGGATGAACACCGCCATAGTATCCGTTCAGTCTGTTATCTCTGATAGATTTGACATAATCATTGATAACCTTGAAATTAACTTTGGAGAAATCACGAACCTGCACCGGCTGATTGAGGAATTCTTCCAGACGGCCCTGTTTTGCCAGTCTCTGGTAGATCTTTTCCCATGCACAGTCCTTGTTCGGATCCACTTCGCATTTTCCGTTCTTTGCTCCGCCGCACTGTCCATTTACAAGACTCTTAGAACAGTCGACGATAGGACAGACGCCTCCGGTAACGTTCAGATAACACTGTGCACATGCATCACAGCTCTTCTTCGTAAGTGCCATGCCATGATGGCCTCTGTAGTTAAGGGTATTGCTTGCGGCAATAACCGGCTTGCCAGCCAGATCCGCAACAGTCTGAATACCAAGACCACAGGAAATTACTACTACATTCTCTGTACCTTCTGGAATCAGATCCTGTAATTTTCTTTCTGTGTGCATCTTATTGCATAAGAAATCAAATTTTGCACTGCCTGTGACGGTTTTTCCCTGCTCCGCAGCAAATTCCAGGAACTCTCCGCAATCTGGTTCGTCAACGGTTTCAAATTCTTTGAAACACTTGTTGCAGGCAATCACAAACAGGTTGTCCCTGCCGTTCAGCACTGATGTGAGTTCATCACTGCTTTTCAGCTTGTACTTAGTATAGTTTTCCAATTGCTCACCTTCCTTATGAAATATTTGAACCTGCATACTTATCTTTTTTATCCTTTCTTTCCCCCTCTGCACTGTTAAGAAAAAAACAATAAAATTTCGATAATTTGGTTCTATAATTACTGTCTATATAAATGTAGCACAAATCATTTATTTTATCCAGCTATTATTGTATATTTTTATCAAAAAGAATGGCTTTTTTTATGAAACAAGGCTTTTTCACTAGAAATTTATCTGTTATTTTTTTATCATTATTGTTATTTTTTTATCATAAGTGATAACTTAGACTTTTTCTATTCATAACCTTATGCTATCAGTAGAACAATTGGGTAGTTTGTAGCTCTTCTGCTGTTTACGGCAGCTTACCTTTTTTTATAGAGAACCAGTTCGGGAGCAGCTCCTTTGGCATCGTATGTGCAGATCATTGATCTCTTTTATCAGCTGTTTCTTGAACGCCTCGAACTGCCCATTATCGCTGAGTTCTTCATATCGTTTCCAGTAATCCAGCTTCGGGAGCAGTTCCTTCATGTATGAGCGCGCCTGTTCTTCTGTGAAATTTTCGCTTACCATATTTCTGACACAGACATCGATCAGTTCGTCCATATCACTGTAGGTATAGGTACCGTCAGCGTAGCACCATTTGCAGTAATCTTCATTCAGGCTGCCATCGCTGTCACGGCCTATGATCGAATCATCTTCAAGCGGCATTCCGCAGCACTGACAGATAAGCTTTCTTGGCTCACCAAGCAGTGTGTTGATCGAAACATCAAATTCCTTGGATAAAAGTTTGAGAGTTTCTGTGTTTGGAACTGTCTCACCGTTTTCCCAGCGAGATACCGCCTGCCTCGTGACCATAACCTTCTCAGCCAGTTCGTCCTGGGATAAGCCTCTTTTTGTGCGCAGTTCTAAAATAACTTTTCTTGTTTCCATTGCATACACCTCCGTTATTGGTGTTTTAATCATAACAGAAAGGTGGGATTGCAATTGGATCGATGCGATTTTAGCTCTATAATGACATGTTTAAAAAATCATATCAGCGAAAGTAACCAGATGAGCCAGCCTGAATTTTTATATGAAATATTTGAGGATTTTATGGACAGCCCGGAAAGCAAAGATTTTTCTTTTGATAATGGGCTTGTCTGCCGGTGGATGACAGGACAGGCGAAGATCAGCCCTAAAATCTCTACTTACTATGTCAAACCAAGTAAGCAGGAAAAACTGGCTGAAACAATACAGCAAAATCTTCTGCCACTGATGACCGACTGCAGCAAGGCAACTTACTATAACCATATTCTCACCCTGTTCTCCCTTTATTCCATTTCACAAGAACAACAGGATATTATGCGTGATCTGTGTTTTCTGCCTCCTGCCGGTATTTCCGCCCGTATCTTTGCTGACTGGCTTGGACAAACTACTTTAAATGACATCAATGACCTGATTGAGACAGGTTTTATACAGGCAAACACCCGGCATACCACTTCCCTGCACCCAATGATTCAGGAAATCGCCCTTTCTGAAACCAGACCTTCCGTCACAACCTGCCACACTTTATTGGATTCTCTTCAAAAAATATGTTTGATGCACGGCACGGAAGTCAACTATTACAAAAAATGTTCCAGACAGCGGAAAATATCATTCACCTGATTGATAAAGATGATATGTCCAAATACCTTCTATTTTTAGAGGATGTCTTCCCATATATGGAGAAATACCACTACCAGAAAGATATGAAAGAAATTATCCGGGAATTGAAACAACTTTTGAAAGGAAATAATCATGGCACCTCTTCTGACCGTGCACTGTTGCTGGATTACCAGGCAACAATGGAAACAAAACCAGAAAAAGCCATCAAGCTGGGAAAAGAAGCACTTGCGCAAATCAAAGAAACCACAGACGGTAATGCCCACCTTGTTTCCAACCTTCATGCCAATCTTGGAGGTCTTTATCGCATAAACGGTCAGACAGAATTTGCAAAAGGACATATGGAAAAGGGTATCTTGCTACTGGAACAGTATAAGCTGCTTTACACCAATGACAGTATCCCGCAGATCAACAATTACGCCGCCTGATTACAGCAAATATCTCACAGGCTAAAACCCATTTCAAAAAGGCTATAAAAATCTATGAGGATGTCTGGGCAGATGAGCCGGAATTGATCGAAGAAAAATATCAGGAAATTCAGGAATTGTACCCACAGATTAGTATCGCACTGGCCAAAGGTATCTTGGCTTCAATAAATAAACAGGAATAAATTTACGGCGGACATCATTATCCGCCGTTGACTATTCTCAGCCTTTTTCCCACTTTTGGGAAAAAGATTTCATTTATGATTCTTTTGCCTTGCAAAAATAAAAAGCATGATTAATAAAGTAACCGGGAACAAAAGTCCAACCCCCATACCCGCACGAATATTGTCTCCAGCACTTTGTGTAACACGTCCAACAATCCCCGGACCTATGCTTCCACCCAGATCCCCCGCCATAGCAAGCAAAGCAAACATAGCCGTTCCACCTGCCGGAAATCTTTCTGATGAAATACTGATTGTGCCGGGCCACATAATCCCAACAGAAAAGCCACAGATAATACATCCAATCAAACCTGTTATCGGATTCGACGAAACAGAAGCCAGCAGGTAGCATATCACACATAAAATTCCGGATCCGGTCATAAATTTCATCAGATCCATTTTCGCACCATATTTTCCGAAAATCACACGACTGATTCCCATTGTAACAGCAAACATGCAGGGACCGGCCAGATCGCCAATTGTCTTTGACAGCCCCAGGGCAGCCTCTGCATAAGCAGATGCCCATTGTGCCATAGCCAGTTCTGATGCACCGGAGCAGATCATTAAGCATATAGAAAGCCAGAAAAAAGATTTGCGAAACAGTTCCTTTATTCCCATCCCCTGCCCCTCATCTACAAAATGCTCAATCGGGCAGGTTGCAAAATTATAGATATTTATGGCCGGAACAAGTGCCCATAAGACAGCCAGCCATTTCCAGTTGTCCATGCCAAACACTGCAAAAAACAGTGTGGAGATCACAATCGTACCCACTGCTCCCCAACAATAAAAAGAGTGAAGCAGACTCATCGTTGCCTCTTTGTTATCAAATGGACACGCCTCCACGATCGGGCTGCAAAGCACTTCAATCAGACCACTTCCGACTGCATATACAATCACACTCAGGATAATTCCGACAAACGGTTCCGGCAAAAGATCCGGCATAAAAGCCAGACCCACCAATCCTGCTGCGGAACATACCTCAGAAGCAACAATACAGATACGATACCCTATTTTGTCCACAAACTTTGCACAAAACAGGTCTACCAACAACTGTGTAAGGAAAAAGCAGGTAGAAATCAATGCGATTTTTCCAAGTGTAATCTGATAATCATGATGAAATTTTAAAAATAACAATGGTGCAAAATTAGCTGCAATTGCCTGTGTAATAAATCCCATATAACAGGCTCTTTTTGTTTTCTGATAATTTGGCATAGTCATCACTCCTTTTGTTTTCTACAACATATTTTAATCACATTTCCATCCTCACACAGAAAGCATCCTTCATAATTTCCCGATATATAACGAGGCTCATAGTTAACGGTAAATCCTGCCTCTATCAGATCGAGCATTAATTCATTTACTTTATTCGTACTGTCTACATACATAGAAAGACTCTTTCCAGATACAGAATTCTCTATCTTCACCTTTGTTTTCATAAAATATCAAGAATCACCATCCTTATTTTACTTTTATGTAACCATTTGAACATCATGCCCTTTCACCTCATTTCTTATTGAATTATATATTATAATTCTATTGTTTTCATTGAATTATTTCTGATATTTATTGTATAATATCGTAAAGTATGTTTCAAAGAAGGAAATTTCTATGAATATAAATACAACCTATACGAAAATCATTACAGATGAAGATCTGATGGAGGCAGTTTTGCACGGAAGCAATAGCTATCCTTTCCAGTTTTATTATGAAGATCTGTCAGTTTTTGATTTCAACTGTATCGAATGGCACTGGCATACAGAATTGGAATTTATTTTTATTGAATCCGGAACCGTTACTTTATGGATTGGAGAAGACCGATTTAATTTAACCGAAGGAAATGGGATCTTCATTAATACAAAGGTACTCCATCGCCTTTATTCTCCATCAAAAGCCATCATTCCCAATTTCGTATTTATGCCTTCTTTTATTGCCCCTCGCGACAGCCTGATTTATCAGAAATATATTCTTCCGATTATTTCTTCCCCACTGCCATTTCTCATATTTCATAAAGAAATATGCTGGCAGGCAAAGGTTTTATCTGTCATGCGGCAAATTATTTCTGCACAGGATTCCGTTTCAACCAAAGAACTCCTTACCAGTTCTCTCCTTCAGAATCTCTGGCTGGAGATATCTGAAAATACCGACATTTCATACCCGAAAAAACACCAGGAGTATTCCACTGCTTCTCAAGCCCGTTTACAGCTCATGATGCAATTTATCCACCTGAATTACTCACGGAGTATCTCATTGGATGACATTGCAAAACAGGCAATGGTCAGTAAGAGTACCGCTTTGAATCTGTTTCGGAAATATTTACATATAACGCCGGTTAACTATCTCATTAATTACCGTTTAAAACAGGCCGGTCAGTTACTTTCAAAAACCGAGAAAAAAGTCAGTCTCATTTCTTCTGAGACAGGATTTCATAACGTTAACTATTTCTGCAGATTATTCAAAAAACGCTACAAGTTAACCCCAACAGAATACCGGAAACAGAAACACTTTCTGTAAACCCGTTTGCCATATTTCCCGAAAGAAAAGGCACCTCCACGGTTTTATGGAGACGCCTTTTTGATATGATTCATCTTCCTCATAATATTATTACAAATCACGAAGCAGGAGATGGATGGTTGGATAATCATTCAGGTACTCGTCGAGAATCGGCTGCAGGAAATCGGTTACACCGGTACAGGAATAAGCTGCTCCATCACAGAGTTGGATTTTTATCAGATCACCAGTGATTCCGTCATAACAAACGAGCGGATGGTAGCCATTACTCCGATAATGGAAGTTAAATGCCCTGCCTTCCTGTTTGCCATATGCTGCGAGGAGCGTGGAATCCAGATCCAGGATCACTGCCTGAGGCATCTGGATGCTGTAGATCCTTTTTCTAAGTATCTGGCTGATTTCCTGGAACTGTTTTAAAGTGTCTTCATCCATGCGATTAAAGAATCTTGATACTGTTGGCTGAGATGCTAATGCGGATTTTTCAAGTACAGCTTTAAAAACAGGATCCTTGGTCAGTTCATCCGAAACATCATCTTCGAAGTAACCGGCCATGATCATATATATCATCTGGAGAAGGTTATCCCTGTCCGTATGATATCGAAACACTGCAGAATCATTGGTCTTAAATGAACGGTTTAAAAGCCGTTCAATGCCAAGTTTGCTTATGAACTCTTTGATGAGGAGTAAGCCTGCATCGGAGGACAAGTCGCCTCCATCAAAATTTATTTTAATTTGCCTATTGCTTTGAAGTGAAAAGGTGTTTACAATACTCATAAAGGGCTTCTTTGTTGGTATTTATTTTGATTAAATACCTTAATTTTACCACAAATGGATGCTCTTTTTTTATTCACTTAACAAGTGAAAAGCAATATGCAATTAAAATACAGTAACTATGTGGCTTTCAGCCACGATCACGGCTTTGCCGTGAATAATTCAGGCTTATTATACTATTTTTCTTCTGACAGCAATTGTAAAAATTTTATATTTTCATATTTTAGGAAGACTTTGTGCTACGCACAGCTTTCCCGAGGATGTCAAGTCATTGCTACAAAAAATATGCGGCTTTTTTACCACGAAAATGGCTTAAAACCGCATATTTCTGTATAGAGGACGTTATATAATTGTCACAAAGTAGGTGGGGAAGATGTTACGTCATTGCTACAAATTATTTATTTCATATCCTCCGATGATTTTCCTTTATCTTCCAAGTCAATATCAATTTGTACTCCAAGTAATTTACTAGAAGGATCATCATCATTTAATTCCATAATAATATTATCCTGTATAATATTTTTATATTCTTCTTCTCCCATCATTGACTGAAATGATAATAGCGCATCTTCATTAATAGAACATATATATTGAAAATCCGTATTCTGGCAACATTCATTAACGATTCTAAATAATGTCTCTCGCTGTCTAGGATCCATATTTGCAAACATTCTACTATCATGTGCTATAAATTTTATTTTGCTCACTTGGCAATTTAGCAAAAGCCAATCAAAGCAAAACATACGAACTTCGTTTACACCATCCGAAGAATCGTCTTCGATTCTTGCTTCCAAGCTGTACCTCAATGTATTTTCACCTGAATTATTTCTTATAACAAGACCGCTTTTTTTCTTCGGATAAAACCGCTTTGCATATTCCCAAAATTTAGTTCTTAAAGTATCTAAATAAACATTATTTTCTTCCAAGTACAAGTCCGTTGCTTTATCTTGTTCAATCATAGATGCCTTAATATCCAATTTCGTATCACGGTATGCTTTCAAAATTTGTTGATACTCATGTATTCTATTCAATTCATTCCTTAATGCTGATAACTGTTTTGTCAATGCAACATATTCTTCTAATGCACCATGAGAATTCAAATATTCCAACAATTCATCCATTCTTTTTCCAATTTGGACAATCTCTGCATCAATTTCTTTTAATCGCTGTTTTTGTTTTAATAACTCTTTACGAAGTCTAGTATTTCTGGTAGCTAATAATTCTTGATGAAACTTTGATACTTCATCTAAACTCTTTCTAACCATATCTGGGATTTCAACATGAGCAGCCTCATATACTTTAAGCAGCTTTTCTTCTTTTACATCTTCTGTTTCTTTTTCTGAATCTTCTATATTTTTTATATAATTACTCACAAGCACACGTTTATTCTCGAGTTCTTTTTTCTGATAACTTTTCTCATCTGCTTCTACTTCAAGCTCATGATAATTATTAGATACCTTGAATTCAGATATTTCTTTTTCTAACAGATGTATTCGATACTCTAAATCAGCTTCATCTAATTCTGCGTCATTTTTTCCCAAATAATACTGACGAAATAACGGATCTTTTTTTATTGCCTTTTCTGTTGCTGCTGCCGAAAGCTGCCGATCTCTTAATTCCTTTTTATCTACAATCAATTCCGTATCTATTCCTAACAAATAGCAATTATTTAAAATTTTACTATAATCGCTTTCTTTTGGAACAAATGCATCAAATGTAGCATAACTTGAACGATATCTACGTACAAATCTTGAAAATAAAGTTGTCCATGTCATACTTTGTGGTGTATTTGCTAATCCAAAGCATAACTTCAATAATTTGTCATGTAATACTCTTGGTTTTAACTCTTCCCCATTAAATTCTATAGTTCCTTGATTATTTGTGGATCTTTTGCAATAATATTCTTGGTTATCTATTATAAACCGCAAAACAAACTCCCAATCCGGGATTTTTTTTGTAAATGAATCAATTTTATTAGATCCCAAACAAAAATGGATCAGATGTAATGTCAATGATTTACCTACTCCATTATATGTATTTCCATCATTTTCATTATGTGGTGCAACTTGTTTACCAACAATTATATTTATACCATCGTCAAAATAGACTGGATGAAACGTTTCCTTGTTTGCCGTTAAACTAATTAATTTCATAACTAATTTTCCCCCTTTCATCCTTCTTTATTGCTCCAATAATATACAAGTAATCTAACGCCATAATAAACTGATCAAACGAAAATCTTACTGAATATTTACCATTTGAATAAAATTCTTTATAACATTCCCATAATTCATCTACCAACATAGGCTTTTGAAGCTGTTTCAATAAAAAGCCACCAAATCCCCAAAAAGATTCCTCTATAGATAATTGTTTTTTTGGTAAAATCATATTCTCCTCCAATAAAATTATAGTTTGAAATATTATCGTGGCTCCTCAAAAATATCGCAACTCGAAAAATAATACGCCATTAATACTTCGACACACGAAACTGTTCCTGCAGTCTTTTTAGGGCAAGCCCTATCCAAAATATAATAAAATTTACAATCAGCTTCATCATCCTGGGTACTTAATATTTCTTCACCGGCCATTTGATATAATGCATGGAACTTTTCTTGTAATATCTCTCGCGTTCCCGGATTCTCATTAAAATACCGCTCTAATGCTCCTTCTTGATAACTTCCTGTCAACAATTTTGATTTTACTTCTACACTTAGTCCATTAAATGTAATTTTTTCATCAAAATCAGGTACAATCAACTTATCATTTTTTACTTTTGGCAATTCTGTCTTCATTAAATAATCTACAACTTCACCAAGAGTTCCATATTCAATCAATGTAGAGGAAGCACTTGGTATAAATCCAATAAGTTCCTGTACATCATCTTCATCTAACTTTTCAAACTTGTATTGTAAATCTTTAGCTAAAAAGGCTTCAATATCCACTTCGGAAAATTCTTTATTTAATTCCAATATTTTCTTGGTTATTATAGGATCTACGCCCTCATATTTGTCGTTCACAACAAAAAAATAATTTTTTATTTGACAAAGATTATTCCATTTTTCGTACAAGCCTCGAAAGTCTTGTTCTAATTTCTTAGCCGCATCATAAATCGTTTTGTCCTTTGTTATATCTTCCGGCGCAAATACTTGGTAATACGTTCCCGTTTTTTTATTAAACCCATCATTTTTTTGATCACCAATATTTCCATATGCTTTCACTGGTTGAAAATCTTTATCAGCCTTTGTCATAACTGAAACAAAGAAATCTTCAAAAGTCTGGCCTTTACTTTGTAATACTTTTAATTTGAACTGTATTCTTGCAATATATTTATCTTCTTTTTTCAACAGTATAACTCCTTTCTTCAGTTATGCATACATCTGTGTTTAGTATATCACAGTTTACATTGTAATGTTACTCTTTTTTCATTCTTTTTCACACAAAAGCTCAGATTTAACATCAAACAAATTTTTCAAACGCTCAAACGCTCAACTTTATCACTAATCATTGACTTTGTATGCTTTTTATAATATCATAATATCAATCAAACAAAAGAAAGGAATTTGCCATGGCTGATATAAACTGGGAACCATATATTTCCACTCGTGCACACAAGGCATCTCAATCTCTTCCGCAAATTACTATTGCTAAAGATAACGGACGTATTGCTTTAAATTCTGCTGCCTGCGAACTAGTTCCAGATATTTATTCATATAAATTTGCTGAAATTTATTGTGGATCCATTGATGGAAAACTCAAAAAAATTCGTTTGCAATTCACCAACGAAAAAACTTTTAAAAGCATTCCTCTTTCCAGGAAAAAATATAAAGGAAACTATACAAATGGAGCAGTTGTACACTCAAAATCACTAATAAATGATATATTTAATGCTTATCCTAATTTAACTCGCACTTGTCATTTCGGTGTTGAATCTCAAATTATCAATGATAATGTTTGTCTTTCTTTTGATTTTACAGATTCTCTAATAGACTAAATTATTTAAATTCTAAAGCCACTGTTTAACATTAAACCATCTCTGAACAGTGGCTTCAAATTTATCTATATCATTATGATTTCTTTATTTCACTCTTTCCACTCCACCTCCACTCTCCCGTCATCATACACATATATTCCCTGCACATATTCTTCCAGCATTTCTCGTGTCAGCTTCTCATAGCCTAAATACTTCAACATTTGCTCCACCGGAACATTCTTTTTCATCAGGATTTCTTTCTCGTCGTTTATCAACTCATCCAGTTCCTGTACACGTTTCTGCAGTCGTTCTCTTTTTTCTTCCAACTGCTTCTTGGCTTCCATGAACTGTTTCTGGTTCATCTGTCCCTCGTGATACTTCTCATAGTTCTGTCGGTTCTGAATCTTTATCTGCTCCTGACGTTTTTCGCAGTCTGCACTTTCCATCTTATAGGCTTCTATACTGTCCTCATGCTGTTTTCTCATAGATTGCTGCATCTGTTCTTGGCTGATATTCTGACGTAAGTAAGCCTTTATTTCTGCCAGCACGATATACTCCAGCATTTTGTTATCCGCTTTCCCGGCAAAACATCCTGTATCTTCTTTTCCTTTACTGTAAGCACAGCTATAAAGGATATGACCATGAACCGGACTGCTTGAAGTCAAGCTTCTGCGACAATTTCCACACTTCACATAGCCACCTAACAGTGTTGTTTCCCTGTCGAATTTGCTTTTCTTGGTGTATCTGATCTGCAGGGACTGTGCTTTTTCAAAAACTTCTTTTGATACGATCGGCTCATGGTGATTTTCCATCACTTTCCACTGATTTCTCGGCACTGGTACTTCTTTCCCTGTTCCGGGATCTGGAATCTTTGTCTTTCCATAGACCATACAGCCTATATAGGTCTTATCATCCACAATCTTCCGTATCATATCACTCGTCCACTGCAATCCTCTTGATGCAGCTTTCTTGCTGTCTGATTTCTGTCGTCTGCTCATAGACTGCAAGGGAGTCAATACACCCTCTTCATTGAATAACTTACAAATCTCCATCTTGGAATATCGCTGATTGGTCAGTTCAAATACTCTGCGAATCACTTCCGCTTCGTCCTCTACAATCACCAGTTCTTTCTTATTTTCTGGATTGATTCGATACCCATAAGGTGCAGAACCACAACAATACTCACCTTTTCCCCGTCTGGTGCTGACTGCTGCCTTTACCTTTACAGACTGATCTTTCACATAGAAGTCTGCGATCAATCCTTTAAACTGTACTTCGATGTCTGAACTCTTTCCTTTATAATCTTTAGAATCATATCGGTCTGAAATAGAAATAAATCGTACTCCCAGGAATGGAAAAATCTGTTCCAGATAAGTTCCCATCTCAATATAGTTTCTGGCAAAACGTGAAAAATCTTTTACTACGATACACTGCACTTTATTCTCCCTGGCAAGTTCCAGAACCTGCTTAATTGCCGGACGTTCCATACTGGAACCAGAATATCCATCGTCGTAGAACTCCTGAAAGGGCATAGCCACCAGTTCAGGAATATTGGAAATATAATCTTTTACCAGTTTTCTCTGATTAATAATGCTGTTACTTTCTCCCTCTGAGTCATCTTCCATGGAAAGGCGGTAATATCCAATAATCAGTTTCTGATCACTCATGTTCTACCACCCCCTTAAACCCGAAGTTGATTTCCAGTTTGCCATCACCATATAGATACATACTTTCAATCAAGCCTTCTGCAAGTTCCGCATTGATTCTGGTTGTCCCATCCAGCTCCAGCAGGCTTCGTAAAAATCTGGCTTCTTCTTTCTGCTGTTTTTCCAGCTTTCGTATGGTCTGCTCTAAAGACTTCTTTCTCTCTTCGCAGAACTCTTTCCAGCTATTACGGTCATCTTTCATTTCTATATAGGCTTCTTTGGAAAGTTCACCCTCTTTATATTTCATAAATGCCTGTGCCAGTTTTTCTGAACGTCTTTCCATATCTATATTCAGTTTTCTGATCTCAGTTTGAATCTCATTGATTTTGGAAAGAAATACCGCACTGCTTATAGCAGACATATCCTTTTTCCGCAATCCAGATAACTGAAACTGTCTGGTCAGCTCCGAACGGACAATTTTCTGCAATTTCTCTTCGGAAATAGATTTGTGACTACATTTTCTTTCATCCCGATACCAGGCAGCATTGCAAAAGTAATACACATTGCCTCTGTATCTACGTGTACACATTTTCCGCTTACAATCACCACAATAGAATACATTGTAAAATGCTCTTTCATCATCTTCCCACCCTGCAGTAGTTTTTGTTGCTTTCTGTTGTGCTGCTTTTAGCCTGACCTGTGCTTTTTCAAACAGTTCTCGGCTGATAATCGGTTCATGGGCATTTGGCGTAATAATCCACTGGCTCTCGTCCAATATGTCACACCATTTTTCCCCTCTTTGAAATCTGGATTCGTATTTCCTCTGAACCAGATCACCATAATAATTATTTCGGTTCAGCACTGCACGTATCGAAGAATTCCCCCACTGATGAAGGTTCTCTCCATCCTGACAGTACACATGATGATATTGGTTATAATCTGAAATCCGATGTACCCTATCCTCAAACAGCCTGTCAATAATGCTCTGTATGCCATCTCCCGAAGCATATTCTTCAAAAATCCTGCGGACAATCTTTGCAGCTTCCGGTTCCACCATCAACTTATAAATTCCATTTATCTTTTCCACACAATATCCATATGGAGCTGTAGATCCCACATACTCACCATTTTTCTGTGCAATACGTTTCGCTGCCCGTTCTTTTGCGGAAATGTCTTTCGCATAAGCATCATTCACCAGATTCTTGATATTCATGGATAATTCCTGATTCTTGGCATCCGGTGCAAATGAATCATAGTTGTCACATACAGAAATAAACCGCACTTTCATAAAAGGAAGAATCTTTTCCAGATAGTTGCCAGTTTCGATATAATTTCTTCCAAATCGTGAGAAATCCTTTACCAGAATACAGTTTAGTTTACCTGCCCTGACATCATTCATCATCCGTTCAAATCCCGGTCTGTCAAAATTTGTTCCGGTTTTTCCCAAATCAGAATAAATATCATATACAGCAATCTCATACTCTTTGTCCGGATTTTCATTGTGCTTCTGAATGAATTCTTTTATCAGCGTAACCTGTGTTTCAATAGATTCTGACTTTTTTTCATCATTGTCTACGGATAATCTGGCATAAATTGCAGCCATACATACCGGAATACCAGGAATCTTCTTCTCTGTGTTTTTCTTATATCTTTTTGCTGTTCTTGCCATTTATCCCACCTCTTTCCTGTACTCTGTCCTGTGTTCCGCATAAAACCGTCTTATGACTTTCATCTTCTCAATCATATCCTGATAGCGGATGTGAATTTTAATTTGCTTGTTCTCATAAATATAGATTTTATCTACAGTCAGTGCCAGCAATGTGCGATCCAGTTCTTTGATTTCCAGTGATTTCTTCCAGTCCTCCAACTGAACAGTTGCAGACACTCCACCCTCAAACATTTGCTTTACCAGTTTTTTCTGGTTTTCAATCATCTGCTCCAGTTCTTCACATTTTCTTCCGTAACTTTCCCGAAAATCATCGAACTCCTCTTTGCTGATCAATCCCTCTTTCAAGTCATCACCCAAAGATGCTTTCAGGCTGTAATAACGGTTATATTCTTCCTGCAACTTACTAATCTGCGTATCATAACCGATTACCTGATCGTAACTGACTTTCATTTCACAAAGTTCTTCCATAATCATCTGATAGTCTACGAAAAGTGCCGTATATGCCTGAATCTCTTTCAATACAATCCTTTTCAGCACCTCTTCCGGAATACTGTGTCTGGTGCAATCTCCACCTTTATTTTTTGTCTGGCAAATATAAAAGGCTTTTTTCTTTCCCTTATACTGATTTACCCTGCGTATCATCGGTGTATGGCAATCTCCGCAAAATACAAAACCTGAAAAAAAGTTTGCACTGTCCGATGTTTTCGATGCCCTGCCATCATACTGAAGTAGCTTCTGCACCACATCAAAATCATTCTGCCTGATTATTGCCGGATGCGTATTTTCTACTTTCACCCACTCTGATTCTGGCTTATCCAGACGTTGCTTTACCTTATAGCTGATTCGTTCCTGCTTGCCCTGCACCATGTTTCCAATGTAAACCTCGTTGGTCAGAATCCTTTTAATCTGCACTGCCGACCATTTCGGTGTGTCTGAGCTGTGAAATCCAGAATTGTAATTCTCGCCATTTGCCTTTTTATATTCTTTTGGCGACTGCACATGACGTACATTCAGTTTTTCTGCGATTGCTCCAAGACTGAATCCATCAATTTTCCACGAAAATATTTTTCTTACAATATCTGATGCATAAGAATCAATCACCAGACAATTCTTATTCTCTGGATCTTTGCAGTAACCATACGGGGCAAACGCTCCAATAAATTCACCTTTTTCACGTTTGATTTTCTGGTGGCTTCGCACTTTACCTGAAATGTCCCGACAATAACTTTCATTTACGAAATTTTTGATTGGAACTACAAATGACTTTTCTGAAAAATCTGCTGTTTTACTGTCAAACTGGTCTGTAACTGAAATAAAACGCACATTTAAAGCCGGGTAGGTCTTTTCGATCCATCGCCCGGCTTCTATATATTCTCTTCCGAATCTGGATAAGTCTTTTACAATCACGCAGTTTACTTTTCCAGCTTCTATATCAGTTGTCATTCGTTTAAACTCAGGTCGGTCAAAATTTCCTCCTGAGTATCCGTCATCCACATATATATCAAAGATCTGAATATCCGGCTGGCTTTTTACAAAGCTCCGAAGTAACTCTCTCTGATTTGCAATGCTGTTGCTCTCTGACTTCGCATCACCCTCTTCCATATCATCTTTCGATAATCGAAGATACAATGCAGCATCGTATATATCTGGCATATTCATTTGCATCTGTTCCATTTTACATCGCTCCCAACTTACTTATTCCATTGAATGTGAAGTCAGAAACCATGTATCACGTTCATTTTCCCTGACCTCACATTAACATAACATCTGTACCTTTGCAAGACATTTTAATACATCAGCTCCGTCCTTTTTCTCAGATAATCACTGATCGCATCTGTAGCATCCATTTCTCCTGTCATCTCCACGACCACCACATACCCTTCATTCAAGTGAGCATACGGCTGATCGCCGGATTTATCCAGAAAAGTTTCCACTTTTTCAGAAATAGCTTTATCCATATCAGGAATTAAATCTTCAATGTCCTTTAACTGCTCCAGATCAACACTGGAATCTATTACTGACTGATTCCCCATGATGCTCACCTCTTTTCCAACATATTCTTTGTATCAGTTGTCCTATACCTGCAATTTTCTCAACCGCATCACCTTACCTTTCGCATTTGTTCTCAAAATTTATCTATGACTATGGCATTGCGTATTCTGTTCGGCGTGTTGGCTTCCATTCGTATAACCTGTTGTCAGCGTTACATCTAACCTCTATCAGAGTATTTCTGAATACTGGCAGCTTCTTCGCAAACTTACCAGTCGTTTCCGGAGTATCTTCGACGCTCGCCTGTAAAATCATTTACAGGGTTATGGCATCTGTGGAATCAGATTATACAGCTCATGTAATTTTCAAGGTACAAAAGAGATTTTTTGAATGCCCTTTCACTTATTACAGCCTAGAAACACCAAAATGTTGTTCTATTCAAAAAAATCCTCTCACTAATAAAGCCTGACAGAAGGATTTTACCAACCTCATTTTGCAATAATTTGCAAAATGTATTTATCCTCATCTGTACATTCGCTTTCATGCGAACCTTTATCGTACTGTCATTTTAATTCGCATTCATGCGAATGTCAAGTGTTTTATTCGCTTCAATGCGAATCTTTCTGTTTACATTCCATGTTTTTGGTAGTAAAATAGATTTATCAAAAAGAAAGTTGGAAATCTGATATGACAATCGGTGATAAAATAAAAAAAATCCGGACATTCCGGAATATGACACAGGCAGAACTTGGTGCTGCCCTCGGTTGGGGCGATAAAGGGGCAAACCGCCTTGCCCAGTACGAAACGAATTACAGGGTTCCCCGTAAGGATCTGGTAACAGAAATGGCTAAGATTCTGGACGTAAATCCACTGGCACTGCATGAGCCTACTACTATGGATGCTTCTGAACTTATGGAAATCCTGTTCTGGATTGATGAATTTAACCCGGCAGCTATCAATCTCTTTCAGTTAGAAACCTATCCGGGTGAAAAATGCAATTCTAATGAGGATACCGCTGTCCGTTATCACGATTCTGATAACTGGCCTGCTCATCCACCTGTTGGTATGTGGTTCAATTATGGGCTTCTCAATGATTTTATGAAAGAATGGATTCTCAGAAAAGAAGAATTGAAATCCGGTAAGATTACCAGAGATGAATATTTTGAGTGGAAAATCAACTGGCCACAGACCTGTGACGGGTGCGGAAAAGTTGAACCCAAGAGACAATGGCGAACATGTTCGTATTAACCCAAATCGGCTCATAATCCTCTACTTTATGTAGTGACTATGAGCCTTATTCATTTAATTTCTTCGACCTTTTAATATTGCACAATGTTTACTCTTCATCCATTTTAATATATTGGCTATAGGTATAATAATTTTCTGTTCCAACAAGTTCCATTAAAAATTCTTTAAAAGTCTGATCTATAGGAATCGTCACAAAGAAAAATAACCGTTTTCTTGGCCTTGAACAACAAACATAAAACAAATTACGATTTCGTTCAAAAGAAATCTGCTTTCCACTCGGAATGGAAGCCTTTCCAGTTATCATAGGTGCATATGTTTCAAACTGGTACATATTCCAGCCCCTACTAATGACAAAAATAACATTGTCATATTCTTCTCCTTTGACTCCATGTTCTGTGGAAAATAACGCTTCAGGATATAAAAATTCTATTGCTGAAATGAATTGCGTATAATCCAACTCCAAAAATGCTTGAATTGACGTATTCGATGAATATATTGTTCCCGGTGCATTATGATACAAATGATACCATCCATCCAATTTAGGTGGAAAAGGAATTAATTTTGTTTCATTTATAACCTCAATAACATCAATTGCTCTTTTCTCTCTTGCTTCTCGTAATTTCTCTTGAAAAATTTTCCACTTCTCTTTCTCCGATTTTTTAGTAATAGGATATCTCTTAATTCCTAGAGTATCAAAAAGCAACTGCATATTTAACGTTTCTAATGCATGGTAGATTGGTTCAACGGTATCCATAAAAAACAAAAGAAAGGGATCTTCCTTGTCACGTAAACCATCGTTAATGATACTTAAAAGTCGTTCATATCCCTGTTGTGCAGCCAATACTTTATGTGTAATCATTAAAATTTTTAATGTATCAGTATCCGCTGTATTTTGTTTTATTTCTTCGGAGATTTTATTTAAACGTATTTTTAACTCTTCTGGAGGCAATTCGCCTTGAAAATTACGATCAGTACGACGTTCTCCATCATAATCCTCACATGTGATTACAACTACTTCCCCTTGAAAGTTATCTATTGCAGATGTTTGTGGCAAATCTGGCCGTATATCATTCAGAAGTTGAACAATTCTTGGCGAAGATCTAAAATTTGCACCTTTTTTTATCACTTCCAAATTTTTATGTTCTATAATCCCACAAGCTTTATTTGACTGATAAATTGTTTGCCACGCATCTCCAAAAAAAGCAAATTGTGGAGATTTCTTTTCTGCAATAAAATATTTAACAAAGCGTTCGATGATTGGTTTATAGGAGTCTTGATATTCATCAATCAAAATCAAAGGATATTTATCAGAAAATACACGTCGAAATTTTGCATTATCCAAGAGTTTGCAAAACAGCTTAAGGACATCATCATGATAAAGGTACTGAACTCCATTTTCCTTATACCGGTGCCCTAAAGTATATGTAACTTCATTAATCTTAAAAAAATCACCTTCATCTGCTAAAAAATCAGGTTCTGTTGTTACAACATCCACAAGATAACTTTGATATTGTTTGATTGCATTCCAAGCAAACGAATGAATTGTAGATGGAATAATAAATGAATCTTTTGATAATCTTTCTGTGATTACCTCTACAGCAGCGTTCGTATATGTAATACAAGCTACATTTTGCTTTTTTCGGCTATATTTAAACCACATATTTTCTTGTATCCATTCAATGACTCTATTAAGCGAATAAGTCTTTCCCGAACCAGCACCTGCTTCAACTCGAAAACTATGCCCCTCTCGTAATGCTTCAATAATTTGCTCGTCTACTTTATCAGCCTCAGCTTTTGCTAATTCATAATTTGCACCATGATAATTTTCACACATACTCCATCATCCTTTTTATTCAAGTACCTTTTGGTTATTAAGCCATATTAATCCAGATTTAATGTATTCCGGAATGTTATAATCAGTACACTCATAAATGAGTTTAAGTGCAAAATCTGTTTTACATTTTCCAGAGAACTCAAGATCACCTTCAGTCGGGCTATCACTTAATCCATAATGTGAACGATTGACATTCCGAATAGCTTCTTCTAAAGAATGTCCACATAATTCATTCTCTTTTGTTTGGAATTCAATATGACATTTTCCTCTGGTTTTATCGTCAGAAGACATTGATATTATATCTGCCAAATTAATTTTGGTTTTATCATCATGTGACAACCCTTTATTCTTTCGAATCCACCATTTTAAAGTTTCGTTAGATGTCGTTTCACCACACGAAACCGGAACAGATCTATAATATATTTGTCCATTTTTACCTTCTTGCCCCAATACAGAATCTACATCCGTAAGTATAAGACACGGAATACCTAAAAACTCAATAAATGGAATAAACTTATAAGCATACGCACCACCGATTTCAATTAAAGTATAATATTGAGCTGGTAATTTATATTTCTGTGAACTAAAATCTCCTGACTTATCGCACTTATCTATCATATCAGGTATTAATAACCGTTCTGTTGCTCCTTCAACCAAAATTGCTTTATCCGCAAAAAACAAATCACATTTGGTTAATGTAAGATATTTCCTAATAAAATCACTATTATCTGGATTCTCCTGTGCAAATGAATTTAAATTTCTATAAATAACGCCTTCTTTTGTTTTTTGTGCATATCGAATTTTTGAGAAAGCCATAGTATTAGCAACATGAGCAGAATGTGAAGTTAAAAGAGTCTGAATTCCTACAGAAGTAATTTTTCCAAGGAACGCTTCTAAATATTCCGCAAAAGCATGTTGCATCTGTGGATGCATATGAGATTCCGGTTCCTCAATAAAAAGTAATGGTATACAAGCATTTCCGCACTTTTCTATCTTCTTCGCAAATGCCGCAAGAAGAAACTCCATTTTAATTAGATTTTTATATCCCAATCCATTATATGCACTAGGAAGACATTCATTACTTGTACCTGCGGTGTATGAAAGCTGGGTTTGATTTTTTATCTGATCATCAATACTTAATTGAGTAGTAACTCCTAGTTGAAGTTCTTCTCCATTTGGATACCCAAACCCAACTGAATCATTTACAAGTGAACTTAAAATGCTATCACTTTGTTTCTGAACATTTTTATTTGCGTTCTCTACAATAGCACGCAACTCCTTGACTTTTTCTGCAACATTTGGATCCAGTTCTTCTTCATTCATTTCAAAAAATTCTGAAATAAGCGAAGAAAGAGAACTATTCTGTGTTCCGTCCTCTCCAAGGAGACGTTCTGCCGGAATAATATGAAATGGGAAAAGTTCTTCCAATTCTTTATGTTTCTTTATCTGTGTTTCCTTTGGATTTTTAGGATTCACTGCATAAATTACTAATTCAAAAAGTTTTGAAAAATTAGTACTGATAACATCCCGGGCCTCATCTGATGGTGCAAAAACACCATTTTGGTAATAGCTTTCTTCCAAAGTTTTCCATAACACTTTTTCATCTGGCTTTAAGCGAAATTCCACACGAATTAATGCAGTGGTAGTATCTATATCCACATCTATAATAAAAGGCGACAGTGCCCCTAAATTATCCTCTGAATCTTCTAAAGAATAATCTACAAGGAACTCTATAGATATTGGTTCTAATTGCTCGCATAACGATTCAAAAGAAATTTCTTTTGACATAAATGAAGCTATTATTTCATACAATGTTTTTCTTTTAACCAACGGATAGTCATCAAAGGAAAATGGACGTCCATTCAATACATTTTCTATACATGCCAAACATGATGTCTTAGCTGTATTATTTCGACCAACAATTAACGTAGTCTTAGCATCAACTTCTAATTCAGCATCTATAAGCAATCTGTAGTTTTTAATTTTTATTTTCGATATATACATATTTACATCCTTTCCAATGATACACACCGAATTAATTTGTGTACTATCTTTATCTTAAAATACTTTTTTATCAGAAGTATCCTGCCTCATATTTTTTTAATAACTTTCCCTCATAATATGTGGAAAATCACAAAAGAACATATTTCCATTGTGACTTTCCAGTATTACAGATCAATTTTGATATTCAATCAACTTCACTTCTCCAGCTAGAACCAGAGCAATCTCCTCATCCAATTTTTTGACCATTTTCTCATGAGTTGCAATTGTATTAAGGAAATTTAAAAGTTTCTTCATATCCTCCCGATTAAATTCACAATGAGTAAAATCATAAGAATTAAATTTTAACCATACTGACTTTATAACATCATATCCTGATATATTTAACCTCTGTAATGATAAGGGACATTTAATTCTTATTGTTTCTTTCCCATCCGTGAGCAATAATTGTTCATTTTCGGCATCAAATGGATGTGCAACATTCTTTAATTCAAATCCCACCGGCACTTCTTCCATAATTTGGTCATAATCATAGTTCAAAATATTCTCCGGAACATAGTCTACTTTTTCTAATTCGGCAATTTTTTCTCCAATTCGAGCAATTTTAAGAAAAATATCCTTATCAGCTACAACAGGGACTCTTGCTCGCTTATCTGACTGATTTACAGTAAAAAGTGCCCCTTCAAATTCATCGAGATAAACTTGCGAACATAATACTGCGTAGATATAAAACACCAGATCTCTAGCACTTTCATGCTCATTCTTTCCAAGCATCATCATAACCCTATGAAGAATATCAGCAGATATATTGGATAACATTTTTCCACTTTTTTTATCTGGATATTGATTCACATAAATGTGAGAGTTGCCACGCGTACACATATCATTATCTGGATAATACCAACAAAATGAAACAAACTGTGACAATGTAGGATTCAAATCTTTGGGAGCATGTGCCATAGCAAATCCAATTGTATCTTTATGATTATATGCACTTATTATTTCCGGTCTAAGACGTGTTCCTCCACCTCCGATATGGCTATATTTAACCAATAATTCTTTCCATAACAACACATTAGATGTAAAAAATGGCCGGAATGAATATGGCTTTATATTATCAGCAAGAGTCTGATCCATCACACTTCTGTTCTCGCATTCATTCAATGCATTTTCAAATGCCATTATTTTTTCAATTTTAGGTGGTTTATCCTGCTTTGCAAACCATGCACTTGCCTCTGTTGCTCCATTTATAGCTATATCGCGACTCCGTCTTTTTAACATAGGAGCCTTAACATGCGTAAACATTGCGGTTGGTGCAAGCTTTATTCCAGAACAGTGATTAATAAAAATTGCTGCTTGTTTTTTTTCTCCACTAACAGGCCAAAATTTTTTATACATTTCCGTATTAAATGGCTTTGCTGGAGAAAATGCGAATGTATCATTAGCAATATCATATGTGTCAAATCTCGATACAATTTTCTCAATACTCTCATTTAATAATTGTTCTTTATTTATTCGCATGCAATGTGAATAATCGCAATAATGAAGCTTTGTTATTGATGTATCATCTCCATATTTTCTCGTCAAAACAATAACTGCACGCCCTTGAAGTGTGTGAAATAAACTATCACTTCTGGCTCCTGTTCTTGCATCTGCATCTACAGATACAATCCATACATCAGAAAAATTTTCACACAAATATTTTCTAGCATATTTATATGATTCTGCTTCCAAAAAAGACAATGGCACCACTAATGAAAGTACTGAATGATTCGGTGAATCCAACAGTTTTTTACAACTCCATCTTAAAAATTGCATAAATGGATTATTAATCTGTTTCTGAATATTTTGTCTACCTCTTCTCAATTCTTTTGGTGGTCTAAAGTCCTCCATAAGATGATTTATAATAGAAAAGTCTTTATCTGTATTATCTCTTATCGTATCCGAACATGGGGGATTTCCTATAACTAATTTCAATGGCATATTAGAGATACGACTTGCTTCCAATAATTCTCTGCCTTCAATAGAATCTTTATTTGCATCTCCGTTAAATACACTATTACTCAATGTATTTGCCAGTAAAATATGCACGCTGTTTCTTTTCGTTTCATCTTGCTTTTTCAAAACAGCCATTCTATAATTCGCCAACATATATGGTGCTGGAAGAATTTCTATTCCGCAAAGTGTATATGCACCATTTCCTGGGTCATGGTTAATCACTTCTTCCATAAATGATCCTGTTCCACAACAAGGATCTATAATGGTATTTCCATCATCATAAATACTTTTTCCCGAAAAATTCTTTGACACAACATAATTTGTCAATTTCACCACGAAATCTGCAAGTGCTTTAGGTGTATAATAAGCACCAAAATCGAATCTTGATTTTGCATCGTATTTTGACAAAAACAGCTCAAACAATTGATGATAATCTGGATTAACTAATTGCTGATCTGTCATTTTTATAAAAGACAAAAACTTAATACATTCATCTATCCGTTGATTAATAAAAAAATTCTTGTCTGAATGATCTCTTAAATAAAGCATAAGATTTCTAAATGGTGTTAATGCTTCACCCTCTGATAAATCTTCCTTAATATAGGCTATAATTTTTCTTTCTTTTTCAGTTGGAGTATCTTCTGGTAAACACAAAACTCTATGAGCATATAAAAGACAGAACATAATAACTTGTGCTGTAAAATCAGCAAATACGTCTGCCGTTCTCAACTTCGAGTCATTATGGTTATAAACCAATTTTCGCATTTGTTGAAGCAAGATAATAACTTCTCTTTCATTATCATTCATTGCTTCCTCAACTGGAATATTTGCCAATTCTAAAATATCATCTGCCAACATTCTTGTTCTCACAGCAACTAGTTCTACCAATTTTGATTCATTCATCTGCTGTGCTGATGGGTTTTTGAAGAATTCTCTCATATAAACTTCAAAACGTGGATTAAGCGTTTGAGCAGACCAATCTTTCGTATGCATTTTCTCTTTTTCTATAACAGATATAACAGCCGGTTCACTGTCCTTACTCATACAAAATACAAATTCCAACCCATCAGTAATAATAAGCTTATGCCCCAGTGTAAGGTATTTTTCTATTTGTGTTGCATAAGGTTTTGTATCAAATTCTTCCTCTGAAAGTCCTTTTCCCTCAATGTATCCATATATCCCCATAGTCTGTTTATTATGGATTCGCCAATCTGGACGGCCAACTCTCCCCTGTGTTGTAGGTTCAAGAATAACATCTATCTCCTCATTTGGATTGAATTCTTTAGCTAGTGCTTTTTCCATTGCATCCAGTGGCATTCTATAGGATAATTCTGCAGTGTACTGGCCACTGTTCATAGCATTTTTATATTGATTCTGAAGTGCTTTCAAATACGTCTTCATAATAGCATTGTATGACATTAGATTTTACCACTCCTTTTATAACAATCAATAATACTAGTTCCAATCTGTTTAGCAAGCAATGGCGGCACTGCATTACCTATTTGTCTTGCCATATCAACTTTACTTCCAGTAAAAAGAAAGTCTTTAGGAAAAGTTTGTAGCATTGCACCTTCTCTAAGAGAAATACTTCTGTCCTGTTCTGGATGACCAAACTTTCCTCTTGTAAAGCTATCAAATCTTGCTGTAATGGTTGGCGAAACCTCATCCCACGCCATCCTTCCATAAACATTTCTGTATCCAATCACAGAACTATCTATTTTATGGCAATCAGCTAAAAGCTCTTTAGGAAGATACTCTCGTCCTTGTCCCGGTTTTAAAGCTCTAATCCTTTTAAGGTTAATTTCCGACAACCTATCACGCCTATGCAACGAAATACCGGGATAATCACTTCCATCTTCAGGCGGCTCTGGCAAACTTCCTATAACATCTCTAACCGTGTAATGTTTCTCCATTTCTTTCGGATATTCGTAATTTACTCCCATATCACTTCGTTCACCAATAATAATATATCTTTTTCTTCTTTGTGCAACTCCATAATTCTGGGCATCCAAAAGCTTAATATGAACTGTATATCCAATGTTTTTTAGTTTATCAAGAAGTTCCTCCAGAATTGTTTTCCCTCTTTTTCCCGCAATTCCTGAAACATTTTCCATAACAAAATATCGAGGGTATAATTCATCTACCAATTGTGCATACTTAAAAACAAGCTGGTTTCTCGGATCCTCATCTGCACCTCGTCTCTGCACCGAAAATCCTTGGCAAGGTGGCCCTCCTGCAAGAAGAAACAATTCTCCTCGTTGCATTTTACAAATATTCAAAGCTCTTCCATCCAACATATCATTTATATCTGCAGTAAATGCTGGATGACTAAAATATTTTTTATTTGCTTCTATTGTTTTAATACACCGATTATCAATATCAAAGCTCAAACGAATATCAAATCCCGCTTGCTGTAACCCAAGCCCCAAACCACCAGCTCCGCAAAAGCTATCTATACATGTATATTTAACCATATAGTTCCTCTTTTCGTTTTGTTTTTATTCCCGCAATAACACTTGAGTAAGAACTACTGACAGGTTTCTCTATTGATTGTGGACCTTCTTTCAATTGTTGCTTTGTTGGCTCTACTGACAATATTTCTATTAACATGTCTATCGCTATCCCGGCTGAAAAAAGCGGGGGAACTGCTTCTCCTATCTGGCGATATACATCATCTGATTTCCCTAAAAATTCAAATCCAATTGGAAAACTCTGAAGCAATGCCGCTTCCCTAGCAGTAAGTCCTCTATCCTGTTCTGGATGTGTATATCTTCCACTTGCAGGATTACGAGCATAATGTGTTATAGTAATTGATGGTCGATCCCAATACAATCTCCCATAGGTATCCGAAAATCCCTTTGTGCGATCAAGGCACGCTGGACCAACACCTGCTGGTCTGTTTCCTCCATCATGAGGTACCTGTTTTAAAACAGCAATGGTACTTTTTTTATGTGCTGCACTTTTATGCATAGGATCCGATGGATCTGCAACTCCCGCAGCAACAGGTTTTAATGCTCCTATCGCCTCTCTAACAGTTTTATAATTTTTAGGTTCCAAATATCCTTCTGGTAATATAAATTCTTTTTTCATTCCTATTACAACAGATCGGAATCTTTCTTGTGGAACCCCAAAAGATGCAGCATTGTATATATTTTCTTTAACAATGTATCCTTCCTGTTCATACCTATTTTTTGCTGCATAAAAATATTTCCAATATCTATTTGATAAGAACTCTGGTACATTTTCCATTACAAAAGCTATGGGCTGAATAAAACTCACAATATCAGCAAACACATTCACAAGATTGTTTCTATGATCATCTTCTTCATTCCAATGCTTTTTTCTATGAGACGTAAATCCTTGACATGGTGCACAACCAATTAAAATTGTTGGTTTCATTTTATCATATCCTATAGTATCAAGTACTTTGATTAATTCTTCCTTATCTTCTGCCAATTCAATAATATCTCTATTTATAACAGGTGTATCAAAATTATGTGCATAACTTTCTGCCGAAAACTTATTTATATCACAGCCTCCCAAAAAATCAAATATGGGGATAATGTCATTAACCGCAGCAAATCCAAGTGAAGTTCCTCCTGCCCCACTAAAAAAATCTATAATCTGTATCTTGTTACCCGAATACATTTCTTTTTTCAAAGGTTTAAATTTCTTTTGTTCTTGCTGTGCCATAAGTAAAAGATCTGTCTTATATGATCTAAGATCTTCCGTTTCCCATATTCCAGTCATCGCATACTTTTGGAGAAACTCAATGTTCATCATGATGTCCTCCATTCATATTTTCTTCACCCTCAACGATCTCCATCACATCTCCAACATCACAATTAAGTGCACAGCATATTTTATCAATTACATCTGTTGTTACTCTTTCATTTTTTCCTAATTTAGCTAATGCATTTGTACTAATTCCAGAAGATAAACGAAGATCTTTTTTCTTCATATCTTTATCTATAAGAAGTTTCCAAAGTTTTCTATAGCTAACAGCCATCGATTAATCCTCCATTTCAAAATGCGAAAATCGCCTTAGTATAACCTATAAAAGTATATCTCAATTTTATCGTTCCGTCAATTTTAAATTGTAATCTACAATTTTTTGTCTATTTTTTCAATTCCAACAGCTATTAGTCACTTAATTCTTTCATCTCAATTTTATTTTATAGCAATATATATTAACTGGTTATATAAAAGACAGGAAATATAAACACATCCTATTCCCTGTCTATACCTGCAAATTTTTTAGGAATATTTATTTTCTAAATACTTCCTAATCCAAACAGTCCCAATATTAATAAAGCAAACAATAACTAATAAATTAATGGGAATAACTTCACGAATCATATTTCCCAAAACTGCAATAAACGAAACACTCAAGATAAGAACTGTTTTATACATACTATCCCATATTTTTTTGTACTGTATAGTTGCTTTCCAGACAAGAAAAACACTTCCCATAATTCCAAAAATAATAAGAATCATTGTAAAACTACGTTCAAATAACACTTCTCCTGCTGAATATCCGAGATACTCCAAGTTCTCAAACCACTCTGCATATTCCAGCCACCATTCAATTGTTTTTTTTCCTAGTTGAAGAATATCCCTTTGAAATGCCCCATTCTGAACAAGTGAACAAACAATAATCATAATATATCCCCAACTCCAAACGTACATATTTTCTTTCATATCATTAATTTCTCTTTTTGCTTTCTTTCTGGCTTTACGGATTTCCAGCTCTGCCCGTTTCTTTTCATTGCGTACTTTGGTTTCTGCCTGCTCTGTCTTTTTCTCCGCTTCTTTTTGTTTCTTCTGTGCATCATCCACTGCTTCAACAGATGATTTGTTCACCTGTATCTGCAATTTAGAGTTCTGGTCCCGAACGTCTTTTATCTCTTCTTCGAGCTGCTCTTGCTCGCTCCTGCTCTGCAAACCGTTTCTGTTCCTCAGATCGTCGTTGCTCTGCTGAAGCGATTGATTCAGTTTCTGCGTTTCGGACAGCTCGGTTGTCAGACGCTGAATTTCTACGGTTGATTTCCGAACTTCTTCTCGCAATCTCTGCCTGTCGGATGAGATCGTCTGTTTCTCTTCTTCCAGCATCTGTATTTGCTGTTTTTGTTTTCGCATGAACTCTTTCGCCTTCTCGAAACTCTGTACGAGAATATCCCTCTCTACTTTGAGCTTGATCAGTGATTCCTCTGGCGTCTGCGATGGCTGCGTCAAGCTCTCTGTAATAGTTTCTGAGTTCTTCGTCTGATCTGCTGTTCCTGTCGGATGCATCTCTGGCTTTTTGCCTATTTCCATTAAATTCATTCTCTAAGCCCTCCTTGCTGATGTCCAGATGGAATGTTTTGGACAGATTACTATCACGTACTTTCTTCCCATCCTGATTCTGAAATGTGATGTGTTTCCGTTTCTCTGTCCAGTTTACGTTCCACCCGAACTGCTTCATTTTTTCTATAAATTTTTCCTTACTGATACAATTTTCCAGTGCTTTTAGCACCGCCATTGCACAGTCCGCTACAAAGCTATCCTTTACCTGCTGACGGAACAAATTATATTTGTCTTTGCTCCATGCAATGACTTCCCCTTTTTCAATCTGGCTTCCATCAAAGTGCTTTCCTTTTTCGGCAACGGTCAGCCCTCGCTCCCGGCACATCTGGTTGGTAAGCTGTTTCATACGTTCCAGATCTTTTCTGGTGTTATGCAGCTTTCTTCCATCTTCATAACTCACCGAATTTGTAACCAGATGGCAATGGATATGGTCTTTATCCTTATGTACCGCTACTAAAGTCTGGAATCCACTGAACCATTTTTCCGCAAACTCTTTTCCAAATTTAAATGCCTGCTCTGGGGTGATCTGCTCGTCCTTATGCCAGGAAATAATGTTGTGGGCGTACATTCTCCCGGTGTCTTTATCCCACAACTTCTTTTCTTCCAGAAAGGTTCTGTACACCAGATCATAGATAATCTCATCATGGCGGTACGGGCCTGTTACATAGGTAAGCGGTTCGCTGGTCTTATCCTGTCGTAACACATATTCGATACAGTTTCTCATTGCTCCATGTGTATTTGTCCGCTTATTAATCGTCTTATTAACTGCCATATCCTCTCACTCTCCTTCCGATACTTGAGAATATTTTTATTGAGGAAATACAGCATACTGTCATTTGGGATTTCTCCATCTGTATGCAGCTTCCTTGCAATCTGATTGATATTTGTAGTTGCTCCCCGGAGCTGGCAAAGAATATCTGCAAACATCTGGTTCAATCTTTTCAGTTCTTCCACTTCCTCTGCCGATGCTATCTTCAAGTCTGCGATTGCTTTTATCACAACTTCCTGCTGTGTTCTTCCAGATTCTTTCACTTTGTTTTGAAGCAGATTGTATTCCGCTTTATTCATTCGTATAGTTACTGTATGATTTCGTTTTCTCATAGGCTTTTATCTCCTTTCTTTGCTTGATTTTTCATTCTTTATTAACAGACACAGCATTCTGGTGGCATATTTGCAGGAGATTTATAAGAGAGTGCAACGCTCTCTTATACAGGTGCAGGACAGCGTCCTAGTCAATTAGTAAGTGTTCCGTAGGAATGTCCGGTGGACATTTCGCAGGAATACTTACTAATTGGCGTACCGGGGTTCCAAGGGGCAGAGCCCTCTGGCAAGTTTAGGAACAGCCCAAAGGCTGGTTCCGGTGCAGAGTGGCTTGCCACTCTGCGAAACTTGCCTGTCATCTCCCCACCACTGAATCGACACCCGCCAGGCAATATTTTCCACCCTACATTATCAAATCCAAATGGAGATGACGGTGGGTTTGTGGTGCAGGAGCCGACTGCGGAAGAAAAAGAAAAGCTCCACCTTTCATAGATTTTCCCTTTCTGAAACAGGCTAGTCATGCACCACTCCGATGCGAAGTATCGGACAATCATGTGCCGTATCCGGCACCCTATATCTTTTCTTTGCCTGTTTGTACACCCCTCTCATCTGCAAACACCTTTCTGCCATATTTCCCTGTTATTTCTGTCTTTCTTTTTCTGAACTGCTTTCTATTTCTGCTGAAAGGCATAAAAATAGCAGTCATGAACATTTCTCCAACTCATAATGTCTGAAATGCTATCACTGCTATTGTCTTTTTCTGCTATTCTGTTTTCGTAAAACTATTCTTTACTGTCAGTCCTTTTTCCTGTTACTGCTATTTTATTTTATCGCAAATTTCAAGCAGGTCATGTAATAAATTCTCCAGTTTCATAAGTCTGCGATGCTGATACCAGATCAATCCTGGCAATCCCGCTGCAAGAAAGAACGAAGCACACAAAATCTTTATTGCCTGTCCTCTGCTGCTTATCCCTCCATATCCAAATCCACATACCAGATTCACGAATAAAACATAGAAATATCCACAAAATAAGACAAACTCAAAAATCCACACCAGCACCTTTTTCACTTTCTCTTTCACTCTGTACTTCTCCCTCCTACATTTTTAAATTCAGTGTAGCGAATTTCTCGCTATATTTCAATAGTGAATATCTCGCTAAGTTATTATTATGCTAGAGGTGAAACACATGTATCAGAGAATACGGGATCTGCGTGAAGATCGTGACCTTACGCAGAAGAATATGGGTGAAATCCTAAATTGCAGTCAGCGTATTTACAGTAATTATGAATGTGGTGATGTCGATATCCCTACTCACATTCTGATTAAACTGGCTGAATTTCATAATACCAGCGTTGATTATCTGCTAAACCTGACAGATGATAAACGTCCTTACCCAAGAAAAAAGAATAGCTCCACTTAAAGCAGTCTGATTTATTTTATGTAAGCCAGACTGCTTTTCTTTTATAATCAGCTAAAAACTGTCTGCAAAATCCAGTGCTGCATCCATATCAGCTTCTTTCTCCCAGTCCAGATTATCTTCTGCGATCTCTTCATCCGTTTTCTCCATTGTTAGTGTTCTGTCCGGCAAATTAATTTCTCCCACCGATTCTTTTACAAACGGTACAAGCATTTCCATCAGATTCTTCGCTATAGCCATCGGGACAGATTCTTTCACCCCATCCCGGACAGCTGTTTCCACTCTTTCCAGAAATGCATCTTCCTTTTCTCTGGTTTCCAGATACGGATCTGCTTCATTCCTGTACTCTCTGGAAAAATAATCGTTTAAAGCAACTACAACTGCTCTGGTGTACGATTTATATTTTTTCCTGTCCATCGTCTGCAAATATTCCCATGCCTGCCTGTCCTGTTCATCACAAAGGTTCAAACGGATATTTGTATTGATGATTTTCCGTTCTTTTCTCATACAAGCATCCCTCCGTTTCTCTGGATCTTCCTTACGGTCATTGCTTCATAGCCTTTCGCTGTGGCACAGATGTCCCGTACAATCGTTACCCGGCTCTTGTCATATTCTCCAAAATTCTGGATCATACAACCGCCACCGCCGACCACATACAGACGCATCAGTTCTGGATTATATTCCCGTTCTCTCAGCTTATGGAAGATTTCTTTCGTATAATCTCTGGCAGCTTTACGAATGACTGTCAGATATTTCTCACCAATATCTGCTGTCCCGGTACGGATCACCTGCTCAATCACCAGATCGTCTACCACCGTTCCCAGTTCTTTCAGCAAGGATTCTCTTACAGCAAGCACACACTGATGCGTTCCATATTTCTCTGTAAAGCATTTCTTCTCTAATGGACGGGAATTATTGATATACATGATATTCATAGTGCCATTTCCAATATCTGCCAGCATGTTGATTCCTTTGAAATCCTGTAAACGGTAAAAAGCTGCTGCAAATCCCTGTGGGTAAATATCAGCTCCTGCAAACTCCACATGATATTCTTTATTGCGGAATGTAAAATCCACACATTCATTCTGGAGAAGATATTTCTGGAAATCTTCTTTCTGTGTAGCTACCCAGGTAAGTGGAAGTCCGGCTGCAATGTGTACCTTTGCCCGCTTCATACCTTTCCCATCCAGTTCCCTTGCGACAGCCGCCAGTGTCAGCACATAATAGTCCTCGTCCTGCGTTTTCTCTGCACAGAACTCCTTGTGTTCCTCTCCGATCTGGTAATACATGCCATTGTAAACAAGAAGATTATTCTGGAAGATTGGCTCCTTGTCATATCTGGCTACACCGGCTGGAAAGCATCTGGTGGCTGTTTTCATGTTTCCATACCCATGATCAATCCCGATCACCATAACTGTCTCATTATTGTTGTTTTTCATCATTCTCATAATCATACCTCACACTTTCTTAATTTTTATTTTTTTACTTTTTCCCAAATTCGGGAAAAACCTATATTTGTATCAGCTAGAACATTGATACATGAAAAAGGGCAGTCAGCGTAAAAAAAGCAAAATTTTATGTACTCTGGCAGCTATCTTTGTTATTTCTCCTGCTCCGGTAACATTTCTTTTTGCTTATTTTGCCCTAAATGCCCTTAATTCCCTGATTCATATTTAACTGTAACTGTTTATAATCTGTATCTGTTTCTTCAAAAGGTATTCTTTCTTCTGGATCTACAGGACAAAAATCTTCTTCCTTAACTGCAATATCCTGATAATAAAACTCACCATTGTACTGCTTCAGAAGGAAACCTTTATCTGTCATATTCCTGAAAAAGTTGGATTTACCATGCCCCTGTCGGCCATTCTCTTTGCAGTATTCCTCATACATATGGAACACTTCACTTCGTTTCAGACGTTTTCCTTTGGCACGCACCAATGACTCATCAATAAAAGCACAGATACTATCTGACGTCCGTTGCACTTCTCTTACACATTCTTTGCTGTGTTCGCTCTCCGTGAACTTTCCCTGTTCGTACAGATTTTTCAATGCAATCATCGCCATATGAATTGCATAATCGGATTCTGCCTGTACCTTTTCCTTTAAGTGCAGATCTTTTTCACCACTTTTTACTACCCGGTTCATATCAAGAATCAGTAGTCTGCGATAAAAAGCATCCGACTTATCCTCAAGATTCTGCGGCATTTCATTGGTAGAAAAGAGTAACTTTGCATAAGAGTGAAAATGGATTGCATCCTGTCCCTTTTTCTCATAGATCAGTGTATCTTCACCGACTGCTTTCTTTAATACATCTGTGTTCTCCATTGCTTTACATGGAATATCCGCACAGGCATTTAGTAGCTTTCCGTACATTCCTGTGGCATAGAATCGTTTGTTCAAATCCTGTAAAGAAATGCTGGACATATTGGTGATTCCAACCACATACTGGATCAGTGATACTGCCACAGACTTTCCGGTTCCACCATTTCCTTTCAGTGTAAGGAATTTCTGAAACTGCGTATCCTGTGTCATGCAGTATCCAAAATACTCCCAGAATGTCTGCTGTTCTTCTTTATTTGGAAGAGACGATGCAAGATACTTTTTGATATTTTCTCCACCTTGTAACACCTGCTCACAGTCCTCTGGATAATAGGGAAATGGAATCTGATTGATTGTCAGATAATCCGGATTGTGTTCCAGCATTTCACCCGTAACCGGATCGTAATATCCATTTTTGAAGTTGATCCACCTCACAGGTTGTTTATTTAGTTCATATGCCTCTCGGTGAACTTTTGGCTGTGCGATCAGCAGATTATAGATTCTTTTGATCACTCCACTCTGTACCTGGTCACGATAGATCAGCTTCTGGATACGGTATTTCATTCTTACCCCATCATGGTCTTCCAGGAAAACACCATGCTCATAATAATACGGTGTGATTCCCACCACAAAAAACTGAACATTCTCCACCAGGTAATCTACAATCTCCATATCCCGGACACCTTTCACATTTCCTTTTGCATCAAATAAGTGAAAACGGCTCAGTTCCGGTTCTTCTTTCGGATCTCGCTCAAACCGAAGAATATACTTTTCCAGTAATTTCTCAACTTCTTTCTGATTATCCAGTTTGCCAAGGTACTCCTTCTCTTTGAACAACTGCCAGCCCGCTTTTCCATCAAGACCAGCGTCTTTGAAAAATGTCTGTAACTTATCATTCATCCACTTCACCGTACAGGCAGTCACATAATGATAGGCACTCTGACAGCTTCCAGTAAACTGAATAGATCTCATTTCCTCTATAAAAGAATCTGCACTGAAATAATATCCATCATCTTCCTGCACCAGACAAAGCGCCTGATAACCTGACATCACAATATTCAATGCGATATCCTGATTGTCCACCAGAAAAATATAGGTCTGTGCTGTCCCTTCCGGATTGGTTTCCATATAATGCTTCAAAAACTTCTTATTCAAACTTATCACTTCCTTTCAGGCAAAGAAAAAGACGCAAGCCATATCTTATGACTCACGCCTTACTTCGCTCACAATATTCTATTTTTATCAGTTACCTGCCAGATTAGTTACTGACAATCCTTATACATAAATCAATTCTTTCAGGATAATCTCTTCTGCAATCGCTCTGTGCTGATTGGCAGCTCTTACCCATGCCATCTGATTTTTCTCCTTATCCGGCAGTGGTTCTTTTTCTTCCAACTGTTTCAGAATCACTTCTTCCCGTTCCCTGGCTGCCTTGTCCACTTCCAGAAGATGCGCTCCAATGGTATCCTGTAAGAGCATCACCTGATACGTTGAATTTCGATGGTTCTTCAGATAATCTCTGCGTAAGAATCCATATTTGCCAAGCTGCTCCATCTGCTCACCGGATTTATAGGTGAGGTTCGGAATCAGGTATCCATTTACATTTGTATAAGTCAGTTTCATATTACTGTGACCTCTCTTTCGTTTAAACTTTTATCTGTAACAGAACCAGATGTTCATGTTACGTCATTGCTACAAATCTTTTTTTCCATATTATTTTGAATCCAACCCGGGCAGATTTTCTTCAAAATCATGGTGAAAGTGCTTCGTTTCTGTGTTGGGAAAATGAACGGAAACACTTGATTTTACTGACTTTCTTCAATGTAACCTTATTATAACGTCCTCCCCCCACCCCACCGCTTCATTCGGATACTCATTAAATCCGGGCAGGGGCTGCGCGCCTCGTCTTAAGTAGGCTTTGACTTTCTCGCCCCAGAGGAATGGGTCGTTTCGTTGTATGATGCCCCATTCCATCAGGAGGGCGGCGGAGCCGGTGACGAAGGGAGTGGAGAAAGAAGTTCCGGTGACAGTGGTATAGGCACCGCCGGGAGTGGGGGCGGTGATGTTTACTCCGGGGGCGACGAGATCCGGTTTGGGGAATGAGAGATTCGATCCGCCGCGGCCGGAGAAATCGGCGTAGGCGTTTAGTCTGGAGTCATAGGCTCCTACGGTGATCACTTTGGCTGCAGTGGATGGGATCGTGAGTGTTTCTGCAGCGATCGGACGGTAAAATCCGGTCACTGGGTTCAGGACATTTCCCCCCGGAAGCCACAGGTTATAATTACCCTCCCGGATTCGTCTGCCATGCAGATGAATCTTCCAGATTCCACTGGTGAGGTATGTCTCTACAGGGATAAAATCAAAATAAATCTCCTGCGTTACCTGAAAAGGTCCCGGCTTTCCGTAGTAAATCAATAAATCTGTTTCCCCTGCACGGTATCTCTGTGTGCCGATTTTTTCCGAAAGTGTTGGCAGTCTTTCGCCAGATGGCGTTTCTATGGAAATCTCGATCTCATCTGCATAGGCTTTCCATAACTGCAGATTCAAAGTTGTCTCATAAGTCCCAATACTCATTTCCACAGTTTCTGTCTGTCCCTGTCGAAGCTGTCCCGCCGTATGGATCCGGTCATTTCCATTATTTCCGCTTCCTACACAGATGACAGAACGTCCTACATTCGCTGCGTTGCTGAGATATGTTTCCAGCAGAGAATCCCCTTGATGTGAACCGTAGTTATTCCCAAAGCTGATATTTATAGCAATCGGTCTTCCCATCTTCACCGCCTGCCGGATCAGATAATCAATCCCCTCCATCAGTTCCGTTGTCCGTGGAAAAGAATTTTCCCGTGCATTTCCCATTTTTACAACGAGTAGATCACTTTCATAGGCCACACCGCGATTTACTCCTCCTGATGCTCTCCCATTTCCCGCCGCGATTCCAAGAACTGCTGTCCCATGTCCACTGAAATCTCTGGATGGAACAAGGCGCCTGCCCTCAGTTTCCCCAAGTACAAGCGCCTTATCTATTTCTTCTTTCGTATATTCAGTTCCTGTCACATAACCTCTTGGTGGCTTTCCATCCAGACTCTGATCCCATAATCGCAGGATCCGGCTGCTGCCATCCTCATTTCTGAAATCCGGATGAAAATAGTCCACTCCGGAATCCACAACGCCAACCAGAATCCCTTCGCCGGTCAATCCGTTTGCACCAGCCTGTACCGGCAGGATGCAGCTCGCCTCTCTCGCCTGAAGCGTCTCAAAATAAAGTCGCTTGGGCTTTTCTATAAATTCAATCTGTTCTCTGTCTGAGTATGCATCAATTTCTGATTCCGGTAAAGTCACTACTGCATAACCTCCAAACAGCGGAACTACCTGAATTCCATCACCGCCAAGGCCACTTTCCGGTCCGCTGTATTTTATGATCACATCCCATACTTTTGTGGCTGAATCGTACCCAACATTCAGATTTTCCGATTTTGCCCGTTCCTGTGGCGTTGCCTCCATTGCAAGATTAAGAAGATTATCTATTTTCTGATCCGGCATAAAGATCTCATTTCAGATAGCACATTTACTTTATTATATGCTCCTCTTTTTCCAGTATATTCTAGCAGTTTTCCAATACATTGATTTCCATTTTCTGCTTCACCCGTTTCTGCGTTATAACCTCCACAGCAAGATTTAATAGATTATCAATTCTCTGTGAATAATTGATCATATACAATCAGAGAAACAATGGTTATCCTGGATTTCTGCATCGAAAAATCTTTCTTCTCTTATATCCGATGCTAATAAACTAACCCGAGGTCTGCTTCACTGCTTACCTGATTTGATCAAAACCCATAATTTTACATAGATTTTGCATTACTCTGCATTTGCATTTTACAATTTCTCTTTATAATGAAAACAAATCAAAAAAACAACTGCTTTCATTAAGAAATGAGGGATTACAATGTATAAGACTTTATGGAATCATATCAAAAAAAATACAAAGAAACATACTACCGCATCCGTTTTTCTCCCTGTTCTGGTGCTTGGATGGACAGTGATCGGACTTCTTGCTGGTGCTCTGATCTGTCCGTTCCTCCAGGTGGCTGTGCTTGTCAAAGCAACAGTTGTTCTTTGCACCGGTGGATATGCGGGATTGATCTTCGGATTCTTCGGCGGTATCTTCTATATCTATCGCGGTACTGTAAAAAAATCTCACACTGCTGTCAATTCAGTACCGTCCATTTCCTTCAGATAAGACAACAAAACACACCTGCAAGCTGCCCTCTGTGGCAGCTTTTTTATTGCCCGCATGTCAAAAAGAAAAACCATCAGTGATTCCATTCTACGCTCATCCCAATGCCACATCCAGAACCATCATCAGTGAAAATCCCACCGCAAAGAAGATCGTTCCGATATTCGAATGCTCTCCCACAGACATTTCAGGGATCAGTTCCTCGACAACAACATAGAGCATGGCTCCTGCCGCAAAGCTCAGAAGATACGGCAGTGCCGGAACGATCAGCCCGGCTGCAAGAATTGTCAGCACTGCTCCGATCGGCTCCACGATTCCTGATAACACACCGCCGACAAAAGCTTTTGTTTTTCCCATTTCTTCAGAGCGAAGCGGCATGGAGATGATCGCACCTTCCGGGAAGTTCTGGATCGCAATTCCAAGAGAAAGTGCCAGCGCTCCCATCATGGTGATCTGCGCTTTCCCTGTCAGATATCCGGCATAGACTACGCCCACCGCCATTCCTTCCGGGATATTGTGAAGCGTGACCGCAAGCACCAGCATGGTCGTCCTCTGCTGACAGCTTTTTGGTTCCTCTGCCTGGTCACTGTGCTGATGCAGATGCGGCACGATGTGATCCAGCATCAGCAGAAAAAGTACCCCTATCCAGAAACCGATCAGTGCCGGAACAAATGAAAATTTTCCCATTTCCACTGACTGATCGATCGCCGGAATTAAAAGGCTCCATATCGAAGCCGCTACCATCACCCCTGCTGCAAAACCGGTTAGACACCGCTGCACATAGGCGTTGAGATCTTTTTTCATAAAAAAGACGCAGGCGGCTCCCGCCGAGGTACCTATGAACGGGATCAGTATCCCGTAAAACGCATTCATATCCATCACTTAATTCCTCCTTATTTATATTTTAAGTTAGTTTTATTTAACTTTATTCATAAACAGTATAACCACATGCCATACTTTATGCAATTGCTTCTTTTTTATTGAAAAAATTTATTGACAGGAGTCACCGTATTTGTTATAGTTGGAGCAATCGACTGAGGTCAAATCTCAGGATATAAATAAACTCAATCAGTTTACGTGAGGGAGTAATTTGCACGAAGAACGTGTGATTTGTCAACATACTGGTATTTTGTACCTGGCAAATCTTAATGAATGAGACTCATGTATGCAGCAAAACAATACATACAGCGCTTTTGTACGTCTGTACTGTTTTGCTGCATACATGAGTCTTTTTGCGTGTTCAGATACTTTCTTAAGAAAAAAGGAAAAGGAGATTTTGTTATGGCACTCGTTATTGAACTATTTTTGTTAGGTGTTGGGCTTTCTATGGATGCTTTTGCAGTTTCTGTCTGTAAGGGGCTCGGTATGAGAAAGCTGAACAAGAAACAGGCACTCATCATCGGGCTTTACTTCGGCGGATTTCAGGCATTGATGCCGTTTGTCGGCTGGCTCCTCGGCAGCCAGTTCCAGAAATATATCACAAGCATTGACCACTGGATCGCATTCATCCTGCTTGGCTTCATCGGCGGCAAAATGATGATCGAAGCAGTCCGGGAATGGAACGAAGAGGAAGTTGTCGATGTCATGGACGCACCGATCGACCACAAAAACATGCTTGTTCTCGCTGTCGCAACCAGTATTGACGCACTCACTGTCGGAATCACATTTGCTTTCCTCGGAACTCCGATCGTAGAAGCGATCACCATCATCGGGATCACAACCATGGTCATCTCCATCGCCGGAGTTGTTGTTGGAAACTTCTTCGGAAGCAGATACAAGAGCAAAGCTGAGTTTATCGGCGGCCTGATCCTTGTTCTCCTTGGGCTCAAGATCCTTCTGGAGCACCTCGGTATCCTGGTTTTCTGATGAAATAATAAAACATCTGCATTTTCTCTCTCAAAAAATTCAATCGTTCCCTCAGAGATCACTGCTTTCTCTTTGCGGAGTCCGACCAGTTTCTTATAGAAAGAGTAAATAGAATCCGGATCCTGCATTTCTTTTTCCGCATTGATTTCTTTATAATTATCAATTACAGAAATCCATGGTTCCGCTTCTGAAAAACCTGCATTTACATCTGCCGACCACTGCATTGGAGTTCTACTGTTGTCTCTGGATTTTGCTGCAAGGATTTCCAGTGCTTCCTCCTTTGACTTTCCTTCTGAAAGAAGGATCTCATAATAGTTCAGACTTTCCACATCACGATACTGGGAAATATCGCTGTAATGAGCATTTGTCATTCCAAGCTCTTCTCCCTGATAAATATAAGGAGTTCCGCGCATCATATGAATCGTCAACAGCAAAAGGATCATGACCGTCGAAAAAGTGACAGAGATCGATGAAAAATATCTCGACCTGAATATCCGGGACTACAACTGTGTCGCTGTCGTCAGCAGCCAGACGTATAACAGTGACGGCGTAATGTTTGAGTACACCCAGTCCCGCCACCGCCCGGATCATTTCCGTTTCTATGATAATGCGGTGAGAAAATAAAATATTGACGGAAAGTACATTGACATTTCCTGAAAAAGCGTTTATTATATATAACATATTTATTTAGTATGTTTATATGGTTTTTGTTTGATTAAGGAGTGTGATCTCATGAATATCTTATGCTTTGGCGATTCTAATACCTGGGGATACAAGCCGGATAAGACCGGACGCTTTGATGAAAATACAAGATGGACTGCTCTTCTTCAGAAGAAGCTTGGTCCAGAATATCATATTATAGAGGAAGGACTTTGCGGCAGGACTACTGTCTTTCAGGATGAGCTCCGCGAGAGCCGCCGGGGGCTGGATATGATCGGTGTCACTGTGGAAATGCACAATCCTCTCGATCTCGTAATCATCATGCTCGGAACGAACGACTGCAAGACCCGCTATGGTGCATCCGCCAGTGTAATCGCCCGAGGTCTGGATCAGGTGATCCGTAAAGCACGGCTCAATGCATCTCAGCACTTTGATCTGCTTGTCGTCTCTCCGATCCATCTTGGTCATGGTGTCGGAGAAGCGGATTTTGACCCGGAATTCGATGAGAGATCTGAGGTCGTTTCCAGAAATCTCGCAAATGAATACCGTAAAGTTGCACTCCAAAATCATGCTGCTTTTTTGAATGCCGCTGATTTTGCTTCTCCAAGCACTACGGACCGTGAACATATGGATGAAGTTGGACATGCTGCACTCGCTGATGCTATTTATGATAAGATCACTGCACTTGAGAAGGGACTTGCAAATGTGATCTGAGATTACTGTTCACCTGTAATATCCCGCAAATGACAAAAGAAGAAGATCAATCTCTTACCAGAACCATTTCGGCAAAGTTTGATCTTCTTCTTTTTTCTTATAATATGTACTGCAAAAGCCAGCAGATAAACGGCAGTGTCACAATGCTGCATATCGTCGTCACGAACACACCGCCCAGTGCATAGTCTCCATCTGAGCCAGCGCTGTTTGCCATCATAACTACAGAAGTCATCGCCGGCATTCCTGCGATCAGAGCCATTGTCAGATGGATCTCTTCTGAAATCGGAAATAGATTCAAAACTCCATACATGATGACCGGGATCAGAAGCATCTTGACCAGTACGATTCCGTAAAGGGAAAGTTCTTTTATATATCTGCGGATATCGATGCACGCAAATACGCCGCCCACATAGATCATGGCAAGTGGAGATGCGGTCGCACCTATCTTCTGCAGTCCTGTATCCAGAAGCTGCGGAATCTTAATCCCTGTTACTACGAGAAAAAGTGCCGCAAAAATCGCCACCGTTGCCGGATTGACCAGTTTCCGAGGATCAAACTTCCCTTTTCCACATGGAGTGGTCAGTTTTACTCCCATTGTCCACAACATGAACTGGTCGATCACGGTAAATACTGAAACATAAAGAATTCCATTCTGTGGAAAAATACTCGTGATGATCGGGATTCCCATGAAACCGACATTTCCAAACAAAAACATCGCCTGGTAGATTCCCGCCTGGTCGCCTCCCAGGTGAAATATTTTTGTCATTCCCAGACTTATGATGAACGTGCAGATATAAAACACTGCTGCGATCACCAGAATAGATAAGGAATGAAAAAGTGTATCCCGCTCCACACCGTCTATGATATTGACAAAAATCATCACCGGCAGTGCCATCTTGATCACAAATCTTGAGATCGGATCAAGAGTTTCACTGTTCAGTACTTTTGTTTTTACCAGGATCATGCCTGCCAGAATGTAGATCACAAACAGGCCGATCTGCTGAAGCAGGATCTCAAGCGTATTCATTTGTTTTCCTGCTTTCCTTGTACTTCGACAAAATCAGAATAACTGCGAAGGTGATCATTTCAGATGCCAGGAAGGACAGCCATACACCATTCATTCCCAGAATCCTGGAAAGTATGATCGCACAGATTCCGATCGCGATCGCGCCTCGGAGCAGAGAGCCGATGATTGCCGGACGTGGGTTTGCTGTTGCGGAAAAATATGCAACGAGCATGATATTGACTCCTGCGAACAAAAATCCCAGGAAGTATAACCGAAGACCTGTGTGTGCATATTCCAGAAGAAGCTGGTTGTTTTCACTGTTGAATACTGCAATAAACGGATCTGTAAAGGTCCAGACCAGTGCGACCATGACGATTTCTATTGCTGCTGCGCAGGTCAGTGCCCAGCGGAGAAGTTTTTTTACATCGCCAGATGCACCTTTGCCGAAGCTTTCGCTGATCAGAGGCTGCGCGCCCTGTGCCATACCGTTCATGATCGCCATTCCCACAAGCGAGAGGTTTGCTACTACTCCATATGCAGCAACTCCGGTGCTTCCAGTAAGTCCAAGGATCAGCATATTAAATATGAACGTGATCACTGCGGAGGAAATTTCGCCCACAAACGCGGACACGCCAAGCTGACAACAGGAGATCAGATGCCGCACAGACAGTTTTTTCCATTTGAAACCGATGTTGCATTTTTTGCTGAAATAATGCGTGGAACATACCAGCATCGTAACACACGGACAAAAAGCAGTTGCCAGCGCCGCACCGGAAAATCCAAGCCCTGCCGGGAAAATAAAAATGTAATCAAACACGATATTGAAGGCACTGCCGGCAAGGGAACCTGCCATTACGGTTGAGGTTGCATAATCGTTTCGTGCAAATGCGGTAACGGAATAATTGCACATAAAAAACGGTGCAAAAACAAGAACGATCCGCAGATAAGTTTTGCCAAGCGCGATCAGCTCTGCATCTGCTCCAAGGAGCGCCAGAAATTTATCCGGGAAGAAAATCCCAATCAGCATAAATGGAATGCTGAAAAGTACCGCCCAGCTGATCGACTGTGTAAAATAATGATCCGCCTCTTCACCTTTGGCTCTGCGGATCCCGTATCTCGTCGCAGAACCGATCCCGATCATGGATCCTATTGCGAACATGATTCCAAAAACCGGCAGGATCAGGTTGAGGACTGCCAGTCCATTTGCTCCTGAGCTGACCGATATAAAAAAAGTGTCTGCAAGAATATACACGGATTGCCCCATCATACTTGCTACACTTTGGAAAACATATTTTGTAAATTTTTTTAGCATAATTTTTCTCCATTTCACAGACTGTCCTCTGCATTATAGTAAAAAGTTCTCGAAAAGACAATAGACTTTTCAAGAACTTTTTATATTCAGCGTTTCCTGCCAAGTTCCCAGAATGCTACGGCACTTGCGGCTGCTACATTCAGGGAATCGACGCCGTGTGACATTGGGATCTTTACTGTGTAGTCACAGTCTGCAATGGTCTGAGATGCCAGACCGTCTCCTTCTGTGCCGAGAACGATGGCAAGTTTTTCTTCCGCGAGGAGCTTCGGATCATCGATGCTGAAAGAATCGTCACGAAGTGCCATTGCCACGGTTTTGAAGCCAAGGTTCTGGATCGATTTCATTCCTTCTTCCGGCCAGGAGGATTTTTTGTCAAAATATGTCCACGGAATCTGGAATATCGTTCCCATGCTTACGCGGGCGGCTCTTCGATAGAGCGGGTCACTGCACCCGCTGGTCAGAAGGACCGCATCCATATGAAGTGCCGCTGCGCTGCGGAAAATGGCTCCGATATTTGTCGGATTCACGACATTCTCCAGGATTGCGATGCGGCTGGTATTCTGGCAGATTCCTTCTACAGACGGAAGACGGCGGCGTTTCATGGCACAGAGCATGCCGCGTGCCAGTGCGTAGCCGGTCATTCCCACAAGGACATCATATTCTGCTGTATAGACCGGAATTTCCGGATATCGCTCCAGGATCTGCTTCGCCTCAGCCTCCAGGTCTTTATGCTCAACCAGAAAAGAAAGCGGCTCATACCCTGCATTTAATGCCCGCTCGATCACCTTCGGACTCTCCGCAATAAACAGCCCCGGCTCCGGCTCATAATACCGCAGAAGCTGCACTTCCGATGTCCGCGCGTATACGTCTAATTCTGGCGCGGTGATGTCGTTGATTTCGATTATATTGTTCACGGTGTTCTCCTATTTATTATCAAACGTAATATTTCGGATCATATTTCGGTTGATAAGCTGTGTGCCTTTCTTTGGTGTTTCGACTTTGACCCACTGGGCATCTGCCTCGACGAATCTGCCCTTGATCGCACCAACTTCGTTAAAAAGACTTACTACACAATCCCGTCCTACATACTGATCTAACATCGAACCGCTCATATCCTCATACTCCTTTTCACTATCAATGAATGTAATAAAATTCTGTGTCTGCTGCATTGCTGACATCACCGTCAGCATATTCAGATTATTGATTGCTACCATTGTAGCCGCATCCATCGCCGTCACCCCACAATTTCTGATAAGATATCTACTTCCTGTACTCTTCTATTTTACAGCTATGTTCCTGTGTTTTTTTATCATAATTAACTCCGACAAGCAACAAATTTCCATGATATTCTTCAAGGCTCTGACAATATTCTCTTTCCTTGATCTGTGCTATAGCACCGACTGCATCTTTGTTCCATTTCAATTCTACTACCAACGCCGGTTTATCTGCAAATCGCTTTCTTGGAATAAAAACCAAATCTGCAAAGCCCTTTCCACCAGAGAGTTCCCGATGAACTGTATAAAAATTCCGCGCGGCATAAAGTGCAAGCGAAATCGTATAACTTAATGCATTTTCATCATTGTACTGAATATGCGAAGTCTCAAAGTGTGCCTGCCGAATCCCCTCCGCGACCTGTTTTTCACGTCCCTGCCAGATTGCCTGCAGGGTATCTGCTGAATTTTTGAGTGCTTTCGATACTTCTCCCCAATCTGATACGGATACTGCATTCACATATTCTGCCCGGATTTCATCATTAGGAATAAACACAGATCTTGCAGAATAATGATACCCCAAATATCCAAGGTGGATCAACAAGGTCAAAACATCGTCTTCGGTACGGAAAGTTGTCATATCATTTGTAAAACTTCCAGTATTTACCGGAACTTCCTCTCCGGCAAGCATGCTCAGGATATCGTCTCTCAGTCCTTCAAAGTTCATATCAATATAAATCTGCAAAGCCTCAAACGTTTCTGTCTGGTTCCAGTAATTTCCCAGCTTTCCAAGCCTCATACAGCTGACTACAGATTTGGGGCTGTATACAGAAGAAACTTCCTCAAAAGAATATCCATCATACCAGTTTCTGATCTCACTAAGTTCCATATGATACTCTTCACAGAGTTTTTTTACTTCCGCTTCTGTAAAACCAACATAAGAAGCCAATGGTCCCGGGTCTATCATAGAAAATTCATCAAACATATTCAGCGCACTGTGTGTGCCATATTTTTTGATAGGAAGAATCCCCGTCATATATGCAAGATGGATATAACTTTTGTCTTTGATCAAATCACGCAAAAAATCCAGATATTTCTCCTGTGCTTCTTTGTCATTCTTAAATTCTCGAAAAATGCAATCCCATTCATCTATAATAAGAATAAATGGGCATTTACTTTCTGCATAAATATCCTGCATGGTCTCTGCCAGATCTTCCGGATCAAACAACTCCACATCCGGATACAGTCTTGCAAGTTCTCGGATCACTCTCTGTTTTATTCTGGTAAGCAGTTCCTGCACATTAGCGCTTCGGCTTAAAAATTCCTGCACGTTAAGAAAAATTGTATCATATTTATTCAGATATCTGGTAAAATTTTTGTCTTCCGCAATTTCCAGACCTGCAAATAACTCTCTGGAATCACAGCCTCTGCTGTAATACGCAGTCAGCATATCTGCCGCCATAGATTTCCCGAAACGTCTCGGTCTACTGACACAGACATATGCCTGCATGGTATTTATCACACGATTTGTATATTTTATCAACCCTGTTTTATCCACATAAATATCAGAATTTACAGCTCTCTGAAATTTACTGTTATCCGGATTCAGATAATTTCCCATTCTGGTGCAGTCCTTTCTTGCTTTTTGTTTTATCTTACCACAAAGCCGTGCTGGATTCTATGATTTGTGAAAAAAATACAGACCCACAATTTCTGCGGATCTGTATTTTAATTTTTTATTCGAAGGTTCCGGTAAATTTCCAGACCATATCCGGTTCTTCCGGGAGATAAGTTACGTTTGGACGCCAGGTTGCAATAACTTTGTCTTCTGAATTTACCCACAGACAATATTCTTCTTTATAGGAAGTATTTATAAGTCCTACGGACAGATACAGTGCTTCTGCATCCATTGCATAAGCCACGCTGTGATATCTTTTTGTAAAATCAGACGGGTAAAGATCATTACATTTCCATGCTTTGTAGCCAGCATAAAGCACTTTCTGTTCGCCGTCGATCACAGCTTCAATCTTAATTCTATATCCCTCTTTCGTAAGCACTGCGCTCTCGATCTTTCGTGGATTTTCTGTAAAAAGAATCTTGCGATCAAATAATCTTGCAGCCTCCTGTCTGGCAGTTCGAAATGCACCTTCCGGCTGTACAAGTGACAGGCTGTTTATCTTGGTCCGAAGTGCTTTCTCTGCTGCTTCCAGCTGTTCCTCTTTGCATGGTTCAGAAACTGCTTCCTTTATATATTTCAGACAGATATCTGCGGCAAAATATTCTCTCGCACCTGCTGTGATTCCAATTGCCACCGGAAGATCACGGAAACAGATCAGATACTGACCAAATGCTCCCTCGGCCGCAAAGATTTCTTTTCCTGCTTTTATGTGATAAGCATAATGTGTCAGTGCTTTCTTTTCATCTCCCGGAATTTCTACTCTCGGTTTTCCCATTTCTTCTATCCACCAGGATGGTACAAGCTGCCCGCCTTTCCAGTTTCCTTTCTGAAGCAGAAGCTGTGCCAGTGCGGAAATCTGCGGCGCAGTCAGATACATTCCCCATCCGCCGGTATTGTGTCCTTCCGGACTTGTCAGCCAGTTGATCCTGCCTGCATGGTAAGCAGATCATAAATTGTAATATCTTCCAGTGCTTCATCATACGCCGCCGGTAACTCTTCTCTCACATAATCCAGAAGATGATCTTCCAGATGAAGTTTTCCTTCGTCTACAGCAAAACCAACACAGATACTGGTTCCGATCTTTGACAGGGAATGCATCATCTGCGGATCATTCAGTGAAAAAGGTGCCCAGGCTCCTTCCAGAACAGTCTCGCCTTTGTAGCGAACAGATATACTGTGCAGTTCAACTGTATTCTCAAGTTCTTCCAGCATTTCTGCCAGTTTTATTGGATTAAGTTCAGTTCTTGTAAATGTATCAGTCATTTTTCTCCTCTTCAGACGGCTGCCAGATAGATGTTTCAATACGGATACCGCCTTTTTTAAGATGGAATTTATTTTTGCTCCAGGCATCCGGATATTTCTGCGGAAGACGTGAGATCGCATATACAACTGTTACGTTCATAAAAAATGTGATCACCTGGAAAATATTTGTGATCGTTACGATGCTCATATCAAAAATGATCGGAAGCAGTACTACGATCAATGTGTATGTATAGATCAGAAATGGTGCACCAAAACGATTTTCCTTCAGGATTCCTTTTGGAAGCCAGCCATCCTTTGCAGCCTGTGCGATTGGATATCTGACATCATTGAATACTCCGTTCAGTGTTGTGATGATTGCCATAATCGGTCCACCGATCATAAAAATCTTGTAGACTACGGACGGCAGGATTGCCTGTGCTGCCGGAAGAATCGTCTCTACACCAGCCACCTCAACTTTGCTCTTAGAAGAATATTTTATCGTAGTTTTTGTTTGTTGTAAACAGGCAGCTTAGAGTTGTCAAAACAGGACTGCCATATGGCAGCCCCTGCTATCAAAGTTCGTTTATTTTATCCCGCAGTTTCTCGGCGAAATCACAGTTGAGTTTCATAAAAAGTTTCTGTTCCTCAGGTGTCCAGGTATCGTAGATCGTGTTTTCGATCTGGATGACTTTGTAGACGGTGTCTTCCATCAGTTTACGGCCTTTTTCGGTGAGGAAGACCATTGTATTGCGGCCTTCTCCTGGGGTAAGGTAGAGGAGGTCTTTCTGCTCCATCTTGCGGATTGCTGAATTTACGGTGGATTTTGTCAGGCAGGCTTCTTTGTAGAGAACGCTCTGGTTGCAGCCTTCCTGATGAAAATTAAAAACATACAAAATCCAGAATTCACTGTCTGAGAGATTCATCTTGAGTGCAGACTCATGGTAGGCACTCTGCATCAGACCTTCAATATAAACCCATTCTTTAAATCTTGATTCCATGAACTACGCCTCCCATCAAATATAACCGTATTTTTTCCTGTTGCGCATCAGGAAGAAGATCGACAGGATCAGTGCAAAAATTTCTGCCGCGATCACTGCATACCAGATCCCATATGGTCCGAACAGGATCGGAAGTACCAGAACACAGATCACTTCAAAAATCAGCGTTCTTCCAAAAGAAATCATCGCGGAAGTAAATCCGTCGTTCAATGCCGTGAAGAACGATGAGGCATAGATATTATATCCTGAAACAAGGAAGGAAATGGAATATACGGCAAATGCATAGGTTGTCATTTCCAAAAGTTCCGTATCGTAGCTTACAAAGATCATCGACAGCGGTCTTGCCAGAAGTTCTGCCGCTATGGTCAGAACTATGCTCATGACCAGAATGATCCTGAGGCTTTTTTTGAAGAGATTCTTCAGTTCGTTTCTGTTTCCTGCGCCATAATGGTAGCCTACGATCGGTGCGCTTCCCATCGAATAGCCGATATAAATAGACAGAAAAATAAAGTTCACATACATGATCACGCCATATGCCGCAACACCATTTGTGCCGAGCATTCGCATCAGCTGCCAGTTATACAGCATATTTACGATTGACATAGACACATTTGTCATAAACTCGGAAGCACCGTTTGTACAGGCTTTTGTGATCGCACGCAGATCCATATGTGTTTTTCCAAGACGAAGTTTACTGCTCCTTGACATGATAAAAAAGGTCAGTGGTACAATGCCGCCGATCGTCTGGCTGAGTGCTGTAGCAGATGCGGCACCTGCCACTCCCCATCGAAATACTGCGATAAATAATGCATCCAGCACGATGTTTAACACACCAGATACCAATGTTGTAACAAGTCCAAGCTGCGGACGCTCCGCTGTGACAAGAAAACTCTGAAATACATTCTGAAGCATAAACGGAACAAGGGCAAGCATCAGGATCCTGCCGTAAGTCACACAATATGGGAGCATTTCGGCATCTGCACCCAGAAACTGCGAGATCGGTCCGACAAAGATCTCACCAATTACGGTAAACAGAAGTCCCAGACCGACCAGCAGATAAACAAGCAGAGAAAAGATCTCGTTCGCTTTCTTCTTATCGCCAACGCCCAGAGTGTAGGCAACGAGGGCACTGCCTCCGGTTCCAATCATAAATCCGACCGCACCGAAGATCATCAGGAACGGCATGACAATGTTGACCGCAGCAAAAGGCTCTGCGCCGATAAAGTTTGAGATAAAAAATCCATCTACAACACCATAGATGGAGGTCAGCACCATCATAATGATGGATGGGAATGTGAAGCGGAGCAGTTTGCTGTAAGTGAAATGCTCCGATAATTCAATATGCATAAAAATCCTCCTGATATAAAAAATGTACGAAATCGTACTTGATAGCATAGTACGATTTCGTACATAATGCAAGAAGAATTTTATACATTCACAAACAATTCCTATTTCGCCGTGCTTTCTGCATCCACTGATTCCGTGTTATCTGCGCTCCAGATCAAATGACATTTCGCTGCGAGCACTTCTTCTTTCTGCTGCGCTTTCTCTGGTTCATCCTGGTAATCCCAAAGTGCAAAAGTTTCTTTTACATTCTCCGGGTCAACATAATAGACATGTTCAATCCCTGTTGGAAACGAGGTTTCATCTGTAGATTCGTCCGCTCCGCGCTCATATGCTTCCTGAAAATCCTGCAGATTCCAAAGCTCATTTTCTGTATTCGGATCGGATGGGTATTCTTTGCGGGTCCACATGGTTTCTGACAGCATATAGAACATGTTTTTCTGATCCACCGACAGAATCGATTTCATCCGTCCCAGTGGATTGACTGTAGAATATACTTTCCCGTCTTTTACGGAAATATCTGCCTCGTCCCAGGAAATATAATTCTCTTTGTCATAGTACCAGTAATGTCCGATTCCGCCTGCTGCCACTACGAGAATGACCGCCAGAAGGACAGATGCAATCCGTTTCTTACGGATCTTTCGGCGGATCTTTCGGAGTGGTTCTGCCTCTGTTTTGTTTGTCTGTGTCAAATTGTTTCCTTTCGCGGTGGCTGTCAGACGATTTTCTCTCATCATTTCTTCCTGCATCTTTCTGCAGGCGGGACACGTCTTGAGATGTTCTTCTACAAGCTGGCGGCTGTCTTCACTGACCATATCGTCCACATAAAGCGGAAGTAGGTCTTCTATGATATTACAGGTGATCTTCATGGTTTAATTCCTCCCTGATCTTCTTACATGCTCTGTGATAAGTGACTCTTGCCCAGCTTTCGCTTTTGCCAAACAGCGAGGAGATTGTGGTAAATGACAGTTCTCCGAACACACGAAGGGAAAAGACTTCTTTGTACGGCTCTGCAAGTCTGTGCAGTACTTTGTGAACCTGAAATGCCGTTTCTTTATCCGAAAAATTCTGAAGCAGATCCGGTACAAAAGTATCCTCTGTTTCTTCCTGAGATTCCGGTGCATACTTTTTATTTTTCTTCAGATAGTCATAATATGTGTTTTTGGAGATCTGACAAAGCCACACTCGCAGGTCACAGTCGCCTCTGAAATCGTCGACTTTTTTCAGGGCTTTGAAGAATGTTTCCTGTGTGAGTTCCTCTGCGATATGGGTATTATGCGAAAGCGAAAGCAGATAACGGTATACGATGGTGAAATATTGTTCGTATATCTCCTGAATATTCAGCATTGGTGTTTTCCTCCTTCACATATATGACGATGTATGTATCAGAAACGTTACAAAAAATCTCACAAAAGAAAAAGGCATTCCGATCTATGGAACACCTTTTTCTCTTTTATAAATTCCCAATCCACGTGCACGCAAGTTCTATCCATGACTGGCATTCTGGCTGGATGCAGCCGCCATCTTCGTGGCTGGTTTCTTCGTTTGCGAGACTGAGGCCGTGACCGCCTGACGGATATAGATGCAGTTCTACGGGTACTCTGTGTTTGCGCAATGCTTCAAAAAACAGCATGGAATTCTCAACCGGAACGGTATCATCTGTAACGGTATGCCACAGAAAAGTCGGCGGAGTATCCTCTGTTACCTGGAATTCCAGGGACTGTTTTTTTCTCTTTTCCGAATCATTACTGTTCTCTCCGAGCAGAGCTTCAAAAGAACCCATATGCGCAAATTTTCCAGATGTAATGACCGGATAACTGAGGATCATTCCATTTGGCTTCACCATTTCCGCATCTGTATGCAGAGCTTCTGAGATGAATTTTTCCCTCCAGAATACGCCAAGACTCGCTGCCAGATGACCTCCCGCAGAAAAGCCCTGGAGGATGATCTTGTCCGTATCAATATGGAATTCTCCTGCATGTTCTCTTAAATATGCGACCGTTTTTGCAAGCTGCATTAACGCCAGCGGATACCTCGCCGGAGCTACACTGTAGCGCAGGATCACCGCATGATATCCTCTTGCAAGATACTGCATGGCGATTGATTCTGCCTCTCTGTCGGAGGTCATTTCATAACCACCGCCCGGGCAGATCACAACGACCGGACGCTTCCTGTCCGTTTGCATCTGCGACCTGTTCAAGTTCCGGGATCGTGAGTTTTACTGCGCTGTGGTCGTTGCCTGCTGCCGGGTATACGGTGTCAAATTTCTTTAAGCTTTCGTCCAGATAAACCTCAATATCATCGTTGATTCCAAACGGGCACACGCCGCCCGGGGCATGTCCGATCACTTCCTCTACCTGATCGAACGGGATCATTTTTGCTTTGACATGAAAGGTATCTTTATACTTACGATTATCGACTCTTGCAGTGCCTTCTGTGAGGATCAGAACCGCATTTTCTCCCTGCAAAAAGGACATCGTCTTAGCGATCATTCCCGGCTCTACACCGAGTGCTTCTGCTGCCATCGCAACCGTTGCTGTGGATTCCTCAAGTTCGATCACATGATCCAGAAATCCCTTATTTTCCAGATATTCTTCTGCTCTTTTTAATGACATGATGTCCTCCTTTTACAGTACATAATAATGTGGAATGATATCCTCATAATGGCCATCTGGCAGACGGAACCCACCGGGGATCACGCCAAGTTTCTTAAAATCAAAAATAGAGTGACATCTGTATTTTATTCCTTACAGTTGTCACTCTATCTGTATACCACGTTGAAGCGTTTTCGTCAATCACGCCGTGGATTTTTATTCCAGCTTTTTTATTTATTCAGATTATCTGGACCAAATCCAAGCGGAAGAAGTTCTTTCAGCGTGAAAATCTCATACTGGTCCTTGCTGGTTGCGAGAATAATCTGGAATTCTTCAGGATTGCAGAATTCCATCATAACCTGGCGGCAAACACCACATGGAGCTGCGTATTCTTTCATAATTTTATTCATACCACCAACCACACAGATAGCGTCAAACTCCATTACGCCTTCACTGACTGCCTTAAAAAATGCAGTTCTCTCCGCACAGTTACTTGGTGTGTATCCCGCATTTTCGATGTTACAGCCGCCATAAACCTTACCGTTCTTTGCCAGCAATGCCGCACCTACATGAAAATGTGAATACGGTACATAAGAATAATCCATCATACCGATCGCTTTTTCGATCAGTTCCTGAATCTGTTTCTGTTCCATTTTCTTCATATTTCTGCTCAACTCTTTCTTAATAGCCTGTAGCTTCTTCGTTTTTGATGATTTTGACAATACGGCTTGTGCCGAGACGATCTGCTCCAAGGCTTAAGAATTTTTCTGCATCATCCAGAGAAGAGATTCCTCCGGCTGCTTTCATCTTTACATTCGGGCCGATGTGCTCGGAAAACAGTTTGATATCATCAAAAGTCGCACCTGCCTTGGAAAATCCGGTAGAGGTTTTGATATAATCTGCTCCTGCTTTGGTAACTGCCTCACACATTTTGATCTTTTCTTCATCGGTCAGAAGGCAGGTCTCGATGATCACTTTGAGGATCTTGGAACCGCAGACTTTTTTGAGAGTGCGGATCTCTTCTTCGATCGCGTCAAACTTGCCGTCTTTTGCCCAGCCGATGTTGATGACCATATCAATCTCATCTGCACCATTTGCCAGAGCATCTTTTGTTTCGAATTCTTTTGTTGCTGTAGTCATGTATCCGTTCGGGAAACCGATAACAGTGCAGACTGCCATTTTGTCCTGCACATATTCTTTGACCTGTTTTACATATGCAGGCGGAATGCAGACGGAGGCTGTTCCATATTTGATTGCGTCGTCACAGATCTGTTTGATCTCTTCCCATGTAGCAGTCTGTGTCAGTAAAGTATGATCTACGTGTTTTAAAATTTCTTTTACATCCATGTTTTTATTATTCTCCATTCTTATTAGTTACTGTTCACTCCGTTCACAGTAACTTGGTCAAAATCCATTCCACATCACCTACGGTGATGGAATTTTGCCCTGTATATCTCGGGATTTTGCCATATTCATGGCAAAACACCTCGCGAGATACTACCTGTGAACAGTAACTCTTATTATTCATTATGCCAGTTCCAGTGCAATTTCCATCATTTTGCCGAATCCAAGCTGACGGTCCTCGGCACTTAAGGATTCTCCCGTATACAGATGATCCGAAATTGTCAGCATGCAGAGTGCTTTCTTTCCTGCTTTGGCAGCATTCATATATAATGCCGCTGCTTCCATCTCCACTGCCAGCACGCCCATATCGCGCCACAGGTCGTTTACATTGCTCATGGCATTGTAGAATACATCGGAAGACAGAACATTACCTACAACCACATTCGTGCCCTGACGTTTCGCAGTCTCTACAGCTCTGTTCAGCAGTTCGTAATCTGCGATCGGTGCGAAAGTTCCCGGCAGGCCATACTGATACGCATAATTGGAATCTGTGCAGGCACCCATACCGATCACCACATCCATCAGTTTGATGTTGTCCTGGAAAGCTCCGGCAGAACCGATACGGATGACCTGATCTACATCATAAAAATTGAACAGCTCGTAAGAATAGATTCCGATAGACGGCATCCCCATACCGCCTCCCATAACAGAAATTTCCTTTCCTTTATAGGTTCCTGTATATCCGAACATGTTTCTGACAGCATTCACCTGTCTTGGATTCTCCAGATATGTCTCTGCAATATATTTTGCACGGAGCGGATCTCCCGGCATCAGTACAGTTTTTGCAAAATCTCCTGCTTTGGCACTGTTGTGTGCAGTTGGAATATTTGTCATCTTACTCCTCCTTTATATTAATTTCGTTTTTGCTGTAATATCATTCCCCAGATTAGGCGGATATTTATAATCCGTCAGATCAGCGTAATGTGCTGAAATCCTTTTTCCCTTAATATATCAGCCAGGTAAGCCAGATACTCCTGGTTTGGAACCTGGTAATGCGAATACTGCTCCCTGACTCCCATCGGACGGTATGCAATGATCTTTACGCGGATATCGTTGATCTTGAGATATGGTGCAAGAAAATCTCCCATCTCACGGATACTTCTCTCTGTATCATAAAGATCCGGTACGATGACCGCTCTTACTTCATAAAGCTTGGAAGTTTTTGCCAGATATACAGCATTCTTCAACACCATTTCATTTGTAAAATCGGTGACCTTCCTGTGCTCGGCAGCTTCAAACGCTTTGATATCCAGCATTACGCCGTCTGATACTTCCATCAGTTCCGGATAATCCTCAAACGGGATCATGCCGTTGCTGTCGATCAGTGTCCCCAGTCCGTCCTTCTTTGCCAGGCGGAACAACTCTGTCAGGAACTCCGGCCAGAGCATGCACTCTCCCCCTGAAACACTAAGACCTCGGATGAACGGAATCTGCTTCTTAACTTTTGCATAGACTTCTTCCGGTGTCATCTCAAAGGTTCTCGGAGAACTGTCGTTGGGACAGACGTGGATGCAGGTATCACACTGTACACATTTCGATGGATCGAACGCCACTTTGCCATTCTCATCAAAAGACAGTGCACCTGCCGGGCACTGTTTCACACAGGTACCGCATTGTACACATAATTTCCTTGTTTCCGGATTGTGGCAGTATTTGCAGTTGATATTACATCCCTGCAGGAACACTGCCGTCCGGTTACCCGGACCATCCACACTGCTGAACGGGATGATCCGGTTCACTACTGCTTTCATTTAACGTACCTTTCTCTCCAGGATATGTCCGTTTCTTGCAGCACCAAGCCCCAGAGCTGTGGTATCCTGCAGAACAGCCTCTCCGTTTGCAAGTTTCTCAAGTTCAGAACGTTTTACAAGATATCCTGTGACACGGATCACATCGCTGTCGCTGGAATAGAAGGACAGGTAACGAAGATCCATCTTGAAGGAGCCCTTGATGATATCCAGTACATACTCCGGATTGCGATGAACAGTCATATCGATCGGGAAGATATCGCCGGTTCCTGAAGTAAAGTATTTGTGGAACTTTCTCAGCACGTTGAGCTGATCGATCAGTTCTTCCGGTTCCTCGCCGATCGGGATACGTGTTCCCGGAGTTACATTCTCATCCTCAGCAAGTCCTACCTGTGCATGAAGGAGGAAATGTCCGCCGGTTCCTTCACAATATTTATTCTTGTGGTTCAGATTAAATTCCTTGATGATCTCCATGATCTCCACACCCAGATCATTGGCTGCTTCATCATGTCCGAAACGTCCCTTGAGACCTTCTTTTTCGAAAAGGATATTGACACAGTCAGCAAGACCTACCAGACCATACATGCCGGAGAAACGATCTCTGTGGATAAATCCTTCTTTTGCCAGGAAGTTATTCTCAAAGAATCCGCTCTCTTCTACCTCGAACTTGATTCTTGCATCCATGTAACGAGCCATGATATCCAGTACATATGGAAGTTCACGTTCTTTGAAATCCTGGATGTTCTTTGCTCTCTTGGCAATGTTTCCAAGGACCAGACGGCAGAGGGTATACGCACCGCCGCCAAGCAGAAGGCCATTGTAGCAGCTGGCGATCACATAATTCTCACCAAGCTCGCTCTTGAACATCTTGTGGTTGGCAAAGCTTGGTTTTGCGCTGTGCATTGCACAGTCGATCGCTTTGAGAGCAAAATCATCCGGAGTAATGTCTTCGTCATATTTGAAGCTTAAGTTCGGAACTGCATTTTCCAGTTCTTTCTCAGCTTCCAGAAGCAGACGTCCTGCCTTGGTCTCTCTCGGTCCGATGTTTGCATGTGAGAAGGAATCGAGGATCGTGCGGTCCATCTGTGTCAGGAACAGCTTCAGCATCTTTTTTGCCTGAGCTTCATCGACGGTATCGATGTATGGCTCCAGTAATTCATCCAGCTGTCCTACGTAAACCGGGTAATTGGTAACACTCGGTACATGTTTATAAAAGATCATCAGGCTGTTCAGTGCCTCATAGAGATCGGTCGGCGGATCGAGCTGCAAGAATTTGCTTCCTTCTTTCAGGAATTTCGCATAATCCGGGATAATGTAACGCGGACGCATCGGCGCATGTCCTTCAGACAGGTCGCAGATACATTTGCGGTCGATCGGTACATTCAGAAGCTCATCCAGTCCTTCCGGAAGATCAAGTACTTCCATCAGAGAATCTGCCTGATTTGCAAGGCAGGTCAGCTTCTGTTCATGAGTCAGCGTTGCGCTCTCTATAATTTCCAGAATGTTTTTTCTTGTTTCATTGACTCTTTCCATAGAAATGTCACGCATAGTAATTCCTCCTAAAATACTATAAAAAACTATTATTTTCCCTCAGTTGTCTTATCTTATTTATACCATATTTCCTGTAAACAAAAAAGAACAAATGTCTTTTTTTGCTGTCAAAAAAAGTGCTGCAAAAACTGTTTTCAGTCTTTTACAGCACTCTTTGCTCCACTTGTACCGTTTATTTGGATTTTACAAAAATCTTTCCGTTGGCTGCCGGTGTGTGAGCCTTACCAACAAACAGTACCAGTGCAATGATCGTTACCACATATGGAATCATGGAAATCAGGTTCGGGGATACCACATTGCTCTGTGCTGCCAGAGATTTGATACCACTGCAGAGACCAAACAGAAGGCATGCCTTTGTTGCGCCCTCCGGTGAGAATTTACCAAAGATTACAGCTGCGATCGCAATAAATCCCTGTCCTACAATAACGCTTGGACGGAACTGGTTGATGGTTGCCAGAGTTACGAATGCGCCGCCAAGTCCTGCAAAAAATCCTGACAGGATCACACAGGTATAACGAACTTTGTAAACATCGATTCCCAGAGATTCACATGCTTCCGGATGTTCTCCGACTGCACGGAGGTGTGCTCCGAATTTTGTCTTGTAAAATACAAACCAGCACACAAATGCAAGAATGAATACCAGATACGCTACTGCGTAAACATTTAATACGTTGTTCCAGAATGAACCTGTCGGGAAGACACCCTCAAACAGCTTCGGAAGCTTGCAGCTTGGGTCCATAGCCGGTGTATCTGATGAGTTATTATACATTGCCTTGCAGAGAAACAGTGCAAGTCCAGGTCCCAGGAAGTTGATCGCTGTACCGGCGATCGTCTGGTCTGCGTGGCAGGAAATACATACAAATGCATGGATCAGGCCGAACAATGCGCCCGCCAGTCCTGCACATAAGAATGCGATCCAGCCGTTTCCGGTAGTCAGGCCCATTACCGCTCCGGTGAATGCACCAATTGTCATCATACCTTCGATACCAATGTTTACAACTCCACATCTCTCAGAAAAACAGGAGCCAAGTGCCGCCAGAAGAAGCGGCGGTGTTGCGATCAGAGTCGCATTGATCAGAAGACCAAGGTCTTTAATTAATCCGTTCATCTTATTTAGCCTCCTTCTTCTTTGCAGCATTCAGTACGAATACTTTGAATACGTGTGAGATGGCGATCAGGAGAACAACACATCCCATGATAATATCAACAACTTCAGACGGTGCCTTTACGATACTGAGCTTGGAACCGCCATATTTCATTGCACCATAGAAGATACCGGAAAAGATACATCCAATCGGGTTGGATCCTCCGATCAGGGCAACGGTGATACCTTCAAATCCAAATCCTTCCTGTCCTGCAAACTGGCTCAGACGACCTGCCATACCAAGTACCTGAACCGCGCCGCCGAGACCGGATAAGAGACCTGAGATTCCAAGTGCAGTCAGCACAGAACCATCTGCATTGATACCGCCATACTGTGCACAGTTTCTGTTAAATCCTACGGCTTTTAATTTGTATCCAAGTGTTGTCTTCTCGATGATGACCCAGATAACTACTGCTGCGATCACTGCGAACAGAATGCCCCAGTGTGCTGCATTACAGTCCAGAGCCTTACGGATACCCTCCGGAAGAAGAAGTCTCGCGTTTTCGGCGATATCCAGTGTCGCTTCACTGCTCTCTCTGTGGATTCCCGGAAGGTTTACCACATAGTTGGACAGATAAAATGCGATCCAGTTAAACATGATAAAGGACAATACTTCGTGAATACCTCGTTTTACTTTGAGGACACCTACGATCAGAGACCATATACAGCCGGCTGCTGCTGCCGCCACCAGGCATACAAGTGCATGAAGGACCGGCGGAAGCTTGAGGACAATACCAAGTACACAGGCTACCAGACTACCGATTACGAACTGGCCTTCTGCTCCGATGTTAAATACACCTGTTCGGAAGGAGAAAGCCACACTCAGTCCGGTAAAGATCAGCGGGCTCGCATAAACCAGAGTCCACACCAGATATTTCGGTTTGCTGAAAATACTGTCAAACAGCTTGCCATATGCTACTGCAGGACTGATTCCGGCGATCAGAAGAAATATCGCACCTACCAGGAAACCTGCAATGATCGCAACGATGGTATAGAGTACATTGCTCTCAAGAATGCTTTTTTTCTTATTCATTTGTTTTTCCTCCTGCCATCATAAATCCAAGTTCTTTCTCATCTGCATCCTTACCCGGAACACTTCCGGTGATCTGGCCATCAAAGATAACCTCGATTCTGTCAGACAGACTCATGATCTCATCCAGTTCGAAGGATACCAGTAAGACCGCACGATTCTTGTTTCTCTGCTCTACCAGATATTTATGTACGAACTCTATCGCACCTACGTCAAGACCACGGGTCGGGTTTACTGCGATCAGCAGTTCCTTGTCGTTTGTCACCTCACGGGCAATGATAACCTTCTGCTGGTTTCCACCGGACAGTGTACCCGCCGGTGCTTCTGCACATCCTCTCGGACGGACATCAAACTTCTCGATCAGTTTCTCTGCATGTTTCTTGATCGCTTTTCGGTTCAGAATGCCGTGATTCGAAAACGGTTCTTCCTCAAAGTGCTGCAGAATCAGGTTGTCTTCATTGGAAAATTCCAGGATCAGACCATGTTTCTGACGGTCAGCAGGAATACTGGAAATTCCATTCGCAAAAGTTTCCTTAGGACTCTTATTGAATACGTCCTTACCAAGTACAGTAACCTTGCCGGATTCTGCCTTACGAAGACCTGTCAGGACTTCTACAAGCTCTGTCTGTCCGTTTCCATCTACGCCGGCAAGACCTACGATCTCACCTCTGCGGACATTCAGGTGGAATCCCTTGAGGATCTCTACACCTCGGTAATCCTTGGCATGCAGATCATCGACCTCCAGAACGACTTCGCCTGGTTCCATGTCTTTCTTGTCAACTTTGAAGTTGACATCACGACCTACCATCATGGCTGCCAGATCATTCTCGTTTACATCTGATACCTTTACGGTACGAATATATTTACCCTGACGGATGATCGTACAATTGTCAGAGGAAGCAGTGATTTCTTTGAGCTTATGGGTGATCAGGATAATACTCTTGCCATCTGCGGTCAGGTTATCGATGATCTCCATAAGTCCCTCGATCTCCTGTGGTGTCAGGGAAGCAGTCGGCTCATCCAGAATCAGTGTCTCTGCACCACGATACAGAACCTTGAGGATTTCCACACGCTGCTGCATACCTACGGAAATATCCTCGATCTTTGCGTCAGGGTCTACTTTCATTCCGTAACGCTCGGACAGTTCCAGGACTTTCTTTCTTGCTGTTGCCTTGTCGACGGACAGGCCCTTGGTCGGCTCCATACCAAGAATGATATTTTCGGTCACAGTAAATGGCTGGATCAGCATAAAGTGCTGGTGTACCATACCGATTCCGATATCAATAGCATCCTTCGGACTGTTAAAATGTACTTCCTTTTCATTAATAAAAATCTGTCCGCTGGTCGGTTTGTAAAGTCCACAGAGTACGTTCATCATTGTACTCTTTCCGGCTCCGTTCTCTCCCAGGATCGCGTGGACCTCTCCTTTGTGTACGGTCAGATTGATGTGGTCATTCGCTGTAAAATCGCCAAACTTTTTTACGATGTCTTTCATCTGGATTACGACTTTGCTCTCATCCATATGGCTTGTTCTTCCCACGTATGCCGCCTCCTTTGTTTGTTGTTTTGCTCTTTTCACTGTCTCCAGTGGACAGGAAAATAAAATTGCTGTGCATTCCGTTCACAGTAACGAAAATGCAAGATATTTTCTTCTCCATTGAAGATAGAAAATCTGGAAATCTTTGTCTCTATATGCATCGACGGGGCTCTGCATACGCAGGCCCCGTACAGACGCAAATATTAGATTACCGGGTAAAACGGTCACTTCTTAGTCAAGAACATATACATCGCCGTATTTTGCCTCGAAATCATCTTTGTTATCCGGAATAACAACATCACCGCTGATAATCTTTTCTTTTACTTCGTCAACTGCCTTAATTACATCATCTGAGATCAGATCCTGAGACGGAGCGATATCAACACCACCTGCTGCCAGGTCGAAAGTCTGAACGCCGCCCTCAAGCTTATCATCGATCAGTTCCTGTACTGCATCATATACAGCATTGTCAACACGTTTCATAGCAGAGGTAAGAACGGTCTTCGGAGCGATGCTGGACTGGTCAGAGTCAACACCGATCGCATATACACCAGCTTCCTGGCAGGCCTCGATAACACCAAGTCCTGTAGCACCAGCTGCCTGGAATACGATATCAGCGCCGTTGGTGATCGCTGTGTTTGCCATAGTCTTACCTGTAGCGGAATCTGCAAAAGAGTTTGCATTGAACTGCTGAACAGTGATATCCGGGTTCGCATCAATAGCACCTGCACAGTAACCATATCCAAACTGGTTCATGGTCTCGTTAGTCATACCTACTACAAATCCGATATTGTTGGTCTTGGTAGTTAAACCTGCAACATATCCTACCAGATAAGAAGCCTGCTCAGCTTTGAACATCAGGCTGGTAACATTTGGAAGATCGATGCTTGAATCATCAATGATAGCGAATTTGGTATCCGGGTTAGCTTCTGCTGCTTCTCTGGTAGCATCTGCCAGCATATAACCAACGCTGATGATCAGGTCATAATCCTCGTCTACGAAAGTTTCCATATTTGGCTGATAATCTGCATCTGTAGCAGACTCCAGATAGTTAACCTCTACTCCGAGTTCCTCTCCGGCTTTTTCAAGTCCCTCCCATGCTGACTGGTTGAAGGAACCATCGTTAACTCCACCTACGTCTGTGATCAGACCAATCTTAAACTCGTCGTCTGCTGCTGCAACCATCTGAGGCATAGCACTTACGGAAGCTACCATAGCAGCTGTTAATACTGCAGCCATTACTTTCTTTCGCATAAATTGCCCTCCTTTGTTTTTTGTCTAATAATACTATGATAACATCTTTTTTATGAAATGAAAAGACGAAATTTATTTATCTTTCATGATTTGTTTATGGTTATTTTATTTTCCAGTACCTGCGTGATCGTGGAAAACAGAGTGTCTATCTCGATCGGTTTCGCCACATAGGCATCCATTCCTGCTGCCAGCGCAGCTTTGTGGTCCTCTTCGAAAGCATTTGCGGTCATGGCTATGATTGGTGTTCTGGCACGGTCATCCAGCAGTTTTCGGATTGCTTCAGCTACCTGGTATCCGTTCATATGCGGCATCTGGATATCCATAAGGATCACATCATAATATCCCACCGGTTTTGCCTGCAGCATCTTCTGTGCATTATGACCTTTTTTACATATGATCTTCATTTACATTCCTCTTTTGCTCAAAACTTTCAGAAATATTTTTTGAATAACCGATATGTGTTATGTTATCACATTTTATGCTGCAATTCTATTTCTCAGGGGATTTTGCATTTTAATTTGTACTTATTTGCATTTTTACTCCTTCTCCAGAAGTTTCTTATACGACATATCCATGCCGAATGCGCCAAACGGGGCGGTGATGATGATGGCCATGACTGCTACGGAGAGGATGATCTTGCCGCAGCCAAGGCCTGCTGCCAGGGGGACGGAGCCAATGGCGGCCTGGACGGTTGCTTTTGGCAGATAGGCGAGTACGCAGAAAAGTCTTTCTTTCGCATTGAGGTTTGTTTTTACCATGCATAGAAAGACTCCGCAGGCACGAAAAATAAGTGCGACCAGGATCATAAAGATTGCCGCAGCTCCGGCCTCCAGGGTGTATCGGATATCCACCGCCGCACCGACAAGAACAAACAAAATGACTTCTGCTGCAAGCCAGAGTTTGCCAAATTTCTCGGATAAACGTTTTGAGACAAAAGCAGTGCTTTTCATCTTGAGGACGCAGGCCATGCTGACAACTGCAAGAAGTCCGGATATGGCAATCTTTCCTTCCAGCCAGCCTTCGATCGCGATCAGCAGGAAGGAAACGCCCAGTACAATGATGACCTTCATGCTGTTTCTGACATAATGTTTTTTGGCGTATGCTGTCTCAAAAAACAGATAGAGAAGATATCCGACAACCGCTCCCAGTGCAACTCCAAGTACGATTGATACCGGGATATTGAGGAAGGATTTTACATCTGCCTTATCTCCCTGCGCCATTCCAAGGAATGTTGTGAACAGCACGATCACAAAAATATCATCACAGGATGCACCCGCCAGAATCATCTGCGGGATTGCTTTGCCTGTACCATATTTTGTTTCTATCAGTTTTACCATGCGTGGGACCACCACCGCCGGCGATACTGCTCCGAGGACGGCTCCCATGACTGCCGCATCCACTCTTGAGATTCCCAGGATCGCAGGCGCGCACAGAATATAACCAAGGATCTCAAACGATGCCGGCACAAAAGACATCATAACGGCGGGGCGGCCTACTTTCTTAAGGTCTTCCAGATTCAGCGACAGTCCGGCTTTGAGAAGAATGATGATAAGTGCCATCTTTCGCAGATCTGCTGAGATTGACAGTATCGATGGATCCAGCAGGTCAAGCACATACGGTCCGAGAACGATTCCCGTAACCAGCATGCCAATGATCCGTGGCAGTTTCAGATATCCGCAGATGGCCCCCATTGCAAGGCCAACCAGAAAAATAAGTGACAATGATGTTAACATAAAAAATTTCCTCCTTTTCTTTCCCTCAGACGCAATCAGCAGTACAACGCAAAAAGAGCTGACAACTTCTGCGACTGAATAATCGTAGAAGTCATCAGCTCTGAATAAGCAGTTTAGGTTTCCCATGGGAGAACTTCATTCCCAATTCGGGTAAATCATACTATTTTCGTAAAAGAAAGTCAAGAATTTTTATTTTAGCACTGTCCTCTTTTTCCATTCTTAAGATCCTCTACAATCTCATTATAGCGTTTTTTATTTAAACGATAGAAGAACAGTACAATCGCGGTCACAATCCAGAGAATTCCGGGGATTGTTGAAAATGAGTGTTTCATGATACTGATGACAGCAGAATTCTGCGTCTGATTCGCAACATAACCATATTTACCAAGAAGCATTGCAAGCATCGCAGTTCCGATTGCCATTCCGATCTTATTTCCCAGTGAGACAAATGCATACTGGAATCCATCGTTCCGAAGACCCGTTTTCCATTCTCCATATTCCACACAGTCCGGGATGATTGCATAAATTGCAGTATTAAATCCAGAAAAGAAGAATTGTGTCACTCCTGCCAGTGCATAGAAAATGACTGCACTTTCTTTTACATTGAAAAAATACATGCTCAACATGGAAATACCGGTAAGCAGTGCAAAAACAGATGCAGTTCTTCCCTTGTTGTCAAGTTTACGGAATACTGGCTGGAAACATGCTGCTCCAATGATCGACGGGATAATAATGCACATGGAATATGTTGTATAATAAGCTGCATTTCCTTCCACATAAGTAAAATAATAGAGAACATCTGCATTTCTTCCATAAAGAGTAAATCCAAAAAGTACCTGTCCGATCAGTGCAAGTATATATGGCCGGTTCTGCATAACTGCTTTTAGCTGAACTTTAATGGAAATTTTTTCTTTCTCCGGCGTTGTCACGGCTTCCTTTGTTTTTGCAAAGCAGAAGAAATGACATGCTGCAAAAATACATCCATAAATAATCGCTACAAACAGATATCCATTTTTGGTGCTGTGGCTTCCGAGTTTACTGATCAGTGGAACCGTGATGATATTGATGATTCCAATTGCGATCATCGCCGCTACAGAACGGGATGTGTTGATCTTGGCACGCTCATCGATATCCTGTGTCATTGCTCCACAGAGGGTTCCATATGGAATATTTACGCAGGTGTATCCCAGAACCAGCAGACAGTAAGTAATGACCATATATATAATCTTTGCCTTGTCTGACCAGTCCGGATGTGCCCAGAAAGTCAGCATCAGAAGGATTGCTGTGACCGGTGCTGCAACCAGCAGCCACGGTCGGTATCTGCCCCATCTTGTCTTGGTCTTATCAGTCAGTCCTCCGACGATCGGATCGTTGATCGCATCCCAGAATCTTGAAAAAAGCATCAGCGCAGAAACCGCTGTCATACTGATTCCAAAAACATCCGTATAAAAGATCATCAGAAAATTACTCACAAACATCCAGCTGAAATTGCAGCCTACATCTCCAAATCCATACGCAATCTTGCTGATCAACGGCACTTTTCCATCTTTAAATTCTTTTCCCATGGCTTCTCCTGCTTCCTTCGCTTTATTTTTCCTGTACGTTGATAATGACTTTCATTGTTGTTTCACGGTTGTCATCAATGTAGTGATATGCTTCCAGATAATCCTTGAATGCAAATGTTTTGGAGATCAGAGGTCTTAAATGCACTTTGCCTTCATTTACAAGTTTAATACCATCTACATAATCATCGTGGCGATACATCATAGTGCTCTTGATATCCAGCTCATGGTCATTTGCTACAGCCAGATCGATTTCTGCCATTCCTGCAAAAACTGCAACCAGTACGATCACGCTGCCCTTTCTTGCATATTTGATTGCCTGTCCCATTGTGATATTATTTCCGGCACAGTCATAGATCACATCTGCTTTGTCCGGTCCAAAAGCTTCTACCATCACTTCTCCAAAGTCTTTGTTCTTTGTATTGACGCAGACATCAATTCCACATTCCTGTGCTTTTTTGAGACGAAGATCACTGACATCTGTGATCATGACTTTGGCGGCTCCCATTCCTTTGGCAGCCTGTGCCACCAGGTTTCCGATCGGACCTGCTCCAAGGACTGCAATATTCATGCCTTTCACATCGCCCATCTGTTTTACTCCGTGAACTGCAACTGCCAGCGGCTCGATCATTGCACCTTCCTCATAGGACATTTCCTCTGGAAGTGGTGTTACCTTGGATGCATCTACTGCGAAGTATTCGGATGCCGTTCCGGTTGTCTGGAATCCCATAACCTTCAGTTCCTCGCAGAGATTATATTTTCCATGGCGGCATGGATAGCAGTGTCCACAATATACCTGTGGTTCAATGGTGATCTTCTGTCCTTTATGAAATCCTGTTACATTAGCTCCAAGTTCTACGATTTCTCCGGAAACTTCATGTCCCTGTGTAACCGGATATTTCGTAAAAGGATGTTTGCCGTGATATACATGGATATCTGATCCGCAGATTCCGATATTCATGATCTTTACAAGAACCTGATCGTCCTTTACTTCCGGAACCGGAACCTCTCTGAAAATAATTTCTCCTGGTTTTGTCATTACCTGCTGTAACATAATAGTTTCCTCCTTGTTTTCGTTATGTATTATCTTTTATTAAATGTTTTATTAAAGTAATTACATTATTATTCAGAAACTCTCTTTTGTCAAGAGTGTTCTTATCACTTCTCTCTATTGCACAATATTAGAAATCAGTTTTTGTGCAGGTTTCATAGATACACTGTGCATCATCCCACAACAAAAAATCTCTGAGCAAAATCTGCCTTTTGACAGACCTTGTTCAGAGATTTCCGAAAATAAAAGTTCTCAGCTTCTATTCTATATTTTTGATAAAATCCTGTAAAAAATGTTTCGCAGCACCTACTGCGGATGCTTCTCTCTTGTAGGAGCAGTTTCTGAGATACCGGATATCATGATCGAAGCCATTGTATTCCATCACTTTTTCCCCCAGTGGAAGCATATGTTCTGCCAGATATCCACCAACTTCTCCACCAAGGATGATATCCATATCGTATGCCATACGCAGATTTGAGATCAGGACCGCCAGCATATCCAGATATTCGCTCCATTTTTCTTCCGCTGCTTCGTCACCGGATTTTAACTGTTCCATAAACGTTTCCAGAGAATTGATTTCATCTGTAAGTGCACTTGCTGCACAGTAGGCATCCGCACACCCTTTCTTGCCACAATAGCATTTACGTCCTCCCGGAACCAGAATCATATGTCCGAATTCTCCTGCCTTCTGATTTTCTCCCTGAAACAGCTTTCCACCAATACAGAATGCTCCGCCCAGCGTATTGTTCAGTGACAGGTAGATTGCATTTTTATATTTGTTCATATCCTCTGCCATCATTGCCGCATTTGCATCATTTTCGAAATAAACCGGAAGATCAAATGCCTGTTCCAAAAAACTCAGGCTGTAATTTTCCAGCTGCAATGCATGTGATTTTATAAGCAGATGGGCTTTCTGACTGATGATTCCCGGAATTGAAATACCAATTCCAAGAATCCGGTCCTGATACTCTGTGTCCTTCAGAAATTCTGATGTCAGTACAGAAAGATCCTGACAGTAAGATGCATCCGGTGAAAACTTCATACGGACACGCCTGAATTTCACGATTTCATATTTCAGGTTTACAAGTACTATCCCCACATGATTTGCTGTGATCACAATTCCTACAGAATATCTGTAGGACGGATTGATTCCTATGCTTTTTGCCTTGCGTCCACCAGTAGATTCATATTCTCCGGTTTCTATAATGATTCCTTTTGCGATCAGATCATTTATATTTGAAAGAACTGTGGGCATACTCAAGTTCAGATTTTTGGATACTTCTGCCTTGGATGTTATTTGATTGTTGATCACATAATTCAGGATTCTGGATCTTGTGATAGTTTTTTTATCTGTTCCAGCCATTTTTGCCGACCTCTTTTATCAATTATTTTATAAAAGAATCATAACTTTTCTTTTGACATTTGTAAAGCACAAAAATACCACCCGACAAATGTCAGATGGTACCTTATGTATTGTGTTTGAAATTATGATTTTCCCAGCACCTCGTCCAGCGTCGAGAAAAGTACATTTATACTGATCGGCTTCGCAATATGTCCGTCCATACCTGCTTCGAAAGCTCTCTGGCGGTCTTCTTCGAAGGCATTGGCGGTCATGGCGATGATCGGGATGTGGCTTCTTGGATCGTTAAGTGCCCGGATCACTTTGGTTGCCTCGTAACCATCCATGTGCGGCATCTGAATATCCATGAGGATCAGGTCATAGTAATCCTCCGGTTTCGCCTTCAGGGTTTCCACACATTTAACACCGTCTGTTACGTGTTCTGTCTCAAGACCGCTTTCTCCGAGAAGTTCCATCGCAATCTCTGCGTTCAGTTCATTATCCTCTGCCAGCAGGATACGTTTGCCTTTGAAATTCCGGAATATCTGACCGGACTGTTCTTCCTTCCTGGACTGGATCTGCTCTTCTGTCGCTGTCGGGAAGGACAGGACGATGGTTGTCTTGGTCCCCTTTCCGGCTTTACTCGAAACATTGATAGTTCCGCCCATCAGGTCAACCAGTGCTTTGACAATCGGAAGTCCAAGACCTGTACCGGTCACATGACTCTCTGTAGTCGTTCTTTCTCTCGTAAATTCCTCAAAAATATGAGGCAGATACTCCTCACTCATTCCAATTCCGGTATCGGCAACTACGATCCTGAATGAAGTGTGTCCCTCTTTGGAATAGTGGAATTCTGAAATATCAACTACAATACTGCCGCCATCCGGTGTGTACTTGATCGAATTGCTTACGATATTAAGCAGGATCTCTCTTACTTTGGTCCTGTCACAGATCACATACGGATGGTCTGAATTCAGTATACAGGTGTACTTAAGATTTTTCTTATGGAGTTCCGGCTCAAAAACCGCCTGGAGAGAATTCACAAGATCCTTAAAACATCCTACTTCCGGTTTCAGCTCCGCTTCACCACTTTCGATCCGTGCCATCTCAAGCACATAATTGAGCAATGAAAGTAAAAATGAACTCGATGACTTGATCTTGCCAACATACTCCACAACCTTCTCACGATCATCCGCATGTTTCTCCAGAAGGTCTGAGAAACCGATGATCGCATTCATCGGTGTACGGATATCGTGGCTCATATTAAAGAGGAAACGTGTCTTTGCTTCATTCGCGATTCTGGCTTCTTCGGCAGCTTTCTCCAGTTCTTTCTCATGAATATATTCACGATAACGCCGCATCTGAAACTGCATATATCCCTCTGCCAGCAATATCGCAATTGCTACTGCGATCAGTATTGTCAGTGCCTTCTGGATATTGCTGATCCATCCGTTCTCCGGTACAATATCAAAATACCAGGTATCGTTTGGTACAGAGCAGGCAACTTCCATTGAATTTTTCAGTGTTTCATTGTCACTTTCCGCAATGACAACTTTCTTCCCGGTATCTATGTCTTTCTTCCAGATCTGGTAATGGTATCCTGCATTCTCAAGTTTGTTCAGTTCTGTTTCCTGGATAAATTTATTCCAGTCGATGACCAGAATAGAAAATCCCCAGAACTGCTCTTTTCCCGATTCATCCGCTGTGTAAATCGGATCAAAAAGAAGTGCTCCGACTCCTCCCTGTACCAGATCAAATGGTCCTGCGATCGTGTATTCTCCACTGTCTTTCGCAAGGTTGGCTGCTGCTTTTCGCTCGGAATCTCTGAGCATGTCCAGACCGATTGCCTGTTCATTTCCCTCAAGAGGGTATACCTGTGAAACTGCGCCATCCTTTGCAAGCTCACGCGCTGATATCACGTAGTTCTCATCCTGCATCAGTTGAGACAATTCTGAGAACTCTTCGTCCGTGATCTCATGCTTCTCTTCTATGAGCTTTTTCATGAGTTCTGACTCTGACAGGTATTTATTTAACTGTGCTTCTACCTTGCCGACAGTCGTCTCGGCAGTATAGGATGCCTTAAGTTTCTCTCTCTTTTCCTGATTCAGATTCACCAGATAGATACAGCCAATGGTAATTAAAAAAGTAATACAGAAAACAAGGAGTGCCCGGACTCTCATTATTTTGGCATCTTTTTTTGTTTGCATATCTTTCTTCTCATCATTTTCGTAAATTTCTGAGTAAGTAAAAACATTCTCACACAGATTCATTCTTCGCTGCTTTTTATTATAATGGAATCCGGCGTATAAATCCAGTTCTTTCTGGCAAACACGCCAGCAAATACTAATCAGTGAAAGGCTCTTCGATATATATGCAAAAAAACTGACTCGCCAGGAAATCCGACGGGTCAGTTTTTGTATCATCTGCTATTTGAGTTATCTTTTTTGAAAGATCATCCTTCGAACGGAACAACGTCTTTGACGGCATCTGCCAGTGTGATCTCAGCATCATCATTGTCGATGTCGATCAGGTGATAGCGGTCATTTCCCATGCCCATTTCTTTCATGTAGGTAAGCTGGCGAAGTCCATGGCGGGTTGTGATTCTCTCTACCAGTGCTTTGCGGTCATCCTCTCCAAGTGCAAATACCAGGTCGACAGACGCCTGGTCGATTGCAAGGATATCTGTGGATGCAAGAATTCCGATATTCGGTGTAACGACCGGTTCTGCTCCGACACCTTCGCAGTCACAGGAAACAGACATGTTTCTCAGACAGTTGATGTATGCGATCTGTTTACCGAAATGATCTACCGTTGCTTTGGAAGATTCTGTGATGCGCTCCATCAGTTCTTCCTCTGCAATGCTCCACATATTCGAGGAACCTTCTACGGTGTGGATCATTCCTTTGCCGATACGTCCGTCTGCACAGCCGATACCAATGTTCTTGTTGGATCCGCCGAAACCACCCATGGTATGCCCTTTGAAATGTGTCAGGACAAGCATGGAATCATAAATAATTTTATTATAGACCCTGAAATCAGGTTGAGGTCAATATCTTTCTGCAAAAAAGTTAATTTCGGTGTACTTTCACCTTCAGAATTGTGCTTCCCAGTTTTGAGGCTTCTATTGGTTTCGGGATATGTCCGTCCATTCCTGCATTCAGACATTTGCGGACATTTTCCGAGGAAGCCTGTGCTGTCATAGCGAAAATTGGAATCGTTCCTGCATCTTCGCGGTCCAGCCCGCGGATTGCCTTGACTGCCTCGATCCCGTCCATGACCGGCATCATGATATCCATGAGAATGACATCGTAGCCATGTGGTTCCGAAGCTTCAAACTTCTCAAGAGCTTCTTTTCCATTCCATGCCTTGTCAATCTTCGCACCAAGTTCTGTGAGATAAAATTCTGCGATCTCCATATTGATCTCGTTGTCCTCGACCAGCAGGATCTTCATACCTTCGAGATTTTTTGCCCCCGCACAGTTCTGTGACTCGCTTTGTTCTGAAGCATTCTTATCAATTTTGAATAGAAGCTGATATGTGATATCCGTTCCCTCGCCAAGAGTGCTCTCAACCTTGATCGTACCGCCAAGCCGGTCGATCAGTGCTTTTACGATAGACATTCCGAGACCGGTTCCACGGTACTGCGTCCGGGCATCGTTTTCTTCCTGGGTAAAAGGCTTGAACAGCTCATTCTCTATAAATTCCCGGCTCATTCCTATGCCGGAGTCTACGATACGGAACTCATAAAGAGCTGTCTCTCCATCGTCCGAAATTTCTGTCGCATATGTGTCGATCGTTCCGTTTGGCTTGTTATACTTGACGGAATTACTCATAAGATTCAGCATGATCCGGCGAAGCTGCAGAGAACTTCCATACAATGCAGTATGCCTGATAGTTCCTCTGTACTTTCTGTGGACAAGTCCCGTCTGCATGACCTGTGAATCCATCAGTGCTGCCACCTCATTCATCAGTTCAGCAAGGTCAAACGGTTCTTCTTTGATATCAAGTCTGCCTGCTTCCAGTTTGCTCATATCCAGAACATCATTTACCAGTTCCAGAAGATGTCTTGTTGAAAGCTGGATCTTGTCGAGACTGTCATCGACCTTTGTCTCATCCTGACGGTTTTTGTGGATAATGTCGAGCATTCCCATGATTCCGTTGATCGGCGTGCGGATATCGTGGCTCATGCGGTTCATAAATTCTGTCTTGGCACGATTTTCGGAATCAGCCTCCTCGATCGCGATCTTGAGACGTTCGTTTTCTTTTACTTCTTTTTCATGGAATTCTGAAGTGTTTTTGAACAGAATGATGCCATGAACTACTGTACTTTCTTTGTTGGTCTTTGAGTCATATACGGTGTCTCTGGACATCAGAACGGTTTTCTGGAGCCAGACAAGAGCGTTATCATCACTCTTTTCGCGGTATTCCACTGTTACCTGCCTGGAACCCGTCTCAAATCGCTGAAGAAGCTTGGAAGAAGAATCCACGATACGGTAATTTTCCATGGTGTCTTCTGTTATATAGGCTCTGCGCTCGCTGCAATAATCATCGTAAGAACATGGTGTCTGAACCTCAAAAGTAATTTTTTTTGATTTCGTATGATAAAAAGCACTCTCCAGCCTGTCATTCGTCAGGTCTACTGTATAGACAGAATGTGCTGTCTGCAAAAGTGCCTCCGCGTAGTTTCCATTCTCCACGATCGACTGCCGAAGCTGCTCGTAATAACGTGCCAGCCGGTGTTTTTCGTTCGCCTCGTTCTCATTTCGGTTCTGGAAAGTCTCAAATCCCAGGATAAAATGATGCAGTCGTCCATCCTCTGTCCCGTTGAGATACAGAAGCGTCATTCTGCCACGGTACACATTTTCGCCGTACTGATACTGATATGGAAGCTCAAATTTCCCGGAATCTTTTGTCAGATGCTCGCTCAGGTATTCGATCTGAAGCTGAAGACGGAGATCTTTCCTGTTCTCCTCTGTAGAAAGTTCCTGTATGATCTGCTCAACGGCACCGGAGTAACTTCCGTCATCTGCAAGGAAAAATTTCGAACCGGATCTCAGCACATAATACTGATCCAGCAAAGCATCACAGTACATGCAGCTCGAAAATTCATAGCCCTGTGCAGAGATGTTCTCAAGGATCTGAATATTCATCTTCTGCTTCGCTGCCGCTTCTTCCATCTTTGCCCTATTCTTGTCAATGTACATGTTTTTGTCCGCAAAACGGAACAGGTCTCTCATAGTACAGCCGTCGAAATCACTCGACAATGCGTAACCTGCCGCATAACTGATCGGCATTTCCGGATTTTTGCGGGAGTATTCTGCCGCATGATCCCTGATATTCTGAAGACATTCCCGAACACCATTGTGGTCAAGTCCCTTAAGGACAGCTATAAACTCATCACCGCCGTCACGCCCTGCAAAAAATTCCTCCGGGACAGCCTCGCGAAGCTGTATTGCAAAAGAACGGATGTATTCGTCACCTTTGTCATGACCAAGATTATTGTTGATCGTTCGCAGATTATTCAGGTCAAATACGCACATCGCAACCAGTTCATCTGCCGGGATCTGATCTGGAGCATTAAGGATCTCCTCACATTTATTCTTGTTCGGAAGCCCGGTTGCTTCATCGAGGTAGACTTTTTTCTGAAGGATCCTGTTCTGTGCGGCAAAACGGACTGCCTTGACAAGTTCTGTTCCGATGATCAGAACCAGGCCCAGGATATCCGCCAAAACTACTTTTTCCAGTTTATCCAGGGCTGTGGCTTTTTTCTGGGAATAAACTTCCGCGTAGCTGACCGCCTCGTCACAAATCTGGAAAAAATGCTCGCTCTTCGAAATAATATCGGTGTTCTCGTAACCTTTTTCCCTGACAAGGAGAAGTTCACTTCTGAGTTCTTCTTCAAAACACTGTGCAAGCTCGTCCATATTGTTCTGAAAATTCTTATCCGCAAGACGCACAAAATTTAACTTGTCACTTCCATAGCGCAGTCCTTCAATATAGGACGAGATCGTCTCATACATCTTATCCTGCGGCTCCCCGGAAATCTCCAGCTTGACCATACGCTGCGTGCCGCCGCGCACCAGTCCCGCATAGTTAATGACACGGGCCGTTCCCTGGATCTTGCCCACCATAGACATGATCATAAAAAATAATACGATCAGTATCGTCGTAAGGACCATCATTGCAATACGCAAAAAATGCGTCTGTTTTTTCTCTGTTTCTTTCATTAAATATCCGTCCTGTTAAACATCCAAAACATTTTTTAGTATTTGTTATTATTCTATCCGATTCCCTGCTTTTTGGCAACAAAAATGGGACCTGAGTTTCCCCAGATCCCGTGGTGTGTTGCATTTTGTACAATTCATGATATGTGAGTTTTACATAATTTTCATTCTATTTTAATGGTTTTTCATTGCTTTTTGCACAATATCAATTTATAATAAAAAATATCAATTGGAACGTAAAAACTATGACGGAGGGTGTATTTTATGAACGAAGAACTTTTTAACGAGGCGACGAAATCAAATGTTTTGTCAAAGAAACTGATCGATCAGCTTCAGGAAAGCATGAGCTACAGCAGTATTTCTTTTATCAACTGGACAATCGAGGTCCTGACACTGATCAAGAACCGTTTGGAGCGCGGGGACAGAATTACGGATGAAGTCAGTGGAGAGGTTTATACACTGCATTCTTTCCAGGCATTTGTAAAGAAAAATTTCTCCTCTTACATAACCAGCCAGGTCTTCACCGAGAGTACCAAACCAGAGAAGATCTACTTCTCTCTGAAACCATGTGAAGGCGGTTACAGCCTTCTCGCTGCTGATTCCGGTGATAACAAGACTTATGCGTGGATTTCAAGCCTCAGCAAGAGATTTTCTCTCGTGCAGATGATCGCGACTGGTGTTGTTTATGTCAAGGACACACGTACAGATACCTATCAGCCGTTTATCTCTGAGCATGGCAAATACTGCCGTTATGATAAAGAACACGGAATCCTCGTAGAAATCTGATTGATCTCTGCAAGCATTCCGCTATCAATGATTCCATATCTGTTCATCCATATCTCAGTTGGAGCTCCGGCTCTGACTGAGATATTTTGTTACTATAAACAATTTATCTTCCTGTGATCCTTCCGATCCCATAAGAGACCAGAAATACTGCAATATCCACTGCCACGATCGTAGATCCGACCGGCGTTCCTGCCAAAATTGAAATCAGGATTCCGGCAGTTGCACTGATCACAGACATCACCGCCGCACTGATCGTCACAGAGCGGAAAGATTTGAATAATCTCATCGCAGAAAGTGCCGGGAAGATCACCAGTGCTGAGATCAAAAGTGATCCAACCAGATTCATTGCCAGAACAATGATCACTGCGATCACAACCGCGATCAGAAGATTATAGGCATTCGCCCTGGTTCCGGTCGCTTTTGCGAAGTTTTCGTCGAATGTCACTGCAAAGATCTTGTTATAAAATAAGATAAAAATCGCCACAACTACGATAGAGAGGATCGCGCACAGCCATACCTCGCCTTTTGTCAGGGTCAGGATGGAAGTGGAGCCAAACAGCGTACTGCACACATCCCCTGAAATATTCGGGCTTGTAGAAAAAAGATTCATCAGAAGATAACCGATCGCCAGCGCGCCGACGGAGATCATCGCGATCGCCGCATCTCCCTTGATCCTTGTGTTCTGTCCTGCACGAAGAAGCAGGATCGCACAGATCACAGTCACCGGAAGGATGAACAGCATATTGTTGGTGATGTTCAGTACGGACGCAATTGCCATGGCACCAAATGCCACATGGGAAAGTCCGTCACCGATGAAAGAAAATCTCTTCAATACCAGTGTCACGCCCAGAAGGGAGGAGCACAGTGCGATCAGTACACCTACGATCAGTGCGTAACGCACGAACGGATACTGAAAATACATATGAAGTGTCTCAAACATCTTATTCCTCCCCTTCCTGTCCGGTGAATGCTTTGCCCAGACTGCTTTCGAGATATTGTTTCTTGGTACCGAAGAAGCAGTGCTCTCCGATATGCAGGATATGTGTTGCATATTTTACTGCCGCCGCAATGTCGTGCGAGATCATAATGATCGTAATTCCATCTTTCTTATTCAGATCCTTGATAAGCTGATACATCTCTGCGGTCACTCGTGGATCCAGACCGGAGACCGGCTCATCGAGAAGAAGAATCTTCTGTGCTGCACAGAGTGCTCTTGCGAGAAGGACTCTCTGCTGCTGCCCGCCGGAAAGCTCTCTGTAGCAATGATCGGCAAGATCCTGGATCATCATTTTTTCCATTGCTTTCTGCGCAACACGCTTTTCTTCTTTGTTATAAAATGGTCGCAGTCCGCAGCGGCTCTGGCATCCGGACAGAACGATCTCCCGCACTGATGCCGGGAAATCCCTCTGCACCAGGGTCTGCTGTGGGAGATATCCGATCTCGTTTTTCTTAAGTCCGTCTCCCAGTCCGATCGTGCCGCTGATCGGCGGCTGCAGATGGAGAAGTGTTTTCATTAATGTAGATTTACCGGAACCGTTTTCTCCTACGATGCAGAGGTAATCACCTGCGTCGATGGAGAAATTCAGATCTTCCTGGATCGCCCGGTTATCGTATCCAAGTGTAAGATTTTTGCATGTAAGCTGTGCCATTGTTGTCCCTCCTGTCATGGACAGTTTGTCGTATCAGGCAGATGGCTTCTGTCCACCGCCTGCAATTATTATCAGTTCAGTGCTTCCTTCAGAACATCCAGGTTATCTTCTATCACGGAAAGATACGTCACACCGTCAGCGATCTCATCGGATGTGATCGACTGCATGGAGTTCAGTTCCAGTATCTTCTGGTCTTTCGTTTCGGTGTTTTCGATCACGGTCTGCGCGATCCGGTCGTCTGATTTCTCGATGGTCAGCACGGTTTTAAGTCCCAGTTCATCCAGCTTTTCGGCAAGGAATGTCACTGTCTTGAAACTTGCCTCAGACTCTGCAGAGCAGCCGGAAAATGCCGCATAATAATTCAGTCCGTAATCATCCACCAGATAGCGGAATGCAAAGCGGTCTGCAAAGAGAAGTGTGTTCTGTTTCGCGCTGTCCACTGTATTCTGGTATTCTGTATCCAGATTAGAAAGTTTTTCCTGATAAGCCGCTGCGTTGGATGCATAGACATCTTTATTTTCAGGGTCCATCTCTTCAAGTGTCTCCGCGATGATGCCACAGATCACTGACGCATTTCGGAGGGATGTCCAGACATGCTCATCGTATTCCTTCTCATCCTCGTCTTCATGTCCATGGTCACTTTCCTGCATGCCCTCAACGGTTTCTTCTTCCTTGATGGTATCGCCGAGAACTTCCATCAGATTGATTGTCTTCATATCCTTATTCTGAGCCGATTCCAGAGCATCCTCGATCCACTGGTCGGACTCGCCGCCCACGTAGATCAGAAGGTCGCAGCTTGATACTTTCATGATATCCTTCACTGCCGGCTGGAAACTGTGAAGGTCTGTTCCATTATCAAGAAGCATGGTCAGGTCGACATCCGCCTCCCGGTCTCCAAGAACTGCCCGTGTCCAGTCGTATTCCGGAAAAATGGTGGTCACGATCTTTAATATTTTGCCTGAGTCCTCTGTTGTTCCTGCTTCCGCTGTACGCACTCCCGCCAGAGGAATGCTGATACTTAAAACTCCCAGCAGGATCGCCAACGAGCTCATAATCCATTTTTTCATTGGTCTGCTCCTTTTCTTCTATAATTATTATCTGCTTATTTTCCTTTGATATGAACTGCTTCGGATTTCCGGCAGTCCTCGCAGATTCCGTAAAAAACTGTCCTGCACGGATCCATCTGGAATCCGTGGCTCTCCATCAGATGCTGTTCCAGTTTAACCACATCCTCACAGTGAAGATGGATCAGTTTTCCACATTTCTCACATTTGCAGTGGAAACAGGATGTCTTGTGGCAGTGTTCCTCTGCTCCGAGATATTCAAAACAGGCACTGCTCGTCCCGTCCACATTGTATTTGGCGACCAGCCCCTGCTCCACCATCTTCTCCAGATTGCGGTAAACTGTCGTTGTTCCGATCGTAATTCCCTGTTCTTTAAAATGCAGACAGACATCTGCGACCGTCACATGTGTTCCCTCCACGGTCCTAAGATATGATAAAAGCTGTGCCATCTGCTTTGTCTGATAAGGTGCTTTACTTCCCATAATATCTTCCTTCCGCCGGAATGCCCGGCAAACAAATCTATATCTGATATTTTTATACAAATTGAAAACCGTTTTCATATTATAGCACATTCTGATGATGTGTCAATATGAAAACGGTTTTCATTTTTATTTTTTCTTATTTCGCAAACAAAAAACTCCCGCCCGGCACGCGAGGTGTTATCCACCTCGCCGTGTCAGACGAGAGTCTGTTTTCCACACTATTGATCAATCTTCCACTTTTTTCATCTCGCGGACGATCTTACGAAGTTTGAGGATCATGGACGGAGCTACGGAAAGCTCGTCTACGCCCATGCGTACAAACTGCTCGGTAAGGGTTGCATCTGCACCAAGTTCGCCGCAGATTCCTGCCCATTTGCCGCATTTGTGTGCGTTGTCTACGACCATCTGGATCATGCGGAGGATTGCTTCGTGATGAGGATTATAGAAGTCATCCAGTTTCGCATTCTGACGGTCAAGAGCAAGGGTGTACTGGGTCAGGTCGTTGGTTCCGATACTGAAGAAGTCAACCATCTCAGCAAGCTTGTCGCTGATGATCGCTGCTGCAGGAGTCTCGATCATGATTCCCTGTTCAGGAAGTTTGTACTGGATCTCCTGCTCTTTGAGCTCTGCTTCTACTTCTGCTACGATCTCATAGATCTTCTTTACTTCCTCTGTGGAAGTGATCATCGGATACATGATGGAAAGATTTCCATAAACAGCGGCACGGAGAAGTGCACGGAGCTGTGTCTTAAAGATATCCGGCTGTGTCAGGCAGATACGGATCGCACGATATCCCAGAGCCGGGTTATCTTCGTTTCCGAGGTTGAAATAATCTACCTGTTTGTCAGCACCGATATCAAGGGTACGGATGATAACTTTCTTGCCAGCCATCATCTGTACTGCCTGCTTGTAAGCCTGGAACTGCTCTTCCTCTGTCGGGAAGTCGTTTCTTCCAAGATAAAGGAATTCGCTTCGGAAAAGACCGATTCCGCCGGCATCATTCTCGAGGACATAACCGATGTCACCAACACTTCCGATGTTCGCATAGATGTTGATCTTGTGTCCATCTAAGGTTACATTTTCTTTGCCTTTTAATTCCTGAAGAAGTCTGAGTTTCTCTGCTTCTTCTTCCATTCTCTTCTCAGTCTGTGCTTTGATCTCCTCGTCCGGATCAAAGGTAACGGTTCCTTCGAAGCCATCTACGACTACTGTCATACCGGTCTTAAGTTCATCAAGATCCATCGGAACACCGATCAGAGCCGGAATGTTCATCATACGGGCAAGGATCGCTGTATGAGAGTTGGTAGAACCATGAACAGTCACAAATGCAAGAATCTTATCCTTGTCCATCTGAACAGTTTCACTTGGGCTTAAGTCATCAGCTACGATCACAGACGGATCGATAGAGCTTAAATCTGTGTCCTCCTGTCCGCTTAAGTTACGTACAAGACGCTCGGAGATATCCTTGATATCTGCGGAACGCGCTTTCATGTAATCGTCATCCATAGATGCGAACATCTCTGCAAAATTGTCACCGGTTGTTGCTACGGCATACTCTGCATTGACCTGCTCTGTGCAGATGGTATTCTGGATCGCTTCCAGATAATCATCATCTTCAAGCATCATCTGATGTACTTCAAAAATGGCTGCGCTGGCCTCACCAACTTCTTTGACTGCCTTGTCATATAATTTCTGGAGCTGCTCTTTGGATTTCTCCAGTGCAGCATCCACACGCTTCACTTCTGCTTCCGGGTCTTCGATCCTGGTTCTTTTGACCTGATAATCATCTTTCTTGAGAACCACGATCGGTCCCATAGCTATTCCTTTATAAACAGATTTTCCCTGAAAACACTGCATCCTTACTTCCTCCTGCATTACTGTTATGTTACACCCATTCCAGGTTTTGGATCGGACTGATTACAGATTTGCTTCGAAGAATTCTTTGAGGCCTGCAATTGCAGCGTCTTCGTCAGCACCTTCAGCTGTTACAGTTACAGTTTCGCCCTGTTTTACACCGAGGGACATCAGCATCATAAGCTGTGTAAGTTTCTTTGTTTTGCCGTCTTTTGTGATTGTGCACTCGGACTCATACTTCTTTGCTTCTTTTACAAGAAGTCCTGCCGGTCTTGCGTGGATTCCCAGTTCGTCTTTGATTGTGTACTCGAATGTTTTCATGTTGTTTTTCTCCTCTTCTTTATATATTTTTATTAATAAACATTTTTATTCGGTCTCACTGTCCAGCATGCGCTCCAGATGCATTGCCAGGTAGCCGATCTCGATATCCGGCATCGGCAGTCCCAGACGCTTCTCCATCTCATGACAGATCCTCTCGGCTGCATCAAATGCCTCCGGGAACTTCACGGACATATATTCGTTCAGATTCATCTTGAGTTTCTCACCGTGAATCGTTCTTGCCACCATGTAACGTACATGGTTCATCAGACGGTTATATGCCAGTGACATCACATCGATGGAATTGCCTGTTTCTTTCTCAACAAGAGAAATACATTCCCGGACAGTCCGGGCGATCTCCATGGCCTGTGAAACCTTTTCATCTACAATGGCTGAGTGAACATGAAGGGCGATATAACCCGTCTCATGTTCATCAAGCTCTATCTGAAGTTTTTGCTTCAGAAGAGGTGCTATACAGCCAGCCACCTTGTATTCCTTGTAAAACAGGATACGGATGTCTTCCGTGAGAGGATTGCTGATCTGCTCTCCCTTCTGGATACGCCGGATCGCAAAATCAAGATGATCTGCCATCGGAAAAAGGATCGAACGGTCAACCTTGCCGAATTCCTTCTCTGCTTCTCTGAGCACTTCATTCGCAAGTTCCAGACATACCGGAGAAACTGAATTAATGATCTCTCTGGCATCCCCGCGCTCTGTCAGTTCTTTGAGTGAGTAGACTCTGGTATCCTGTGGCACTTCGATCGTCTGTCCCACTTTCTTGCCAAAAGCAACTCCCTTGCCCATGATCAGGCATTCCTGATTTGAATTTCCTTCAAGTCCGATAAAAGAATTGTGATTTAATAATTTTGCTATCCTGTACTTCATCCGTCTCTTCCCCATCCAGGGTCGTTCTTACTGAAGAACCTCGATCTCAAAGAGCGGTTCTCCGGCTTTGATCTGACCCTCCTGCAGCAGATGGATTCTCTGATTATCCTCCAGTTCTGTACAAAGAACCGGTGATGTGATAGAAGGTGCATTCGCTTTCAGGTATTCCAGATCCAGCTTGAGCATCGGATCACCCTTCTTGACTGTCTGACCGCTTTCTACCAGTGCTTCAAATCCCTCGCCGTTCAGTTTTACAGTATCGATTCCCACATGGATCAGCAGACTGATTCCTGAGTCTGTCACGAATCCAATGGCATGTTTTGTGTCAAAAACAAATGCAACTTCGCCGTCTTCCGGAGCACGTACAAACGGATCTTCCGGTGTTACAACGGCACCATCGCCCATCATTTTCTGAGCAAAAGCCTCATCCGGTGCAGTAGCAAGATCTGCTGCCAGTCCTGTGATCGGGCTGGAGATCACGATTCTCTCTACGACCTTCTGTTCTTTTGCTTCCTGCGTCTTGTCTGCTGTTTCCTGAACGCTCTCTGTAGTTTCTGCTTCCGCATAAGTATCCGGTGCAGTTTCCAGATAGTCTTCAAGGTTTGACTTAATTACTGTTACGTTTGGCCCATAGATGACCTGAACGCCCTGTCCTTTGTGTACCACGCCTGATGCTCCTGTTGCCTTGAGGATTCCGTCGTTTACTCTGGAAGCATCTTTGACTGTACAACGAAGTCTGGTTGCACAGCAGTCGACATCACTGATATTTTTCTTACCGCCAAGACCTCTTGTGATTGCTTCGCTGACAGCGTCTTCAGAAGCTGCTGCTCCTGCCTGTCCTGCTTCTCTGCGGGCATTTACATCGGCCTTTGTGTAAAGTTTTGTTTCTGTGTCATCATCTTCACGACCAGGAGTCTTGAAGTTGAACTTCTTGATCATGAATTTGAAAATAAAATAATATAAGAAGAAATAAATAATACCAACCGGGATTACTCTCATCCAGCTTGTCTTGGCATTTCCCTGAAGGATACCAAACAGGAAGAAGTCGAGCAGTCCGCCTGAGAATGTAAGTCCTACCGCAATGTTCAGTATATGTGCGATCATATATGCAGTTCCGGCAAGAACTACCTGTACTGCAAACAGTGCCGGAGCAACAAACAGGAAGGAGAATTCCAGAGGCTCGGTGATACCTGTTGCCATACATGCAAGTGCCGCGGAAAGAAGAAGACCGCCGGCAGCTTTTTTCTTCTCAGGTTTTGCACACTGATACATAGCCAGAGCTGCTCCCGGGAGACCAAAGATCATAAAGATAAACTCACCAGAGAAATACCTGGTTGCATCTGCGCTGAAATGTGCAATATTTGCAGAATCAGCAAGCTGTGCAAAGAAAATATTCTGTCCACCCTGAACCATCTGTCCGGCAACTTCCATCGTACCGCCTACGGCTGTCTGCCAGAAAGGCATGTAGAATACATGGTGCAGACCAAATGGGATCAGCGCTCTCTTAATAAGTCCAAAGATCAGAGTTCCTACATATCCGGAACCTGTTACCAGTCCGCCCAGTGCGTAAATTCCGTTCTGGACAACCGGCCATACAAAGTAAAGAAGAATTCCCACAAACATATATACAATTGTGGAAATGATCGGTACAAATCTTGTGCCTCCGAAGAATGACAGTGCATTCGGAAGCTGAATCCTGTAAAACTTATTGTGGAGTGCTGCCACACCAAGTCCTACGATAATACCGCCAAACACACCCATCTGTAAGGACTGGATGCCACATACAGAAGTGATGGTTCCCTCCAGTACAGACTCAGCGATCTCACCATTGTCAAGAATCTGTCCTGTGATAGTCAGCATTGCGTTGATCGCTGTATTCATTACGAAATACGCGATAACTGCTGATAAAGCGGATACTTCTTTTTCTTTTTTTGCCATACCGATCGCAACACCTACAGCAAAGATCAAGGGGAGGTTATCAAATACTGCACTTCCTACCTTGTTCATGATCATCAGGAGGGCGTTCAGAATCGTTCCCTCACCGAGAATACTTGTCAGGTGATACGTTTCGATCGTGGTTGCATTGGTAAATGAGCTTCCGATTCCGAGAAGAAGACCGGCTACCGGAAGGATTGCGATCGGGAGCATAAAGCTTCGTCCCACTCGCTGCAGAACACTGAAAATCTTGTCCTTCATTTCACATACTCCTTTTTCCTGTGCCTTTGGCACATCCCTAAATTTATTGTTAAGAAGTGAGTATGTGTATTATGTAGGTGTTTTTATACAAAAAAAAGGCACTAATACACATAAACACTCCTTGTTATGTATAGTTAATGCCTCCTAAATCGAGTTACACACTACAACCAAACAAAATATAACATGGTCATAAACGCTTTGTCAAGCTACTCTTTTTATTATTTTTTAATTTTATCTGAGGAAGGCGAAAGGCTCCTCGTCCTTCAGAAAATGCATCAGCATGTAAGCACACATGATGGCAACATTTTCTTCCTTAAGGATCCTTCTGACCTCGTCGCGGTCAGCGAGAACGACCTCGATCTCCTCAGTGTCCTCCTGGGCTGCCTTGCTGATCTCGCCGCTGGCATAGCCATAAACGGTTGCACAGGATTCGTCTGTCATGCCAATCGTGGTAAAGTATGGCTTCTCATATGCCGAATCTACCTTGAGCGGTTCGAGCTTCAGACCTGTCTCCTCATACATCTCGCGGACAGCACCCTCGTGAAACTCCTCGTTCGGCTCTACAAGCCCTGCCGGGAATTCATAGATGTAACCGCCCAGCGCATAGCGGTACTGGCGGATCAGAACAACCTTATCCTTCTTCTCGCCGTAAACACTGTAAATGATCACTCCGTCCGGATCATTGCGTCCGGTCTTCATCTTGAGGGATGGAATGTCCTTTGCTCTGGATGCCACGTAATAAGATACCGGTGTATTATGTACGCTGGTCGCATCTACATGGTAGAGATTGACGAAACGGTTGTCTGTAAGTTTTTGTACATCATGAATTTTTCCCATATTATAGAGAACCTTCTTTCCTGCACGAATCTACCGTGCAATATTATACTGTGTGTTCTCCGGTGTGAATGAATCAGTCACCCTTGAGAACTACGCGGATTCGTTTGTAAATAAAGAACACGATCACTGACATCAGGATATATTTGAATAAGTTAAATGGAACAATGATCAGTGCAACGAAACCAAGAAGACTGTTTACGGAATGATTTACTGCTGCTCCCATTTCGATGAAAGCTTCGATTGGCATACCAAATGCTTTACCATATGCCGGAAGAAGAACAAATGCATTCATCAGGCAGGCTGCTGCTGTTGTCAGTACTGTACCTGCTGCCATTCCCATAACTGCATGCTTACGGCTCTTTACATTGTGGAGTCTGTAGATCAGTCCTGCCGGTACTACAAATGTACATCCAAAAAGGAAGTTTGCAAAATCACCAACACCTGCTGTTACAGTTCCCATTGTCACCAGATGCACCAGAATCTTGACAAGCTCGATAAAAATACCTGCTACCGGTCCCATCGCAAAAGCTCCTACCAGTACCGGGATTTCTGAGAAATCCAGCTGATAGAAAGACGGCGCCAGGAACGGAATTGGAAATTCAAAATTCATTAAGATTCCGGCAAGAGCTCCCAGCATTGCAATCTGTGTGATCGTCCGGGTACGGCTCCTCTGCATTACATTTCCATTTCTTAAAACCTGTTCACTCATACTTCTCTCTCCTTTGAATTATCTTTTTTTAAAAGAAAATTCTACGCTATGCTGTGGCAAACGACTCTTATTTGTAAAAAGAAATCGATTTTGCAGCATAAAAAATCCCCGGAATCATCTTCCCGGGGTACTGAGCACGTATGAATTATTCGTGTTCTTCTCTCATCCAGACTTTACTGTCGGTTCCGGAATTCTGGCTCTCTGTAAGCCAGTCACCAGATCAGCCGCATTACGCGGGTCGCGGACTATACCGCCGGTAGGGAATTCCGATCTTCTGTAAATCAGTCACCCTGCCCCGAAGAATTTTCTTTTATCTGAGAGATATTATACAACTAACTTTCTTACAATGCAATAGAAAATAATAAAGACACTGACAATTTTGAAAAACATTTTCAAAAATATATCAGTGTCTCTATGAATTTAATACTATATTCTTATCGTTCTTCGCGGAAATACGGAAGTCCCAGTGCAGCCGGCGGCTGATGCTCTTTCTTCTTTCGGAAGCTTGTGAATACCAGAACGATGATGGTTACGACATATGGAAGAGCCTTGAATACTTCCTGCATGCTTCTTCCGAGTCCCGGAATATACAGGTACAGGATGTAAAGTGCCCCAAAGAGGAATGCTCCCCAGATCGCATTGAGCGGTTTCCACAGCGCAAAAATAACCAGTGCGACTGCAAGCCATCCACGGTCACCAAAGCCGTTATCTGTCCAGGTTCCGCCGGAGTATTCCATTACGAAATACAGACCGCCAAGTCCTGCCAGGCCTGCACCGATACAGGTTGACAGATATTTGTATTTGATAACGTTGATACCGGCTGCATCTGCAGTTCCCGGGTTCTCACCGATCGCACGGAGGTTCAGTCCCATTCTCGTTTTAAATAAGAAGAATGACAGTGCGATCGCTGCGATCACACAGAGATAAGTCATAAATCCGTAGTTAAATAAGATCGGTCCGATTACAGGGATCTTGGATAAGCCAGGGATTTTTGCCGTATAGGCACTTCCTGTTACCTTAACAGAAATCTGTCCGACACCACCGGCAAGTTTGGAGATGGAACCACCAAAGAAGTTACCAAATCCAGTACCAAAGATGGTAAGGGCAAGACCTGTTACGTTCTGGTTTACACGAAGTGTGATCGTCAGGATACTGTAGATCAGTCCACCGATCATTGCACATGCAAATGCACATACAAACGATATCAGAACTCCGACAAAAGCATTCGGGTTCGGATTGTCTTTTTCATAAAGGAAGGCTCCCATCAGTCCGGCGATACCTCCCATGTACATGATTCCCGGGATACCAAGGTTCAGGTTACCGGATTTTTCCGTCATGATCTCTCCAAGCGCACCATACAGAATACAGATGCCCTGGACAATTGCTTTTTGAATAAAAATGGTCAGTACACTCATTGCATCTTCCTCCTATTTCTTTGCACGCTTTACTCTGTAATTGATAAAAAATTCTGCTCCGATCAGGAAAAACAGAATGATTCCAAGGATTACATCAGATGCATTCTCGTTCAGTCCATACTGTGTCGCGATCTGAACAGCACCCTGATCCATGAATACGATACCAAAAGAAACAGCTACCATAATAAAGGTATTGAATTTTGAAAGCCACGCAACGATGATCGCTGTAAATCCGCGGCCACCTGCTGTCGCAGTAGAGATCGTATGGCTCGCGCCGCTGACAATTACAAATCCTGCGATACCGCAGATCGCACCGGAAATTGCCATGGTACGGATGATGACTTTCTTTACATGGATACCTGCATATCTGGCGGTATTTTCACTCTCACCGACTACAGCGATCTCATAACCCTGTTTGCAGTATTTCAGGTAGATGAACATACCGACTGTCAGGATCAGGACGATCAGCACATTCCATCCATATTTCTGTCCAAAGAGCTCTGGCAGCCATCCTGCCTGTGTTGCCTGATTGATGATACCGACTGTATTGGATCCTTTTGGATTTTCCCAGAAAACAATGCAGTAGGTAATGACCTGCATCGCAACGTAGTTCAGCATCAGTGTGAACAGTGTCTCATTGGTATTCCAGTATGCCTTGAATACTGCCGGGATCATTCCCCAGATCATGCCGCCAATGGCACTTGCAATAAACATTACGATCAGAAGCAGAATCGGTGACATTTTGTCCCCTGCATAGATCATTACTGCTGCAGAGCATGCTCCACCGATCAGGATCTGGCCTTCTGCACCGATGTTCCAGAATTTCATCTTGAATGCCGGTGCAAGACCGATCGCGATACACAGAAGGATCATCGTATCACGGATCGTCTGCCAGATACGGCGCTCGGAGCCCATGGCTCCATCCCAGATTGCCTTGTATACATCTACCGGATTCATTTTGACAAGTGCCACGATCACTGCACCACACACGATCAGTGCAAGGATCAGTGCGATAAAACGGATCAGAAGTCTTTCCTGCCATCCGGCTTTGTTTCTTCGTTTACTTACCTGTAAGAAAGGTTCTTTATTCATTGACAGCCCCTCCTTTTTCGTGCTTCGTCATGAGAAGACCGATTCCTTCTTTGGTCGCTGTTCTTCCGTCAACCACTCCGCTGATCCTGCCGCCACAGAGAACTGCGATACGGTCACAGAGTTCCAGTACAACGTCCAGATCCTCAATGACGCAGACAACTGCAACGCCTTTTTTCTTCTGTTCGTTCAGAAGCTGATAGATAACATGAGAAGTGTTGATATCCACGCCTCGTGTCGGGAAAGCGACAAGGAGAACTTTCGGGTTCTGTGCGATCTCACGTCCAACCAGAACTTTCTGGACATTTCCACCGGACATCTGGCGGACCGGAGCGGAAATACTCGGTGTCATGACTTCAAGCTGATCTTTGATCTTCTGTGCAAGGGCTCTCGGACCTTTACGGTCGAGGAAAGGACTTTTGCCGTTGCGGTAGCTTCTAAGCATCATATTATCGGTCATATCCATGTCTCCGACGAGTCCCATACCGATACGGTCCTCAGGAACGAAAGCAAGACTGATTCCTGCTTCATTGATAGAAATGGAATCCATTCCAGAAAGTTCCATTCCGCTTCCATTGTCATCCAGAAGTCGGATGGAACCACTTTCTACATCCTGCAGACCGGCGATCGCCTCCAGAAGTTCCTTCTGGCCGCTTCCGGAAATACCGGCAATACCAAGGATCTCACCTGTGTTTACTGTCAGATCTACATCATCCAGAGTTTTGACATCGTCTTTGTCCTTACAGTTTACGCCTTCAATGACCAGGCGCGGCTTTATATTCTCCGGCTTCGGACGCTCGATATTCAGGTCAACTCTTGCGCCAACCATCATTTCAGAAAGGCTCTGCACATTTGCCTGGGCAGTTTCCACAGTGTCAATATACTGGCCTTTACGGAGGATCGCCACGCGGTCAGACAGTGCAAGAACCTCCTGCAGTTTATGCGTGATAATGATGATCGCACATCCGTCATCTCTCATGTTACGAAGGATATCAAATAATCTGTCGGCTTCCTGCGGTGTCAGCACGGCTGTCGGCTCATCCAGTATCAGGATCCTGGCACCACGATAAAGCATCTTTACGATTTCGACGGTCTGTTTCTCGGAAACGGACATTTCGTAGATTTTCTTTGAAAGATCTAGGTCAAATCCGTACTTGTTGACCAGTTTCTGGATATCCTCTGTGATCTTTTTCATATTGAGTCTTGCCTTGCCCGGCAGACCCAGGACGATATTTTCGGCTGCTGTCAGTACATCTACCAGTTTGAAATGCTGATGTACCATACCGATTCCAAGTTCGTAGGAATCCTTCGGCGAACAGATTGTTACCTCCTTGCCATTTACAAAAATATGTCCTTCATCCGGATAATAAATTCCGTAGATCATATTCATGAGAGTTGTCTTGCCGCTTCCGTTTTCACCCAGGATCGCAAGAATCTCTGATTTTCTCAGCGTGAGATTTACATGGTCATTCGCCTGGACGGATCCAAAACGCTTGGAAATATCCTTAAGTTCAAGTGCATAAGTTTCTCCCACTGTCATTCCCTCCTTTTTTCTGTCTATAGACAAGAAAAAAGCAGAGCTGCTGACGAGCAGCCCTGCCTGTTTCAAATCTTATTCTGTAATAGAAGTGATTCCGTCGATCGCTACATCGAATGCCGGTGCAGAACCATATTCGGATTCATGGAAGTATCCGTCAGAAACGTATTCTGTGTCGCTGCCGTCTTTCTTATAGGTAGTAAGTTCTTTGCCATCTACTGTGAATGTAGAGGTATCAAATACATGAAGAGATCCGTCTGCAAGTGCGTCTTCTACTTCTTTTACTTTCTCATCTGTTCCTTCTGCTACAACGTTCTCGTTGAGTGGTGTGATCTTGTCTGCACCATCGGAGAAGCCTTTGCACCAGTCAGTATCGATTGCTGTGCCATCAAGCATGCACTGTACTGCATATGTGTAATATACACCCCAGTCCATGGATGCGGATGTAAGTGCTGTGTTAGGAGCAACGGATGTCATATCAATGTTGTATCCAACGCAAGGAACGCCTGCTGCTTCACATGCTGTAGGAGCACCTGTTGTATCTGCATGCTGGCTGATCAGAACACATCCGTCAGAGATCAGGGCATCTGCACATTCTTTCTCAAGGTCGAAGCTTGCCCAGCTGTTTGTGTATTTAACTTCCATTGTTACGGACGGGCATACGCTCTTAGCTCCAAGGTAGAAGGAAGTGTATCCGGAAATAACCTCTGCGTACGGGAATGCACCTACATAACCCATTTTGCAGTTATCCTCTGTAATAGTGCCGTCCTCGATCATCTGATTCAGTTTCAGACCTGCTACTACACCGGATACATAACGTGCTTCATAAATATTTGTGAAGTAGTTGTGCATGTTGGAAAGTCCGCTTGATGCTGCCTGAGTTCCTGTTGCATGACAGAACTGAACGTCCGGATATTCTCCTGCTGCTTCAAGGATATAAGTTTCATGTCCAAAGCTGTTTGCAAAGATGATCTGACATCCCTGGTCTGCAAGGTCTGCTGCTGCATCGTAGCATCCTTCGTCTTCACCGATCAGAGTTTTCTCGATGACCTGTGAATCATCCAGTCCAAGGTTCTCTACCATTTCGTCGATACCAGCCATGTGAGCTGCTGTATAGCCTTCGTTCTCATCTCCGATATAGATCGCACCAATCTTGATGTCTTCCTTTGCGATTCCTGCGCCACTTTCGCTGTCATCACTTGCATATACAGGTGCTGTCATAGAAACTGCCATTGCTGCTGCAAGTCCGATTGCCAATGCTTTTTTCATTCTTCTTTCCTCCATTTTCTCTTTTCTCCTCTACCTACAGTTCACCGAACAAAAGAGGCACAACACTTTCTGTTACGCCTCTTTGCAAGTGCTTTTACTATACATTCCGATCTGCAAATTGTCAATAAATTCGAACAAAAACGCATTATTTATTTGACACCCTAATTTTTTTTGTATTTTATTTCGCATAATCTTAAATAGGAAATCTTTGGCGGTTTTGTCCGAAGTCTCAGCATTTCTCCTTGACTTTTTCGCGTTAAAGCGTTATACTTTAAAAAGTTAATTCGATTCAAGTGTGAATCAACAAAACAGGAGGACTTGAAATATGAAAAAGCAGATTTTAGCAGGTGTTCTTTCTGCAACAATGGTAGTTGGCATGGGCGGTGTCAGCGTATTCGCAGCAGATAATGCAGATGATAAAACTTACAACATCGGTATTTGCCAGCTTGTACAGCATGAGGCACTTGACGCAGCAACACAGGGATTCAAGGATGCCATCACAGAAGAACTTGGCGACAAAGTTACATTTGATGAGCAGAACGCACAGGGTGATTCCAATACCTGTTCTACTATCATCACAGACTTCGTTTCTGACGGTGTAGACCTGATCCTTGCAAACGCAACTCCTGCACTTCAGGCAGCTTCAGCTGGTACAGCAGATATCCCGATCCTTGGTACTGCAGTTACCGAATATGGTGTTGCACTTGACCTTGACGATTTCGACGGAACTGTTGGAACCAACATTTCCGGTACATCTGACCTTGCTCCACTGGATCAGCAGGCAGCAATGCTCAACGAACTGTTCCCGGATGCAAAGAACGTCGGACTTGTTTACTGCTCCGCAGAAGCAAACTCCCAGTACCAGGTAGATACAGTAAAGGATGCCCTTGAAAAATTAGGATACACCTGCACTTACTACGCATTCTCAGATTCCAACGACCTTTCTTCCGTAGCTACTACAGCTGCTACAGAAAGCGATGTGATCTACGTACCAACAGATAACACAGTTGCTTCCAACACAGAGATCATCAACAACATCTGCCTTCCTGAGAAAGTTCCGGTAATCGCCGGTGAAGAAGGTATCTGCCAGGGATGCGGTGTTGCTACTCTTTCCATCAGCTACTATGACCTTGGTGTTGCTACAGGTAAAATGGCACTCAAAGTTCTCGTTGACGGAGAAGACATTTCCACAATGCCAATCGAATATGCTCCACAGTTCACCAAAGAATACAACCCGGAGATCTGTGACGAACTTGGAATCACAGTTCCGGATGACTATGTGGCAATCGGTGCTGACGATGCAGCAGACGAAGAAGAAACATCCGAGGATGCTGATGCAGAAGCAGCAGACGACACAGCAGAGGAAGATACTGCTGAAGAAGCTGAATAATTCTGACAATTAATCTAAAATCACAAATTCACACTGACAGCGGGAGAGGAATAACCTTTCTCGCTTTCTGTGTCATCAGGAGGAACTATAAAAATGAACATTATGAGCTTAATCAATGCACTTCCGGGTGCTTCTGCCCAGGGTCTGATATGGGGGATCATGGCAATCGGTGTCTATCTTACTTTCCGTATTCTGGACGTAGCCGACCTTACTGTTGATGGTACCATGTGTACCGGAGGTGCTGTCTGCGTTATGATGCTTATGAGCGGTCATAACATCTGGGTATCCATGCTTGCTGCAACCGGCGCAGGAATGCTTGCCGGTCTTGCAACAGGAATCTTCCACACTTTCATGGGAATCCCGGCGATCCTTGCCGGAATCCTGACACAGCTTGGTCTTTACTCTGCCAACCTCAAGATCATGGGCAAAGCAAACCAGGCAGTCAACGGAAACAAATACAACCTTCTTGTTTCCCTTCGAAATGTCAAAAATGTTCCATTTTATCAGAATACAATTCTGATTGTTGCAATCTTTATCGTTGTTCTGATCGCGATCCTGTACTGGTTCTTCGGTACTGAACTCGGATGTTCTCTCCGTGCTACCGGATGTAACCCGAATATGTCCCGTGCACAGGGTATCAACACAGATGTATGCAAGGTACTCGGACTTATGATCTCCAACGGACTGGTTGCTCTTTCCAGTGCACTTCTTGCACAGTATCAGGGATTCGCTGATGTCAACATGGGACGTGGCGCGATCGTTATCGGTCTTGCTGCTGTTATCATCGGCGAGGCGATCTTCGGAAAGATCTTCCGCAACTTTGCTCTTCGTCTTCTGAGCGTTGCATTTGGTTCTATCCTCTACTATCTGGTACTCCAGACTGTTATCTGGCTCGGAATCGATACAGACCTTCTGAAGATGCTGTCTGCACTTGTAGTAGCGATCTTCCTTGCTGTACCTTACTGGAAAGTAAAATATTTTTCAAAACCTACGAAACGTGGAGGTAACAACTGATGCTTGAGCTGAAAAACATTTACAAAACTTTTAATCCTGGAACTATCAATGAAAAAGTGGCTCTGAACGGTCTGAACCTCACTCTGAATGAAGGAGATTTTGTTACAGTTATCGGTGGAAATGGTGCCGGTAAATCTACCATGCTGAATGCAGTTGCGGGTACATGGATGGTCGATGAAGGACATATCATCATTGATGGTGTTGATGTTACGAAATTATCAGAACATAAGAGAGCAGCCTACCTGGGACGTGTTTTCCAGGACCCTATGACTGGTACTGCTGCTACAATGGGTATCGAAGAAAATCTTGCACTGGCGAAACGTCGTGGAAAACTTCGTCTGCTGAAACCCGGTATCACAAAGGCAGAACGTGCAGAATATAAAGAATTACTTAAGATCCTTGGTCTGGGACTTGAGGACCGTCTTACTTCCAAGGTCGGACTTCTTTCCGGTGGACAGAGACAGGCGCTGACACTGCTTATGGCTACGCTTCAGAAGCCGAAGCTGCTTCTGCTGGACGAACATACCGCAGCACTCGACCCAAAGACAGCGGCGAAGGTACTTGAGATCACAGAAATGATCGTAAACCGGGATCACTTGACTACAATGATGATCACTCATAATATGCAGGACGCGATCATCCATGGAAATCGTCTGATCATGATGATGGAAGGCAAGATCATCCTGGATATCCAGGGTGAAGAAAAAAAGAAACTGACCGTACGCGACCTCCTCGACCAATTCGAAAAAGCCAGCGGCCAGGAATTCAGTAATGACTCCGCTCTGCTGAGTTAAAAGTTCCTTCCACTGCCTCCATACTCCAAACATCCCAGCGGTACACAACGGCCTACGACCGTTCGCGTACCGCGTCCCCCTTGCTCCCCATTCCGGTATTATGGGGAGTCTTGAGGAGCGGAGGGGCTGGGTGTTTGAGATGGGGAACAGCTTCCCCACACGACCACGCATATACCGTCTCCTACTTCGTTCCCTTCATAGAAAGACTGATTCTTTTTTTCTTGAGGTCTACGCCGATCACGCGCACATCCACAACATCTCCAACAGACACTGCCTCAAGCGGATGTTTGATATATTTCTCACTCATCTCAGAAATATGCACCAGTCCATCCTGATGCACTCCGATATCTACGAAAGCTCCAAAATCAATCACATTTCGCACTGTACCCTTAAGGATCATACCCTCTTTCAGATCCTTCATATCAAGTACATCCGTCCTCAGAACCGGTTTCGGCATCTCATCTCGTGGGTCTCTTGCCGGTTTTTCCAGCTCTTTAACGATGTCACGAAGTGTCGGCTCTCCTACGCCAAGCTCCTCTGCGAGCTTCTTGTAATTTTTGATCTGCTTTGAGATTCCGCTCAGCTTGCCAACCGTGATATCCTCCGGTGCATAGCCAAGTTTTTCCAGAAGCTTCTGCGCTGCCTCATAACTCTCCGGATGCACACTCGTTGCATCCAGTGGATTCTTGCCGCCTGTGATACGCGCGAATCCTGCACACTGCTCAAACGCCTTCGGTCCGAGCTTCGCAACCTTGAGAAGCTCACGACGGCTCTCAAACCTGCCGTTCTCCTCACGATACGCAACGATATTTTTCGCGATCGCCTTGCTGATACCGGAAATATACTCCAGAAGCGATGCAGACGCCGTATTCAGATCCACACCAACCTTATTTACACAGTCCTCAACAACTCCACTCAGTGCCTCACCAAGCTTCTTCTGGTTCATATCATGCTGATACTGTCCGACACCGATCGACTGCGGTGTGATCTTAACGAGCTCTGCAAGCGGATCCTGAAGACGTCTTGCGATGGAAGCCGCACTTCTCTGTCCCACATCAAAATTCGGGAACTCCTCTGTTGCCAGCTTGCTCGCGGAATATACAGAAGCACCAGCCTCATTCGTGATCACATACTGAACTTTCTCCGGGATTTCCTTAAGCAGTTCCACAATGATCTGCTCAGACTCCCTGGACGCTGTTCCATTTCCAAGAGAAATAAGAGAAACATTGTATTTCCTGATCAGTTTCTTAAGTGTATCTTTTGCCGCCTGGATCTTCTTCTCATTAGTCGGTGCTGTCGGATAGATCACAGTCGTATCCAGCACTTTTCCGGTAGGATCTACGACTGCCAGCTTGCATCCTGTACGGAATGCCGGGTCCCAGCCGAGGACAACTTTGCCTACGATCGGAGGCTGCATCAGAAGCTGCTCAAGGTTTTTTCCAAAGACATGGATCGCACCGTCCTCAGCGTTTTCTGTCAGGCTGCTGCGGATCTCCCTCTCAATCGCCGGGGCGATCAGACGCTTGTAGCTGTCCTCCACTACTTCACGGAGAACCGGTGTTGTGATCGGATTATCCTTTGCCAGGACCTGCTTCTGCAGCCAGCCAAGAATTTCTTCCTCCGGTGCATTTACCTTGACTGTGAGGATTTTTTCCTTCTCACCACGGTTCAGGGCGAGCACACGATGTCCGGCAAGCTTCTTGATCGGCTCCTCAAATTCATAGTACATCTCATATACAGAAGACTCTTCCGGTTTCTTCGCTGCAGATGCAACAGAACCTTTTTTCATGGTAAGGTCACGGATATAGATTCGATAATCTGCCTCATCAGAAATCGTCTCTGCCAGAATATCCTTCGCTCCGTTCAGCGCGTCCTCTACGGTCTCTACGCCTTTTTCCTCAGAAAGAAAAGCTTTAGCTTCCTCTTCCAGCGGTTTCTTTGTCATCTGAAGCATGATGATATTCGCCAGCGGCTCAAGTCCTTTTTCCTTCGCAATGATCGCTCTTGTACGTCTCTTCGGACGGTATGGACGATAAAGGTCCTCTACTACTACGAGGGTCTTGGCATCCAGAATCTGCTTCTTCAGTTCCGGTGTCAGTTTGCCCTGCTCTTCAATGCTTGTAAGTACCTGATTTTTCTTATCTTCCAAATTTCTCAGGTAAAGAAGTCTTTCGTGCAGGGTACGGAGCTGCTCATCGTTCAGAGAGCCTGTCGCTTCTTTACGATAACGGGAAATAAACGGGATCGTACATCCCTCATCGATCAGCTTTACAGCAGCCTCTACCTGCCATTTCTGTACTTTAAGTTCGTCGGTTATCACCTGAATAATATCCATAAATAAAAATCTCCTTTTGTGCCCGTAAATAAATCTGCTTAATAACTATGCTTCTGCATTATAATCGTCTGATGCCGTATTTTTGTAAAAAGACTCTTCCTTCTTCTCCGGCTCATCAAACTCTCCCAGAATATCTCTGTAAAAAGCCGTTTCAGACGCTTCCATATACGGAAGTACCCACAGAAGCGGAATCCCCATGAATAGAAGCGACACGATCAGCAGCGGTGCAAAGCTTAGCTGCAGCATAAGATACTGCCAGATATGTCCCTTCATCAAACGCATGCTCTGTTTCAGGGACTCTACTCCTCCCATCTCCGGATTATCTGCCAGAAGATAAAAACTGAGCGCAAGCGGTACTGTGATAAGTACATTCAGTACTACACTCAGGATCATGATTCCCATGATCATCTGCATCCAGTTCATCTGCGCTTCGATCGTGCTTCCTGGATCGGTCAGATATACCGCAAAATAGATCGGAAGCTGTGAAACTGTGTTCAGAAGTGCCATTACAAATGCCGCGATCAGCACTCTGTCCGGCTGATTATGAAACATATACAGAAGATTTCCAAGGCTGAACTCCCTGCCTCTGCTCATATTCAACATCATATAGCTGTATCCTGTACCGAATACCATCGCGATCAGCGACACAACAAATACAAAAATCTGCCCGGCTGCGATCTCCAGCATAGAATTTCCCGGAAAAAGCTCCAGCGAAAGGACATTTCCCAGAAAGTTCACCGCCATATAAGCCAGCATTCCCGCGATCGCGATGATCCAGTTTCCTCTGAGAGCTGCCTTGGCACTTGTTTTCCAGTATTTTCGGTTTCTTTTCATTTTTGACTCCTGTTTTCTGTAAACAACGAAGGAATTCCACCCCTGAAACCACAGAGATGAAATTCCTTCCATTTTATTTAATCTGCCAGGTTAAATGCGTCATGTACTGCGTTCATCGCTCTTACACCGTCTTTTTCGTTGATAAGAACTGTCACGCGGATCTCTGATGTGGAGATCATGTTAATGTTAACGCCCTCATTATAAAGACTCTCAAACATCTTTGCCGCAACACCAGGATTACTCATCATTCCGGCTCCGACAATAGAAAGTTTGGCAATATTTCTCTCAGAATGAAGTTCCTGGTATCCAAGTCTTGCTTTGTTTTCATCAAGGACTGCCATTGCATCATCCAGATCCTTGTCATCTACGGTGAAGGAAATATCCTTGGTTCCCGCACGTCCGATAGACTGAAGGATCACATCTACGTTGATGTTTTTCTTTGCCAGTACATCAAATAATCTGAACGCCACGCCCGGGGTATCCTTCAGACCGATCACGGCGATTCTTACTGCATCTGTATCAAGCGCAACTCCGCTGATCAGCATTCTTTCCACTGTTACTTCCTCCTTTACAACAGTTCCTTCGCTTGTATTCAAACTGGAACGTACCACGAGCGGTACGCCGTATTTCTTTGCCATTTCCACAGAACGATTGTGGAGCACTCCGGCACCAAGTGTTGCCAGATCCAGCATCTCATCATAAGTGATCTCCTTGAGCTTGCGGGCTGTCGGAACTTTACGCGGATCTGCTGTATATACGCCGTCTACGTCAGTGTAGATCTCGCAGGCATCTGCATGAAGTGCCGCTGCCAGAGCAACTGCTGTCGTATCGGAGCCGCCTCTTCCAAGCGTTGTATAATCATCGTATTTATTGACTCCCTGGAAACCTGTCACAACAACGATCTTGTGGTTTTCCAGTTCTCTCTTGATTCTTTCGGTATCAATCCTCTTGAGTCTTGCATTTCCGTGAACGCTTGTAGTATGCATTGCGACCTGGAATGCGTTCAGAGAAACAGACGGAACGCCCAGTTTATCGAATGCCATGGACATCAGTGCCACGGACATCTGCTCTCCGATCGTAAAAAGCATATCCATCTCACGCTTCGGCGGTTTCTCATTGATATCCTTTGCCATAGTGATGAGTTCATCTGTGTATTTACCCATTGCAGAAAGAACTACCACCACATCATTGCCTTTTTTGTATTCTTCTATGCATCTTCCGGCGACATTAAAGATACGCTCTTTGTTTGCAACTGAAGTGCCGCCGAATTTTTTTACTATTAACATAGTTTCTCCCCCGAAAAAAATGTCAGTCTTTGACACGGATCATAGTGACCACACTGCCATTTAATTTCTGAACTTTTTCTTTATATTCTCCCTGTTTCATCTTGGTGGTGATAAATCCAAATTCACCCGGGAGGTTCTTGAGATTTACGATCTCAACGTCGTCAAAAACAGCTTCTACCTGGTCTACGGTTGTGCCTTCGACTCTTACAAAAAATCTTCCCTCAACTTCATCCATCGGAATCAGTTCAAGCGGTTTGCTGGACCAGTTTGTCATAATGTTCTTGTGGAGGTGCTTTGCTTCGTCTACTACGTCAGCAACTACTGCGCTTGCTGTCGGAAGTTTGCCTGCGCCGCTTCCATAGAACATTGCATCACCAAGGACATTGCCATGGACAAATACTGCATTGAATACGTCATTTACGCTGTAAAGCGGGCTGCTCTTACCTACCAGGAACGGTGCTACCATTGCGTAGAAAGAATCGTCTCCGATCTTGCGGCTGGTACCGAGAAGTTTGATCGTCATGTCAAGTTCTTCTGCGTACTGCATATTCTCTGGTGTGATCTTGGTGATTCCTTCGGTATAAATATCCTCGTAATTCAGGAATTTACCGTATGCCAGAGAAGAAAGGATCGCGATCTTACGGCATGCATCATATCCCTCTACATCGGCTGTCGGGTCTGCCTCGGCGTATCCCTTTGCCTGAGCTTCCTTGAGAACTGTATCAAATTCGCAGCCTTCTGTGCTCATCTTGTACATCATGTAGTTGGTGGTTCCGTTGAGGATACCTGTGATCTCATCGATCTCATCTGCTGTCAGAGAAGAGTTCAGTGCACGGATGATCGGGATTCCACCACCGCAGCTTGCTTCAAACAGGAAGTTGATGTTTTTCTCGCGTGCGATCTCCATAAGTTCCGGGCCGTGTTTGGCTACCAGGGCTTTGTTGGAGGTGCAGACGCTTTTGCCGGATTCGAGGGCACGTTTTACAAAGGTGTATGCCGGCTCGATTCCTCCCATAACTTCTACTACGATGTCTACCTCCGGATCGTTTGCGATCACGTCATAGTCGTGAACAAGGACTTTCTCTACCGGATCTCCCGGGAAATCTCTCAGATCCAGTACATATTTGATGTTGATCTCTGCGCCGGCTCTCTTATTGATGCTGTTATGGTTGGTGTTGATAACCTCTACCACACCGCTTCCTACTGTACCGTATCCTAATACTGCAATATTTACCATAGCTTGGTTTCCTCCTGCGTTCTTTCTTATAGTTATTCTCTTCCGAGGATCTTCAGATAATGGATTCCATCTCTCTGTTCGATCTCATCCACCATAGCCTCTGCGTCTCCCTCACCCGGCAGGATATCCACGCTGAGTGTGAGGGTTGCCACTCCATTGATCGGAATACTCTGATGGATCGTCAGGATATTTCCATGGAAACGTGCAATGGTCTGAAGCACAACAGACAAGATTCCCGGTTCATCATCCATCTGAATGATGAAAGTGATCGTCTTTCCTCTGGCTTCTTCGTGAAAAGGAAAAATATCATCCTTATATTTATAAAAGGAGCTTCTGCTGATACCGGTCTGCTCTGCTGCTTCCTGCACAGTGCTCACTTTCTCTGAATCGAGTAATTTCTTTGCCTGTACCACTTTCAACAAAACTTCCGGAACCGCTCGCTCCCTGACTACAAAATACTTCTTTTTTTCTGTTGTTTTTCCCATTATGACCTTCCTGTCTCTGCTGACTTTATCGTTACTGTTCACAGCAACTCTTTATCCATTTGATGAAACACATATCCCTCTCAGGAGATGTCCGTTTTCAAAAGACAACTGTTTTCCCATGAGGGATATGTTATCACACCTCTGCAAAGTCTGCAAGGCTTTTTTGCCTTATGATTCAGCCGGTTTCTTGGCTAATGCGATCCATTTCAGGTAGGCGTTGATGAACGGATCGATGTCTCCGTCAAGAACTGCGTCTACATTTCCGGTTTCTTCGCTTGTTCTGTGATCCTTGACCATGGTGTATGGCTGCATAACATAGGATCTGATCTGATTTCCCCAGCCGATATCGGTTACTTCACCACGGATACCGGAAAGTTTCGCTTCTGCTTCCTGCTGCTTGAGGAGGAAAAGTTTGGCTTTCAGCATCTGCATGGCTTTGTCCTTGTTCATGTGCTGAGAACGTTCATTCTGACACTGTACTACGATTCCTGTCGGGAAATGTGTAATACGGATCGCGGATGATGTCTTGTTGATATGCTGTCCACCGGCACCGCTGCTTCGGTAGGTATCGATACGGATGTCGTCATCGTTGATCTCTACATCCAGGTCTTTCTTGATATCCGGCATAACATCGCAGGATACGAAGGAAGTCTGGCGTTTGCCTGCTGCATTGAACGGAGAAATACGGACAAGACGGTGTACACCTTTCTCGGATTTGAGATAGCCGTAAGCATTCTCTCCGTTGACCTGGAAGGTAACGGATTTGACACCGGCTTCATCGCCGTCGAGGTAATCAAGCACTTCCATACTGAATCCCTTGCGGTCTACCCAGCGGCTGTACATACGATAAAGCATTCCACACCAGTCACAGGCTTCTGTTCCACCTGCTCCGGCATTGAGCTTGATGATCGCATTTTCGCTGTCATATTCTCCTGACAGTAATGTTTTAACACGGATGCTGTCGAAATCCTTCTGGAATTCGTCGAGCATCTCCTGAATCTCCGGAATGATCTCCGGATCATTTTCTTCATATCCCATCTCGATCATGGTTTCCATATCTTCCAACTGGGTCTCCAGATTGTGGTATGTCTCCATGTCGTCCTTCATGCTCTTGAGTTCTTTCATCTTCTGCTGTGAAACCTCTGCATCATCCCAGAAGTCCGGTGCTTCCATTTCACGCTCTAATTCTTCAACCCTCTGCTCTTTGTTAGCGAGGTCAAAGTGAATCCCTCACTTCCACTAATGGTTCTGTGTATGTTGCAAGAATACTCTTGAACTGATCTAATTCAACCACAGCTTCACCTTCTTTCTATATATTCATATACTGTAATACCATACCATAGATTGGGTGAAACTGCAAGATTTGCAGTGTGAAAAGCCACGAATCCATTTTTTATTTTTGTATTTTTAACTCATCATTTTTATTGACATTGTATATAATATTACACACAATATAAGTATCAAAATTTGTATAAAGGAGGGAATTTCAATGGCTCAGACAAATATAAATATCCGTATGGATGCAGAACTTAAGAAACAGTTTGAAGCCTTTTGTTCTGACATTGGCATGAGTATGACAACAGCATTCTGTGTCTTCGCCAAAAAAGCAGTTCGTGAACGCAGAATCCCATTCGAGATCACCGCTGACAGCGATCCATTCTACAGTCCTGCAAATATTGCACGACTTAAGAAGTCAATAGAACAACTTGAAACAACCGGTGGTACAATACATGAGGTAAATATGGATGATAAAAGCATGGTCTGATGAAGCATGGCAGGATTTTGAATAAATAATCTAATTTTGATTGCTCAGTGTGGTTCGCATTATAGAGATAAATAAAGCAAGTCCCCATCATACATGAAACTTTCCAATGTTTATATGCATGATGGGGATTTATATGTACTATAATTCTATTCTCTCCAGATCCTCCGGGACGAAAAGATTTCCGTGGAAGTATTTCTTTCCTTCTTCTGTGTAGAGTTCTTTGCGGCGGGCAATGTTCTTGTCCTCGGTGTGGTAGAGGATCAGATTCTGTACGCCGAGCTGCTCTGCCAGTTCGCTGGCGTCTTTGGCTGTGGAGTGATGTTTCTCGTATGGGTGGAATCTGTCTGCCTGGTCGAAGAGACAGAATGCTTCGTGAAGGAGCCATTTGCTGTTTTCGGCGTATTTTTTCTCGCATTCGTTGTATGGTTCGTCACCACAGCAGGTGAATTTCTCGCCATTGCCCATATCCATGCAGAAGCCAAACTGTTTCGCTTTGGTGGACTGGATGTCGAAGAATGTCGTCTTATGTCCCATGATGGTTCTTTCTTCTCCGTCTTCTACGACTACCAGATGCAGGCGGTCTCCGATGTAGCAGGTCTGTTTCTTAGGATAAAGCATCTCTGCCATTTCCTTGAGGATGCGGATGACCTCTTCGTGTCCGTAAATTGTTGCCTCACCTTCGTACTGTCCCTGTTTCATATGCTGGCAGATCATACGGATCATCCAGACAACACCCATGATGTGATCTACGTGTTTGTGTGTCACGAAGATCTCGCGCATATCCATCCAGTCAAATCCGGCATGTTTAAGCTGTGCAAGCAGTGTATTTCCACCACCGCCGTCAACCAGCAGATGCTTATCCCCATCTCTCAGCACAAAACATGTATTGTAACACTCAGTTACCATTGCATTTCCTGTTCCCAGCATTGTAATATCCATAAAAGCGTGAACCTCTCTTTCGTATCGGTGAATATTTTTCGGATATATCTTATCATAAGTGCAAAAGAAAGGAAACAGCATTTGCCGTTTCCTTTCGTGATTTGTTTATGAGAAAAAGCTCTCCGCCACGCTCATATCCGCAACGTATCCCACACTTCCGGTCATGTAGATGGTGCCGTCTTTGTGGATGTCAATCTGGATCATGCCGCCTGGCTGGTTGATATTGATGCGGTTTTCGGTGAAACCGAGTTTGTATGCAGCCATTGCTGCGGCGCAGCTTCCTGTACCGGAAGCTTTGGTGTAGCCGGAGCCGCGTTCCCAGATCTCGATGTCGAGATTGCCGGTGTCAATCTTACGGCAGATCTGGAGGTTCATCCTCTCCGGAAATTCATCGGCGTTTTCCACATATGGTCCAAGTTCTCTGGCTGCTTTTTCACTTACCTCATCCATAAAGATGATACAATGTGGATTACCGATCGTCAGACAGGTTGCCTTGTAATCTTTGTTGTTGAAGGTAAAGTCCTCATTGATAACCTCACGCACCTCGCCAGTCACTGGAATCTCTCTGGAAAGGAAGGATGCCTTTCCCATGTTTACACGAAATTCTGTAGCACGGCTGTTCAGGCACTCCACTTCAATAGAACCGGACAAAGTTTCGATCTCAAATTTTTTCTCTTTGACATATTCATGGTCAAGAAGGTATTTTGCAAAAATACAGACACCATTTCCGCTGATCGCCGCTTCGCTTCCGTCAGAGTTGTAGATATGCACGCCCATTTTTCCATTGATGTCCACCGGTCCGTACAGAACGCCGTCTGCACCGAGTCCAAAACCTCTCTGACACATCAGAGCAATCTTTTTGCCCTGAAGCTGTACACGGTTCTTGTTCGGATCCAGTACCAGATAATCATTTCCAAGTCCCTGATATTTTATCATTGTAATGCAGTCTGTCATTGCTATGCCCTCCCGCTTGATTTGCTTATATTATGGATTTATCGTTACCCGCAATTCATTTAACCATTCGATAGTTCCAGTATATAAGCTATTTTTTACAATGTATATAGAATAAACTGCTCTATACCTTGCAAAAAATGCGGTCATGCTATTGTTTGACCCGTTCACAGCCTCCTGATCATGCCCATTTAATTGTTCCATAACTGGATTTCATTGTATACACCCTATCACATCTCAGGCGAAATGGATACTGTTTTCTCGTGACCAGGCATAAATTCTTGTTTGTGTGTACCCGCTGCATACTACAGTCAAGCATTTTCCATGCATTTCCATATTTTACCTCGCACCATCCATGTGGAGACAACGCGGCATATGGTTCTCTTGCAGTAACTGCACCACACGCCACACGCGCATCATAGCCCAGAACTCTTGCAATATATGCCATTGTAGAGGCATAATAATAGCAGTCACCTCTTCTGTAAGTAAACATGTAACCTGCACAGGAAGCAATCTGATTTGCCCGTGGTGCGTGATCTGTCATATTATAATAAGGATAATTAAGCAGTGTACAGAAACAGGTTCTAAGACGTTTAGAAGGCAGATCTGTTGCCTTTGAGTATCTCATGACAAAAGCAACTGCCTGACGGATTTCTTTCGTTGTAACCCTTACACCCGTTTTGTCCACATAAAAGTATCCAGTCGTTTTTGAGCCGACAATGTGATTCGTGATAAGCCTGCTGTTTCGGTCAAAATAATAATATTTATTCGAAATTTTCTTCCATCCCTTTGCTCTTATTCCTTTTACAGAATAATACTTTCCATTATTCTGGCTGAACCATCCGGTATACACTTTATTATTCTGATATACTTTGCCTTGTCGAATCGTAATCCCGGATGCGGCAGATACATTTATACCTCCTGCCATAAGTGCCAGTGCTATTATCAATACAGCTATTACATTTTTCCATGCTTTCTCCTTCATTGTTCTCTCCCTGTGTAAAATGATATTTTTTATTATACACCACTTCTTTTCCAGTGAATACTTCTTTATAATAGAAAGCAAACAAATCAGGAGGGCTTCCCATGGACTATTCGCAGTATTCCCTTGCAAAAACCGGCTATCTCAAGGAGGATTTCCGGCTGTTTCATATCAATGACCGTACAGACCGGGAGTTTGAGTGGCATTATCATGATTTTCACAAGATCATCGTCTTTGTCTCTGGCAAAGTTACTTATCATATAGAGGGAAAAGCTTACCACCTCAAACCTCAGGACATTCTTCTGGTCAGCCAGGGTGCGATCCACAAGCCGGAGATCGACCCGGCGGTGCCATATGAACGCTATATTTTCTGGCTTCGTGAAGATCTGTCACGTCCAGAGCTCAACACCTGTTTCCAGAAAGCCAACGACCGCAGCTTCAACCTTGTCCGTCTGGATTCTGCCCTCCAGGAACGCCTCAAAGACCTGCTGCCCGAGATCGAGCAGTCCCTGCGTGGTGACCAGTTTGGGGATAATTTCTTAAGTGAGGCACTTTTTACACAGTTTATGGTCTACATCAACCGGATTTTCCTCAAAAGCAGTACTGCTCCAGACCGGAAATCCTACTCTTCGGACTCCCAGGTGGAGCAGCTTCTGAAATATATTAATCGAAATCTGGCAGAAGACCTCTCGATCGACAGTCTCGCCGGGAAGTTTTTCTTCAGCAAATATCATATGATGCGGAAATTCAAAGAAGAAACAGGCTACACGATCCACAACTACATCGTCAGCAAACGCCTGCTTCACGCCCGCTCTCTGATCTCCCAGGGAATGCCCATAATGAAAGCCGCCCAGATGAGCGGCTTTCGGGATTACACTACGTTTGTCCGTGCTTACAAAAAGCAGTTCGGAACAGTGCCAACACAGCGATGATCATTTTTCTTTTTCATAGAGGAATTCTTCTGGCAGGCTTACGTGGAAGTCTTTTGCCAGAGCACGGAAGTTATCCGGTGTGATAGTCTGGAGCTTGTTTGGTGACATGGAGAGGATCTTGACCAGGATCTCTGCAGATTTCTCTACTGTGTGGAGCAGACCGAATGTCAGGTCAAAATCTTCTCCGGAACAGAACATTCCGTGATGTGCCCAGATGACAACATCGTATTTTTTCATCAGTTCTGCTGTTTTGATAGCAATTTCTCTTCCGCCCGGAACCATCCAGCCGATCACTCCGACACCATCAGGGAACACAACCGGACACTCTGTTGCGGATTCCCACAGTTCTCTTGTGAATACCTTGTCTTCCAGTGGAAGTACGAAAGTCAGCGCGATCGTATTTGTGGTATGTGCATGGTAGATAACACGATGTCTTCCGTTTGTCAGTTTCTTCTTCACTTCATGGTTCATCAGATGAGTCGGAAGCTCACTGGTCGGTCTGCCGCCCTCGACAAGTCCCCAGCGGATCCTGTACTTCGTTCCTGTCTCATCCAGCTCGATGATCGCAAGACATACTTCCGGGTCCACGATGATGTTTCGGAAATATTTACCACTTCCTGTCACAAGGAAAAACTCTCCTGCCAGACCCGGAACTTCCACTCCGATCTCTTCCCATTCTCCCGGTGCATTCAGTCGCGGTTTGATCATCTCTACTTCTTCCGGTTTCAGACGATAGCTTAAGTTTCCACCGTTTCTCTCATGCCATCCCTGCTGATAACCGTCATCTGCCATTTTGATAAAGCCTTTTACGAATTTAGATTCAAGAATTTTCATTTTAATACTCTCCTGTCTGTTTTTGTTGTTTTTGTAATTTTGTGGTTTTGTGTCTGTTTTATTTTAACTTTATGTGGTTTCTTTTTGTTTATGTCTGCATTATATATTGTTTTATGTGGTTTGTAAAGAGGTTTTTTCAAAAAATAGTCACAAATCACATGTGGTTTTCACAGTTCTTTCTGCAATACTACACAAAACCACAAAAAAACAAAGCACCAAATTCATCAAGAAACATCACTTCAAAAGAAATGTTTCTTGATAGATTCAGTGCTTTTGTTTACAAGCATTTTATAACGTCAGGATCCTGTTTTTTGGTTTATTTCTGCGCCCATGGCTGTGTCTGAGTCTCTACTACAGTCACCGGATGTTCCAGAGCTTCATCCATCTTGAGGCAGATATACATATCCTGCAGTGCATCTGCCATTCCATAAAATTCTTCACCGCCGTTGATATACTCATGCATTTTTACCATACAGGAAGCAACTGCGATCTCGTCATCGTTGAATCTCGCATTGATAAACGGTGTACGGAACAAAAATTCCTCGCCCAGCATAACCGCATAATGTGACCATTCCTGATTTCCATATACGCCAAGATCAATCCTCCGAAGATCCTGTGTGACCGGAATATTCTGCGCATTCAGATAGCGAATAGTAAGATCATCGATCTCACCTCGTGTTCCCTGCACGGTAAGCTGTCTGGTGCGGATAAAAGAGTGATACTGCGCCGGGTCAGAAAAGTCGAAATATGCCACTTTGCCATTGTCGAATTCCATCGTCAGACGATCTCTGGAGCATTTGACAACCTCTCCATCAAAAACCATGCCCTCTCTTCCATATGTTTCCGTCACATCAAACCAGTAACGTTTTCCGTAAATCCTGCAGTTCTCAAATCCTGTTCTAAGGAACTGCCGGATGATACTCGCACCGTGATAACCGTGGAGTGAAGAAATATTGATATTTTCTACCTCACCAAGCTTTCCATCACAGATTGCCTTGTACCAGGATGCATAGAGCGGCTGCAGGAAATACTGTTCTGCCACCTGCACTTTTGGCTGATATTTCTGATAAGCATCCCAGAGCTGATGCAGTGCTTCCACGTCTTCTCCCGGAGGTGTTTCCGTCAGCACCGGGATCCCTCTCTCAAATAAAGTGATCAGATTTTCTGTGACGATTCCTCTTTTGATTGCCATTACGACAAACTCCGGCTCTTTTTCCACAAGTTCATCCAGTGTATTGACTACTTTTACACTGAATTTTGCAGAAAAAGCCTCACCTTTTTCTTTACTTCTTATCATCACTGCTGCCAGATCAAACATTTCCGGCAGGGCTTTGGCAATGCGAATATAAAATTCTGCTCTCCAGCCGGAACCGATCAGTCCAAAACGAATTTTACTCACGTTTCTGTCCTCCCAAGATCATTTATGTCAACTAATTTTCATCACGGTACAGCGTATCCTCTGGATGCTTCCAGAATCTGATACCACTCATCATAAGAAAGTTCCAGTTCTGTCGCATCCACGGCTTTCTGGATTCTGTCTGCATTCATAGTTCCTGTGATCGCCGCAATTCTTACCGGATGAACAAACAGCCATGCGTAGATCACTGCGTCGATCGTAGTCTTATGCTCTTCTGCGATTGCCGTAAGTACAGTACGCAGACGTACAAATTTTTCATCGGTACTCTTAAATACATCACCACCTCCAAGCGGAGACCATGCCATCAGAGGGATTCTTCTTGTAAATGCATCGTCAACTACTCCATTAAAGAAGTTCTCAGTGTTTTTGACAGAAAGCTCCATCTGGTTCGTCACAAGCGGAATGTTCAGATAACTCTGAAGCATCGTCATCTGGGACGGCAAAAAGTTTGAAACACCAACATTCAGGGCTTTTCCCTGCTTTACAACAGTTTCCAATGCATCTGCAGTTTCTGCCGGATCAGCCAGCGGGTCAGGTCTGTGGATCAGTAGAAGATCTACATGATCTGTTCCCAGTTTTTCCAGAGATTCGTCCATTTCTTTCAGAATCTCTTCTTTTGTACTTTTATAGTAAATGGTCTTGTTTCCATAATGTCCCGGGCATACGATACCAGCTTTTGTGATAAGCTGCATCTTGTCCCTCAGTTCCGGACGTTTCCGAAGTACCGCATCTCCAAAGATTTTTTCACAGGTATAGCCGCCGTATACCGGTGCATGGTCAATGGAGGTCACTCCCATATCCAGACATTTTTCTACAAGATCCAAAAGTTCATTTTCGGTAAGATTGGAATCTGCGATTCTCATGCATCCCATAACTACCTGAGATAATTCCAGATTTTCTGATAATTTGATTTTTTTCATAATGCTCACTCCTGATGTTTATTATTTGTAACTGTTCAGTACCCTCACAGCTACTATTATTCTTTTACACCGCCGGTGGTCAGACCTGCGATGATCTTTTTCTGGAAAATAAGTACCAGAATGATAAGCGGAACGGTTACTACAACAGTCGCTGCCGCAATGTCGCCCCACGGAAGCTCGTAATTGCTCGGGAAAAGTGCAATACCTACCGGTACTGTCCTCATATTGTCATTTGTCATAAAAGTCAGTGCATACAGATACTCATTCCATGCATTGATAAAGACGATCAGTGCCACAGAAAAAGTTGCCGGTTTGATCAGAGGAAGCATGATCGTGAAGAAAATCTTACCTCTGGAACAGCCATCGATCGCTGCAGCCTCCTCAAATCCCTTCGGAAGCTGTGCAAAAAAGTTCGTCAGAAGCCAGATCGACAGGGGCAGGGCAAAGGTGATGTACGGAATGATCAGACCTGCATATGTATTGAGAAGCTTCAGGTTTTTCAGAAGAAGATAGATCGGGCTTAAGGTTGCGATCGTCGGGAACATGGAAATACTTAAGATCGCCATGAGCATGATCTTTTTACCTTTAAAGCGAAGTCTCGCAAGTGCATATGCTGCGGAAGCACCGATTAGAATGCTGAGTACCGTTGTGGAAAGTGCCACGATAAAACTGTTCAGCAGATATCTTCCAAATGGATGTTTCGTAAATACATTTTTGTAAAAGTCCCAGTGGACCTTGCTCGGGATCCACTTCGCCGGAATTGCTGAGATCTCCGACAGAGGTTTGATCGAAGTCATAAACTGCCAGAAGAAAGGAAGGACAATGATTCCGACAAAAACGATCACAAACACTGCGAATAAGATTTTTCCTGCTATGCTCTTTGATTTCTGCACAATGTCCACCTCCTACATCTCTGTCAGACGGTTTCCCATAAATTTCATATAGATCACGCTGATCAGGAATACAACTACAAAGATCAGCACTGCCAGGGAAGAACCATATCCAAAATCAAGGAATTTCATCAGGTTATTGTATGCGTACACAGACACACTCTCCGTTCCGTTCGCGCCTCCTGTCATAACGGAGATCAGGTCAAATACCCGGAAAGCATCCAGGGTACGGAACAGCATTGCCACGAGGACAGTCGTTTTGACGTTTGGAAGCGTGACATAAATGAAACGCTGAATTACATTTGCACCGTCAATCTTTGCCGCTTCATAGAGATCATCCGGAACCATCTGCAGCCCTGCAAGGATCAGAAGTGCCATATACGGCGCTGTTTTCCAGATATCCGTGATGACCAGCGCCATAAAGGAACCACTTGAAGTACTGAGCCATGCTTTGTAACCATCGATCACCCCAAGGCGGCACAATACATCATTAAAAAGTCCATACTGATCGTTGTAGATAAATTTCCACATCATTGCAGAAACAGAGGTCGGAATCGCCCACGGAATCAGGATTGCTGCCCGGACGAAGCCTTTTGCCTTGAATCCCTGATTCATGATCATCGCAGAAATAAAGCCGAGAATCGTCTCAAAAAATACTGTCACAACAGTAAATTTCAGTGTAAATACAAGTGCCGTCAATGCTCTGGAATCCTGAAAAATCTTTATATAATTTCCCAGTCCGACGAACGGATACCCGCTCGTCGGATCAGTCAGGACCATCTCATGGAGACTCAGCCAGAATGTACGAAGTATCGGATAAACCGCCACGATCGTCAGAACAATAAGAGCCGGTGTCATCATAATCCATGCATCCCTGGATTCTGTTTTTTCCAGTGAACCACGTCCCTTTTTCATTGTGCTCATTCCTCTCCCTTAAAATTTTATTATTTTGTAAGCTCTTCCAGTTCGCTCTGGAGTGTATCAAGTGCATCTTTGACTTCCATCTCGCCGGTGAGTGCCTGGTGTACATTTCTCTGGATCGCATCGGAAACTTTTGCATATTTTGGTGTCTGCGGTCTGGATTTTCCTGTTGCGATGATGTCTGCAAAATCAGAGTAGAATGGGATTGCTTCCAGGATATCAGCATCTTCATAAACAGATTTTACAACTGGCGGCTGAGAAGAGATCAGAGTCATTTCTTTCTGTGTATCTGCACTTGCCATGTAGGAAATGAAATCAGCTGCTGCCTCTTTGTGTGCATCGTCAACGTTGTTGTTGATCACAAGATCAAGTCCACCGAGACAGGTGTGAGAATCTTCACCACTTGGTCCGACCGGAAGTGTAGTTGCGCCAATTTTTCCTGTCACCTTGGAACCTTCATCCTGTCCGCTTGACCAGAATCCTGACCAGTCACGTATGAAGAGGCATTTGCCTTCTTTGAATACCTGCTCACTCTCTGTTTCGGAATAAGTTGTGATTCCTTCCGGTGCATAATCATCAACAAGTTTCTTCATGATCTCTGTTGCTTCTACATTATTGTCGGAGTTTGCAACAGGAGTTCCGTTCTCGTCCAGAATATCTCCGCCATTGCCCCATACATATTCCACCCAGTTGCATACAAGAGATTCGGACTGTGCTGCCTGGAAATCAGCTCCATATTCCACGCCATCTACACCTTTTGCCTTGTCTGCCAGCTCCATCCAGCCTTCCCAGGTATCCGGAGCTTCTGCACCCAGATCTTCAAGGACATCCGTACGATAGAAAAGGACACTTGAGTTTGTGAACCATGGCATTGCTACAAGTTTGCCATCAATCGTTGCACCTTCTACCGGACCTGTGAGCATTCCCTCTGTCAGAGAAGGATCTACCAGATCAGAGAGATCTGCCAGCCATCCTGCAGAACCAAACTCGCTGATATAAGTTACATCAAGTCCCATTACATCTACACTGGTATCTCCGGAAGCAAGCTTGTTTACAAAATCATCGTGAACTGTGTTTGCATCCTGCGGGAGAATGACAGTCTGTACTTCCACTTTGTCCTGGCTTTCGTTGTAGGCATCTACCATCTTCTGGGTTGCCTCGCCAACGCCCTGGTCAAAGGAAAATGAAATCGTTACCTTATCGTCTGCCTTTACTGCCAATGGTGCCGCAAAGATAGATGCGGTCATTGCTCCTGCTGACATAAGTGCTGCTGCTTTTTTCCACTGTTTTGTTTTCATGTTGTTTCCTCCTTCATGAATGAAAATATATATTGTGTTTTTTATAGATCTCTTAATTTAAGAATGTCTCTGAACTGTCGGAATGATATTTATACTTTTAGGAAAACGTTTACATTTAGTTGTAAAAAAATAATGTTTCATCGTTTTTCCGTTTGTTATAATCACTAATATTTGTGATTTTCTTTTGTATAATCTGCATAATCTTTAGGGAAATCGCTTTCCTATTCGTTCAAAAGTAAGAGCTGCTCCTATACAGCTCTTCTTTCCTGTATTCAGTTCAGATTCTTTGTCGTGCTCCTTCGGATAATCTTGTGGGGCACATACTCCTTCATTGGTGCTTCTGTGCTGCCATCCATCAGTTCCCTGAGCATCTCCGCCGCCTTGACTCCCTCATCATAGTAAGAGATCCGCACGGTTGACAGCTCCGGCTTGATGTAAGTTGCAAATTCAGAATCATCAAATCCCATGATGGAAATATCATCTGGAATCTTCACTCTCATGTTGTCAAGATACTGGATTGCTCCTACTGCGATCACATCACTTCCGGTGACTACTGCCGTCGGGAGCTTACTGTTCTCCTCATAGAGCTTCTTCATTCCCTGATATCCCGCTTCAAAAGAAAAATCTCCCTGGGCAATGTAGGAATCCTTCACTTCTATTCCTGCTTCTTCCAGTGCTTTCTTATAGCCAATGACACGCTTCTTGCCAGATGAAAAGTCATTCTTCGGTCCGCCGAGATAGGCGATCCGCTCATGGCCATTGTCCAGAAGGAACTTCACCGCATCGTACATCGCCTCCACATTATTGTGGATCACAGTGTGCACTGCTTCCTCATCCTCCGAAGCTTCCTGTGTCACCAGGACTACCGGATAATTTCTCTTGCGCATGCGCTCTACCAGAGTGTGGTTTACATCAACTCCGGCAAAAAGCAGGCCTTCGATCTGCTTCTCCTCCAGAATTCCCAGTAATTTCAGTTCTTTCTCAAGTTCACCCTGTGATTCACAGAGGACAACAGTATAGCCTTCCTGTGCAAAAACACTGTTGATTCCCTTGGTGAGTTTACCAAAAACTGCATTGGAAATGTCCGGTACGATAATACCGATCGTATTGGTCTTCTTTGTGATCAATCCCTGTGCAAGGCTGTTGGGCTTGAAATGATTCTTCTCGATCACTTCGTAGACTCTGTCACGGAGTTCTGCACTTACCGGCTTCGTCTTATTGATCACCCTGGATACAGTCGCAATCGATACACCGGCTTCCCGGGCAATATCTTCTATCGTAACTGCCATTCTGATTCTCCTTGCTGGTTTGTTAGGAAAAGGTTTTCCTTACATGTGTCATAGTAGCACTCTCTTAAGTGAACGTCAATTGCTTTTTGGAAAAAAACACAACTTTGTATAGATTATATAAGTTATTCTTTTGGTTTTTGTGAATTGTGCATACATAAACTTCTCATTGAATCCCCTTTATCGCTATGTTAAAATGACGTTGTATAAAGTTATCACATCAAGGAGGACTCACCATGGAATTTCAGAAATTAATAGAAACCAGAAGAACTGTCCGCAAATATGCGGCTGACAGTAAAGTGACCAGAGAACAGATGGAAGCTCTGATCCGTGCCGCGCAGGAGGCTCCGTCCTGGAAAAACTCTCAGACAGGACGTTACTACTGTGTTCTTTCCAGAGAAATAGTCGACAAGATCCGTGCAACCTGCCTTCCGGGTGCGGGAAATGCGGGTAAATCCGAGAATGCTGCGCTGATCGTAACAACCTTCGTACATGACCGCGCCGGTTTCCAGAAAGATGGTACCGCCGACAATGAACTTGGAAACGGATGGGGATGCTATGATCTTGGTCTGCAGAATGAAAACCTGATCCTCAAAGCGGCAGATCTGGGACTTTCTACTCTGATCATGGGACTCCGTGAATCTGATAAACTCCGCGAACTCCTTGATATTCCAGAGACAGAAACTGTTGTGTCTGTTATTGCAGTCGGCAAGGCAGCCGAATCTCCGGCACGTCCGCCGCGCAAGGAACTGGATGCGATCGCGAAGTTCTTCTAATTCGTTGTCATAGACAACAAATACAAATTTAGCCAATTTTTGACTCTGTATTGTATCTTTTTTGTACATATGATACAATGAATTGTCAGGTGATGGCGATGAAGGCATTGCGTTTATTTGCGATGCCTTTTTTTATACCCGAAACCTGTACAAAAGGGAAAGAAAGAGAGGAACTATTAATGAAAGAAAAGAAAAAAATGTCCCTGGCCATGCAGATTTTTATTGCACTGGTCCTGGCGATCATTGCTGGTCTTCTGATGCAGAGTCATGCCAGCTTCGCCGAATCTTACATCAAACCGTTTGGAACGATTTTCCTGAACCTGATCAAGTTTATCGTCGTTCCGATCGTACTGTTTTCCATCATGTGCGGTATCATTTCCATGAGTGATATCAAGAAAGTTGGATCTATCGGTCTCAAAACAGTTGTTTTTTATCTGTGCACAACTGCTTTTGCTGTTACGATCGGTCTAACCGGTGGAAACCTGTTCAAAGGACTGTTTCCTGTAGTTGCTACCACAGACCTGACCTATGAGGCTGCTGAGGCAACTTCCTTCATGGATACACTGGTAAATATTTTTCCATCCAACTTCGTTTCACCGATGGTAGAAACAAACATGCTGCAGGTTATCGTAATGGCGATCATCCTTGGTTTCGCGATCATCCTCGTCGGTGAGAAAAACGTCCGCGTTGTAAACGCATTCAATGATCTGAATGAGATCTTTATGAAATGTATGGAAATGATCCTGAAGCTGTCCCCGATCGGTGTCTTCTGCCTGCTGTGTCCGGTTATCGCAGCCAACGGTCCGGCAATCATCGGTTCCCTGGCTATGGTACTTCTCGCAGCTTATATCTGCTATGTTGTACATGCTGTAGTTGTTTATTCACTGACTGTCGGAACACTCGGTGGAATGAGCCCGCTGAAATTCTTCAAGGGCATGCTTCCGGCGATCATGTTTGCATTCTCCAGTGCTTCTTCCGTAGGAACCCTGCCGATCAACCTGGAATGTACTGAGAAACTTGGTGCCAAACGTGAGATCGCATCCTTCGTACTTCCACTCGGTGCTACCATCAATATGGACGGTACTGCGATCTATCAGGGCGTCTGTGCGATCTTTATCGCATCCTGCTACGGAATCCATTTGACACTTTCTCAGATGCTGACTATCGTGCTCACAGCAACTCTCGCTTCTATCGGAACTGCTGGTGTGCCTGGTGCCGGTATGGTCATGCTTGCGATGGTGCTTACTTCTGTAGGTCTTCCGGTCGACGGTATCGCACTTGTTGCCGGTGTTGACCGTATCTTTGATATGGGACGTACCACTGTCAACATCACCGGTGATGCTGCCTGCACTATGGTCGTTTCCAACCTGGAATCAAAGAAAGATGCCCGCAGAGCAAAAGCTGGGAAATAAACTCTCTGATATTAAAAAATCAAATATCACCTATGCAAAAAGCTGCATCCTCATCGGAATCACTCCAACGGGGATGCAGCTTCTTTATTATCTGCTCTATTATGCTTTCATTAATTTACGTCCGCAGCACTGTTTGTATTTCTTGCCGCTTCCGCACGGGCATGGATCGTTCGGATAAATCTTGTCTTCTTTACGCTGAACAGGAGCTTTTGCGGAGGAATCATCCTTGTTGGTTCCTGTAACTTTGGCAACCTGCTCACGCTCTGCCTTCTGCTCTACATTTACATGATACAGCATACGGACAGTATCTTCCTGGATCGCACTGATCATGTTGTTGAACATCTCGTAAGCGCTCATCTTGTACTCAACAACCGGATCTCTCTGGCCATATCCTACAAGGCCGATTCCCTGACGGAGAATCTCCATGTCGTCGATGTGATCCATCCACTTGCTGTCGATGCATTTCAGGAGAACGACACGTTCCAGTTCACGAAGCTGCTCTGCTTCCGGGAACTCTGCTTCTTTGGCTTCGTAGAGTTTGACAGCTTTTTCTTTGATCTCGTGCTTGATCTCGTCTTTCTTCTTGCCTTTGACATCTTCCTTAGTTAAAGCCTTGATCGGGATGATCGGGAGCAGTGCTGTGTTGAACTCATCCAGATCCCACTCTTCGGAATCTACATCATCGGAGAAGCACATATCTACAGTACTGTCTACGATATCTGTGATCATCTTGTAGATGGCATCGCGCATGTTCTCTCCATCCAGTACCTGACGGCGCTCTGCATAAATGATCTCACGCTGCTCGTTATTTACCTGGTCGTAATCGAGAAGGTTTTTACGGATACCGAAGTTGTTGAACTCGATCTTCTCCTGTGCCTTCTGGATCGCGTTGGAAAGCATCTTGTGTTCGATCTGCTCATTCTCTGCAACACCGAGGGATGTAAATACTTTCATCAGTCGCTCAGAACCGAACAGACGCATCAGGTCATCCTCAAGAGAGATATAGAAACGAGATTCACCCGGATCTCCCTGACGACCGGAACGTCCACGGAGCTGGTTATCAATACGTCTGGATTCATGACGCTCTGTACCGATGATCTTGAGACCGCCGGCTTCTCTTGCAACGTCATCGAGCTTGATATCGGTACCACGACCTGCCATGTTGGTCGCGATGGTAACAGCACCGGACTGACCTGCCTGTGCAACGATCTCTGCCTCAAGTTCATGGAACTTCGCATTCAGGACTTTATGCGGGATTCCCTCGCGGCGGAGCATCTTGCTGATGAGCTCGGAAGTCTCGATGGTGATCGTACCAACCAGTACCGGCTGTTTCTTTGCATATGCTTCCTTAACAGCCTCTACGACTGCGTTGAATTTCTCTTTCTTGGTCATGTATACGGCATCTTCGAGGTCTTTACGCTGTACCGGTCTGTTGGTCGGGATCTCTACAACGTCCATTCCGTAGATATCACGGAATTCTTTCTCCTCGGTAAGTGCTGTACCGGTCATACCGCCCTTCTTGTCATATTTGTTGAAGAAGTTCTGGAATGTGATAGTAGCAAGAGTCTTGCTCTCTCTCTTGACCTTGACATGCTCTTTTGCTTCGATCGCCTGATGAAGTCCGTCAGAATAACGGCGACCCGGCATGATACGTCCGGTAAACTCATCTACGATCAGGATCTCGTCATCCTTAACTACGTAATCCTGGTCCTTATGCATCAGGTTGTGTGCACGGAGTGCAAGGATGATATTGTGCTGGATCTCCAGGTTCTCCGGATCTGCCAGGTTCTCGATATTGAAGAATTTCTCAACCTTCTTGACACCCTGCTCGGTGAGGTTGACGATCTTGTCCTTCTCATTGACAACGAAATCACCAGTCTCGACAACTTCCTCGCCCATGATAGCTGCCATCTTGGTCATCTCATGGCTGGCTTCACCACGCTCAAGCTGCTGTGCCAGGATATCGCATACTTCGTAAAGTTTGGTGGATTTGCCGCTCTGTCCGGAAATGATAAGAGGTGTACGTGCCTCGTCGATCAGGACGGAGTCGATCTCATCGATGATGCAATAGTGCAGATCTCTCTGTACAAGCTGCTCTTTGTAGATAACCATGTTGTCACGAAGATAATCGAATCCAAGTTCGTTGTTTGTTACATAAGTAATGTCGCATCCGTATGCTGCACGGCGCTCTTCCGGTTTCATGTCGTTGAGGACAACGCCTACAGTCAGTCCGAGGAATTCATGGACTTTACCCATCCACTCAGCATCTCGTTTTGCCAGGTAGTCGTTGACAGTTACGATATGGACACCCTTGCCTTCGAGAGCATTCAGGTATGCAGGAAGGGTAGACACGAGGGTCTTACCTTCACCAGTCTTCATCTCAGCGATACGCCCCTGATGGAGAATGACACCACCGATGATCTGTACACGGTAATGCTCCATGCCAAGAACTCGTTTCGCACCTTCACGAACAACTGCAAAAGCCTCCGGAAGAAGATCATCCAGTGTCTCTCCCTCGTCCAGACGTTTACGGAATTCTCTGGTCTTGTCTCTCAGCTGTTCATCTGTTAATTTCTGCATTTCCGGGCGAAGAGATTCTGTTTTCTCTACCAGTGGCATGATTCTCTTTACCTCATGCTCACTACGTGTCCCGAATACTTTTGAAAATATATTCATACTTTACTCCTGTTTGTCTTTATTCTTGTTTGTTCTTCTTATTTCCCATTCTACAACTCCTGCCCACGGTTTCATGACCGCCCGGCAGTTACTCGTTATGGCTTACTTAACACCTTAACGTCACATCTTCTCTATTTTACCACTTTCATAGAGGGAAAACAATGAATTTTTAATAAACAAAATGTGTCCAGATTTTTGGCAAATCCGCTCCTGTTCGTTAGTACTAACTTTTTCTTGTCATACACAGACAGATATGCTATGATTGATTCTATATGGGAACCTGTAAACCGTAACAAACTAACATTTATCTAAGACAGAGGTTTATTTATTTGAAGAAAAAAGAACTGACATTTATCATTGGTATCGTAGTTTTTGCCCTGATCCTGTGGGGCGGGATGTATCTGGTGCGTCAGGGGCATTACGGTTCGATCCGGATCACGGTAGATGGTGAAGAATATGGCACGTATTCTCTTTCAAAGGATCAGGTGATCTCCATCGGAGATACCAATGTATGCGAAATAAAAAACGGCGAGGTCAAAATGATCGAGGCCGACTGTCCGGACCATCTCTGCCTAAAACAGAAAGCCGTTGACAGCACCGGCGGAACGATCGTCTGCCTGCCGAACAAAGTTGTGATCGAGGGGGAAAAGGGTTCCGGTTCCGATGAAACCTCACCGGAATTTGACACTGTTGTCTGACTCTTATTCTACTTTACAAAGGAAAACATTATGAACCAGAAAAAAATCGCCAATCTAGGACTGTTTGCCGCAGTTGCGATCATCTTTGGCTATGTAGAATCGCTGATCCCGTTTTTTGCGGGGATTCCGGGAATGAAACTTGGACTTGCAAACCTTGCGGTACTTTTTATCCTTGAGAAATATACATGGAAGGAAGCGGCACTTGTCTCCGCTGTGAGGATCGTTGTGATCGGGTTTATGTTTGGAAATCTGTTCAGTATCCTCTACAGCCTCGCCGGGGCTGCACTCAGTCTTACCGTTATGACTCTTATGAAGAAAAAATCTGGCTTCAGCATTCTTGGAATCAGCGTCGCCGGGGGCGTGTCACATAATATCGGGCAGCTTATTATTGCGAGTCTGATCACGATGACGTCCGGGCTGATTTATTATGCGCCGGCGCTGTTGATCTCCGGGGTGATCACCGGATTGCTGATCGGGACTCTGACAAGTGAGGTTTTGAAACGTATTCGGTTCTAGGAAAAACCAAAGGGGACGGGTACAATGGCACTAAATCGCCACTGTACCCGTCCCCTTGGTCTTATGCATCGTTTTTAAAGTATAATTCATTTCTCGATGCTCAAAATAATTTTAACACCAAAATAAAGCATCGCAAAATCACATTTGCTCCTGAACTATTGCACAACCTTTACGGTGTAGGTGTTCTTCATTAACTCAAATCGTTCTTTCATCCCGTCCGTCAAATAGATATTCTTGTCTTCATCCACAAACATTGCATCTGCATCATATTTCTCCAGCAGTTCCATTGCATCATCCATTCCAAGAACGAAACATGCGGTGGAGAGTCCGTCTGCCAGAAGTCCATTGTCGCAGACGATCGTCACGGAATCTAATCCGTTCCATACCGGATAGCCCGTCTTCGGGTCCAGGATGTGGTGGTAGCGTTTGCCGTCTTCCATGAAATATTTCTCGTAATCACCGGAGGTAGAAAGGAACTCGCCGCCTTTGATCGTGATCGCGCCGAGATAATCACCTTCTGTGTCTCTCGGGTCTGTGACTGCTACTTTCCATGGGGAATCGTCTGGTTTCTGTCCATAAGCCATGACACTGCTGCCGCCCAGGTTCAGGATCATTCCCTCGACTTCTTTCTGGTCTTTGAGAAATTCTGAGATCACATCGCAACCAATCCCCTTGCCGGTCGCACCCAGATCCAGAGTGGTATCCTCTGCCAGAGTGACTTTGTTCCCATCCAGAGTCACGTTCTGATAGCCAACATCCTTAAGAAGTGCTTCAAGCTCGGACTGCTCCGGCACATGCGGGTCCTCGCCGTCGATATCCCACAGACGGATCACCTTGCCAAGTGTCGGATCGAAAGCTCCACCTGAATCATCAGCAAGCTGCTCGATCTGTGCAAGATACCCGGCAAGCTCATCGGAAACTTCCGTCATCTCCCCCGCTGCCGCATTCAGCTTCGAAATCTGTGAGTCCTCGTCCGTCCAAGACAGAAGTCCGCTTTCGATCTCCCGGAGCTTGTTTCCGATCTCTGCGTTCAGGTCATCTCCTGTTGTATACAGCGTCTCAGAAACTACCGTATCCATCGCAAAATCTGTATTTGTATATTTCTCCGCATCTTTCGCCAGAACCGGCACTGCTCCCATAAGCGTGCCACAAAGCATCACACCTGTCAGTGTACAGGCGATTTTTTTATGAAAATTACGCATATATTTCTCCTTTATAACCGAAATACGCATCCGCTGTGACATACAACGAATGCGTTTTAATTTTTCGGTTATATCTTACCACAGTTTTGTTTTTGCGGCAAGTTATATATTATTAACTTGTTACTATTCGCAGTAACTTCACCATTATTTTGAAACAGCTGCACTTTTCTCTCGCTTCACTGGTGTTTTTGAAACTGCTGCTTCTTCTTTCAGTTCCTCCACTTCCTGTCCGATCTGGATATTCTTACGCGGGCAGGTTGCCTCGCACGCATGACAGCAGATACATTCACCGGAAAGAGGGGTATCTCCGTCAATATCAAGATGTGCAGGGCAGCGTTTTTTGCAGAGACCGCATTTGGCAGGGCATTTGGAACGGTCTCTTTTGAATAACGCTGACGGCAGGATCGGCATCAGCGCAAAAACAGCTCCCATCGGGCACAGGAACTGGCAGAAGAAACGCTCCTGTGTACACATGCCAATCAGGATCAGGACAAGTAAGATGATTCCGATCTTGTAAGAGGCATTTGGAAGTTTCCGCGCTGTCAGCATGGAAAATACATCCCACGGGCTCATTCCCTGGAGGTTTGCATACCATCCGGTGAAAATGGAAAGGAGGATAAATGCCAGAAGGATATATTTCACTTTCTGCAGACAGCGAACCACTTTTTCCGGATATCCATGTCTGCCTTTCTTATGAAAAACTTTCTGGCGGATAAATAAGGTCAGCTCGTACATGGCATCTCCCAGAGAACCAAAGGCACACGCATATCCGCAGAAATGTCTTCCGAACAGTACCGTGATCAGAAGCAGTGCGCCTGTAACATCGAGGAAGGAATTCCATGTCACCGGCTGTCCTGCCGCGATCGCCTGAAAGATCGACTTAACTCCCGCAAACGCGGTGGAAAAAAGTGCCGGTGCCACAATGAAAAATACAAGCTGTATGGCAGCCCGGATCAGACGGACTTTTCTCTGCCTTTTTTTCATCAGTTTTCCGCCTTTCCTAATGCATCTACAACTGCATTGATGATTCCGGTAGAGCTGAAGGTTGCTCCGGAAATGGTATCAACATCTGTACTCTGTGCGGAGAGAATGGAGCTGATAACGCCCTCTCCCTGTGAGAGATAAGCAGAATCCTCGCCCGGTGCGCTTGTCACCTGGATGTCGGTGATCTCATCGCTGGCAAGTGTTACCTGAACCTGAATGGTTCCACCAAATCCCTGTGCTTCACCTGTGTAGGTTCCGTCTTTGTATACATTATCAGCATCAGATATGTCTGCATTGCTGCTGTCCGCAGCTGTGATATCACCTGCTGTCTCCTTTGAAGAAGCGTTTGCGGCTGCAGCCTTGGCTTCTTCCTGCGCTTTTGCCGCATCTTCGAGGGCAGTCAGCATTTCCTGCTGCTGTTCTTCCAGCGCACTCACGCGGTCTGTAAGCTCTGTGATCTCCTGTGCCTGTGTATCATTTTTCTGCATAAAATTATAGCCCAGGACTGCGCCGATGATCAGGATCAGGCACAGAACTCGCATATAAAAACTATGGTATTTCATTTTTTCTCGTTACTCCTGTTGATTATTTTTTAATATGTGTTAATTCTGAGCCTGACTCAGTGCATTCTGAAATGCCTGAATAATGCCCTGTGAGGAAAAAGTTGCCCCAGATACAGCATCCAGACCGTCAGCTGACTGACTTCCCATTACCTGATTATAAATAGAATTCCATGCTTCATCAAAATACTCTTCATCATCAAGTGTACTGTAGGATGCTTCAACAATCTGTCCTCCGGAGATAGTAACTGTTACTGTTACGCTTCCTGCTCCATAATTTCCGGCTCCGCTTCCCGTGTAAGTTCCATCTCTGTATCTTCCTGCCGGTTCTTCAGTCGGTTCCGGTGTTGGAGTCTCTGTCGGAACAGCAGTCGGTTCCGGTGTTGGAGTTGCTTCTGGTATTACCGTTGGAGTTGGTGTAACAGTAATTTCCGGTGTCACTGTTGGAACTGGGGTTTCTGTTGGGGTTGGCGTAATTTTTGCACCTTCCAGTGCTTTCTGGGTTCCACCAAGAATTCCATTCGAAGAATACGTTGCTCCGCTTACGGTATCAATTCCATCTACAGACTGTTTTTCCAGAATTGCAGGCTGTAATACTTTCCATGCTTTCTTAAAGAAAGAATCTGTGTCTGTGTTCGTATTCGTCAGTTCTATAATTTTTCCATCCTTAATAGTTACTGTAATATAGACAAATCCAGAATACCCTCTTGCTCTCCCTGTGTAAGTACCATCCTGATATTCAGAAGTCGGTGTATCTGGTTCTGGGATATCTGGTTCTGCTGTCGGAGTAGGCGTAGCTGTTGGTTTCACAGTCGGTTTGGCAGTTGTTGTCTCTGCTTTCGCCAGTGCTTTCTGAGCAGCTTCCAGAATACCATTGGATGAGAAAGTTGCTCCACTTACGGTATCTACGCCATATACGCCCTGCTTCTTGAGAATTGCAGGCTGAATCTTAGACCATGCTTTGCTAAAATATTCCTTCGTATCTGTATTTGTATTTGTGATTTTTGTGATTTTTCCGTTTTTGATGGTAATTGTCACTTTAACCGGTCCGTCAAAGCCTTCTGCTTCTGCGCTGTATGTTCCGTCTTTATAGGTCACATTTTCTGCCGGTTTCGGAATAGATGCCGGTTTTGGTGTTGGTTTTGCTGTTACGACCGGCTTCACGGTTGGTGTCGGTGTTGTCTTTGCATCTGTATTCGCCGCTTTTGACAGAGCATCCTGTACTGCCTGAATGATTCCATTGGAGGAATAGGTTGCTCCACTGACAGCATCAACATTCGGAGTCTGACCGGAGATCATCCTGCTGATCACCCCCTGTGCAGAGGCAAAATAAGAAGGAGTTTCGCCGGAGGCACTCAGAACATCAATCGAAGTAATTTTTCCACCGGAAATCGTTACCTGAACACTGACCGTGCCTCCAAATCCTGTGCCGCTTCCCTGATAAGTACCATCCTTATATCCGCCTTCCGGGACGGATACAGTCGGAGTAGATGTAGTTCCCTGTCCTGTCGCAGAAGTTTTCTGAGATTCATCCGGAAGTGTTTTTGCCGTTCCTTTTTTGATTCCGGCTTTTGCCTTTTTGGAAGCAGTTTTGCCTGTTTTTGCTGAAGAAGAAGTTCCATCTGAAAAATCCTCATAGGAATATGCTGTTGTAATCAGCCCGGTCAGTTCTTCTGCATCCTTAACATCGGCACTCTCTGACTGTACTTTCTGCGTACTTCCGGCCTTTCCCTGAACGCCAGTCACCGCCACTGCTGCGATCACTGCCGCTGCCGGAAGAAGCTTGATATAATTTTTTCTGTCCGGAAAATCCTTTTTGTCCTGTTTTTTCATAGTGTCTCCTGTATTATCTCAAAACGTACAAAAGCAGGGGCTGTTAAAAAACGGCCCCCGTCTTTTGTGCTGACTTTATAACTTTTTATTTTACAGTTACTTTAAATTTTGCTGTCATGCCGCTGCATTTCACAGTGATAACTACTGTACCTTTCTTAACGCCTTTTACAACGCCCTTGGAAGTTACAGTTGCAACGCCTTTGTTGCTGCTTGTGTAAGTAACTTTTCCAGTTGGAACTGCACTTACTTTGATGGTAGTTGTTTTGCCTCTGTTGATTGTTGCTGCTGTTCTTGAAAGTTTCAGAGATGCATTTTTAACAGATACCGTTACTACCTTTTTCAGCTTTCCTACCTGAACTGTGATCTTAGCGGTTCCGGCTTTTTTCGCTCTTACAACACCTTTGGAATCTACGGTTGCAATGTTCTTGTTGCTGCTTGTAAATTTCGCAGTTCCGGAAACACCGCTCTTGGTCACTGCGATTGTTGTAGAAGTCTGACCTTTTGTATAAATAGTTGTTTTTGCTGCTTTTGCTGCAATGCTCGGATTCTTAACAGTTACTTTGCAGGTGATCTTTGCTTTTCCGGCTGTAGCTGTGATTACTGCTGTACCTGCTTTCTTTGCTGTTACAACACCTTTGGAGCTTACAGTTGCAACGCTCTTGTTGCTTGTTGCATATTTTACTGTTCCACCGATTGCAGATGTTGCTTTCAGTGTATAGGAAGCAGGTGTTCCTCCAACATAAACTGTGACAGCTGTTTTGTTGATGGACATTGCATTCTTGACAGTTACTTTATAAGTTGCTGTTTTTCCATTCAGAGTAGCAGTGATGTTTGCTGTACCTGCTGCTTTGGCTGTTACAACACCCTTGGAGTCTACAGTTGCAACTTTTGTATTGCTGGATTTCCATGTTACAGTTCCTGCCAGGTTGGTTGTTACCTTGAGGGTTGTAGATGTTTTATCCTGAGTATAAAGTGTTCCTGAAGCAGCGTTAAGTTTGAACTCAGCTTTTACAAGTGAATCAATTGCTTCTCTCAGATGTGTAATCTGCTCATCAACGCCATTCTGTGTCTGTTTGTCAATATTTGCAAGCATTTCTTCGCACTCTTCAAGTTCGTTTGCAACATTTACCCAGCTTGCCGGAGTATAGTCACTTTCTTTCAGTGCTTTTGCTTCTGCGATCACTGCCTCAAGTGCAGTTGTATCCACTTCTTTTTTTGCTGGTTTTACAATATTTGCATCTGTTGCCTGGAACTGTACAGTAAAGTCTTCGTATCCAAGAGCATATACGGTCAGTGTCCAGTATCCTGTTCCGTCGTATCCTTCTGGAAGCTGGCAGCGCAGGGATTTTGTAAGGCCAAGCTGAATACCCATAGATTTGTGCATCCAGTTATCTGCTGCAAATTTTGTTCCGTAAGTCTGAAGTGCATTTGTGCAAGTGCTGTCGTTTCCATAGTATGTCCATTTAACAGCCTGCATTGCAGCACCAAGATCTCCGTATCCATCTCCTGTAAGGTCAACTCTCAGGAACTCACCATAGTTGCCACTTGCTTCTTTTACAGTTGTGGTAATATTTTCTGCTTTTTTGAGGGCTGCATCTTTAACACCTGAATCTGTTCCATTTGCTCTTGCGCTGAAGCTGAATGTACCATCTTCATTCTTTGTAGCTGTCTTAAGACCATTTGTATTTGCCGTAACATCTGCTGTCAGATTATAAGACTGAAGATTAAATTCTCCGTATCCACCAACCAGTGTTCCATCATTTTCTACTACTGTATAAGCCTTTTTGAAATCTTCATAATCCGAAGTTTTTACTTTAACCGGTACATATTTCAGACCGCTTACTTCATAGTCAAGCATTTCATCTGTTGTACCATCTTCAAATGTAAGAGTTCCCCTGCTATATGTAGCTTTTGTTCCGTCTGTGAATACAACTGTTGACTGTCCTTCCCAGTAAGAAACGGCATAAGAACCTTTCTCGCCTTTAATAATTGCAGTTGTCTGGAAGCTTCCTCTGTGAAGACCGTGGTTTGTAGTTGCTCTTGTTACAGTATCAAACGCTCCAAGGTCTGCCTCACCTCTTGTATCTTTGTCTGCTGAAGCAGTTGCATCACCTGCTGCATATACACCTTCTGCTGCCCAGTACTGAGCCCAGGTAAGTCCTGCATATACATATTTATATTCTGCAACTTCATAATCGAACGCAAAATCATCATATCCGCTGGAAGTTACAACAAATTTAGTTCCGTTTGTTACTTCAATACCTGTAAGATCCAGTGTTCCGTCTTCTTTGACGATCACTTTTGAACCTTTTCCGGTGGCCTGATAAGTCTTATCTCCTACTGTTACAGCAGTGATTGTCTTGATGTAAGCTGTCAGCTGCTCTTCTGTAGAGCCTTCTGCCGGTACAAGTTTACTGTTTTCAGCATCGTAAGCTGCCGGTACAGCTGCCTCTTTTGCAGAGAAAGAAGCCTGGATCGGTGCATATTCGCCATTTTCATCGCTGATAACCAGAGTATGGGAACCTGCTGCCAGTGTTCCGGTTGTGATCTTGCCATCTGCATATGCAACTTCTGTTCCGTCAACAGTATATTTTGCTGCAAAACCTTCCGGAAGAGTGCCATCCAGAGTGACTGCTGCTTCTGTATCTGTTGTATGAATGTTTGCAACTGTTGCTTTTACGCCTGTTTTTGTCAGAACCTTTTCATCATTAACATCAAATGTGATAATTCCCTTGTCAGTGTAATAAGTAACACTGTCAATGGTTTTTCCCATCATGGATTTATAATGTTCAGATGAAGTCGGGCATCCATGAACACTTGTAGTAAAACCTGTGCACCATGCCAGTTCATAGCCTTTCCAGATATTTTCCAGATGACGCATACCGTACTCTGTACCATCTGTTGTATTAACCGTTGCACCATAGATTTTATCCGTGCTTGTACTGATCAGGGAAGAGAAGGTTTCATTATTGATCTTCAGCTGATAATCTCCATATTTGCTCTGTGTTTTCAGTTCTGCTGTTGCTTCAACTGTTTTCTCCTGTGCACCCTTAACATCACTGAAGGTAAAGCTTCCATCTTCATTTACTGTCAGTTCTTTATAATAACCCGGAACTTCTGACAGTACATAATAAGAGTAGGAAGCATTCTCGATCAGAGAATCTTTTCCTGTATAAGTATTGCTTGCTGTCTGTCCTTTGTTTGTGACTGTGATCGTTACGGAATCATCGTCTGTCACCTTTTTCTGATCCTTCAGAAGTGCAAGATCACTTACTTTAACAGGGAAGGTGACACCTGCCAGATTTGTTCCTTCTACATCTGTATGATAAGCTGAATTTCCATTCATCATACCCGCTGTTCTGGATTTGTTCAATGTGGCAGAGGTAAATGCATCGACTTTGACATCGTTATTCTTTAATTCTGCCTTATAGAAATCGTCATAAGGAATGTTCATGAGAACGTATGCTTCGCCTGTTGTCTGGTCATCGCCTGCCTGATCAGAAAACTCGTCCTCTGTTAACTCGGAGCTGAACAGATCTTCCTCAGAATCAGTTTCTGCTGTGTCTGCATCCTCATCTTCTACCACATCTACATCTGCAGTATCATCAGCAACTTCTTCTGTATCTACCTCTACTTCTGTCTCAGTCTCCGCATCCGGTGTTTCTTCTACTTCTACAGCATCTGAAACTACATCACTGTCTGAAAAATCAGCCGCCATTGCAACTGTCGGCATACTTGTCATTGCCATAGCTGCACTGAGCACTACCGGAGCTACTTTCTTTAACAATTTCTGATTTGCCATCTTCTTCCTCCTCTTTCTTTCCGTTAGGTATTTCTAACTATTATTTTATACCACAAACCTATATTCCTGTCTATATTTCAGTTAGAATTTTCTAACCTGCGAATTGACTTTTTTTCTCATTTAACATCTTATTGATAATTCTTTTTCAATAAAAGTATAACAAAATACACCTGTTATACCAGGTAAACATTCCCGATACAGCAGGTGCATATTATTTGTCATTTATTCAGTTTTACTTTTGTGGTCCCTTCTGCCGAACTGTCTCTCAGTCTCTCAAAAGCTTCTTTGCTTTCTTTCCACGCTTTCGGTGTGCCGCCGATGATCGAGCAGCCTTCGTGGAGTGTGATCGGACTTCCGTCGATCTGTGTGATCACGCCACCGGCTTCTTCCAGGATCACGGATGCCGCCGCATAATCGTATGGCTGGAGTTTCAGTTCCAGATAGACCGTATTGCTTCCAGATGCCGCACGGCAGAGTCCCAATGCCGCTGAACCGCCACAACGGATGGAAAGGCTGTTCTGGAACATATCTTTGACCACACGGAACAGACAGTCGATTCCGGCTTCGTTGTATCTTGCACAGCCGAACTCCACGATTCCCTCCGTGACGGATTTATCCGCAAGCTGGATCCGTTTGCCATTAAGGTAACTTCCCTTGCCGCGGATCGCAATATACATATCATTAATGTACGGATGATAGACAAAACCAGCGATCATCTGATCCTTATGTGCAAGCCCGACAGAAATACAGCTGTGATGATAATCAAACATAAAATTCGTCGTGCCATCAATCGGATCAATATAAAAGGTAAACTCGCCATCTGCCTGTGCACCGGCATTTCCCTCGGTATCTTCTTCTCCGAAGAAAGTTGCTCCCGGAAGGATCTCGCTGAATCCTTTGATCAGGAACCTCTGGATCTCCATATCGTAATCGGTACAGAAGTTCGCAAGCCCCTCTTTCTGATGGATCATTGCATCGGATGGTCTGGCCTTGACCATCTTTTTGCCGGCTTCGCGGATCAGACGCTCGATCGCACGGTATCTGGAATCCATTCGTTCCTTCGGATCTTCTTTGATCTCAGGTGTGGCATTTTCTTCCATTGCTTCTGAAACAGAGCGGTCCATGGATGGATTCTCCGTCATTGCATATGTGCCGGAAGATTTCTGCTCCTCATCCGCGGATCTCCATGGTGTCACATCCCAGCCGCCAAATCTGCGAATCGCACTCTCAATCTTTCTGCGGCTTCTGTCAAATCCCCAGTACCAGATTCCACCGAGAAGTCCGCCCACTGTATTAAAGAACAGGTCTGCAAGCTGGAAGGTTCCCAGTTTGAAAAACAACTGACAGAACTCGATGCCGAGCGAAAACAGGAAACTGATCTTGAAACTTAAGATCAGGACATTTTGAATACTTTTTTCCTTATAATGGTCTCTTTCTTCCTGTGCCCAGAACAAAAGGACGATGAACGGAAGAAACAGGATCAGGTTTTCAAAATTCTCTGTGTAAAGCTCTCCATTATTATGTAAACTCCAAATGCCGAGCACATGATCCAGAGGATTTCCCCAGATTGTCCGGCACAAAAGTGTCCGAAACAGCATCATACTTACATAAAATACCAGGAAAAAATGTTTCCTGAACCAGCCGCTTGTGCGGAACTGACGGATCCATGCCCGAACCACTGGACCGGCTCCCTGTTTCCTGCCAAGCATATAGACGCACATGACAAGTGCCGCCAGCAGAAGGGATGCTCCCGCTGTCTGGTAGAGCGCTGCCAGAACATCTGCGATGATTTTTACAACATATTCCATAGTCTGTCTCCTCATTTCGTGCGGTGAATATCCGCCGCACCAGTCAGTTCATAATAAAAAATATACTGCTGCATGATTCCCCGAAGTCCGTGATATCTGCGGTTCGGGAATCCTCTTTTGTAGTGTATGTCCAGAACCTGGCGGATATGTGTGTCGATCGGGAATGCATCCATGTGGTGAAGTGCAAACAGACAGATGCAGTCAGCAACCTTCTCTCCCACGCCGCTGAGTTTCATCAATTCCTGTCTTGCCCTGCGATAATAACACATGCGGTAAAGTTTCTCCAGCGAGACCTCTCCGCTCAGAATACTTCGTGTCGTTTCCACCAGATATTTCGCGCGATAGCCCATTCCGAGTGCCCGGAGTTCTTCCTCCGTCGCCGTTCCCAGCTGTTCCGCTGTCGGGAAAGTCCAGTATTCCACGCCTTCCTCAGAATATTTCTGCTCACCGTATCGTTTACATAATCTGTCAATGCATCCACGGATCCTGGAAATATTATTCTGCTGTGAGATCAGAAACGTAATGATCATCTCCCACAGATCCTGACGCAAGATCCGGATGCCGCTCCCGCACTCTGCCGCCGCACTCAGGTAATGGTCACGTGGATTGATCTTCTCGATATAGCCTGCATAATCCGCATCAATATCAAAGTACGGAACCCAGTAACAGAGAAATTCCACATCACTGCAATGAAAAGTTACGATCGTCCCTTCCTGTGTAAGTTTGAGATACTGATCTCCTGCGATCAGTTCATACGTGTTTTCTTCTGTCTCTCTCATCCGGAAACACTGACCGGACTGACAGATCTGTTTCAGGCTGAAATTATCCAGCTCTACTGTAATCATATTTTTCTCCGTCCCCTACATCTGATGCCGAACTACTCTGTATTCATCTCCATTGCGATAATACGGGCATTCTTTATATTCTGTGCTGATAAAACGGTAATACTCGTCCTCGTCCAGATTTACATCGCAGTAATAACTTTCACTTTCTTCGTCATATACATAATTCGCGCAGTAATCGCAGCTTGTTGCTTTCATCTGTTATTTCCTCTTTTCTATTCCCAGATCTTCCACGGTGCATTTCCGCTCTGCCAGAGACTTTCCAGGAGATTTTTTTCACGAAGGGTGTCCATGCACTGCCAGAAGCCCTTGTGGCGGTAGGCATTTAACTGTCCCATGCGGGCAGCCTCTGCCAGAGGATATTTCTCAAACACAGTATCATCCCCTTCAATTAGATCCATGATCGAAGGCTCCAGGACCATGAATCCGGCATTGATCCAACCGCCGTCTTCTTTTTTCTTTTCTTTGAAGTTGGTGATCGTTCCATCGTTTTCAATATCAAGGATACCGAAACGTCCTCCCGGCTGTGCCGCTGTGATCGTCGCCATTTTGCCGTGGGAGCGGTGATACTCGAGAAGTTCTTTGATGTTGACATCAGCCACGCCATCCCCGTAGGTCAGCATGAACGTATTTCCATCGAGATATTCCTTCACACGTTTGATACGTCCGCCGGTCATGGTATTGAGTCCTGTATCGACCAGGGTGACTTTCCACGGTTCCAGGACATTGTTGTGCACGATCATCTTATTTTCCTGGGTAAAATCAAAAGTGATGTTGCTGTTGTGAAGATAATAGTCTGCAAACCATTCTTTGATCACATGCTGTTTGTATCCACAGCAGATAACAAATTCATTAAATCCATAAGCAGAATACATTTTCATAATATGCCAGAGGATCGGCTTCTCCCCGATCTCGATCATCGGCTTCGGCTTCAGATGGCTCTCCTCGCTGATACGGGTACCAAAACCGCCTGCTAAAATTACAACTTTCATATTTATTCTCCAATCCGTTTTATCTGTTTTGCGTATGATATCCTATATTCTAATACAATCCCCGCAAAAAAGAAAGCATTCCGCCTGACATTTATAAGTAAAAAACCGCCTGCTCACATCCCTGGTCTCAGGAATACAAGAAGACGGTTTGAGGATTTTTATTTTATCGAGGTGCAGATTATTTTGCTGCGGCTTTCGCTGCCTTTGCTGCTTTTTCTTCCTCCCACAGTTTGTCTGCTACAGGAGCCCATTCTTCTGCATAATGTACGCATTTGCTGCAGAGATGTTCCGGTGTTTCCTGGGACTGGAGGTCTGTGGAATGTGCGCCGGATTCCTTGACGATACGCTGCAGGATCTCCGGGTTCTCCAGCATCGGGCATGGACGGAGCATGTTGTCATTGAATGGCTGGTTATCATGGTAAGCCATGAACAGCGGCTGTTTCAGGATCTCGAGAATTGTATTCTCGTGAATATTTCCATTAGAGTAATGAATAAATACGCATGGTTCTGCATCACCGTTTGCATTGATATGGAAGTAGTTTCTTCCACCTGCGATACATCCTCCTACGAATTCACCATCGTTCTGGAAGTCCATGGTAAAAATTCCAGGGCCGTGTTCCATATTACGGATCTCTCTTACACGATTTTTCACATAAACACGCTGTTCCGGATTCAGAAGCAGATCAACGGAAGCCGCGTTTCCAACCGGCATATAGTGGAAATACAGAGCGTAACGGCATCCTTTGTCGATGAGCATCTGGATGAACTCTTCACTGGTAACACTCTTGTAGTTTGCGCTTGTGTAGCAGATAGAGGTACCAAATACAAGCCCGTGCTCTTTGAGCAGGTCCATCGCATGCATAACTTTGTTGTATACACCGTTTCCACGACGCATGTCGTTTACGTCCGGCTCACCCTCTACGCTTAAGCCAAGGAACAGGTTTCCGACTTCCTGCATCTGTTTGCAGAGTGCTTCGTCAACCAGTGTACCGTTGGTATATGCAAAGAAGACACAGTCGTTATGTTTTCTGCAAAGTTCGATGATATCTTTCTTTCTTACCATCGGCTCTCCGCCTGTCATCATGTAGAAATAAACGCCCAGTTCTTTACCCTGTGTTACGATAGAATCCATATCCTCAAAAGAAAGATTCAGTTTATTTCCGTATTCTGCTGCCCAGCATCCTGTACAATGCAGGTTACATGCGCTGGTCGGGTCCATCAGAATGATCCACGGAATGTTGCAGTTATGGATCTTTCTCATCTCACGGATGGTTTTGGTTCCATTGTAAAGAGCCTCAAATCCAAGATTCATCAGTGTGGTCTTGAGTACATTCGGGTGGAGATCCTTTACGATCGATGTCACGTAACGGTTCAGTGTGTATTCCGGATTACAGGCAACTCGTCTCAGATAATCCCAGTTTACTCCTGTCTGAAAATCTTTCATATGTTTCTCTGCAGTGTCAATGATCTTTTCGTATGCTTCCTCCGGGTTCTTGTTTACCTGTCCAATTGCATAATCAACTACTCCTGAAAAAACGGTCTTGGCAGCTGCATGTGTAAGCTTATTCATTACAATTTCCTCCTCTGTTCCATCTTCCCTATTACTTTATCCGATTTACTGGATCCGCATTCCTCAAAATGGAAGAAAGCCCTCAGGTGCTTGTTATTTTTTATTTCTTATATTATATTCGCGGATTCTTTCCTTTTTCAATGGACAAAAAGAGGTCGATGGTAAATTATCTTACCACCGACCTGATCTGTAAGGTATTGTATTTTCTTTGTTATTCTACGTAATAAACATAAGAAGCTTTTCTTGGTGCGGCCTTCGGAGCATCACCGTCTGCATAACCGAGGATGCAATGTCCGATTCCTTCATAATCGCCCTCGATTCCAAGAGATCTGAGGAGTTCTTTGCCTTCTTCACTCTCGAATTCTTCTTTGGCTCTGTGGATCCAGCAGCTTCCGATTCCCTGTGCTTCTGCTTCCAGCATCAGATTTCCCATAACGAGGCTTCCGTCATAAATGTATGTCGGACGTGCCTTGTCAGCCAGCACGATCAGAACGACCGGTGCGCCGTAGAACGGATCGATCTCAACTCCCATGATCTTTGCATTCATGGCAGAAAGTTTATCGCGGAGCTCCTTGTTTGTCACAGCAATGATGATCGGGGACTGTTTACCCATTCCTGTTGCCGCGTAGGTTCCTGCTTCGATGATCTTCTCAAGTTTGTCCTGCGGGATCATGTCGCTTTTGTATTTGCGGATGCTTCTTCTGCTTTTGATCGTTTCAAGTACGTCACTCATGTTTTTTACCTCCTATTTCTTGCTGCGGTATGCTTCTGCTTCCCAGTGTGTAATGAAATATGTAATGTCATCTGTCATCTGCAGTGCTCCGCCAAAGCTCTCTGCATATACTGCAAGTTTGATGGCATCTTTGACCAGGAGCTGTGCTTTTGCAGCTTTTCCCTTGTCATCTTCCATGATAAAGCCGCCAACGCCCTGTACCAGAATGAGGCGTGGTTCTTTGTCATTCTCTTTCATAAATGCGTCCAGTGCTTCTTTTGCCTGATCGATATTCTCTACAAATAACGGATATGGTCCGCAGTACACAATATGATCCGGAGTAAATGGTTTCAGAAGCGGTGCTGCTGATGCTTTGTCCTTTACGAAATTGTCCATTTCTGCTGCCGGCACAACTTCCACCGCATGTCCCAGTAATTCGGAAAGTTTCTGCGCAGCCTGCTCTTTCTCCGGTGTGACAGCTTCGCTTACGTCAGCGGTTCTTTTAACCTGTTTCTCTAACTTACTGATGACGCCGTCAAATAAAACGCCAATCTCCTCCACAGTATCTGCCGCAACAAAAATGCCGTGATTCTGAAGCAGAAGAACCTGAACATCCTTTCCGGTTTCTTCTTTGTAGGCGTTCATTTTCTCGTAACAGATGCGTGCAAGTGTATATCCCGGTTTGCAGATATCGATCCAGAGAACATCTTTGCCCAGAAGTTCCTCGCAAAGTGCCTGTGCGCCCTTTCCGCAGGTCAGGCCGTTGACAAGAGTCGGGTGAACATGCAGTACATAAGTATAGGCAAATAAATTGTGGAGCAGTGCTTCTACGCTTGGACGTTTGGTCTTGTCATCGTCTGTCACCGCCGCCATGACATCAGCAAGGTATGCAGATTCACGTTTCACGTCATCGGACGGATACTCTGTTTTCATGATTTCATTCAGGCGTGCTCTGCTCATCTCAACAAATTCTTCTGCCTTGATTGTGGCAAGCTGTGTGCCTGAGCCCTTAACATAAAGTGTTGTGTCATCCTTGACAGAAGTATTTCCCCCACCAGCCAGAACATAAGCCGGATTACTTCCGTATGTGTTGGACATTTTTACTAAAGTTGAAAGATCCATAATTGAAATTCCTCCGTTTTTTTATCATTATAATAGGTTTTTGCTAATACCATATCTGCTATCTATCATAGCACATAAACAGACTTTCTGGGATGTTATTTTACAGATTATTCATAGAATTTTCTACTAATCATCCAAACTTACAGATTCTTAAGTGTTTCAAATGGAATCGTTCCGCCAAACAGATCCAGGGCACTTCCGACGGTCACATCAAGTCTGCCTTTGCCGTGAAGCTTCAAAAGTTTGATGTCCTGCATGCTTCCTACACCACCGGCATAGGTGATCGGGCGTTTCTGGTATGCGGAAAGGAGGTCCGCGAGTTCTGTCTCGATGCCGTTTGCCTTGCCTTCTACATCTACTGCATGAACGAGGAATTCATCGCAATGGCTTCCGAGTTCTTCCATCACTTCGAGGGTTACCGGTACGTCGGTAAATTTCTGCCAGCGGTCTGTGACGATGAAGTACTGGTTGTCTTTTTTGCGGCAGCTGAGATCAAGTACGAGATGTTCTCTGCCTGCTGCCTGTTCCATCCTGGCGAGGTTTTCCCAGGAAAGTCTGCCGTCCTTAAAAACATAGGAGGTGACGATCACATGGCTTGCTCCGGCGTTCAGATAGTCCTGCGCGTTTTCCGGGCAGACACCGCCTCCGATCTGGAGCCCTCCCGGATATGCCCTGAGAGCCTTAAGTGCCTGGTTTCTGGTGGCTTCGTAGTATTCAGAATCTTTTCCATTCAGAAGGATGACATGTCCGCCTTTCAGTCCGGCGTTTTTGTATAATTCTGCATAAAAAGTCGCATCCTGTCCGGATACGAAGTTTTCTTTTGCCTGGTCTCCGGCATCCTTGAGGCTGCCGCCTACGATCTGTTTTACTTTTCCATTATGTATGTCGATGCATGGACGAAATTTCATAGTCTGTTTCTCCCTTCAATATAAAACCCCCGGATTCTGATAGGTCCAGGGGTTTTGCATGATCCTGTTCAGGTTTTCCTGAGGATATCATAATATGGTTTTCTGTTTCATGCAAGCGTTTTTACTTTATCATGCTAAATTATTAAAACCGATATAAGATCTTATCGTCCCTCTACTGCATTTCCAACGGCATCGCCGACATCTTCCACCGCGTCACCCACGCCGTCGCCGAGATCTTTGACTCCGTTTCCGAGTGCACCTGATACTGTATCGTCGTTGTTGTCTGCATTATTATTCATATTTTCTGTATTGTTTTCTGCTGTTCCGGCTCCGTTTTCTGTCACGGTTCCGTTATCCCCGGTTCCTTCTGACATCGTATCGCCATTGTCTATCGCAGCATCGTCTGCACCAGAGTTTGCGTCTGCATTGTTTCCATTGACATTGTCGTTTGCCGTAGTATCATCCGCATTATCGCCCATCATATCATTTTCTTCCGTCACAGTTCCGGTCTCATCGGCTGCATTATTATTGTTTCCACAGGCAGTCAGCATTCCAAGCGTCATGATAAGCAATGTACCTGTCAGGATCCCTTTGAATTTTTTCATTGTCATTCTCCTTTACCATGGATTTTATCTTGTGGTAATAATATGTACCGGATTTCGAGATCCTATTCTGGAAGAAACTGGAATTACATAAAAAGGCATGTGCCACAAAAGACACATGCCCATGAAATTTTAATCTTCTTTTACATAATTTGCACCGAGTTTTGCAGGTACGTTGAACTGTTTTCTACATACGGTCAGTACGATGACCAGAATGTACGGCAGTGCACTGAACAGCTCACTCGGAACAGAGGAAGTTCCCATCGCTCTGACGAAGATACCAAGTGCATCGGAAATACCAAAGATGATTCCAAAGATCAGCGCGCCGACCGGATTCCAGTTTCCGAGGAAACAGATACCGAATGCAATCCATCCACGTCCGCCGATGATCTCTGCATTGTACATGCCGACGTTGCACAGCGGATAGTAAGCTCCGGCGATACCGCCAAGGCATCCGGCTACTGCTACTGCAAGAAAACGTGTACGTGTTACATTGATACCGGCCGCATCTGCTGCCTCCGGGTTTTCACCACAGGATCTCATGGACAGACCAAGAGAAGTCTTGTATATCACAAAGAAAATGATCGGCACCAGAATATACGTAAAATAGGTTACCAGGTTCTGGGAAAAGATCGCCTGTCCAATGATCGAGATCTTACTCAGAAGCGGGATCTTGATCGTCTTGAGGATGTTTACCTTAAGCGGTACTGTCTGGATACCAAAGATCACACGGTAGAAAAATGTACAGCATCCTGTCACAAGGATCGCAACAGCAGTTCCCATTACGATCTGGTGCTGATGCATGTAAATCGTCGTCACGCCATAAAGCAGTGACACGATCAGTCCGCATACCATCGCAAGCAAAAATCCGATCAGAAGATTTCCGGAAAGATAAGCTCCGATAAATCCTCCCCACGCGCCAACGAGGAAAATACCCTCGATCGCCGTTACCATCATACCTGTACGTTCTGCCAGAACCTCACCTAATGCGCCCAGAACAAGAGGCGTACTCATAAAAATAGCTCTTGTAATCAAATTCACAAAAATCTGCATACTCAAACCTCTCCTTTCTGGATCTTCTGTTTCTTCATGCTTCTGACTTCCAGTTTCTTTCTTACAAAGAAGGACATCAGTACGAACAGCATTACGAAACCGAGCATTACATCAATAACACTTGCCGGCGCATCTGTAGAATGGCCAAGTGCAGTACCTCCGACCTGGAGAGTACCAAACAGCAGTGCCGCAAAGATGACACCGATCGGGTTGGCATTTGCCATGATCGCAATACCGATTCCATAAGAACCGATATCGGATTCCAGTCCGGTAAGAAGCATATGCTGCATGCCATTGATCTCAGTGAAACCTGCAAGACCTGCAACTGCGCCACTGATAAAGAAAGCCAGCATGCACTGTGTTTTCGGATTGATACCCGACATTGCCGCTGCATCCTGATTGAATCCCATAACACGGATACGATATCCCATGGAAGTACGGTACAGGATGAACCAGATCACGATCGCTGCTGCAACCGCGATCACGATACCAAGTGAAACAGAAGTTCCATTGATGATCTTTGGCAGCCATGCGGAATTATCAATGTAGTCTGTTTTTAAATATTCATGCTTTGACTCCTGGAGAACAGTTCTCAGAAGGAGCTGCATAACATAAGTAATAACATAGGTAGACATCATACTTACAAGGAACTCATTTGCATTGAATTTCGCTTTGAGGAATCCAATGATGAATCCTGTAAGACCGCCGCCGATCATACTTGCAAGGCAGGCAGTGATCAGAACGACCGGTCCTGGGACTTTGGTCTGGAGCTGCAGTGTCACTGCAACCGCACAGATACATCCAACATAAAACTGTCCCTGTGCACCGATGTTATAAAGGTTTGCTTTGTATGTAAAAGCGAATGCAAGACTGGTAAGGATCAGAGGTGTTGTCTTTACCAGGATATTTCCCATGGAAAATTTATCTGCAAACGTTTCTGAAAGCATGATCTTGAGAGATTCTACCGGATTTACACCAAGCAGCGGCAAAAATGCAAAACTGATCACCAGTCCAAGGATGATCGCCAGAACGGTCCACAGCAGAAGCTCTGCTACTTTTTTCTGTTGTTTCATGATTCTGCACCTTCTTTCTCAGGCTGTACACCAGCCATCAGCAATCCGATCTTTTCTGTTGTAAGTTCTCCGTTTTTGAAGATTCCCATGATCTTTCCTTTATAGAGAACCGCAATCCTGTCGGAAAGTGCAAAGATCTCTGAAAGTTCTGTCGAAACAAGAAGAACTGCTTTTCCCTTGTCTCTTTCCCCAAGGATCGTCTTATGTACATAGTTGATCGCACCAAGGTCAAGTCCACGGGTTGGCTGGTCAAAAATGATCAGCTTGTCACCCATATCAACTTCACGGGCAACGACCATCTTCTGCTGGTTACCACCGGAGAGGCTTCCTACCGTAACAGTGTGGTCCGGTGCTTTGATCGCATATTTTTTGATGCTGTCTTCTGTATAACGGTGAAGTGCTGACCAGCGGATCAGTCCGTGATTGACCCATTTGTTCAGGTAACTGGATTTGAGGAGCATGTTTTCGGACATGGACATCTCTGCAACCATTCCATAACGATAACGGTCTGCTGCCGCATATCCCATACCAAGTTTGATCCTGTCTTTGACAGATTCGTTTGTGACATCCTCTCCGTCCAGTTCGATCCTGCCGGATGTGATCGGGATTCCTCCGTAGATCGCCTCACAGAGTTCCTGCTGTCCATTGTCGGAAACTCCCGCAAATCCAAGAACTTCTCCCTCATGGATCTCAAAATTGATGTCTTCCAGAAGCGGTGTATGGCCCTTCGGCTTAATGCTTAAGTCTTTGACCGCAAGGCGTACTCTGCGATTGCTCATATCTTCGGTTCCTGGTTTTTCCAGGGTTTCCAGTTCATGACCGATCATCATATGTGCAAGTTCTGTTTCAGAAGTATCTGTCTTCTTTACAGTACCGCAGATGCTTCCGTTTCTCATAACAACGATCGTATCAGAAACCGCCATAACCTCACGCATCTTGTGCGTGATAAATACTACAGAATTGCCTTTCTCAACATAGCGGCGGACAAACTCCATCAGCGTATCGATCTCCTGAGGCGTAAGTACAGCAGTAGGCTCATCCATGATCAGGACTCTGGCATTGAGATAAAGCGCCTTGAGGATCTCAACTTTCTGCTGAGTTCCTACGGAAAGATTCTTTACATACTCTCCTGCCGGAACCTGAAATCCGTACTGCTCTGCAAGCGCCTGGATCTCTTTTTCTTTTTTCTTGATATCCAGCTTTCCCTTACAGTTTCCGAGAATGATATTCTCTGTAACTGTATGTGCCGGAACCAGTGAAAAATGCTGCTGGATCATGGAGATACCAGCGTCCATTGCTTCTTTTGGTGTTGCGATCTTGCGTTCTTTGCCGTCGATCCAGATCTCTCCGGATGTTGCGTGGTACAGGCCATACAAAATCTTCATGATCGTACTCTTACCGGCTCCATTCTCTCCCAGAAGAGCTACAACTTCGCCCTTGTGGATCGTGATGGAAACATCATCATTTGCCAGTACTTTGGCAAAGCGTTTGGTAATGTGTTTCAGTTCTATAACAGGCTCATTCATGATTTCGCCATCCCCTTTCCTTATAAAATTGACAGTGCCAAAAGGCACTGTCAATCTGGAAACTCATATTCTCATCAACGATTGTTATTCTGCTTCAGAGAAATACTGTGTGAAATCGATCTTGCCATCTGTGATATCCTGTGTTGCCTGCTCAACTGCACTCTTGCATTCATCTGAAACTGCATCTGTATAGATTGCTTCAAATACGCCTTCTGCTACGCCGACTTCCTGAGCACCTTTCAGTTCACCGGAAGCGATTCCTTCAACGATCCAAGGATAAACATTTGACCAGTTCATATTTACAGAAGCAACTACACAGTCGCTCTCGTCGTTCTTATTAGCTGCAAATGCAACGAATTTGGCACCTTTTTCTTCTGCAGACTGAACAGCACCGGATGCACCTTCGTTGGAATAGCAGAATACGGTATCAGCACCATTGTCGATCATCTGGTCTGTCATGGATTTGGTTACGGAAACGTCTGTCCATGTATTCAGGAAGGATCTGTTTGCCTCTGCACCTTCGATTCCTCTTTCTTCTGCAACTTCTTTGGCTGCGCCTTCGTATGTATCAAGAAGTTTGACCATTGCTGCATTGGACTCGCCGCCCTCTGTTGCAAATTTACCATTTTCTGTTGTGTATCCTGCGATGATACCTGCAAGATAGGAACCTTCATATTCTTTCGGGAATACAGGAACCATGTTGTCAGAATCGCTTGCTGTACCATTGATAACAGTGTATACAGTGTCCGGATACTGAGGTGCTACTGCTGCACTAGCCTCATCAAACTGGCTTCCTGCTGCCATTACCAGATCATAGCCTTTCTCGCCATATTCTGTAAAGGTGGATTCAAATTCTTCTACCGGAACGGATTCAACAACTTCGATGGAGGTGCCAAGCTCCTCGTCACATTCTTTCGCTCCTGCATTGTTGCTTGCATTCCAACTCTGGTCATCAATGCTTCCCGGAAGGATCAGAACGATCTTCATTCCTGCATAATCTGCATCGTCTGCCAGTACCGGAACTGTCATAGTTGCTGTGAATAATACTCCACAAAGTGCTGCTGCTAATGCTTTTTTCATATTGAATTTCCTCCTTTTTCCCTCAGTTCTCCGGCTGATGTGTCACTTTTCAGTAACTTTTTTTGTTTTTTATTTAATACACGACTTTTGATATAGTTACTATATCACAAAAATTTTGAGAGTTCAATAATATTTTTGTACAATTAGTCGAATAGTTTTTTGTCTACTTTTTTAGTTTTTCGACATTTTCAACAGGCCTGTTCAGTCAAAGTTACGCCAAATGCAAAAAGGCGCAAACACCATATGATGTTTACGCCTTTGTAAATTCGATTGTTCTTTGATTGATGAGGTCATAATAGCACAATATTTTTTTGATTGCAAGAACTTTTTTTAGTTTTTGGCATGTCAAAAAAGCGTCCTGATGTTATTTATCCCTCGATCACATCAGCCATATCATATCTTCCTGCCGGTTTGCCTGCGAGGAATTTGGCTGCCTCTACTGCGCCTTTGCCAAAAACAGCTTTGGAATATGCAGTGTGCTTGAATTCGATCACTTCATCCGGACCTGCGAAGATCACTTCGTGGTCACCTACGATAGTTCCGCCACGGACTGCGGAGATACCGATCTCCTTATCGTCACGCATCTCGCGCTTCTGGCTTCTGTCATAGACATAGTGATACTGGTTATCCATAGCTTCGTTAAGGCTGTCTGCAAGCGCCAGAGCTGTACCGCTCGGTGCATCTACTTTGAGACGGTGATGACGCTCTACGATCTCCATGTCAAATCCTGCTGTTGCAAGAACTTTGGCAGCATCCTGGATCAGTTTGAGCAGGGTGTTGATGCCAAGAGACATATTTGCGGATTTGAGGACAGGGATCTTCTTTGCTGTCTCCTCTACTTTGGCAAGCTGTTCTTCGGAAAGTCCTGTTGTGCAGAGTACAACCGGAAGGTTACGCTCTACGCAGAAATCCAGCAGTGCATCTGCTGCCTTGGCTGAAGAAAAGTCGATCACTACATCTGCCTCTGTCTGACATGCTTTGATTTCTGTGAATACCGGATATGTGGTGTTTCCTTTGTCTGCAATATCGATTCCGGCAACGATCTCTGCATTTGCATCCTTCGCAACCAGATCAGAGATCACCTGACCCATATGTCCACAGCATCCGTGCATAATAATTTTTACCATAATCTTAGTTTCCTCCGGGGTATCTTAAGCAAGTTTGATTCCAAAATTTTTCATTGCTTTGATCAGTGTTTCCTTGCTTGCTTCTTCCATCTCGCAAAGCGGCATACGAAGCGGTCCTACATTCATTCCCATAAGGTTCAGAGCAGTCTTGACCGGAATCGGGTTTACTTCGCAGAAAAGTGCATTGATCAGCGGGATCGCATCGATCTGGATCTTGGCAGCTCCCTTGGTGTCTCCCTCAAGGAATTTCATTACCATATCATGAGTTTCCTTCGGTGCAACGTTGGAAAGTACGGAGATAACACCCAGTCCGCCCAGTGAAAGGATCGGAAGTACCTGATCGTCGTTTCCGGAATACAGTTCCAGGTCTTCGCCAGCCAGAGAAACTGTCTTGGCGATCTGGGAAAGGTCTCCGCTTGCAGCCTTAAGACCTACGATGTTCTTGACATTCTTAACAAGAGTGGCAACAGTTGCCGGCTGAAGATTACATCCTGTACGGCTCGGAACGTTGTACATAATGATCGGTGTCTCCGGTACTGCGTTTGCTACTGCAGTATAGTGAGCGATGAGTCCCTTCTGAGTTGCCTTATTATAATAAGGAGTTACTACCAGCAGAGCGTCTGCTCCGTAGGATGCTGCTTCCTTGGACATCATGATCGCAGTTTCTGTGCAATTAGAACCTGTTCCTGCGATAACCGGAACACGTTTGTTTACTTTGTCAATTGCAAATTTGATAGTTTTGAGATGCTCTCCATGTGTCATGGTTGCAGACTCACCTGTGGTACCGCAGATGATGATCGCATCTGTGCTGTTGGCAATCTGATACTCGAGCAGTTCTTCCAGTTTGTCGTAGTTCACCTTTCCGTCTTCATACATAGGGGTAACGATCGCTACACCTGCACCTTTAAAAATTGCCATTTGAACTCCTCCTTTATTCTTCTGTAATTTAATATATTCTGATAATCTGCCGGATGCTCACTGCTGTTCGCAGGAGTGATGGACTTCCTCGGAATTCAGTGTGGTTATCGTATCCACATATGGCTTAAGTTCCTCCGGAAAATTCCAGCCGGTCATTACTATATGCATGGACTCGTCCTTCTGTTTCAGAATGTCTATAATGGCATCTACCGTGACGATCCCACGATCCAGAAGTCCCAGAATCTCATCAAGCAAAAGAAAATCGCATTCCTGTGTCACAACAACCTTGCGGGCAAAATTCAATCCGTTGAGGATATTGGATCTCTCCTCCGCTTTCTCTTCCTCAGTGAGCTGTTCATAACAGCAGTCCCTCTTTTCAAAACGGAAAATCTTGAAATCCAGATTGTCCAGATCCTCCAGAAAATCCAGTGAACGCTTCTCACATCCCTTTAGGAACTGGATAACGATCACACTCTTGCCCTGCACCGCTTCACGGATGCTCTGTCCGATCGCGAGTGCGGTCTTGCCCTTTCCGTTTCCACAGTATACTTCTGTTAATTCTCTTTCCATAACTACTTCCTCTTAACGTTGGTAAAACTAATCCTTGCATTAATGGTTTTATCTTACCTCAGTTCCGGCAAAAAAGCAAGCTGTATCTGTCCTCCGGACGTTTCCCAGATATTTCCTAATCTACGTACTCCAACTTGCTCACGGATACTTCATACGCTATGCGCTTCTCGGACTGATTCTCACCGATACGCTTCATATATTCCCTGCTCTGGATCCTGCCCCACAGAAGTACATGTCCGCCTACTGCAAACGCCGAAGCATATCGCGCATTTCTGCCCCAGCAGATGCATGGTATGTAATCTGATTTTCCGTAAGGCCGGTTCACTGCCAGCAGGATATCTGCAATTTCTCTTCCAAGAGGAGTCTTGCGGTAAACCGGCGGTTTGCATATAAAGCCATCCATAAAGATCTGGTTGACCGGAACATTTTCATCGTCCTCCTCCACAAACTTCACTTCACGCGCAAAGACAGAGAGCACCAGTCGATTGTGCTTCTCCTCATGGCGGTTATAGGAACGAAACTGTCCATGGATTTCAATATACTCTCCTATATAATCCTGTGTGACATCGATCAGACGCTCTGACACCATGACCGGGATCCTGTCCTCAGAATCACTCAGACGCTTGACGATCAGCTCCATTGTATAAAAGCCCTCGCCAAACACCAGATGACTGAATGTAAAGCCTGTATCAATTTTTCCCATGATCGATACCTGATTGTTTTCAATGATTTTGTCTGCCATAAATAGTTCTCCTTCCTCTTTGGGTATTTTGTTTTTTATAGAACTATGAATATGAAGGCTTATGCAGATTTAGAACTACTTTTAAAAAAAATTTTTCTCAACACCTTGTAATCTGCGAAAAATGTGGTAAACTGGAATGTCGTATCATGGAAAAAACACATTAATATAGAAGAAAAAAGAAAGGATTTCGATTTTTATGAATATCAAACGCGAAGATGTACGCAACGTAGCCATTATCGCCCATGTCGATCACGGCAAAACCACCCTGGTAGACCAGCTTCTGAAGCAGAGCGGTGTATTCCGTGAAAACCAGGAAGTTCAGGAACGTGTCATGGACTCCAATGACATTGAGCGTGAGCGCGGAATTACTATTTTGTCCAAGAACACTGCTGTCCACTACAAAGGAGTAAAAATCAACATCATCGATACCCCAGGTCATGCAGACTTCGGCGGCGAAGTAGAGCGTGTACTGAAAATGGTCGATGGCGTTATTCTTCTGGTAGATGCTTTTGAGGGTGCTATGCCTCAGACTAAATTTGTTCTGAAGAAAGCTCTGGAGCTGAACCTGCACGTTATCGTCTGCATCAACAAGATCGACCGTCCGGAAGCACGTCCTGATGAAGTTATCGATGAAGTTCTGGAACTTCTTATGGACCTTGAAGCTTCTGACGAGCAGCTTGACTGCCCGTTCCTGTATGCTTCTGCAAAAGCAGGCCATGCAGTTCTTGACCTCGCAGATACACCGGAGAATATGGCTCCGCTGTTTGAGACAATCCTGAAATATATCCCGGCTCCGGAAGGTGATCCGGAAGCTGACACACAGGTTCTTATCAGCACCATCGACTACAATGAATATGTAGGACGTATCGGTGTAGGTAAAGTAGAGAACGGTAAGATCGCAGTAAACCAGGAACTTACCCTTCTGAACCATCACGACCTTGACAAACGCAAGAAAGTCAAGATCAGCAAACTTTATGAATTCGACGGACTGAACAAAGTTGAAGTTAAAGAAGCATCTGTAGGTTCCATCGTAGCGATCTCCGGTATCGAAGATATCCATATCGGTGATACTCTCTGCGGCGGCGACAACCCGGAGGCAATTCCATTCCAGAAGATCTCCGAGCCTACGATCTCCATGAACTTCCTCGTAAACGACAGTCCGCTTGCAGGACAGGAAGGTAAATACATCACTTCCCGTCATCTGCGTGACCGTCTGTACCGTGAGCTCAATACAGATGTCAGCCTTCGTGTAGAAGATACTGAAACTACCGAATGTTTCAAGGTTTCCGGACGTGGTGAACTTCACCTTTCTGTCCTGATCGAGAACATGCGCCGTGAGGGTTATGAATTCGCAGTAAGTAAACCGGAAGTTCTGTATCACACAGACGAACGCGGCAAGAAACTTGAACCAATGGAAATCGCTTACGTTGATGTTCCGGAAGAATTCTCCGGTACCGTTATCCAGAAACTGAGCGAGCGTAAAGGTGAACTCCAGGGAATGAGCACAGCCAGCGATGGTTCTGTCCGCCTGGAATTCCATATCCCGTCCCGTGGACTGATCGGTTTCCGTGGAGAGTTCCTTACTTCCACCAAGGGTACCGGTATCCTGAATACAACCTTCGATGGATATGCTCCATACAAAGGAGATTTCCAGTACCGTAAACAGGGCTCCCTGATCGCATTCGAAGCAGGTGAAGCTGTTGCATATGGTCTGTTCTCCGCACAGGACCGTGGGACACTTTTCGTTGGACCTGGCGAAAAAGTATACAGCGGTATGGTCATCGGACAGAATGGTAAAGCTGAAGACATCGAACTGAATGTCTGCAAGACCAAACATCTGACCAACACACGTTCCTCTTCCGCCGATGAAGCTCTGAAACTGACACCGCCTAAGGTTCTCAGTCTTGAGCAGGCGATCGAGTTTATCGACCAGGATGAGCTTCTTGAGGTTACACCATCAAGCCTTCGTATCCGCAAGAGAATTCTTGATCCCAGAGAAAGAAAACGTGCTGCATTCCGTAAGCAGTAAGAGTAAATCACAGGACACGCCGCTGGCGTTCCCTGATATACAGAGCAATAAAAGAATCGCCCTGAGTCGTAACATTTTAACGGCTCAGGGCGGTTTTATTTGTAAAAATTCAATTATCGGCAGTCACACCTGAAATTTACCGGATTCCCAGTTTCCGGTACAGTGCTGCTTTCACCTCATCTGCTGCAAAAGCTGTGTCCACTGCATTCTTCATCAGGAGCGGAAGTTCTTCATCACGGATCCCGTAGGTTCTCTGGATGAAATCCAGTTCTTTGGTCAGATTTGTATTGCTGACTGTCCGGTTGTCGGTGTTGATCGATACCTTCAGTCCTGCATCCAGGAATTCACGGAGCGGATATTCTGCGGTACTGTTGACTGCTTTTGTCTGGAGATTGCTGATCGGGCACATTTCGATTCCTATGTTTTTCTCTGCAAGTGCTCTCTCAAGTTCTTTATGACCACGCATGGCGATACCATGTCCGATCCTCTTTGCTCCGACCTGCACAGAATCTATGATATTCTGAGGATTTCCACATTCTCCTGCATGGAGAGTAAAAGGTATCCCCAGTTTCCCCGCTTTTGTAAACAGTTCCATGAACTCCGACATTGGATATACTGCCTCTGCTCCAGCAAGGTCTGCTCCGCATACACCGGAACCGAGATATTCCCTTGCCGCCTTGAGCATACGATAATTCTCTTCCTCGCTATGATGGCGCATTGCACAGGTGAGTACTCCGTACTCTACTCCAAAATCTTTCCTGCCGCGTTCCAGACCACTAAGAAGTGCTTCGATCACTTTGCTGCAGTTCATATCCTCTGTCTCTGAGAACAGCGGAGCGAAACGGATCTCTGCATAGCAGACATTTTCCTGGCTCATGCTGCGAAGTACATCATAACCGGCTTCCGCAAGTCCCTGTTCGTCCATGAGGCATCGGCCCGGGATGTCAAATTTCTCAAGATATTCGGCAAGACTCGTACAGTCGTCAGAAACTGTAAGTTCTTCCTGGCTGACCTGTCTTCCAAGTCTTTTCTCTATAAATTCTCTGCTGAGTGAACCGTCCAGATGACAGTGCAGCTCTACTTTTGGCAGTTGTTTCAGTTCTTCTTTCGTCATATTCATTCTCCTTTTCCTTCCATTTCTGAAAAGAACTGATCCGGCGGGCATCACGAGACTGCACCTGAATCAGTTCTTAATTACTTTGAATCAATGTTTCTGTTGTTTCTTTTTCTTCAGAAGCTGAACCTTTGCCTCAAGAAGTTTCTCTCTGGAAAGTTTCGGCTCGGAAGATTTTTCCTTCAGTGGTTCCGGCTTGTGGAAGCTATTATCGTATTCTTCTCTCATGTCTTCTTTGTGGTTCTTCTGAAGTCCTCTGTTTGTCAGTTTCCTGATAATATCATAGAGTACGCCAAAAAGCGGAACCGCAATGACCATTCCCACAAGTCCCCATAATCCGCCAAACAGAAGAATGGAAAACAGCACCCAGAAGCTGGAAACGCCTGTTGTGTTTCCGAGGATCTTCGGTCCAATGATATTTCCATCTACCTGCTGAAGAATCACGATAAAGATGAGGAAATACAATGCCTGCCACGGGTTGTCAAGAAGAAGAAGTAATGCACACGGGATTGCACCGATAAAAGGTCCGAAAAACGGTATGATGTTCGTCACACCGATGACAACGCTGATAAACGCTGCAGATTCAAATCCCAACAACGTTGTCCCTGCAAAACAGATCACACCGATGATTGCAGAGTCGATGATCTTGCCAACAAAGAATCCATTGAACATCTTGTCTGTGTAATGGACTTCTTCCTCGATGATCTGTGCCCATTTGTTCGGGAATATACCATACAGGAGAAGTTTCGCCTGTGCGCCAAACAGTTTGCGGCTGGCAAGGAGATATACTGCAATCAAAAATCCGAGGAACATATTCTTGAATACACTCAGGACTTCAATCAACTGTACGGTAAGATTCCCTATAATCCCCTGAATTGTCTGCATCATACTGGAATTCGCACTCAGAATGTCATTCAGACCACTTTCAATCTGTGAAGAAAAATGATTAAAATATGCCTGAAGCTGCGGCTGATCCTGGAGCACCTGATCTATCATACGATTGCAGTATGCAAGCCGTGCCGGAAGGATACGGATGATTTTGATCGTACTGTCCCATACCTGCGGTAAGATCAGCAGGATCAGCAGAACTACGAGAGTCACTGCACATATGATCGCTATTGCAATGGAAAGAAACTTCATTCCCTTTTTCTGTTTCTCAGTTGCATTTGGACACCATTTCAGGAATCTGTCATCCATCCGGTTGCACATCGGTGCAAGGATATAGGCGATCAGTGCGCCATACAGGAATGGTTTCAGGATATTAAAGATCACGCGGATTCCTGCTGCGATACTCTGGCTCTGGTTCAGGATATACATGATCGCAAATCCAAACGCCAGGACTGCTGCACCTGTAATTCCAAGTTTCACGTATTTTGTGTTTTCATTCTGTTTCAATAATCATGCCCCCTGAAGCTTAACGCTTCCTTTGTTCCACATAAGATGTATGTGGTTTTTGTTTGATTTTACCATATCTGTTGGTGTTTATTGTAACATTCGTGTTCTTTCTTTTCAACACACAAAGTCTTAAATTTGTCCGCGCAAATCTTAAACAAATCTTAACTGCCATAAAGCAACTGCCCCGGCACTACGTTCCTGTAATGCCGGGGCAATCGCCGCTTATATTATTTATATTTTATGGAAGAAAATATATCGTTTTAATTATTTACCATAGTAAGCTTTCAGGTAGATTTCTTTGAGTTCTGCGATGAGTGGGTATCTCGGGTTTGCACCAGTACACTGGTCGTTGAATGCCTGCTCGCTCATCTCATCAAGAGTCTCAAGGAAGTATTTCTCGTCTACACCGTAATCTTTGATGGTAGGTTTGATCTCGATGATCTTCTTGAGTTCTTCGAGTTTCTCCAGAAGTTTCTCAAATACTTCTTTGTCATCTTTTCCTGTCAGCCCTACGAAACGGCCAACCTCTGCGTAGCGAGCCAGTGTCTTCGGATACTGATACTGCGGGAAAGTACCCATCTTAGCCGGAACTTCTGCTGCATTGTAGCGCATAACATCTGTAAGTACCAGAGCGTTTGCGATACCGTGCGGGATGTGATGGAAAGCGCCCAGTTTGTGAGCCAGGGAGTGGTTTACTCCGAGGAATGCATTTGCGAATGCCATACCAGCCATGCAGGAAGCATTTGCCATATGATCTCTTGCCTCTACATCGTTTCCGTTTCTGTATGCTCTTGGCAGATAATCAAATACCAGTTTGATTGCACGGAGTGCAAGACCGTCTGTGTAGTCAGAAGCCATCATGGATACATATGCCTCAAGAGCATGTGTCATAACGTCGATACCAGAAGCACTTGTCAGTCCTTTTGGTGCACTCATCATGTTGTCTGTATCTACGATCGCCATATCCGGTAACAGTTCGTAGTCAGCCAGAGGCCATTTGATTCCTGTTTCTTTGTCTGTGATGATGGCGAAAGGTGTTACCTCAGAACCTGTACCGGAAGATGTAGGTACGGCGATGAAGTAAGCTTTTTTACCCATTTTCGGGAATGTATAGATTCTCTTACGGATATCCATGAAGTCCATTGCCATATCATCGAAGTCTGCATCCGGGTTTTCATAGAGAACCCACATGATCTTACCAGCATCCATTGCGGATCCACCACCCATTGCGATGATGCAGTCTGGTTCGAATGCACGCATTGCTGCAGCACCTGCTCTTGCAGAAGCGAGGGACGGGTCTGGTTCTACATCAGAGAAGCATGTATGAACGATTCCCATTTCGTCAAGTTTGTCTTCGATCTTCTTGGTGTATCCATTCTTGTAAAGGAAGGAGTCAGTTACGATGAAGCAGCGTTTTTTGCCCATCACGTTTTTCAGCTCATCAAGAGCAACCGGCAGGCAGCCTTTTTTGAAGTAAACTTTTTCCGGGGTTCTCATCCAGAGCATGTTCTCTCTCCTCTCAGCAACAGTCTTGATATTGATCAGGTGTTTAACACCAACGTTTTCAGATACAGAGTTTCCACCCCAGGAACCGCATCCAAGTGTCAGAGACGGAGCGAGTTTAAAGTTGTAGAGATCTCCGATACCACCCTGAGAAGATGGAGTGTTGATCAGGATACGGCAGGTCTTCATTGCTGCTGCATGTTTTGCCATCTTTTCTTTCTCATTTACGTTGATGTACAGAGAAGATGTATGTCCATATCCACCGTCAGCTACCAGCTGTTCTGCTTTTGCGATAGCTTCGTCGAAGGTTTTTGCCTTGTACATTGCAAGTACAGGAGAAAGTTTCTCGTGTGCGAACTCTTCGCTGATATCTACAGATTCTACTTCACCGATCAGGATCTTGGTTTCTGCCGGAACAGTAACTCCTGCCATCTCAGCGATCGTAGCTGCTTTCTGTCCAACGATCTTGGCATTCAGTGCACCGTTGATCAGGATTGTTTTTCTTACTTTTTCGATTTCGTCTTTCTTAAGGAAGTAGCATCCTCTGTACTGGAACTCTTCTTTTACTGCTTTGTAAATGCCTTCAAGAACAGTTACGGACTGCTCAGAAGCACAGATCATACCATTATCAAATGTTTTGGAATGGATGATGGAGTTTACTGCAAGACGGACATCTGCTGTGTCGTCGATGATAACCGGTGTATTTCCGGCTCCAACACCAAGTGCCGGTTTTCCGGAGGAGTATGCTGCTTTAACCATTCCAGGACCACCTGTTGCAAGAATGATGTCAGCTTCCTTCATTACGAGGTTTGTAAGCTCAAGGCTTGGTACATCGATCCAGCCAATGATTCCTTCCGGAGCACCTGCTTTTACTGCTGCTTCAAGAACAACTTTGGCAGCTTCAATAGTGCTTCCTTTTGCACGTGGATGTGGGCTGATGATGATTGCGTTTCTTGTCTTCAGAGCGATCAGGGTTTTGAAGATTGCTGTGGAAGTCGGGTTTGTTGTCGGGATAACTGCTGCGATCAGACCGATCGGTTCTGCAATTTTCTTGATTCCATAAACCGGATCTTCTTCCAGTACACCACAGGTCTTGGTGTTTTTGTATGCATTGTAGATGTACTCTGCTGCGTAATGGTTCTTGATGACTTTATCTTCTACGATACCCATTCCTGTTTCTTCAACGGCTGCTTTTGCAAGCGGAATACGGGCTTTGTCTGCTGCTGTTGCGGCTGCTTTGAAGATCTTGTCTACCTGCTCCTGAGTATAGGTAGCAAAAATTTTCTGAGCTTCTTTCATCGCAGCGATCTTGGCTTCAAGTGCCTCTGGAGTGTCGATAATTGCCGGGATGTGGGTTTCTTTCTTTGCCATTTCTGAATCCTCCTGTTTTCCTCTTGTGATTTGATTCTTTCTGGTTTTAGTAGTGTGTTTGATGGTTGTGTGTGTTAATGAATTAACGTTAATTATTTATCAATCTTGCTGATGAGGTTATTATATTAGATTGTTAATCATTTGTCAATATATTTTAACCACCTAAAAAATCCACTAAATCCCTTTTTATTTATTCTTTTTATGTAATTTACACAACTATGCCCGGGGCATTTTTGTATATGTTTATTATATTTTATGGTCACTTATTTTGCAATTTATTTTCATATGGTATTTTATATAAGTTTTTTTGTTTTTCTCTGTATAAATTAGTTATTTTGTATATAATAGAATAATGCACCAGAATATATTGTCATATTCCTATTTTATCCTGCATAGATTAGAGGATAAGAGATGACACAGAACTATTCCCTGTTCTGCGCTTCTCTTCTGTTTTACTTTCTTTTAACATGATCAATCTACAGATTTATTATTGAAGGAGTATTCTAATGGGAAGCGGTAATGCAATACGGGTAACAGAACCAGAAACATTCACACTGATACAATTAGAGGAAGAAAGACAGAAATTGAAAAAGAAAGAACTATTAAAGAATATGCTGACCGACAGCGAGTTCAGCATCCAGGGACAATGTGCCATCAATCTTATGATGACCAAGATCGATATCATCAACACTTTTCTGCTGATGAAGACCGGACGAAACTACATACAGATGAAGACCGGACGACTCAAGAGCTACGACAGTGTCTGCAAGAAAATGCAGAAAAAAGGCCTCGATATGAATTTCGCGCAGGCAGTGGAGAAGATCAACGACCTGATCGGGGTCCGTGCTGTGTGCGCTTATGTGGACGATATCTACAAGGTGGCTGACCTGATCCAGAAACAGCAGGACATCCGCATCATCAAGATCAAGGACTATATCAAGCAGCCCAAGAAATCCGGCTATCAGAGCCTGCATCTGATCCTGGAGATCGCAATTCCATTCCAGAATGAGAATCAATGGGTCAAACTGGAGCTTCAGCTCCGGACGGCTGCAATGGATTACTGGGCAAACCTCGACCACCAGCTCCGTTATAAGAGAGGTCAGAAACAGGCTGCCGTTATCAATGAGGAACTGCAGCAATGTGCCTCTATGATCAGCCAGCTCGATCAGAAGATGCTGGCGATCCGCAAGAAAATTGATAAGATCTGATATAATGCCATGTAAACGTAGACAGGAGCCTCTGCCTTGTATTTCTACAAGAGGGGCTCCTGTTTTTGTGGTTTTATCTAAAATCCTGTATAAATAGTGTTTTATATTGTTATTTTTTTGTCATTCTTTTGTTGTTTCATGTGGATTATTTGCCCAGTCCATACTCCGCAGCCAGTTTCTTAAACTCCGGAAGGGAATTCTGGATCGTCTCATAGGAAACACAGTATGCCAGCCTCACATATCCCGGGCAGGCAAAGGAGCTTCCCGGAACCATGAGGATATTGTATTTCTTGCCGGCCTCACAGAACTGTTTCTCATCTGCGATCGGAGATTTCACGAACAGGTAAAAAGCTCCCTGTGGTTTGATGCACTCAAATCCACATTCTGTCAGTCCATTGTAAAGTGCCAGACGGTTTCTGTCATAAGCTGCAACATCTACTTCTGCGTCTACGCATTTCTGGATGACTTTCTGCATCAGGGACGGTGCATTGACACTTCCGAGTACACGGTTTGCGATCGCTGCTGCTGTGATGACGGTTGCGCTGTCTTCCAGCTCATCCGGAATGACCAGATAACCGATACGCTCACCCGGCAAAGACAGAGATTTACTGTAGGAATATCCTACAACCGTATTCTTGTAGTATTTCGTCAGATACGGAACTTCTACGCCGTCATAAGCCAGCTCTCTGTATGGCTCATCAGAAATCAGATAGATCACAGAACCGAACTCCTGCTGTTTTTTCTCCAGGATCGCTGCAAGTTCTTTGATAGTATCCTCGGAATAAACGACACCTGTCGGATTGTGCGGTGTATTTACGATCACTGCACGAGTGTTGACTGTAATTTTTTCTTCCAGTTCTTTAAGGTTCGGCTGAAAGGTCTCTGTGTTCGGTGAGATTTCCACAAGCTTGCCATCATAGTTGCGGACATATGCACCATATTCCAGGAAATACGGTGCAAAAACGATCACTTCCTCTCCAGAATTCAGGATCGTTTTGAGGATCACGTTCAGGCCACTGGCAGCACCAACAGTCATGATCAGATTATGTGCAGAAAAAGCAGTTTCGAAACGACGGTTCAGAGACTGTGCGATCGTCTCTCTGACATCCTCGAACCCGGCGTTACTCATATATCCATGAAGGACAGTCGGTTCTTCGTTGTTTACAAGATCTATGATTGCTTCGCGTACACAGTCCGGTGCCGGAACACTTGGATTTCCAAGGCTGAAGTCATAGACTTTGTCCGCACCGTACTTTGCCCGGAGACGGTTTCCTTCTTCGAACATCATACGGATTGCTGAATTGTTCTGTACGAAAGGTTTCATTTTTTCTGCTATCATAATACTTGTGCCTCCTCTTAATTCTTATTGTTTGCGATACTTACGGATTGTTCCGTGGTATCTTATTTCTTTTTGCTGTGTCCGAATGAGATCCATCCTGTCAGTGCCAGCATGGCAATACCGACGATCATCCATGGGATCAGATAAGCATTTCCCTTTGGCTGGAACATGTCATAGTAACCTTTGAGATAAATGATCGCTACAACGACCGGGATCACCCACAGCATGTAATTTCTGATGAATGCCGGGAATTTCGCTCCTTTTCCTGTGTTGGCTTCTCTCAGGAAATTCTTCCATCCCCATCCGTTCTTAGATGTACAGAAAATCACGAATATTACAGATCCAAGCGGCAGGATGTTGTTTGAGATAATAAAGTCCTCAAGATCCATGATAGTTGTTCCTTCACCAAGGATCTGGATTCCGGACCATGGTCCAAAGCCAAGGATTGCCGGCATGGAAAGGATAATGATCAGAACGATATTAAATGCAACAGCCTTGTTGCGTTTCCATCCCCACAGATCCATTGCAAAGGACAGGATATTTTCGAATACTGCAATTACTGTAGACAGTGCCGCAAAAGACATAAACAGGAAGAACAGTGCTCCCCAGAGTCTTCCGCCAGCCATCTGATTGAACACATTTGGCAGAGTGATGAACACAAGTCCCGGACCTGCTCCCGGCTCTACATTGAATGAAAAACACGCCGGAATGATAATAAGTCCTGCCATCAGTGCTACGAAGGTATCCAGGATCAGGATGTTGATGCTTTCTCCTGCAAGGGTACGTTCTTTGCCCATGTAGCTTCCGAAGATCTCCATCGCTCCGATACCGATACTCAAAGTAAAGAATGCCTGTGACAGTGCCCCAAAGATTACATTTCCAATTCCTGCCTCGCGGATATTGTCAAGATTCGGTACAAGGTAGAATTTCACACCTTCCATTGCTCCATCCAGTGTTACGGAGTGAACTGCCAGTACAACGATCAGTGCCAGCAGACAGATCATCATAATCTTAGTGATACGCTCGATTCCGTTCTGAAGTCCCAGGGAACATACACCAAATGCCAGCAGGACCGCTGCGATCATCCATCCAGTCATCGTTCCTGTAGATGTCATCAGATTTGAGAAAAATCTGCTCACTTCTTCGGAAGAAGCTCCGCTCAGTTTCCCGGTTGCCATAACATAACAATAGTACATCATCCATCCTGCAACCATCGTATAAAACATCATCAGCATGTAGTTACCGATCATTCCCATATAGCTGTATTTATGGAAATTAGAACCTTCCGGCTCCAGTTTGTGAAATGCTCTTGCCGTACTCAGTCTGCTGCTTCGTCCTACTGCAAATTCGCTTACAAGGATCGGAAGTCCAAGCAGTACAAGAAAGCCAAGATAGATCAGGATAAAAGCGGCACCGCCGTACTTACCTGTCATGTACGGAAATTTCCATACGTTTCCAAGACCTACTGCACATCCTGCTGAAACCAGGATGAATCCAAGTCTTGATCCAAATGTTTCTCTTTCTTTCAAAAGATTTTCCTCCTCCATTTTCATTAACTTATCTATTATAACACAAGGACAGTCCGATGTGAACTGTCCTTGCAGGAATTGGGATTTCAATTTGAAGTTTTATATATAGTTATATCAGGCAAGATGTTATACGGTCGTTACAAGTGCCTCAAAAGCACCTTCCAGTTCATACTCACCGATATTGGCTGTGACAAAGAGGCTGTCTCCTTTTTTGAAAGTCAGGGTTTCTTCCTTATCGCGGATCGTACCTTTTCCTTCCATGACGAGAATGCTTACGAAGGAAGTCTTGTCGATCTCGCCGAACACTTTTTTGACGTGCTGTCCGTCGAGAACGAGCTTATCTACGGTAAAGTACGGGCAGGATACGATATGCGGTTCGAAGGTCTACTTCTTTCAGCCATGAATATTCTTTTTTATATCCGGCCGGTGTATTTTTCAACATCTTTTTTTCTTTCTGGTAATGACTGATCTTATCTGCAAGCATCTGGTTATAAAGAAAATGGCAGCAACCGATTGTTTTCTCTATCTGAGATATCTGTTCTTTATTTGGATAGATTCTTATTTTTACTGCCCGGTTTACTTTTCTCACCCTGACTTTCTATATACTGACGGATTGATTCTATTTCTATGAACACATTGTTCTTGCTTCATTATAATATATTTGTTTTATAAGAACAAGTGCTTTTATGAATTATTCGAGCAGATATGCTCAAAGGTCAATTCATCCCTTCACCTATAGGTGAGGAAATTCTTACTACATTTGTTAAATTAACTTGTTGTGCTAGATAAAATAAAATATAAAGAAACTTCAACAAAATGTGCTATCTTATTTGTAGGACATACAAATTTGAAAGGGGGCATCATCATGTTGAAGTTTCAAAATAATGATACCACGATTATTGCAACTTTTGAAGACTTTATTTTGACCACTTACGTTATTATTGATGAATTGTATCACCGCTTTGCACCTTCGGAAGTCAGAAAACGTCGCCATGTTTTGGATGCAAAACTATCTGATTCCGAAATCATTACGATTGCTCTCTGTGGAGAGTTGGTCGGTATTGATTCTGAAAATGCCTGGTTTTCTTTTGTAAAAAAGAATTACCGACACCTTTTCCCACAGCTTTGCAGCAGAAGCCGTTTTAACAGAACGAGGCGTGCTCTGATGCAGATAACCGAATTATTAAGACAAAAAATGCGCTCTGTTTTTCCGGTTCCGGTCAGTTCTTATTGCATTCTTGATAATTTTCCGCTTGCAGTCTGTAATTTTGGACGTGCACGATACTGCAAAACATTTCGCAGCCAGGATGCTGATTACGGAAAGTGTCCTTCTAAAAAGGAAACTTACTTCGGTTATAAAGTGCATGCCCTGGTCACATTAGAAGGTTACATTACTGCATTTGAGATTACGCCGGCATCCACAGATGACCGCGAAGGATTACGGGATCTGGCGGATAATTGTTCAAATATTACAATTTTAGCAGATAAAGGATATGTTGGCGAAAAACTCATGCAGGAAATGAAGGAACAAACGATCTGTCTTTTTGCACTCAAGCGTTCCAACGGTAAAGAAAACTGGTCAAAAGCTTTCAGGGCTTATGCACCCGTTTGGTTAATAAAGTATTGGCATACAACCTCTGCATTGCATTAAACAGTATTTTCGGCGAAACCTGCGAACTTGGAAAAATCAAAGAATTGATATTCTAAAAAATTTATTTATCAATAATAACAGGGATTCTTTGCGGTTTTTACAAGTTTTAAACGTTTTATTTGAAATAGCACAACAGGTTAATTTATTTCCCATACAGATAAGAGCTGTACTCTGGAGCATCCAGATTCGTGGTATCGATCCATACAGGATCATAGTATACAAATTTCTCCAGACCGCTGGAAACTTCCTCATACGGAACGGTCAGCTGTACGGCTGCAAGGATCGTCTGGTATCCCAGCTGATACGGGGACTGTGAAACAATGCCTGCCTCTGAACCATTACGAACTGCGTCCTGCTGTTTGGTAGTTGCATCCACTCCAACCATGACCGGTGCTGTACCCTCTGCTTTCTCAATATCGAGATAAAGATCAGATACATCTGCATTCGTACAGAACACGCCTGCCAGATCCGGATATCTCCGAAGAGCATCTTCCATGGCAGTTTTCATGTCATCCACCTGATCTGTATATAATTCCTGAACAACTGTAATGTCCGGACATTCTGCGAGAGCTTCCTTGAATCCTTCTACACGTTTCTTAGAGCTCTCTGTCTTCTCCTGAGCGGAAAAAATTGCGACTTTACCGCTTTTTCCGATCGCATCGCTTAATTTCTCTCCCGCCATCTTTCCTACATAAACATTATCTGTTCCGCGGAAAACGGCGATCATATCACTGTCACTTACATTGGAGTCAAAAGCTACTACTGCAATGTCATTCTCTCTGGCTGCCTCAAGCTGTGCCTGGCAGGAATCCTCGTCGCCTGCTGAAAGACATAATACCGTTGGATTCTCTGCAATAACTGCATCCAGTGTATTAACCTGCTTCTCCACATCCTGCTCATCACTTGCGCCTTCAAAGGTCATCGTGATCTGGTCATCGGATGTAAAACCGTATGCCGCATTGACATCCTTAATCGCATCTTCCATACCGGAATGAAGTGCCTTCCAGTACTCACCATCCACGCTCTTACTTACAACTGCAATTCTACTTCCCTTCGTTACGGGTGCAGAAGTATCGATCTGTGCTGCCAGTGCAGCTTCTTCCTCTGATTCCGGATCTGAATCTGTCTCTTCCTCTGTCTGTGTTGTCTCGTCATTTGCCTGCACATCCGCCACAAAATTCTCAGAGCCGCTTTCTTTGTCGAGTCCCCCTGCCACCAGTATGGCACCAGCAAGGATAATTCCGGCTGCAGCCGCTTTTCTCATTATTTTCCCTCTTTTCTTAATCCAAACTTCATACAAATGCGCTTCTTTTTTACATTATACACATTTTCTTTTTTGCGTCCATAGATTTCATAGTTTTTTCATTATTTGAGCGGAAAATAATACATTCTTGCTGATATGCTTTACAGTGTCAAAAAGCCTTTGAATGTCTCACCTTTCGGTGTGACTTTAAATTCCATTTTTTTTCCGTTTGCCGGGTGGCGGAAAGCCAGATGGCAGGAGCATAATCCTAACGGAAGGTCAGACTTATCTGCGGCGTTATATTTCCGGTCTCCAAGGAGCGGCATGCCTTTGTGAGCCATCTGCACACGGATCTGATGATGTCGTCCTGTATCCAGGATGATCTTAACAAGGATTCTTTTTCCTGTTGCGGTGCGTTCGTCTTTGATTTCTTCCTGAATACTGTAATCCAGGCTGGCTTTTTTTGCTCCGGGAGTCTTCGGAGTGACCACGGAGGAAGAATTTGTCCGGTTATCTTTTTTGAGGTAATCTTCCAGATGCCCCTGCTTTTCCTCTGGCAGCTGTGCGGTTACTGCCAGATATTCTTTTGTGACAGTTTTAGACGTGATCTGTCGGTTCAGTTCGGCGGCAGCCTTTGGCGTTTTTGCAAATACCAGAACGCCCTCTACCGGCTGATCCAGTCTGTGTATGATCCCGAGATACGGCATCTTGCCCGGTGTCTTAAGTGCCAGATGATTCTTAAGGCTGCTTTCCATATCTGCCATTCCAAAGCGGGCACTCTGCACGGCAACGCCCGCCGGTTTATGGCACACCAGAATATCCTTATCTTCATAAAGAATACAATCCTGTATATTAAAACTTTGCATAAAAAATCTCTCCTTTTGAGGAGAGTATAACATACAACACGTAAGACGACCATCACTTCTATTTATTCTTCGCGAATTATTTATAAAAGGATGGTCGTCTTAACACTCTTCACTATTCAATTTTTAATAACCTCTTAGTTCTTTCAAAACTTATCGTCTTGTTTGCTAATTGAATTCCTGTGATATATCTACATCATATATCTCTGATCCAATTCTCTGTATTTAGTTTTTATATTAATTTCGATATCATATTGATGTCTTGATTTGTGGTTGCGATTGTTTTATTCCCTGCTCATAAACGATACGATTTTTATCACTTCGTCTATTTAGAAAGTTTATAGATTTTAAATTATAATCTACGAATTATAATTTATTGAGAAACTTAGGATATTCTTTTTCATTGGATTAGAGCAGCTCCAAACTTAACTTCTTAAATTTCAAACTGTTTTCCTTTGAAATAAGATTCCTTATAATCTCTTCTTAACATCTGTTGTGAGGAGATGTTCTTCTGATGCAAAGTTTCAATCCATATTAGAATAAATCTTATATGCATCTCAAAGTATCTTGCTTATTTATCTTCAAGCTTCTCTGGATCTCTGCTTCCAGACGATGCTCTAAAATAAGGAGTTATACTTTTTCAAAAATGTTTCTTTACACATTTTCGAAAGTCTCTGTATCAGGTGCGTGATAGTTATTCAATATAAGTAATCGATTCTATATACCTGTAATACTTATGATAAACGATCATTTCTTTTCATGAAGTCCTGTTCACCAGGCTGTAAATTTCATCTTTCTTCTCTAAGAATATGATTATTTCTTAAATTAATGGGCTAATATGTATCAGGTCTTTCTTGCAGGAAACTCGATTCCTATCACTTCTTATATTGATTGTGATTAGTAACTACTGTCCCAACGGTATCACCCTTGCCTTTCTTTTGATTTTCATTCCTTTCATGTTCTCTATACTATGAATTGAATGAGTTTCTTTTGTGTTTTGTTTTTGTTTTCTTTTGATGTCATTATAATAGCACTGTATAGTGTATTTGTCAACACATTTTTCGATTATTTTTTAATTTATTGTATATTTTTCGTGTTTATAATATTATTCTTGTTTTATTTGTGTGTATTTTTTATTATTTTCTGATAATTTAAACATATTATAAAACTCCTCTTCCATACAAAAAGCAGTCCCGCGGGAGGCTGTGGTAAGCCATCCTGCGGGACTGCACAAACAGGGGTTGGTTCTGTATGTGGGGTGCCAGAACCAGTCTTATTTTCTGTTGTAGTTGATCAGACATCCTTTGAGGATGATCTCACGTTCGTCATCGGTCAGTTCTCCGAGTGTTACCTGGAACTCCTTAAGTCCGTCTTCTTTGACTACATATCCGGTGATGCTGTCGGCTTTATCAGCAACAGCTTCTCTGATATGCGGGAAGAACAGGAAATCACCGTTGGTAAACGGAAGCTCTCCCTGCGGGATCAGGAATGGAAGCATGCCCCAGTTGATAAGGTTTGAGCGGTAACGTTTGGTAGCGTACTCGTTTGCGATGTTTGCCCATCCGCCGAGAACCTTCTGGCAGGAAGCGGCCTGCTCACGTGCAGAGCCATCACCAGGTTTTACAGCGAAGATCGTACTTCCGACTCCGACGTTTTCTTTGCTGATATCTGCGAACTGTTTCTTAACAGCTTCCATAACCGGTTTCAGTTCCGGAACTGCCTCTGCCGGACATTCTCCTGCTTCGATCGCCTTCTGTGCCTTCTGGATCTCTTTGGCACGTCCAACGTACTCCGGATCTCTTCTGGAAAGAGTGAACTCTGCCAGTCCAAGCGGATTGGAACGGAAAGAGGAAGTCTCACCGGAAGGAATCAGCTCGTCTGTTGTTGTAACAGGATCATGGATCTCAGAAACAACTTTGAGAACAAGGTTCTCTGCCAGCGCAGGCATCTCCGGCCAGTCTTTGATGTTTGGTCCGAACTGGATCTCAACGCTTGGATCTGCAACGCCCTTGCTGTCAAAGATACGGTTCTCATAAATTGTTTTGTCGAAGAAATATTTCTGATGTCTGTAGCTTCCGGTAAATTCTTCTGCGGAAGTCAGGAAGCCTTTGTTTGCTGCTGTTGCTGCGATGGATCTCGCATCCATAAGTGCAACGGAAGAAATCTGTCCGTTCTGGACCTTGGAACCTTCACGGTTCGGGAAGTTTCTCGTTGTATGACGGATACTGAACGCATTATTTGCAGGTGTGTCTCCGGCACCGAAGCACGGTCCGCAGAAAGCAGTCTTGACAACTGCCCCTGTTGCAAGGAGGTCAGCCAGGACACCGTTTCTTGCAAGTTCCATATAGATCGGTGTACTTGCCGGGTAAACGCTGAGTGTAAAGGCGTCTGCACCGATGCTTGCTCCGCGGAGGATGTCTGCTGCTGCACAGATATTCTCAAATCCGCCGCCTGCACATCCGGCGATGATTCCCTGCTCTACATAAAGTTTACCGTCAACGACTTTGTCCTTGAGAGAATATGGAACTTTGCCGTCGAGACTGATCTGAGCCTTTTTCTCTACATCATCAAGGATGTCATAGAGGTTTTCTTTGAGTTCATCGATAGTATAGGTATTGCTTGGGTGGAATGGCATTGCGATCATCGGTTTGATCTCACTTAAGTCAACCTCTACGCAGCCGTCATAGTATGCAACCTTGCCCGGTTTGAGTTCTTTGTAGTCTTCTTTTCTGCCATGGATCTCGTAGAATTCTTCGATGGTCTCATCTGTCTGCCAGATAGAAGAAAGACAGGTTGTCTCTGTTGTCATAACGTCAATTCCGATACGGAAGTCTGCACTTAAACCTGCAACTCCAGGTCCTACGAATTCCATAACTTTGTTCTTAACGTATCCATTGGCAAATACCTTGCCGATGATCGCCAGAGCAACGTCCTGCGGTCCTACGCCCGGTCTCGGCTGTCCCTTGAGGTAGATCGCAACTACGCCCGGCATATTGATATCATAAGTCTGGGAAAGGAGCTGCTTAACCAACTCACCGCCACCCTCGCCCATGGCCATGGTACCAAGTGCACCATAACGGGTGTGGCTGTCAGAACCCAGGATCATCTTGCCGCCGCCTGCAAGCATCTCACGTGCGAACTGATGGATGACTGCCTGATGAGGAGGTACATATACTCCGCCATATTTCTTTGCACAGGTAAGTCCGAACATGTGGTCATCTTCGTTGATTGTTCCGCCTACTGCACACAGAGAGTTGTGACAGTTTGTCAGCACATATGGGATCGGGAATTTCTCAAGTCCTGAAGCACGTGCTGTCTGGATGATTCCTACAAAAGTAATATCATGGGATGTTAACTTATCAAACTTGATCTGTAATTTCTGCATATTTCCGGAAGTATTGTGTGCTTCCAGGATATCATATGCCATGGTGTTCTTTGCTGCGTCTTCTCTGGATACCGGCTGATCAAACTTGCTTTCTTCAACAATGTCACTGCCATTTACAAGGTAAACGCCACCGTCGTATAGCTTCATAATAATCCTCCATTCATATAAATTATGCATTGCACGCTTCTGTGTTTTTGCAAAATGTATATTAATTATACTTTATCTCGCTAAAATCTGCAACGACATTTCACAAGAAGATATATAAAAATTCTTGACAAAATAATAACTGATAACTACAATGCCATTAGCAAACACCTACTATTGATGTAAAAAACAGGGGATAAATTTGAATCAGAGAGATAATACTTTTTTTGAAGCTTATAAACGTCTTGACCGGCTTTGCAGAGATATTCTCAACTGCCAAAATGGTGTTAGTGAATATATTCAGCAAATGGATAAAACTCCTCAGGCGCAGTATACAGTTACCAATTGGGAAAAAGATTATAAAATGTTGAAGCATATCCGCTGGGTCAGAAATCAAATAGCCCATGATATCTCAGACGCTCCATTCAGCACAGAAGCTGATTTGGAATTTACAAATGCATTTTATGATCGAATCATAAATCAAAATGATCCTTTCTCACATTTAAGAAAAGCAGAACAAAGAAAAACCTATGCCAATAACAATTATTATTTTCCGCCAAAGTCTTCAGATAACTCCTTTCATACTCAGTTACCTGACACTTCTAATGGCAGTTCATCACATGGACCTCTGGCAGTTATCAGTATCATAGCTGGCATAATTATTATAATTTTAATCGTTTTTTCACTTATAAATATGAACTTATAACATCTTTACTTGCATATTAAAAGCCATTATACTTAAAATCACTTAGCACTCAAATATTTCTGTCACCTGTGGCAGTTTTGATAGGGAGGTAGGAACACTATGTTTCGTTTATGGGGAAAACTGTGGAAAGACAACCACATGCTGAAAGATCTCGTCATTGATGACGACTCAGAAGATACAAGGACACACAAGATCTTCCGTGCACTGCAGGAGATCTGCTATGATTTTGACCTGGAAAATCCGATCTGGCTGGACAGCAATGTCACGGATTTCAAACGCCATTCCAGAACACGGTTCCGCCAGGACAGTTTTATTGAACATATTGAATTTGATTACCTGGAGATTCAGGTGATCGAGGAAGATTAAAAAAGTGCCGCTCACAGCTTCACTGATAATAACAGTTTGCTGCAAGCGGCATTTTTTCGTATCAGACAATCCACTTACCCAATACCGGTATTTTTTTGATAAGTATTACCGCAAGGCAGCTAAGTCCAAAGATACACACCATGACTATCGGGATCGCAATCACTGTATTTCCGATCATCATGCTGTCTATTCCAGCTCTGTGCAGGATGTCGCGGAAAAATGCATGGATCAGATAGATTCCGAACGTATAACCTCCCAACCGACATATGATCTCTTCCTGTTTCTCGCTCCAATGTATTTTGGACACATGATTTTTGAAAAATAAGAAAATCGCACTTCCCCAGAAAAATCCCGCAAGCGTAAAGTTTTCATAATAGGACTGGAGTTCTCTTCCCACTCTCGGTGACATGTACTGACTGAGCAGGATTGCCGCAAGGATCAGTGAAATTCCCAGAATATAAATCGTTCGTTCCAGCTTCCTGGAAATCTCATAATGTGAAAGGTAATGTCCCAGGATAAAATATCCTGCATAGTCCACGACCATTCCCGGCTGAACCGTATGCATCACATTCATGACGTATTCCTTCAGCGGGAACGAAAAACAGTTTACTGTGTATGGTATGATCTTGATGAGCAGAAACATCAGGATCAGATATTCTTCCCATTTCTTACTTCGTTCACAGTTTACGATTTCCCACAAAAGCGGTGTCACTATCAGGAGTCCTGCTAACATAGGAAGATACCACAGATGGAAATAGGATTCACTGCAATAGATCAGTATTTTCTTAAAAAACGATACAGATCCTATCGCTGGTTTCCCCGCCATTACGATCCTGTATACCGCATAAAAAATCTGCCAGAACACATACGCCACTGCTATCTGAAAAATATTCCTGGTCCAGAGTTTCTTGAGTGACCAGTTTCTCTTACCATCCAGATACAGCGTTCCGCTGATCATGATAAACGATGCCACTGCAAAACGGTTGATTCCATGGTAAAAATTCGAAATTCTCCATATACTGGAATCCAGTGGTGTATCCCGGAAATGCTGTGACCCGGCATGAATGCCGATCACACCGATGCAGGCTGCAATTCGCAGGAGTTCTATCCATGTAATTCTCTTTTTATTCATTTTTGTTTCGTGGGGCTGTCCCCCATTTCTCCTTAATTTTGTGTATCCGCAACTATCTTATTTCTTCACAATTACATATTTCAAGTTTCTCAGATGTTACTGTTCGCTCCGTTCACAGTAACTCTCAGATCCTTCTGAAAGTATAACAAACGAACTGCCTTCCTACAAGCAATATTTCTTCCACGATCTGTCATTCCATAAATTCCCGGATGATCTCACGCATGATCTCCTCTTCCTCCGGGCTCAGCATTTTGCTGAAATGGCTTCCGGTCGCCGCTGTCTGGCGGATGCTTGCCGTGATCTTCTCCACCATCTCTTCCTGGAGAACGGGGTCCATCCTGGGCGGCGGTGCGACTGGTTCCGCCTTTCGCGGTGTGACTGTCTCCTCTCTTTTGGTCCGTGCAGAAAGGATATAGTCTGCCAGAGAATTCATCACAAGCTCTTCCCGGTAAGCAAAATCCAGAGCCTGTCTCAGAATCATCAATGCAACCGGGATCACCGTTCCCAGATAAAGATACCTAAGCGGCAGCCCACTTGTCCACTTGAGCTTTGTCACAAACAGGATTGCAAGCCCCAGACACAACGTTGACAGAAGCGACGGCAGCCAGACCAGAAAGTTCATCCTGTTCAGCAGTTTATCTCTTGTTTTCCAGAGGTTCAGCCATTTTTCCTTAAGGCTTGTGACTGCATTTGTTCTTCGCAGAGTTCTTCTGTAAGTAAGGTGTACTGCCAGCATGCCAACCGCTCCGAAAGCTCCGGCGGCTGCCATGATGCAAAGCAGTATCTGCAGGTTCATGATTCGCTCCAGCATAAGCCCCTCCTTGCTTTTACAATCTCTCCGACACCTTCTCGGCTTTTCTTCTGCTGTTAATTCCCATTCTACACCCGTATGAACTTGCTGGAAACAAAAATCGTTCGTCAAATTCTCCCTGGAAAATGCGAAAAACTCCTCTGAACGGCTGATTTATCTGCTTTTCGTGATAATTCAACCTCCCATGAGGAGTTTCTGTCGTTTTATATTCTGTCTGGATCTTTCATAACCTGATATTTACATTTCTTCCAGTGCCTTGACAACCTCTTCAAACTGCATGAAATGGGATGCTTTTACAAGGATCGTATCTCCCTCCTGGACAAGATCTCCAAGATGCTCAAGGAGAGATTCCCGGCTCTCTTCATAAATTACTTTAAATTCCTGATCTGCTTTGCGTGCAGCTTCTGCCATATGCACAGAAAGCGCACCAACACAGATGCAGACATCAATTCCGCACTGTGCTGCATGAGTTCCGACTTCTTCATGAAGCGCGATCTCATTTTCTCCAAGTTCTCCCATATCTCCAAGGATCGCCACTCTTCGTCCTTCTCCGTCGTGAAGAACATCAAGGGAAGCTTTCATGGACATCGGGTTTGCGTTGTAGCAGTCATCCACTACCAGGAATTTGTCTGTCTCGATCATTTTGAAACGTCCGCGGATCGTCTCCAGGCTTTCGATACCTCTCTTGATCTCCTCGATGGAAAGCCCGTAAATGCGTCCTACAGCAGCTGCTGCCAGTGCATTGTAGACCATATGGATCCCCGGTGTCGGAACAAGCACATCAAAAGCATCCTCGCCAAGATGAATACGGCAGGCAACGCCCTTGAGTCCCTTGCTCTCGATCTGATCCGCATATACATCTCGCTCTGCATTGAGTCCGAAAAATACCGGTTTGACGCCATTGTATTCACTTACTGTCGCCAGTTTATCGTCATCACCATTCAGAACAATATGTCCTTTCGGGTTCATGGACTTAAAGATCTCTGTTTTGGCTTTGAGCACACCATCGCGGTCTCCGAGATTTTCGAGATGGCAGGTTCCGATATTTGTGATCACACAGGTATCCGGTCTGGCGATCTTTGTCAGTCTGGTCATCTCGCCAAAATCACTGATTCCCATTTCCAGAACTGCGATCTGATCTTCATCTCTCAGGCGGAAAACAGTCAACGGAAGTCCCAGTTCATTATTAAAGTTTCCCTGTGTCTTGAGTGTGCGGTATTTTTCTTTAAGTACAGAAGCGATCACTTCTTTTGTGCTGGTCTTGCCAACACTTCCGGTGATCCCGACAACCGGGATCTGAAGCTGTTTCAGATAAAATTCTGCGATATCCTTCACTGCCTGAAGAGAAGATCCTACCTGGATATATGGAAAATCTGCATTCTCCAGTTCTCTCTCTGAAAGTGTGACAAGCGCACCCTTGCTCATGACATCCGGGATAAAACGGTGTGCATCTACACGTTCTCCTACGATTGGAACAAACAGGCTGTCTTTTTCAATCTTGCGGCTGTCTGTAGTGATGGAGGAAACTTCCCTGTCCATCACGTTTTCCGGACCATGGTATGTACCGGAGCAGACTTCGGTAAGATTCTTTATAGTAAGATTTTTCATATCGATTTCCTCTTTAGTTGTACTTTTTCTGTGAAACGCGGATCAGTTCTTCACACAGTGTCGGGTAATCCATTCCGAGAACGGCTGCTTCCTGCGGGATCAGGCTGGTCGGGGTCATTCCCGGGAGGGTGTTGGCTTCCAGGCAGTAGATCTTTTCGTCTTCGGTCACGATGAAGTCAAGTCTTGCGTAGCTTTCCATTTCCAGTGCATGATAGCCGTCCACGGCTGCTTCCTGAAGGCGTTTTGTCAGTTCCTCTGAGATCGGAGCCGGACAGGTTTCCTGTACTGCACCTGGTTTGTATTTATTCTCGTAATCGTAAAAGCCTTCTTTCGGCACGATCTGGACTACCGGGTAGGCAGTTCCGTCAACGACCGCAACTGTGTATTCCACACCCTTGATGAATTCTTCGATGACAACTTCGTTTTCGTATTCAAAAGCTTCATCCAGTGCTTTGACATAATCTTCCTGATTATCTACGATATAGACACCGATGCTGGAACCACCGCAGCATGTCTTGACAACTACAGGAAATTCCATGCCAAGTGCCGCAAGAGAGTCCTGACGGTCTTTTTTCTTCATGGCTTTTCCGCCCGGTGTGCTTACGCCTCTCATCTGGAACATTGCTTTGGTCACGCCTTTGTCCATTGCCATCGCACTGCTTAAGTATCCGGTTCCGGTATAAGGAATTCCCATCAGGTCAAATGCTGCCTGTAACTTGCCGTCCTCTCCGTTTGCACCGTGAAGTCCGAGAAAAACAAAGTCGGCTTTTTTGCAGAGTTCGATGACATTTGACCCGAAGAAATCTCTGCGGGCTTTCTTTAATTCTTTCATCTGCGGATTAAAGCCCTTGATATACTCTGCTGCTTTTTCGACATCGTATTCCGCCGGGAACGGATCTTCCCAGTTTACGGTTTCGAGGCCACAGAATACATCCACCAGGATCGCCTGATGTCCTTTCTGTCTGAGTGCCTGGCAGATTCCTGTTCCTGATACGATAGAAACATCTCTTTCTGTACTGGTTCCACCTGCTAATACAACAATTTTCATATTCTTCCATCTCCTTAAGGAAAGCAAAAACTGCTGCAAAAATTCACTTCAGAATCTCTGCAGCATTTTACCTGTTCTTATTTATAAATAACCACCGGCATACCGGTTTCTACGTTCTGATACAACTCCTGTGCCGCTTCTTCAGACAGGACAATACAGCCCTCTGTACTGCTCCAGTCCGTCATATCTGAACTGAAATCTGTCTCTGACGAACTTCCAAAACTGTCTGCTTCACTTTCCGTTGCCGTCCCAGGTTCAAATCCCGGATCACCATAGATTCCAAGATCATCTGTAAAGGACATCCAGCAATCCACCGTCATATTTCCAACTGCCTGCTGGTTTTTCTTTTCTTCGATCGAATAAACTCCATCCGGTGTACTGCTGCTGATCGCGATCCCGGTATCTACAACAGGATTTCCACTCTTGTAAAGTACAAGCCTGCGGTCAGTAAGATTGACTTCCACATAAGAATATCCGATATCATTCGTGTAGCGGCTCGCCGCTTCCTGTGCATATACCGGCTCTCTCACCTGTGTTTTCTTATCCATGATCGCCTGATACAAAGCATCCGCTTCTTTCGGCTGGTCGATCAGCCATCCATAAGTGCCACCGGATACGGTGACCTCTCTGTTGTCATAAGTTGAAAAAGAACGCTCTATACCCACTGTATCATATTTTGATGCCAGCTGTCCAACATAAGATGCAATTGCGCTGTGATCCAGCATCAGATTTCCATCCTCATCACGGCTGAGCCATTCCTTGATCAAGGTACGATCAACCGTTTCCTTGCGGTCACTGAAATCATAGGTGACCACAACATCAGTAAGCTCATTCATCTGCTCGCAGTCTTCTGTCAGTTCATCGCCATATACTGCAGGATCTACATAGCAGCCATCCACATCAAGATCTACCAGCGTTCTTCCTGTCGTAACTGCATTGGAAATGTCTTTCTGCAATTTTTCTTTGTCGATCTTTGTTCCTTCTACTTCCGGTACGACCTCAAATCCGTCATCATTTTGCTTTATGTATGCATCGTAAGGTTCCTGATTGTCCTTCATACAGTTCAGACTATCGATGACCTGCTCAAATTTGTCCTGATCATAAGTAACAGATGATGGAACCTCCCAGGATTTGTGCTGGCTGAATGCGAGGAACCACTGAAAGCGCTTCTGTTCATGGAGCATTCGGTTCACGCTTCCATCAGAAGTATATTTCAGGTCGATCTCATCTGCTGAAATACTCTCCCGACCGTTTCCTCTGGTCTGAATAGCCAGAATATATACACTGGTTTCTTCTGCCAGAAGTTTCTCTGTTTCTTCCTGTGTCATGTAAGAGCAGTTAAAACCGTTTACCTGTGTTCCCGGCAGGAAATGTTCTGTAAAATAATATACTCCAAAAAAGTAGGCACCGATGGTCAGTAAAAACAGCACAACAATGAAGCCTACCAGTATCTTTCTTTCTCTGCTCATCCCTGTGTTTTCTTCTGCCATGATGCCTCCTTTATAGCTCCTGTCTTATTCAGCCAAAAGTTTCTCTACGCTTGCGAGTTTGACGCAGACAACGAATACTTCTGCTGCTTTGGCAAGTTCGTCAATTGGCGGGAAGGACGGTGCAATACGGATATTGCTGTCTTTCGGGTCTTTGCCATATGGATAAGTTGCTCCTGCACCTGTCATGACAACGCCTGCTTCTTTTGCTTTGGCAACGATTGCTTTGGCACAGCCATCCATGGATTCGAAGGAAATGAAGTATCCACCCTTCGGTGTTGTCCAGCTTCCGATTCCAAGTCCGCCGAGTTCTTTTTCAAGGGTGGACTCTACCATCTCGAATTTCGGGCGAAGGATTGCTGCATGTTTGCTCATGTGTGCATGAACACCGTCCAGGTTCTTGAAGAATCTTACGTGACGAAGCTGGTTCAGTTTGTCATGTCCGATCGTCTGAACAGTCATATATTTGCGGAAATCATCCAGGTTTGCTTTGGATGCTGCTACTGCTGCGATACCGGAACCCGGGAAGCTGATCTTGGATGTGGAAGTAAATTTGTAAACAATGTCAGGATTGCCTGCTTTTGCACATTCTTCCAGGATCTCAAGAAGGAAATCCTGTTTCTCTTCTCCATCATAAAGATGATGTACGCTGTAAGCATTGTCCCAGTAGATACGGAAATCCGGTGCTGCCGGTTTCAGGCGTGCAAAGCGCTTAACTGTTTCTTCTGAATAAGTGTAGCCCTGCGGGTTGGAGTATTTCGGAACACACCAGATACCTTTGATCGCAGGATCTTCGCTTACAAGTTTCTCAACCATATCCATGTCCGGACCCTGTGGAGTCATCGGAACATTGATCATCTCGATTCCGAAGAATTCTGTAACTTTGAAATGACGGTCATATCCCGGAACAGGACAAAGGAATTTTACTTTGTCAAGTTTGCACCATGGAGTGTTTCCCATAACGCCGTGAGTCATGGAACGTGCTACGGTATCAAACATAACGTTCAGACTGGAAGTACCATAAATGATGATGTTCTCCGGAGATACTTCAGAGATTTCTCCAAGAAGGCGTTTGGCTTCCGGGATACCATCCATAACACCGTAGTTACGGCAGTCTACACCTGTTTCGCATTTCAGGTCCGCGCTGCTTGACAGAACATCCATCAATCCCATGGAAAGATCAAGCTGGTCAGCCGCCGGTTTACCACGAGACATATCCAGGGCAAGTCCCTGTGCCTTGATCTCTGCATACTGCTGATCCAGTTCCTTCTTCAGAGCAAGAAGCTGTTCTCTGCTCATTTCACTGTACTTCTGCATAATTTGTCCTCCTCGTGCCGCTTCCAGAATCCTGTACCGGCATAATATAAATTTCTTTTTTCTTTTGATATCTAATATTACTATCCCGTCTATTTTAGTATGCTAAATTCCCGCTTGTCAAGCCCTGCTGCCCCTGTATTTGAAAAAAAATTTCTCGAATCAGTGTGATAAAGTGTGAATTCTGCATAAAGTCCCCTGCTTATACACAAAACGCCACAGTTTTACTTGCAGAATTTCGTTGTTTCACCTATACTGAATAGGCAGGAATATCCTGAATGTTTCTATTTAAATGTAATAAAAGAAAGGTTATCATATATATGTGGATTGCAAATGACTGGAAAGAATACGAAGTAATTGACACTTCCTGTGGAGAAAAGCTGGAACGCTGGGGTAAATATACTCTGGTCCGTCCGGATCCGCAGGTTATCTGGGACACTCCGAAGGTAAGCCGTGGATGGAAAAACATGAACGCCCACTACCACAGAAGCAAAAAAGGCGGCGGTGAATGGGAATTCTTTGACCTCCCTCAGCAGTGGGATCTCCATTACAAAGATCTTACTTTCCATCTGAAACCGTTCAGTTTCAAACACACCGGACTTTTCCCGGAGCAGGCTGTCAACTGGGATTGGTTTGGTGACAAGATCCGTAATGCAGGCCGTCCGATCAAAGTGCTGAACCTTTTTGCCTACACAGGCGGTGCAACTCTGGCTGCCGCTGCTGCCGGTGCACAGGTTACCCACGTAGACGCTTCCAAAGGAATGGTCAACTGGGCGAAGGAAAACGCTGCCGCTTCCGGACTTTCTGACGCACCGATCCGCTGGCTGGTGGACGACTGTGTGAAATTTGTGGAGCGTGAGATCCGTCGTGGCAATCACTACGATGCGATCATCATGGACCCGCCGTCCTACGGACGTGGACCGAAGGGTGAGATCTGGAAGATCGAGGAGGCGATCCATCCTCTGATCAAGCTCTGCGTGAAACTTTTAAGCCCGAACCCGCTATTTTTCCTCATCAACTCCTACACCACAGGTCTGGCTCCTGCCGTACTGACTTATATGCTGGCAACCGAGCTGAAAGACTTCGACGGACATGTTGACTCCCAGGAGATCGGACTTCCGGTAACCTCCAACGGACTGGTACTTCCATGTGGTGCTTCCGGACGCTGGGAGGCGAAATAATGAAGGAAGAAAAATCCAAGGACGCTCTTCCCTACACCTGTACTCCGGCTTATGACCGTAGCAGTTGTGGGAACTGTGTCTGTGCAACCTGTTACGAGCAGGAATTCTGCGATCGCTGCAGTTCCTGCAAAGAACTTTCTCACAAAAAAGACGCCTGTGGACGTTACGAAGGCGCGTATTGCTACTAATAGCACAACAGGAGATGCTGACATGATCGATCGTCAGCATCTCCTGTTTTTTATAAATTTGTTTTGCGTTCTTTCGGGAAGGTCATGGTGATCTCGGTTCCTTTGCCAACTTCGCTGAGCATCTTGAGTGTGCCGCCGAGGAAGGTAACGCCATGTTTCACGATCGACAGGCCCAGTCCAGTGCCGCCGATGGATTTGGAGTGGCTTTTGTCTACGCGATAGAAGCGTTCGAAGACTCTGCTGCGGTCTTCTCTCGGGATTCCGATGCCGTTGTCTTTGACGCGGATCTCTACGCTTTCTCCAAGATCCTGCAGATGGATGCTTACCGTACCGTCATCTCTGTTATACTTGATTCCGTTATCACACAAATTATAGATCACTTCTTCCAGTATCGGACGAACTGTACAGAAGACCAGTTTCTCGCCGTCAATAAAGAGATGTACGTTCTTCTTTGCTGCGATTTCTTTCAGGTTTCCGCAGACATTCTTTACTACGGCATATGCATCTACTTTTTCCCACTCATATGGGTTTTCTCCCTCGTCAAGCTGTGAGATCTTGATGGTATCTTCCACAAGATGGATCAGTCTCTGTGCTTCCCGGTAAATCCTTCCGGCAAACTTCCGAATGTCTTCTTCCTGTACCAGACCGCCCTCTATGATCTCTGCAAAACCAGAGATAGATGTCAATGGTGTCTTGAGTTCATGTGATACATTTGCAGAAAATTCTCTCCGCAGGTTCTCCCTCTCCATCTTTTCGGTTTCATTGACAAGAAGCAGAACTGCACCTGCAACTTTAGTATCTCTGAATACCGGATTGGCGATAAGCTGAACATATTCGCCATCTAGCTGCAGCATCGCACTGCCATGACGACCGCCCAGGACTTCCTCGATCACCTTGCGGAAATCCTCATTCCTGTCAAGAGAATAAACGCTTTCTCCTGTCTTTGGTTCCCGTACCTGGAACATTCTCCATACACTGGAATTCCCAGAAAGAATGATCGTATATGCATCAATGACCAGCAGTCCTTCCTGCATGTTTTCGGTGATGATCTGGAATTCTTCCTGGTTTCGGCGTGCCGTTTCAAGCTGTGTCTGGATCTGGCGGTTCTGCTTATGGATCCTGCTGAGGAGCGGACCCACTTCCTCATAGATCTGGTTTTCTTCCGGGTGATCCAGATCCAGTTCGTTGATCGGTTTAACGATATTTGCAGACATACGCGCCGCTGCGAATCCTGCAAGGAACAACATTATGACTGCAATACAAAGAACCGGGGGAACAAGCTGAAGCATCAGTGCAAAGACAGAAGACTGTGTGCCTGCCACACGAAGGACAGAACCATTGGTAAGCTTTAACGCATAATAAACTGTCTTTTCAGACAGTGTCTTTGACATTCGTTCCGCATATCCGCTCCCATTTTCCAGTGCTTCCTGAACTTCTTTACGATCGTTGTGGTTTTCCATGGAAGATGCATCTGCCTGGCTGTCATAAAGTACCGTTCCTGACGCATCCATATAGGTAATACGGGCGTCTTTCTGCTTTATCTGTTCCAGATAATCAACGCCGCTTTGTTCTACCCCATACGCCAGATAGGAAGCTTCTTTCTCGAGCTCCCCATCTAACTGCTTTCCAAAATATTGATACAAAACGCCCAGTACAAAGGCACTTCCCAGTATCAGGATCATTGCTGAAGCCAGGACAGTTGATCTGAATATCTTTTTTGTCAAGCCTGGTTTCCTCCCATTTGATGTTCATTGTTTCTGTGGCTGCCAGTGATCGCATATTCAACCCATTCTGCGATATTCACCGCATGGTCTCCGATACGCTCCATATATTTGGCCGTCATAAGGAGATCAAGTCCTGCTTTTGCATCCAGATTCTGGTACATCAGTGTCGCCAGTTCTTCCTTGACCTGATTAAAAGCGTCATCTACCTGGTCATCATCATCAATGACTTTGCGGCAGAGTTTCAGATCTTTTTTTACAAACGCATCGACGCTTTCTGTCACCATGCGGACAGTCATTTCTGCCATCTTTCCGATCAGTTCCGGAACCTCCACATGATTCGTCTCGATAAACTGAGAAAGATCAGCGATATCCGCCGCCTGGTCTCCGATACGCTCCATGTCTGAGATCATTTTGAGTACTGCTGAAACCTCTCGCAGATCTCTTGCCACAGGCTGCTGGTGAAGCAAAATACGCATGCAGTGATTCTCGATCTCTCGCTCTTTTGTATCGATTTCTCTGTCTGTATCGAAGATCTCTCTGATACAGTTCTCGCCACGGATCGCTCTGTTTGAAAGTGAGATCACCTTCTCACAGAGACTTCCCATTGTGATCATCTGTACATGAAGTTCTTCAAGCTGCCGTTCGAAATGTGTTGCCATGATCAACCAAACCTCCCTGTAATATAATCCTCGGTTCTTTTATCCTTCGGCATAGAAAACAAGGTATCTGTATCATTAAATTCTACCACTTCTCCCAGAAGGAAGAAAGCTGTTTTGTCAGAAATTCGAGTTGCCTGCTGCATGTTATGAGTAACGATCACGATCGTATAATCGCCCTTCAGTTCCATTGCAAGTTCCTCGATCTTGGATGTGGAGATCGGGTCGAGTGCGGAGGTCGGCTCATCCATCAAAAGGACTTCCGGCTGTACTGCCAGTGCTCTTGCAATGCAGAGTCTCTGCTGCTGTCCACCGGACATTCCGAGGGCACTTTTCTTTAATCTGTCTTTTACTTCGTCCCAGATTGCAGCGTCACGGAGAGATTTTTCAACGATCTCATCCAGTTTTGCCTTGGAACGGATCCCGTGTGTTCTCGGTCCATATGCAATGTTATCGTAAATGCTCATCGGAAACGGATTCGGCTTCTGGAATACCATTCCGACTCTTTTACGGAGAACATTGACATCCATATCACCGTAGATATCTTCGCCGTCAAGCTCTACTCTTCCGGTGATCTTACATCCTTCTACAAGGTCATTCATACGGTTCAGAGACTTCAGAAGTGTGGATTTACCACATCCACTCGGTCCGATAAAAGCAGTAATTTCTTTTTCCGGAATATGCATATTGATGTCTTTCAGCGCATGAAAATTTCCATAAAAAAGGTTCATATCTTCGATTGAAAGTTTAATATTATCACTCATTTTCTGTTATCCTTTCGCGATACATTTTGCCACCATACCGGATAAACCGTTGATGAGCAGTACAAATAAGAGAATCACAACTGCTGTCGCAGATGCCTGGTTCATATGAAGACCTTCGCTGGAAAGTACATACATATGAAGTGCCAGTGTACGTCCGGATCCCATCAGATTCGGAACCTGTGCAACCGTTCCTGAAGTATAGAGGAGTGCTGCTGTTTCACCAATGATACGTCCAATTGCAAGAATGATACCGGCAAGGATTCCCGGTACTGCGGAAGGAAGTACGATCGTAAAAATAGTACGAAGTTTACCTGCTCCAAGTCCGAAACTTGCCTCTCTGTAGGAGTCCGGAACAGCTTTTAATGCTTCTTCAGAAGTACGCATGATAAGTGGAAGCACCATGATGACCAGGGTACATGCGCCTGCCAGGAGTGACATTCCCCAGTGGAGTGCTGTTACAAAAAACAGCATACCAAACAGACCAAATACGATAGACGGAATACCGGAAAGTGTCTCGGCTGTGATACGGATGATCTGTATCAGTTTGTTTCCTTTTTTTGCATATTCTACCAGGTAGATTGCTGCGAAGATTCCAAGCGGTGCGGCAATCACGAGGGATAAAGCAGTCATGATAAAGGTATTTATCAGAGACGGCATCAGAGAAACATTATCAGAAGTATATTCCAGGCTGAAAAGGCTTGGTGTCAGATATGGAATACCTTTGACAAGGATGTATGCCACCAGGAAGATCAGCACGGAAAAAGTAACGATTGCTGCTCCTACAGTGAGAAGTGCAAGCACTCCTGAGCCTGGATGACGCAGGTAGGAACGGATACGGTCCGCTGTTGATGTCTGATTTCTTTTTTTCATATTTTCCACCGTCGGATCTATTGCTGCTGCATTAGTTTGCATGTTCTGACCTCCTGTTCAGCAGAGAAAGACTCAGGTTGATGATCAGAATGAATACAAAAAGTACCACTCCTGTTGCGATCAGTGCTTCTCTGTGAAGGCCTGTCGCATAACCCATTTCTGTTACGATATTTGCAGTCATTGTTCGAAGTCCTTTGAGCAGTCCTGCAGGCATTCTTGCCTGGTTTCCGGCTACCATGATGACCGCCATTGTCTCACCGATCGCACGTCCGATTCCAAGGACAACTGCTGCGAGAATACCGGATTTTGCTGCCGGGAGCATGACCATAAAGATGCTTCTTTCTTTTGTTGCACCCAGTGCCAGGGAGCCTTCATAATAGCTTTCCGGTACACTTCTGAGTGCAGATTCTGTAGGTCCAATGATCGTCGGAAGGATCATGATCGCCAGAAGAAGGGACGCTGCCAGCCAGCTTGTTCCTGTTCCACCGAAGGTGTTTCGGATCAGCGGTACCATCAGTACCAGACCGAAGAAACCATATACGATGGATGGAACACCTGCCATCAGTTCAATTCCTGATTTCAGCGGCCGGTAAATTTTTTGTGGACAGTAGCGTGCCATGAACACGGATGTAAACAATGCGATCGGAACACCGATCAGGATTGCTCCGCCTGTTACATAAATGCTGGCGATGATCATCGGGAAAATTCCGAATTTATCGTTGGATGGTTTCCAGGTTGTTCCAAGAAGGAACTTCACTGGTCCGATCTTTGCGATGGCAGGAAGTCCGTTCGCAAACAGGAACAGACAGATCAGAAATACTGCCAGAACGGATGCACAGGCTGCGACCATAAATACGACTTTCATAGCCTGTTCTTTAAATTTATTCATACAGGACTCTTCCTCTCTCCTAAATAAACATACAAGAAGCCCGGCAAACCGAGCCTCTGTTCTGTCACTCTGTATCTTCTGTCTTACTTAGCCAGGTCTTCCCAAGTGGTGGTTTCACCTGTAAAGATGGATTTCACCTGATCACTGGTCAGATCATCAATATCGTTTGAAGTGTTTACTACAACTGCGATACCGTCTCTTGCGATCTCAGTTGCTGTAAGGTTTTCGCTTGTCTCTTCATCTTTGAGGTCACGGGATGCCATACCGATGTCGCAGATTCCTTCTGCTGCGGATGTGATACCCGTTGTGGAATCGCTCTGCTGTACTTCTACAGTGATCTTTCCGCCGTTTGCTTTTTCGTATGCTTCTTTCAGTTTTTCCATAACCGGTGTTACAGAAGAAGAACCAGCTACAACAACTTTACCTTCTGCATCGCTCTGCTCGTAAGCTGCTGCATCATCTGCTACTTTGATGTATCCGTTGTCTTCTACGATCTGCTGTCCGTCAGAGCTCATGATGTAGTTTTCGAAATCCTGAGCTGCATCGCTGAGGCTGTCAGTTGTTATGATATTGAACGGACGGGATACTTTGTATGTATCGTTTGCAACGTTTTCTGCGGATGCTTCTGCACCGTCGATCTTGACTGCTTTTACTGTGTCATTCAGAGAACCAAGGGAAATATATCCGATCGCATTCTCATCGCCAGCTACTGTTGTCATCATAACGGAAGTGCTGTTTGTGATGCTTGCATCCTCTGTTGTCATATCTACTTTTTCATCGCCCTGTTTTTCTTCAATTCCAAACAGTTCGATAAATGCTCCTCTTGTACCTGAACCGTCTTCACGGGAAATTACATCAATTGTTCCGCTTGCTGCGCTTGCTACAGATGCAAATGCGGTTGTTCCAATAAGTGCTGCTGTTACGATTGCGAGAAATTTTTTCTTCATAATAATAAATCTCCTCTTTATTTTGCTTTATTTAATTTTTTGTTTTCCTCATTGACAACTGCAATTATATGAACGCAAAGTAAAATGCAAAATCGTAACCTTGTAAAATCTTTGTAAAAAGCTCCGGGTAAAAATCTTTGACCTGCATCTCAAATATCGTTATAATGAAGCTATATCTGATTCTACTTTTAATGAAATAACAGGAAAGGTACTTATTATTATGAGAAAAATAACGATTATGAACACAGACCTTGAACTTTCACCTATGGGAATGGGATGTGTGAATGCCGGGATCAAATGGGATGGCGAGGATGCTTTCAGGATTTTTGATGCTTTTCTTGATATGGGTGGTACTGTTTACGATACTGCCCGTGTATATTCTGACTGGATCCCATCTGAGATCGGACGCAGCGAACGTGTCCTTGGTCAGTGGCTCCGCCAGAGTGGAAAGCGTCACGACATCGTCCTTCTCTCCAAGGGCGGTCATCCGGATATGACTCCCTCTGTCCCGGATATGCACGCTTCCAGGATTTCTGCCGAAAATATGCGTAAGGATCTGGAACTTTCTCTTACTGCACTTGGTACAGATTATATTGATATTTATTTTTATCACAGAGATAATGAGGCGATTCCTGCCGGAGAACTGATCGAGATCATGGAAGAATTCCGCAAAGAAGGCAAAATCCGCTACTACGCATGCTCTAACTGGAGCACTGCCCGCATGAAAGAAGCAGATGCTTACGCCGCTTCCAAAGGATATCGTGGATTTGTCGCAAACGAAGCTCTGTTCAACATTGGTTCTGCTTCCATGCGTCCGCTCGCAGATGATACCCTGGCTGTCATGAATCAGGAAATGCAGCAATATCATGTCGAAAATCCGCAGAATCTGGCTATGCCGTATATGTCCGTTTGCAGTGGATTTTTCCACAAATTATATGCAGGCGGGGCTGATGCTGTGAGAAATTCTGAATACTACACTTCTGAGAATCTTAAGGCTGCTGAAGGGCTCCACGGACTGATGGAGGAATACCAGATTTCTCTTACACAGGCAGTCCTTGGTTATCTCACCTGCCGTGATTTCACCTGCCTGCCGCTCTATGGACCGAGAAATGCAGAGGACCTCAGGGAAGCAATGGAAACCTTCTCTATTCCATTCCTTAAAGAATATTATCCGGAAGTATAATAATATAGAAAGAAAGCCCGCAGTTCCATTCTCTTCTGAACTGCGGGCTCTGTTCTTTTATTTCAGACCATACCGTTTACTGTTTTGTACTTATACAGCATTTCTGCGTGATTCTGTTCTTCTACCTGGATATCAGCAAGCAGCTTACGCACGCCGCTGTCACCGAAAGCAAAAACTTCTGAATTATATTCTCCTGATACCAGTTTCTCTGTTGCAATACAGTCTGTTGCCAGAAAAGCATCCTGCTGTTTGTCCTCCGGGGAACTCATGGCTGTGTAGGTTGCTTTTGGCTGGTAATCTCTTCCGTCACTGTCGTTGCAGTTGCACTGCGGCACTTCGCCGTTCAGTACACGTTCCAGTGAATCGTAATGCTCTCTCTCCTTCTGCTGCAGCGTCTGGAAAAGATTTTTCAGTTCAGGATCTTTGGCCTGCTGTGCATATCTTCCGTATTTCTCAATACAGCTTTTTTCCTGTGTCTGTAGATCCTGGATCGTTGTGCGTTCTTTTTCTTTTAATATCATCGTATCTGCTTCCTCTCTTTCATTTTGCAATACGATGACAGTATCTGCTGTGGTGGGGGATTTTATGCGTTTTTTCCAAGGATAATTTTAATAAGAAGCTTATCCAGCATGATCGTGCGGTTCCATGGGTTGAGGATCACACCTTCGATTCCATCGGTCCGGAGTGCGGTCTCAAACAATTTGTCGATGTCCGTCAGAAATGTGGATTTGACGCTGCCGCCGCCTTTCAGTTCTTCTTCAAAGCTGGTAAATGCTGCCCACCAGTTTCTGCCATCATCTGTTTTGATCGCTTCCAGACGGATCTGGTCGCCGCCTTTTGGCGGTTCTACCGCGATGATGAGCTGACCGCCTTCTTTCATTCGGCGGCGGATCACGGTAAGAGCATGCGCCAGCATCTCCTGCGTGGTTTCCTTTTGAAGCCCTGCAATTGCCTCTTCTATTTTTTCGTTGCCCTGTAAGCCTTTGTCTGTGTTGTTGTTCATGTTTCTTTTCCTTCTTTTTATATAATTACCTGGTAGTTACAAAATATTTTTTAATTCTTCCAGTTTGTAAATGATGTGATCTGCCACTTTTCCACCATTCTCTCTCGTATTCATGGACTTATCCCCAGAGTGCACAAACCAGCATGTGGACATTCCATATGCCTGTCCACCGGCAATATCTGCTGTCAGAGAATCTCCGATCATCATACATTCTGATGGATGAATTCCGGAAAATTCTTTCATGCATCCATCAAAAAACTGCTTTCCCGGTTTGTCTGCACCAATCTTTTCTGATACAAAACAATGCGAAAAATATCTGAGCATATCTGCACTTCTGAGACGGTTGATCTGCTGATCATAAGGGCCATTACTTGCGGCACATAAGAAGTAATCCTTTTTATATAGATATTCCAGAATTTCTTTCGCACCTTCTACCGGAACGGCGGTCAGATGAAGCAGTCTGCGGAATTCTTTTTCCATCTCTACACCATCCGCCTGCAATCCAAGATGTGCAAGGATCGCCTGCCAGCGCACATAAAAGAGATTATCCATTGTCAGTTCTCTACGCTCAATCTTCTGCCAGATCTTGTTATTTTCCTCTGTAAAAACAGAAAACATTTCCGTTCTGTATTCCAGTCCTGCCTTCTGAAAACATTGCTCCATCCCCCACGCAGCCCCCGCGTCAAAATCCAGCAGCGTATTGTCAATGTCCAGAAAGAGGACTTTTATCTCATGGTTCATATTGTCTTTCCTCTTGACTTTTTTACATTTACCATAACATATATCCTCTATGTTTCCAAGAAAAAAAAGAGCTGGCGCTTCACGATTTTTTAATCGTTGAAGCGTCAGCTCCTTTCTAAATCAATAATCAAAATTATCAATATTGGATGTTACAAACAGGGAAAAATCTTCGTCCATATCTACTGTCAGAAGAGTATCATTGTTTACAAGTCCACTGAATGTACCGCTGAATTCCTTTCCATTAAAGATCTCTCCAGAAATCTTTACTTCTGTGATTCGTCTGTCATCTGGAAGGATTTCTGCTGTCTCAGAGCTGCTCGTTCTGATGTTTCCAACCTCAAGTTCTTTATCTCCATTGTAGGTTACGTGTATATTTTCCAGGGTAAAAGCTGTACTGTTTTTGATCGTGATGTAAGACGCTTCTGTGTCAAATGCCTGAACGACCTTGGATTCCCTTGTACTTACTGTACAGAAAGCAATGAATGCAACTGCCAGAAGTAATGCTAAAATCTTTGAATTTTTCTTCATGAATACTCATCTTTCCTTCTATTATTTTAATTTTTTGTTTTATTGATACTTGTATTGAATCAAAAAATCATTATACATGCTATATGTACTATCATAACACTTCACAGAACATTTTCCTATTCACGAAATAGACAAAATCCCACACCAAATATCACCGAAAATCGTAAAACATGAAGTATTTTTAAGATTCTGTAAAATGTCCGTCAAACCTCAGTAAATGCTATTGTTTTCTGAAAATTACGGTGTTATACTTCACAGCGTCAACTGTGAACGAACAATCAGGCCTGTGTATCTTTCCAGTTTCATTACATTTTTACTATATTTCCCTTATGCTAAAGGAGTTTAAATTATTATGAAAAGAAAATTGATCGTCGGCTTTTTAGCTCTCTGCTCTATCACAACTGCATGTCCTTCCGTTTACGCTTCCACTGAACATTACACAGACAGCAGCGTTACCGGTGCAGATTCCGGATGGTCTGACTGGGATGCAAACTGGGCAGATACAGCCGCTGATTTTACAAAAGTTTCCCTTACCCCTGGTGCTGATGATACACAGCTCAACTTCGCATGGTACAGCGAAAAAGGTGACAGCGATGCCACTCCTGCTGTACATTTTGGAACTGATAAAGATAACCTTGAAACATTTGAAGGTACTGCCGGTGATGTAGATCAGGATCTTACCGGTGACAAAGCCTATGAATATAACCACGTAACTGTAACTGGTCTTGAACCAGAAACAACCTACTATTATACAGTAGAAAAAAATGGCCAGCAGACAGACGTATGCGAATATAAAACTCAGAAAACAGATACCGTAAAAATGCTCTATGTCGGTGATCCGCAGATCGGTGCTTCCAAAGGCCAGACTCAGAACGGCGCAGAACTGACAAACGAATCCGGTGCTGCCAACACTGCTGCTGAGAACGATGGTTTTTCCTGGAACCGTACACTCAATACTGCTCTTTCCGAGAATCCGGATGTGAACTTCGTTATCTCCGCAGGTGACCAGGTAAACAAAACAGGTGAGGCAAAAGAAGAAGAGTACGCTTCCTATCTGAGTGCAGATGCTCTGAAATCTCTTCCTGTAGCAACAACGATCGGTAACCACGATTCCCTGAATCCTGATTATTCCTATCATTTCAATAACCCGAATAATACCGAAAACGGCAAAACAGCAGCTGGCGGCGACTACTACTACAGCTATGGCAAAGGACTTTTCATCGTTCTGAACACCAATAACTACAATGTTGCAGAACATCAGAACACCATCGAAGAGGCAGTAAAAGCTTACCCGGATGCAAAATGGCGTATCGTAACCATCCATCAGGATATTTATGGTTCCGGACTTGACCATTCCGATACAGATGGTATGATCCTCCGTACCCAGCTTACTCCTGTATTCGATGCAAACGATATCGACGTTGTTCTTCAGGGACACGACCATACTTACAGCCGTTCCAAAATGCTCTACGGAGATGGTCAGACCCACGGAAAATATGAGTTTAGCCTGAACGCAGACGGTACAGACTATGACTGGGATCACGCTACAAATGTAGATACCGGTGACCAGATCGCACTTGCTCCGGAAGAAGGCGATACAGACGCACAGACCGCTCTGGATGCTTTCCATGAGGACAACAACTGCTATACCATCGAAGATGTAGAAGGAAATACCGTTACAGATCCACAGGGTATCCTCTATATGACAGCTAACTCCGCTTCCGGTTCCAAGTACTATGAGTTGCTTTCCACACAGCAGGACTATGTTGCAGCCCGCAGCCAGAACTGGCTTCCAAGCTACTCCGTGATCACAATGACTGCTGATTCCTTCTCCATTGATACATATCAGATCACTGATGACGGTAAAGCAGAAGCTATTGATGATACCTTTACAATCCAGAAATCCGGTACAGATACATCTGCCGACACCACAGATGCTGCTGAAACGGAATCCGATGACTCAGCAAACTAAGGATTCCAAAATCCTATGACTCACACCAGCTTTACCGGACTACTTTCCAGAAAAAAAGTGGTCCGGTATCTTATTTATTTACTATTTGTCTGTGTGTTCGCTGTTTTTGTCTTCAAGCTTAATCAGGTTGAAAAAACAGAACTGGTCGTCCGGACAGGTCAGACATTTGAAAAAGCAGAAGTCACAGAAATCCTTCAGGATAATCTCAATTCCAATGGAACCCGTGTCGGTGAACAGAAAGTGCGTGTAAAAATGCTCACCGGCGCACGAAAAGGTGAGAAACTTGATGTCACCAGCAGCTCCGGTTATCTTTTTGGCGCCGCGTGCACGGTAGGAATGAAAGTTGTTGTCATGCAGAGTGTTGCCGGCGAGACCACGATCGCCAGCGTTTATTCTCAGGATCGAGAATGGGTCATTTATATTTTTGCCCTGCTCTATCTTCTCGCATTGTGCGTCATTGGCGGCAAGCAGGGAATCAAAGGATGCCTTGGACTGATCTTCACTTTTTTCTGCGTGATCTTTGTCTATCTTCCGCTTGTGTATCTACGTTTTTCTCCGTTCTGGGCCGCTGTTTTTATCTGTTTTCTCACCACACTGGTCACTATGTACCTCATCGGCGGTCCTACAAAAAAGACCTGCGCAGCGACACTTGGCACACTGGCAGGCGTTGTTCTGGCCGGTCTTTCCGCCTGGTGCTTCAGCAAAGCATCCGGGATTTCCGGTTACAATGTATCTGATATCGAGACACTTATGACTCTCTGGAATACCAACCGCATCCAGGTAGGCGGACTTCTTTTCTCCGGGCTCCTGATCTCGTGTCTCGGAGCAGTTATGGATGTCGCCATGTCGATCAGCAGTGCCATTGATGAGATCTACAAACAGAACAATTCCCTGACTCGAAAAGAACTGTTCAAAGCAGGCATGCGTGTCGGAAGGGACATGATGGGAACAGACAGCAACACCCTGATCCTCGCATTCGCCGGAAGCAGTGTCAGCACACTTCTTCTGGATTACGCCTATGACCTTCCCTATCAGCAGATCATCAATTCCAATAACATTGGTATCGCGATCATGCAGGGCCTTGCCGGAAGCTTCGGCATCGTGCTCTCCGTTCCGCTGACAGTTCTGATCTGTACGGTTCTGTTTCATAAAAATGAAGCGGTTTCGCAGGTATGATCATTTTTCCATATTTTATATAAAAAACTCTCTACTTCTACTATTTACATACATAAATATTGGCGTTAAAATAGAACCATTGGGTCAGAATCTGTCTGGCCCTTAATTAAACTTTATGTAGAGGGGAAAATCGAAAATGAAAGAAAAAGGAAGTAGTTTTTCCGGATCGATCGGCTTCGTTCTGGCGGCTGCCGGAAGTGCCGTTGGTGTGGGAAACATCTGGAGATTTCCATATCTCTGTGCCAAGGACGGCGGCGGATTATTTCTGCTGGTCTACCTTGTTCTGGTACTGACTTTTGGGTTCGTACTGCTGACAACAGATGTGGCGATCGGACGAAAAACAAAGAAAAATGCACTCCGAGCCTTCGAAGCTCTCAATCCGAAATGGAAATTTCTTGGTAAGCTGACATTTCTTGTGCCGACACTGATCATGACCTATTACTCTGTCATCGGCGGATGGATCACAAAATATTTTGTTACCTATATTATCTCTGACGGAACGGATGCCGCTGCGGATGGATATTTTACATCATTTATCACATCTGACATTGCACCGATCGTATTTATGCTGGTCTTTCTCGCACTGACTGCATGGATTGTTTTCCGAGGTGTAGAAAAAGGAATTGAAAAATTTTCCAAGATCATCATGCCTGGGCTGATCCTTTTGATCCTGATCATTGCAATCTTTTCACTGACACTGACACATACCGATGCAGATGGAACTGTCCGCACGGGACTGCAGGGACTTGCTTTTTATGTAAAACCTGATTTCAGTGGACTGACTGTAAAACGTTTCCTGGAAATCCTTCTGGATGCGATGAGCCAGCTTTTCTTTTCCTTAAGTGTTTCCATGGGGATCATGATCACTTACGGATCTTATGTCAAAAATGAAGTCAATCTGAACAAGGCAACAAACCAGATTGAGATTTTTGACACTGGTGTTGCTTTTCTTGCAGGAATGATGATCATCCCGGCTGTATTTGTATTTCTTGGCACAGACGGTATGGCTTCCGGACCAAGCCTTATCTTTATCTCACTGCCAAAAGTATTCGACGCCATGGGCATCTTTAGCCGTCCGGTAGCAATTGCATTTTTCCTGATGATGGGTTTTGCTGCGCTGACTTCCTGCGTTTCTGTCATGGAAACTCTGGTCGCAAACTGCATGGAACTTTACCACAAACCGCGCAAAAAAATGTGCGGTGCTGTCGGTATTTACTCCCTGATCACGGCTGTTCTGATCTGTCTTGGATACAACAAACTGTACTTCGAACTGAAACTTCCAAACGGTTCTGTCGGACAGCTTCTTGATGTTATGGACTACATCAGCAACAGTTTCCTGATGCCTTTTATCTCACTTCTGACCAGTATTCTGATCGGATGGGTGATCGGTCCGGACTGGATCGTAGGAGAGGTGGAACGAAACGGAGAACACTTCAAACGTGCCGGTCTTTATCGCTTTATGATCCGTTATGTTGTACCGGTTGTTATGCTGGTTCTGTTCCTGGTATCTACCGGATTTGCTGATCTGATCTTTTAAAAAAAGTCCCCCGGGCAATAAACCCGGAGGACTTTTTTATACAGTAATCTTGAACCAGTCTTTTTCTTCGAAATCAACGACGGTACAATCGTTTGCATAGGTGCATTCCGGAAGAATAATCATTGCATGAAGTTCATCATTATTCAACGGAAGCGGACAGAGGTGCCAGATCGCTGCGTTGATCTTGACCATGCATCCCTTTGGTACGATGAATGCCTTGGCAAGTTCCGGGACTGGTGTACCGCCAGATGCCGGTGCTACATGAATGATCATGTCATCATCCAATGCTACGATTCCTTCCCACGTGGTTGTGTGATATTCTGCCATTTTGATAATCCTGTCATCCTTGCGGACTGTGATCGGAGAAAACGCGATACTGCCTACACAGGTTCCGGAAATACGGTCCGGATAAAACTTATGGATCTCGCCTGATAATGGATATCCCTCCGGTTCTGTCATATTGCAGAATGTTCCGTATGGAGCAAAATCTGCTGCATTGATCTTGACTGCTTTTACTTCTCTCATTGTAAAAAATCTCCTCTTTTTTAATAAAAACCCCATTAATAATTTCAATAAACTCAGTATAGCATAGCACTGTCATGTCCTCAAGGTTAAGTAAATACTGAGTTGCGGCATTCTTTTACGGTTGATATAATCTATAATATATCCTAAAACGCTATTCACAAATTTACTCATACAAAGGAGGCTTCAAATGATCCTAGAAGTTTGTGTTGACTCTGTGGAATCCGCTGTAAATGCAGAACTTGGCGGTGCTGACCGCATTGAATTATGCGGTGACCTGATCGTGGGCGGGACCACGCCCTCACTTGCTTTATACGAAAGAATACGCGAAAAGATCAATATCCCGATCCATGTGCTTCTCCGTCCGCGATTCGGAGATTTTCTGTACAGTGAAGAGGAGATTGAGATTCTGACACGACAAGCGGAAGCTTTTTCCAAAGCCGGTGCTGATGCTCTGGTGATCGGATGCCTGACCGCAGATGGACAGCTTGATACAGAGGTATTAAATCGAATTATGGATGCAGGAAAAGGTACTCCATATAATCTACATCGTGCTTTTGATATGTGTCGTGATCTGGATGAAACACTGGAAACTGCCCGAAAACTTGGCATTGTTTCTATTCTTACTTCCGGCGGAGTTGCTTCTGCTCCTGATGGTATTCAGACTCTGAATCGTCTGAAACAAAATGCCGGAAATGTTGATATCATGGCAGGTGCAGGAATAAATTCTCAGAATCTTTCTTACATGCTGGAACACTCCTGTCTGACTGCGTTTCATATGTCCGGAAAGAAAGTTCTGCCAAGTCAGATGAAGTACCGTAATCCACATGTAAATATGGGAATGCCCGGATTTTCCGAGTATGAAATCCTTCGCACAAACACAAAAGAAATCCAGAAAGCGAGGGCTGTTCTGGATTCCTGGAAGTAGATGATTACGATGTTTTACCAGAATCTGTCAGATTCCAAAATACTCATTTTTCTGCCAGTGCATGCTCGTAAATCTCACGGTCAAGGTCTTTGAAGACATTGAAGATTACTTTCTTTACGCTGATTTCCTGCTGCAAAAACTCACGCACCGTATGTACTGCAATCTGTGCCGCACGTTCTTTCGGAAATTCAAGTTTGATTATAGTTTACAACCTGAAGTTGACTTTAGGTCAAGAGGAAATTTTGTTTTGTTGTTTGTTTTGTTTTTATTTCACATAACATAAATGCTACAAATAACTTTTTCACTTTCATAGTCCATTTCATGTAGCAGCTTTGCTTTTCGTAGAGACAGCCCATCCAGCCTGCACTCTTTGTATCACACTGCCATCGCGTGCATCGATCGTAAGAAGTGGAACGCCAGCGTCATCCATAGTCACGTTTCCTATAACAGGCCCATCCCCTGCTCCATTTCCATACTCATACTCCGGTTCTTCGGATGTCCATGTTCCATAGAAATCCCACACCGGGATCAGGATTGCTTCTGTGTCATTGTCTCCGCTCTGCATACGCATATAGCCCAGCTGAACCTTAGTTATGGTCATCTCCGCACTCTGTGCATCGATGGATGGATAACGATAGTCACTTCCTCCATCGACAGAAATCAGTCTGTTCTTGTCTTCTGTCATGATCTGCAATGTGATCGTTTTTTCAAAAATGTCTTTAATCTCATCAAAAGGAAGTAAAAACAGCCCTTCATCTGAAATATTCGATGTTTCAATAGGATTTCTGTGTAAAAAGCTCTGAATTGTCCCACTGCAAAAATCCATCGTCAGTACTTCACTCTCCCATCCTTCGGACTGTCCTTCATGAAGTGTTCCATCTTCGTTTTCCCATTCGAGAGCCTGCTCATTAACAGGCAAAGATGTCTCTCTCACATAATTAACCGGGATCCCGTCTATCATCCGTTCAAAAATAAAATCATCTTTTTCCAAAGTAGTACTTCCTTCGGTAAGTTTTTTTGAGAAGCTTTCAAATATCTCCCAGTCCCCGGAAACAAGACTTGGTACCTTATCTTTTGCTTCTTTTTCAGACACTTTGCCGCTTCCTGCTTTTATATAATTTTGAAAACGTTCTTCCCTTTCTTTTTTCTCACTCGGTGCCAGGGTCATATCTCCACAATCGTCAAAGATAAACTTTGCGATCCGAAATCCAAGTTCCTCCACATCAGATTCCTGTTCACTCTTTGTATAAGAGTACCGATAGGTCAGTCCATCTACTGTATACGTCCCTGCCTGTTCATTCTCATTGTTCTCTTCCTGCACGGGCTGTCCTTTGCCGAATGTGTCTTTTATCTTATTCTGTTCCTCTTCAGAAATCAGCACTCTCTTTACTTTTTTTAAACAGATTGCATCTACATCTGGCACTTTTACCGGTGCATCCGCTGTCAAAGTAAACTTCATCGGATTTTCTTTATCCTCCCGCTCCGCTGATCTTAAGTCTGCCTGGATCGTTGCCTGATAAGTTTCCGGTGCCCCTACCTGTTCTGCAACTGTTTTCTGAACTGTTTCCTTGTTTTCTTCTTTTTTCTGGTCTGTTTTATCCTTTTCTTCCACAACAGCAGACTGGACAACACTGTCACATCCTGATACCACTAAAAGATTCATACACAGAACGGCTCCCATGAACATTTTTATTTTTTTCATCACTTCCCCATCCTTTCTTATCCATATTAAAAAGGTACCCTCTTCTTGTAGGAAAAGAGTACCATATTGCCTTTCTAATGTATTCATCAAAATGTAAACAACTTGTAAATCAGAAGACAACCCTTACCGTTGTCCCCTCTCCTGGCTGGCTTTCAATCTTCAGCTTTCCACCATGGATCTCTGCCACCTTCACACAAAGTGCCAGTCCAAGCCCGGAGCCGCCTTCTTTACGGCTTCGTGATTTGTCCACCATATAAAAGGCATCTGTGATCTTTCCCAGTTCTTCCTTCGGAATTCCTATTCCTGTATCAGACACCTCAAATATCTTTTTTCCAGATGTTTCATATGCCTTTACCAGAATACTTCCGCCGGCATCCGTGGCCTTTAGGGCATTATCGATCAGGTTTACCAGAAGGCTTTCCATCAAGGCAGGATCCATCTTCATGGAAAATGCTTCATATTCCATTTTTAGCTGCACCTTTTTCTTCTCTGCCTGTTCCTTTTCCATATCAATGACATGATTTAAAAGGTCCCCTGCCGGAGTCATTTCCATCTGTATGGTGTGGTTCTGATAAAGTCCCAGCAACTGTAGCATTTTCCCCGAAAGAGCCTCCAGACGTTTCCCCTCACGGTTAATGTGTTCCAGTGCCCGATCTTTCTGTTCGTCTTTTAGCTTTACATGACGCAGGGTATCTGAATAACCAATAATGGATGTTAACGGTGTTCTCATTTCATGGGAAAGTGCTCCCATAAGCAGTTCCTGTTTCTCTGCCACCTCCTGCAGTTTCTCCATCCGTTCCACAGTCCTTTTCATCATCATGTAAATAAAAAGACCGGCAATCAGAAACACTGCCATATAGATACCCGCAAACCAGACCGCTGTCTGCCTCAACTCTGTAAAGAGTTCCGTGACTTCCCGGACAGAGAGGACATCATATCCTTCTGGTTTAGATAAAGCCACTTTTTGAAGAAGAAGGTACTTCTTCCCCAATTTCTGTATCTTGTAAGCATATGGATCATTTTCATTCTTCAAGCCCAGATTTTCAATTCCTACAACTTCATAATCTGTCAGATTTTCAATAGCAGCATTGCTTTTCTTATCGATCAACGCCATGCCAGCTCCACAGCATCGTTGAAACTGAAATCCCATATAGGCTTTCTTTCCGGTCTCTGACATCTGTTCATATTTGCTGTTATCCCAAAATTGTTCCAGTAGCGCCTTCCCATTTTCCAATTGTCTCCCGTATGTCTCAGCGGCATTATTTAAACTTCGTTTTCCTGTGACAAAAACGCTTAGTGCGCCCACCGGGATCAGCGCGCACAATAAAGTTACCAGCATAAGAAGTACTGTCCGTTTCCACAGCTTCATACCTATTCCTCCAGACGATATCCAAGCTTCGGGATTGTCTTGATCTCGTCATAAAGTTCCAGTTTTTTTCTAAGCTGTCCGATATGAACATCTACTGTTCTACTTTCTCCCAGATAGTCTTCTCCCCAGACCCGTTTCAACAGTTCTTCCCTTCCAAGCGCAATGTTTTTATTTTGGAGTAGCAGCACAAAGAGGTCGTATTCCATTGGTTTCAAACCTACCGGAATTCCATCCTTTAAAACCTGGTGACTTTGCACATCCACCATAATATTTCGGATCGTCAATATTTTTCTGGCTCTTCCGGTCCTCTCCAACACTTTCTCCATGCGTACCAGAAGTTCCAGCATCTCAAATGGCTTTACCATATAATCTTCTGCACCCAGCCTTAATCCCTTTACCTTGGACGCAACATCATCCTTTGCGGTCAGGTAGATTACCGGAAGATTCCTCCTTTTAAAATCCTCCATCAGTGCAAACCCGTCTTTCCCCGGCAGCATGATATCCACCACTGCCAGATCTGCATCCTCATGCCATAAGAGCAGCCGCTGAGCTTCTTCCCCATCATAAGCTGCCACAGTCTCATACCCTGCCGCTTCCAGATTCATACACAACAATTCTGAAATTGCACGGTCATCCTCAATCACCAAAATTTTATTTTTCATTCCCGCAGCCACCTCTGGTACTTTTTCTACAGTATAGCTTTTTTTGCATCCTACGTCTACATGGCATTCTATCCTATATCCGTTTTCTCAGAGATCAGTGCTTTCATTTCTTCGTACTGTCGTTTTTCCACCAGGATTTTGTTTCCCTGTTTCCGGATCAGGCCTTGTTCTGAAAGTGTTTTGACTGCGCGGTTTATGCTTTTCAGACACATTCCGGTTTTATCTGCCAGGCTCTTCTGGCCTTCTTTTACACAAAGAATTCCATCTTTCTGATATTGCTCATAATGGTAAACAAGCAGCAGACATAAACGATCCGTCCCTTTCATCAGGAGAACGATGCGCTCATTTCTTGCCTGTTCCAGCAGATATTCGCCTATCAACTTGCTTTCGTATTTCAAAGCCTTTATATCTGAATACATCCACTTCTCGAACATTGCTCTTGAAATCTTCACCGCAATACTGTCGGTCACAGTTCGAAGTGATGTTTTGTACACATCCAGGTCCATGATGAATTCCATTCCGCCAAATGCATACATTTTTTGGAACTGCATAAAATCGTAGCTGACTCCAAGCACGCGATAATCTGTGGCTACGATCAGTCCCTCTACGATAAAATAGATCGTGTCTGCCGGATTGTTTTCTCTGATAAATGTTGTCCCTTTTTTTATTTTTTCTACGACCAGTGAATCAATAAGCCAGTCAGGAGCAGTTCGAAAATATATTTCAAACTGCTCCCTCTTTTCCTGGCTTAAGGCTTTCAAAAAAGGACACTTTTGATATAAATACCGTTCTCCCATGTTCTTTTCTCCAATCAGAGCCACAGGGACGGTGTTTGTGCCACAAAACACCGTCCCCAATGGTTCACGCCAAGTCTTTCAAAATTGATTTTCCAATTGTGCCCTCTGGCATCTCCACGCCGAAGTTCTCTGCAATAGTCGCGCCGATCACACCAAAAGTATCCTGGTTCTCGATTGCACCTGTTTCCTTCATCTTCTTTGAATATGCAACAAACGGCACATATTCTCTGGTATGATCAGTTCCGGTATAAGTCGGATCATTTCCATGGTCTGCTGTCAGGATGAGAAGATCATCTTCTCTCAGTTCATCCATGAGAGCTCCCAGGCCTTTGTCAAATTTCTCGATCTCATGGCCATATCCTTCCGGATTTCTTCTGTGTCCCCACAGGGCGTCAAAATCTACCAGATTGACAAAACAGAGTCCGTGGAAATCTTCTTTACAGATTTCAAGCGTCTGCTGCATACCATGAACAGAACTGTCGGAATGGTGCGTCTCTGTGATTCCTTCGCCACAGAAAATATCATTGATCTTGCCGACACCGATCACATCAAGTCCTGCATCTTTTAATGCATTCAGCGCTGTTCTGCCAGTCGGTTTGAGTGCATAATCATGACGGTTACTGGTTCTCTTGAACTCGCCTTTTTTCTTTCCGACATAAGGTCTGGCAATAACTCTGCCGACTCTCCACTCATCTTTCATGGTCAGTTCTCTGGCGATCTCACAGCAGCGATACAGATTTGCAAGATCAAAAGTCTCCTCATTTCCACAGATCTGCAGTACAGAGTCAGCAGAAGTATAGACGATCATCGCTCCTGTATTGATTTCTTCCTCACCAAGTTCCTCGATGATCTCTGTACCGCTGGCACTCTTATTTCCAATGACACGCTTGCCACATCTCTTCTCCAGCTCATCGATCAGTTCTTTTGGAAATCCTGTTTCTGTAAAAGTGATAAATGGTTTCTCTGTGTAAATTCCCATCATCTCCCAATGTCCAGTCATGGTATCCTTGCCATTGCTGGTCTCGCCGATTCGCATATAGCGGCCCAGTGGCTTCTCTACACCTTCCATATTTCCACCTTTATGCAGATTCAGCATTCCAAGTTTCTGAAGATTTGGAATATCCAGTTTTCCCATCTTATCCAGGATATGTCCAAAAGTATCCACACCTTTGTCACCAAATTTTTCAGAATCCGGCATTGCGCCGATTCCAAGTGAATCCAGAACGATCACAAATACTCTCTTATAAGTTTCCATAAATATTCCTTTCTGCCTGTCCGGCTTATGCCTCCCCCAGATTCGCTGGTCCGAATCCAAGCGGAAGATTTTCAATGTTGCATCCGGTATAATACTTACCATTCTTTGCCAGAAGTGCCGCGCCTACATGAAAGTGTGAATATGGTACATAGGAATAATCAAGCTGTCTGATCGCCAGGTCTATCATTTCTTCAATCTGTTTCTTTTCCATTATTTTCCCTCGCCTTGTCTGCACGGATCAGTTCACGGATCGCCTGTACTGCAACCTGGATTGCCTTCTCTGTGTCATGTACTACCGGGTTTTCCAGTCCTAATTTTTCTCTTTCCTGATTTGCAAGTACCAGGAAACAGGAGCCTGCACGTACTCTTAAATGGCTTGCCACTACGAAGAGGGCAGCGGATTCCATCTCAGAAGCAAGGCAGCCGAGGCGTTTCCATGCTTCCCATTTGTTCATCAGTTCATAGCTGACCGGTTTTGTTTCCGGCTCATGCTGTCCATAAAATGCATCTTTACACTGAACTACACCTGTATGGAATTCGCAGCCCTCTTTCTTAGCTCCTTCCACAAGGGCATTAGTCACTTCCAGGTCTGCTACCGCCGGAAATTCGATCGGTGCATACTCTTTGCTGGTTCCCTCCATACGAATAGCACCTGTTGCAATGATAACATCTCCGCTCTTTACTTCTGGCTGCATTCCACCACAGGTTCCGATACGTACAAAAGTATCTGCACCGCAGCGATAAAGTTCTTCCATTGCAATAGAAGCTGACGGTCCGCCGATTCCGGTGGAAGTCACGCTTACCTTTACTCCGTCCAGAGTTCCGGTATAAGTCACATATTCACGATTGTCTGCCACAAAAACCGGATCATCAAAATATTTTGCGATTTTTTCGCAGCGTTTCGGATCTCCCGGTAAAATAACGTAACGTCCGACTTCTCCCTTACCTACCTGGATATGATACTGTTTGCTTGCGTCTTCTGAATAATTTTTCATGTTTTTTTCCTCTCTTTCCGGTAACTATATATCCTGTTTTCATTTCTTTTTGTTTTATCTCTGTCCCTTGTCGTATGGGATTCCTTCTGCCTTTGGTGCCCTTGATTTCTGTGAAATAAAAGCAAGCACGATAAGAGAAATAATGTATGGCAGCATATTATATAAGCTGCTTGGAAGTTTTAATGCTACAAGTGGTGCAAATCCGGTGTACACATTTGACAGTGCGCGGAAAAATCCAAATAACAGTGCTGCCAGTCCAATGTTGACCGGTCTCCACTGACCAAAGATCATAACTGCCAGTGCCAGGAAACCGAATCCTGCTACACCATTTTCAAATTTCCATTCACTTACACCTGCAGTGATGTAGACCAGACCGCCAAGACCGCCAAGTGCACCTGAGATCAGTACACCTGCATAACGCATCTTATAAACAGAGATACCTACGGAATCTGCTGCCTGCGGATGCTCTCCACATGCACATAAACGAAGACCAAACTTTGTCTTATATAATACTACATGTGAGGCAATGATTGCCAGTACAACAAGCAGCATAAACCAATTAAATTCAAAATCTCCGATCTTTACCAGAAATACCTGTTTCGCCTGACGATATACTACGGTAGAAGATACGTTATCTGGATTTTCTGCCACATTGATTGCTCTTACGATAACAACTGCCGCTGCTGTTCCCATTAAGTTCAATGCTGTTCCAACCAGTGTCTGATCTGCATTGAAGTGGATCGCCGCAACTCCAAGGAACAGTGAAAACACCATTCCGACCAGAACACTTGTCAGCACGATCAGGATGAATAAAACGATTCCTGGTGTTGATGCCGGAATAAATTTCATTGCCAGAGCACCACCGAGTGCTCCCATTACCATAATACCTTCCAGACCGATATTAATTACACCGCTGTGCTCAGAAAAACAGCCTCCAAGGGCAACCAGAGCCAGAACGGATGCAAAGATCAATGTGTACTGAACTAATAATGTCATATTATTTCCGGCCTCCTTCCTCTACTTTTGCATTTCTTTCTTCTTTTTTGTCCAGGTAACGGTTAAACCAGATCTTGAAGAAGAATACAAACGCACACAGATAAATAATAAACGCTGAGATCAGATCAGAAATCTGTGTACAGTATGTTGTTGTATCTACATAAGTACCACCGCTGGTAATATGCTGGATAAAATAAGATGCAAAAATTGTTCCGATCGGGTTCAGGCCTCCAAGAAATGCCGCTGCGATCCCATTGAATCCCATCCCCGGCACACTCGTCTGCTGCACCATCCACTGTTCAATTCCGCTTAAGTAGAAGATTCCTGCACCAAAGCCTGCAAGACCTCCGGAGATCATCATAGTAACGATGATATTTCTTTTTTCACGCATACCGCAGTATTTTGCAGCCAGTTTATTGATTCCTGTTGCCTTTAATTCAAAACCGAATTTTGTTTTCTGCAGCACGACCCATACAATGATCGCTACGATAACTGACATCGGTACACCGATCGTCATATATTTATTGTGAAACAGTTCATTTAATCCGGCTGTCGGAAGCATTGCGCTCTTGTTGTAGCTGAATAATAATTTTGTATATGGTGTAGAACCATCCTTTACCTGTGATAATAACATATTAATGCTGTAAAGAGAAATCCAGTTTAGCATAATACAGGAAATTACTTCATTTACATTCAGATATGCCTTTAATGCGCCTGAAATCCCGCCTATAAGAGCAGCCATAACTACTGCTGTTATCAGGCATACATACCACGGCATGTTAAACTTTAATGCCATATACAGGCATCCGCCTGCACCGATCACATACTGGCCTGCAGCACCGATATTGAACAGGCCTACTTTGTAGGCAAATATAACAGATAATGCACACATCAAAAGTGCAGATGCTTTTATCAACGTCGTTCCAAAATATTTCGTCGCCGCTGCGGCATTCGGATAATAGAAAAAGTTTTTCAAGATCGCAGTGATCGCTTTTCCTGCTCCGGCAGGTGAAATGATCAGCAGTACGACAAATCCAATGATAAAACCTATGATAATACAGATCAGAGATGCCAGTACCGTCTGAAATCCATTATTTCTCAGAAATTTCTGTTTTTTATCCATTTTCTTTTGTCCCCTTTCTCTTCGAACCTGCCATGTATAATCCAAGCTCTTCCACGGATACTTTTTTCGGGTCAAATTCTCCGACGATCTCGCCCTCATACATGACCAGAATGCGGTCTGAGACATTCATGACCTCATCCAGTTCAAGACTTACCAGTAATACACCTTTTCCTGCATCACGCTCAGCCACAAGCTGTTTGTGAATGTATTCGATCGCACCGACATCCAATCCTCTGGTCGGCTGTACTGCGATCAGGAATTTCGGATCTTTGTCGATTTCTCTCGCGATGATCGCTTTCTGCTGATTTCCTCCGGACATGGAACGTACTGTTGTGATCGGTCCCTGACCGGAACGGATATCGTACTGTTTGATCAGACGATCCGCATACTTTCTGATTTCTTTTCTCTTCAGGAAACCGAAGCGGTCTGTAAACTGTGGTTCGAAATAACGTTCCAGAACAATGTTGTCTTCCAGTGAATAATCAAGTACCAGGCCATGTTTATGCCTGTCTTCCGGAATATGGCTCATGCCGGAAGTGATACGTTTGCGGATCGGCATATTGGTAATATCCTGACCATTCATTGTGATCGTTCCTTCTTTTAATGGTTCCAGTCCGGACAGACCGTATACCAGTTCTGACTGGCCATTTCCGTCAATTCCTGCTATGCATACGATCTCTCCTCTTCTGACATCAAAAGATACATTATTTACAGCATTATTCTTATGCTGTTTTGATGCAACCGTCATATTTTTTACGCTTAATACAACATCTCCTGTTTTGGCCGGCTTTTTGTCGACAATAAAGTTTACATCTCTTCCAACCATCATTGCGGAAAGTTTTTCCGGAGTAGTATCTTTGATATCTACGGTTCCGATGTATTTTCCTTTTCGAAGAACGCTGCAGCGGTCTGCTACTGCCATGATCTCAGCCAGTTTATGAGTGATAAACAAAATGCTCTTTCCCTCTGCCGCCAGATTTTTCATGATCACCATGAGCTCCTGGATTTCCTGCGGAGTAAGTACTGCTGTCGGCTCATCAAAGATCAGGACTTCATTATCACGATACAGCATTTTCAGGATTTCCGTTCTCTGCTGCATACCCACGGTGATATTTTCGATCTTTGCATCCGGGTCAACGGCAAGTCCGTACTTCTCAGACAGCTCTACTACTTTTTTTCTTGCTTCGTCTTTCTTAAGGAAGCCACCTTTTGTCGTAGTTTCTACTCCAAGCATAATGTTGTCCAGTACGGAAAAGCATTCTACTAATTTAAAATGCTGATGGACCATACCAATTCCAAGTTCATTGGCATCATTCGGGTCCTGGATCTCAACTTTTTTACCGTCTTTGTGGATCTCTCCTTCTTCCAGCTGATACAATCCAAACAAAACACTCATCAGCGTTGATTTTCCGGCACCATTTTCTCCAAGCAGTGCATGGATCTCACCTCTTTTTAGCTGAAGTGTAATATTGTCATTCGCTACAATACCCGGAAAGCGTTTTGTTATATTTAACATCTCAATAACATACTCGCTCATTATTTTCCTCCTTTATTTCATCGCTTATTATTCCTGTTATTTAATGCTGCCGTAATCGGTCGCTGTGATATCTGTTTCCGGGAATGTTGTGCTGTCACTTGAGACTTCATATTCTCCGTTGTACATTCTCTCTACCAGTTTCTGATAATCTTCTTTTGTAAAAGTATCATCCCACTGTGTCGTCTCTTCCGGAAGCTGTACATAGTTTTCAGCCGGATCCGGTGATTCCATTCCAAGGTTTTCGATCTTTCCTACGTACTCATCCCATTCGTCATTCAGGATCGCATCAAGTACATTGTCAATGGTGACCTGCAGGCCTTTCATCGCAGATGTCACGGTCAGTCCGTCTTTGTACTCATTGATCGTTACTGACTGATCCAGGTCAACACCGATTACTTTTCCACCGGTCTTGACTGCCGCCTCTGCCGCTGAAGTATAGATACCTCCACCACAGGCAAATACGACTTCTACACCTTTTGATCCATACCAGGTATCCATGTAAGCTGTGATATCTGCATCTCCATAGAACTGTCCGCCGCATACATATTCGACCTGCACTTCATCGGTAATTCCAAGTTCTTTTGCCGCTGCATCCGCGCCCTGTACGTATCCGTATCCATAACGGTTGACCGCCGGAACAGACATTCCTCCGAGGAATCCCAGATGACGGTAGCCAAGCATTACTGCCGCATAACCTGCCATAAATCCAGAAAGCTCTTCCTGATAAGTACAGCAGTATACGTTATCTTCGTTGTAGTAATCGGTCACATTGTAGTGATCCGGATTATAGTCATATCCTTCTCCGATACCTTTTTCGCAGATATCACCGGCACTTACGTCCAGTGCCAGAAATTTAACTTCTGGATAAAGATCCGATTCATCGATCACAGTCGGGGCAAATACGTAGCCGGATAATACGATCACATTCGCGCCATCCGCTACTGCCTGATCCACACTTGCTGTTCTTGCTTCATCGGAGTCACTCTGTGGTTTGTAATAGTTGAATTCAATATCGTTTTCTTTTCCCCATGCCTTACATGCCTCGTAAGTCATCTGATTGAAGCTCTGGTCGGTGATATCACCAGAGTCTGTTACCATTGCTACTTTCATTTTTTGTTCAGAAGCATCAGCCGCATTTTTGTCCTGTGTACTTCCGCATCCTGCCAGCGATCCAGTAATCGCTGCTGCTAATAATATTGCCATTATTTTCCGTTTCATTATGGCGTCTCCCTTCATGTTTTTTTGATTTTGTCATCCGCATTTGTTAGTTCAAAGTATAAGCGGCGTTGGTCCTTTTTTCATAGGACACATGTCTTTTTTTAGAAGTGCTTTCGATATTTCGTTGCTTTTTGATAATTTGCTGCGTTGGTTTTTAGTTATTTTATACAATTGAGGATGCCTGATTTCCACAAAAAAAATCCTTCTGATATAAAATCAAAAGGATTTTTTTAATAAACATTTTCTCAATGTGTCAGGTCCTTCACCCACTTATACTTCCGGAAATGGTGAAGCACCCAGGGCAGTTTGCCGACTTCATCGATGCAGGTACAGGCATAAACGACCACAACCGGCCAGTGGAAGTAATATGTTCCTGCAGCTGCCAGTGGGATTGCGAGGCACCACATACAGACGGCAAGGCTGTACATATCAAATAAGGTATCACCGCCTGCACCAAAGATTCCGTTGATCGTCACGTCATTGACCGCACGCCCGATCATATAAACTGGATCTGCGTCGCCAGCGACACCGCTGACATATAGTTCTGATCCATTCCGCCAAGCATAAATGCATCTGCAACAGCAACCAGTGCCAGCATCAGATTCTGCAGCACGATCGGCAGCATCAGCCCCCATAATTTGCTATAAAATATTTTCTTCATACGCAATCCTTTTATCTTTTACTTCTTCAATGATATCATCCAAAAGTACAGGCTTCATTTCATGTGCGTCTAAACACACACAATACATATAAGGGTGTTCTTTATAAAAGTGTTCTTTCTGGTGAGTATGACCATATAAATTAATAAGAGCGGTTCTTACAGGTTTGAGCCTCTCATGGGCAAGTGAACTACTCGGCAACAAGTTACCAGAGCATCTGAAATCTGGCGGGATACCGCCTTTTTTCAGGGTGCGTCCATGGCACCAATACTGCTTGCCTTTCGGCTATACAGCTACTTTTATTATTTCTGGATTTTTTAGTCCGGTTACGGACAATTCTTTTTGCTTCCCGGATACGGAAAGATATTTCCGCAGGATATTAAACGCGCCTACTGCATCTGCGTTAAATCTTACTCCGTCAGTTATATACATACCCCGCTCTTTTCGGTTTGATGATTCTGCATATCTCTTTGATATTTCCGGTGAAAACGGGCTGCACTGGCTGGTATAGCTTTCCTCTTGTTTTATCAATTGAATCCCATACAGTTTCAACTTATATTCCAGCATGATATACAGCCTGTTATATGGCAGTCCGTGAAACTTCTGGTTGGTCTTGTGTCCCATATCTTTTTCTTTGCGGATATTTCGGATGTCCCCCACAACCACACAGCGGATATCTTCTTTTCTGCAGTATTCTGCAATCCATCTGGTCACTTTGTGAAGATAATCCTTTACTGCATTCTGCTTTTTCCTGTAAAGTCTCTGGATATGTTTCGATGATTTTGGATATTTTATTCCTCTTTCCGATTGCTGTGCATACCATACAGACTGAACTCTGGCGATTTCTTTATGAAAATATCTTTCCAGAGAAAGATACTTTCTTCCCAGAATAAAAGCCCTGCCATTTCCAGAATCATAACAGGTCATCAGATTATGAAGTCCCAGATCAATAGATAAATAATGTCCATTCTGAGAAATCTGTTCCGGCTCTTCAATCTCATAGATAACAATAAGGTCACATTTTCCGTTTTCCGGTGGATAGATCCGCAGCTGTTTTATATGATCCATGTTCCTGAAAATCTTATTTTCAAGATATAGAAATTTTTCATGGATCCCATATGTTTCTTCCATGTAGCTTTTCAGATCCTTTGACAGAGACAGACGCAGCTGGTCTGAACCTTTCTCATGCCGGATCCCCATCTGCATGTATGTGACCGGTATATTATCCTGTTTAAAACGGGGCGGATTTGGATCTTTGATCCCTCCAGTCTTTTTCAGGACATAAAAAGATTTCCATGCTTTGTCCAACTGCTTGCAGGTCTCCTACGCTGTCTGTGATGGTAGCTGTCTGTACCACAGATCTCCTTTATGTACTTTTTTCTGATAATACCAGTCAAGATACTTTTCCAGTCCCAGTTCTTTATAATGATGGCGTTCATAGTTGCAGACATTCCAG